>JBNKGB010000039.1:0-37126 GCA_050289605.1 Roseibium sp. | reverse complement strand
GGCATGGTTCCGCGCTGGAAGGTTCCCTTTTCCCACGGACCATAAAGCATGTGTTTGCGGTACGTGCCGATCAGTCCCTTTTCCGGATCGAACACATGCGCGGCATTCGCCAGCTTGCCGTTGCCGCAGGCATAGCTTCCGACCACAAGGCAAAGGTCCGTCTCCCGCGAGATCCGGGCGAGTTCCGCATGGAGCACCTCGGTGACGTCCTCGGCGATCTCATGCGGGTTGTGCGTGACGTAGCCGGTCAGGAAGCATTCTGGAAACAGCAGCAGCTCCGCGCCGGCTTCGGCCGCCTGCCGGGCCCGTTGTCCGATTTCGACGAGGTTGTCCCGAACGCTGCCGCTCGTTCCTGCGCCATCATGGAAACGTCGGCCGGAGCCTGGTTGGCAGGTGCGGCGGCTTGCAGCTGAACCAGCCAGGCCTCTCCGGGCGGTTCCCCGATCGACTCGACGGCGATGCCGGTTGCCTTGGTGAAATCGGGGAAGATGTGTTTTTCGAACGATTCCTGAAAGTACCCCCGTAGGTCCCGACTTTCAGGCTGCGGTCTTGCGCGCAAAGGATCGACGGCATACCCGCGGCGTCGAGCGTTCCAAGCGCTCCCCCGGTGCGCAGAAGGCCGCGACGGTCAATCAACATCCTGGTCCTGGTGTCATGTTCTCCTCTTGGATGGTCCCGTTTTTGTTTTTTGGTTTTTGGTGTTCAAACGCCAGGCAGCACGCACAGCATCTCGTAAAGGAGATTTGCCGCGATCAGCGCCGTGTTGCCGCTGGTGTCGTATGGGGGGGAAACCTCCACCAGGTCGCCCCCGATCAGGTTCAGCCCCTTTGCGCCCCGAACGATCTCCAGCGCCTGCCAGACCGTGAGGCCACCGATTTCGACGGTTCCGGTTCCTGGCGCGAAAGCGGGATCGAGGCTGTCGATGTCGTAAGTCAGGTAGACCGGGTGATCACCGATCCGGCTGCGGATCTCCTTCATCAGGCCGGCCAGCGACTTGCCCCAGCACTCCTCGGCCTGAACCACGGTCCAGCCCTTGCTGCGGCCCCAGTCGAAATCGTCTGGCGCATAACCGCTTCCGCGCAGACCGATCTGGAAAACCTTGTCGTTCTGGAGCAGGCCTTCCTCGTGTGCCCGGCGGAACGGCGTGCCGTGCGCAATCTCTTCCCCGAACATGTGCTCGTTCGTGTCCGAATGCGCGTCGACGTGAATGAGGGCGACCGGTCCGCGTTTTTTTGCCATCGCCCTCAGAATGGGAAGCGTGAGCGTATGGTCGCCTCCCAGGGTCAGCGGAATGCAGCCGTGCTCAAGAATTCCGGAATGGAAATCCGTGATGATGTCCATGCAGGCAGGAAGGTTGAAGGTATTGATCGGCACGTCGCCGATGTCGGCCACCTGCAGTTTCTCGAAAGGCGCTGCGCGCGTGGCCATGTTGTAGGGGCGGATCATCGCGGACTCCGCCCGGATCTGGCGCGGACCGAAGCGCGTCCCCGAGCGGTTGGACGTTCCGATATCGAGCGGGATTCCGACAAAACAGGCATCAAGGCCCCTGGCGTCCTCCTGCGCCGGCAACCGCATCATGGTTGCCGGTCCGCCAAACCTGGGCATCGCGTTTCCGCCGAGAGGTTGATTGTTATCCATTAGACATGCTCCTCGTTCGGGAACACGATGGCAGGGCGATGCCTTGAGTAAAATGAAGAAAACATCCCCTCTACACTGATGATACTCAATGTAATCAACCTGCTGACAGGCGTGCCGATCACCCCAATGTCGGCCTGATCCTCGACAGTTTTCATACGCTTGGGAAAAGGATCGATCCGGCCAACCCGCCCGCGCGCACCTGCGGCGAAGCCCGGCTCGCCACCCCCGACTACAAGGTCGAGATCATCGTGGTGGCCGCGCAGGAATGAACGGCGACAGCGAAACAACTTCCGGACGCTAAGAGGATGACCGTCGAGGCCTTCATCCGAAAGCCCCATGGCGCCCTTGCCCAGGTTGGCCGACGAGCCGGCAGCCTCGACCTTTCGATGTCCGGGCCGAAACATCCGGTCCGGACAGAGCCCAAAACCCGTGACCGGCCTGTGGCTGGGGCTCACTTTTTCGGAACGCCCTTCGCCCTCAGGTGTCTTTTCTGGGCGGCGATGCGGAACTGGGCGTTGGCGGCGCCATAGCCGTTGTAGCCGCCGCGCCGCTCCACGATTTCGAAGAAGAAGCCTTCCCCGTGAAAAGGGCTGTAGAGCTGGAAGTATTCGCCGCCGTTGTCGTCGCGATCGTAGAGAATGCCTTCGGACTTCAGCCGCTCCAGGAAGACGTCGTCGAGGCCGAACCGGGCGTCGAGATCGTCATAGTAGTTCGGCGAAATCACGAGGGGCGCGAAGCCGTTTTCCTTCAGCCTTGCCGCCGTCGCGAAGATGTCCCGGGTCTCGAAGGCGAGATGCTGGACGGCCGCCCCGAAGGCCTCGGAAATGAAATGTCCGGCAAGCGTGCGCCGGTTGTCGGCGCCGTTCAGCGTGATGCGTAGCGAGCCGTCCGCGTTGGCGACGGTCTGGCTGCGGACGAGGCCCGCCGGGTCAACAACGTCGACCATCGGCGTTTTCTCCGTCGCAAAGATCGACGTGTAGAACAGCAGCCAGGTCAGCAATTCGTCATGAGCCATCGTCTCGGCAACATGGTCGATGCGGATCAGGCCCGCGTCTGCCGGGGAGTTTTCGACGGCGATGCTTTGAAATTCCCTGTCCCAGACCGCCGACAGATCGCTCCTGTCGTCGACGAAGTGAATAACCCCGCCTCCGGCGCCCCGAATGGCGGGGATCTTCAACTCTCCCGGCCCGACCGGCTGCTCGAACGGCTCGGCGCCGAGCGCACGCGCGCGGGCGACGGTCTCTCCGGCGTCGGCGACTTTCAGGCCGATGTCGCAGACATTCACCCCGTGAACCACGTAGGAGGAATGCGCGAACCCTTTCCGCTCGGTGTTGACGACAATGTTGATGTCGCCCTGGCGCCAGCGCATCACGTTCTTCGAGACGTGCCGCCCGACGCAGGAGAACCCCAGGATCCGCAGCACCTGCGCGAGCTCCGCGGCTTCTTCCTCGTTCGCCGCGAATTCGACGAACTCGACACCAGACACCTCGACACGATCCGGCATGGGCGGCACCTCGATGGCAATGTCAGGCTCCAGCCTGTGCACCTGGTCCATCAGGTAGACCAGGGAGCGATGTCCATCGACCGAAATGGCTTTTGGGGATCCGCCCCGGAACTGATCGTTGAAGATCTCCAGGGACAGGGTGCCGTCGTAGCCGGTAGCCGCGACCGCCCGCATGAAGCCGGTGACGTCCAGGTCCCCCTCGCCCGGCATGTTGCGGAAATGCCGGCTCCAGTAGAGCAGGTCCATGTCGATCTTCGGCGCGTCGGCAAGCTGGACGAAAAAGATCCTGTCGCCCGGGATCGCGCGGATGGTGTCCGGGTCGATCCTTTTCGCAAGCGTATGAAAACTGTCGAGGATCAGGCCGACATTGGGGTGGTCGGCGCGCCGGACGATTTCCCAGGCGTCCCGATGGTCGCTGACGTGCCGACCCCAGGCGAGCGCCTCGTATCCGATCCGAATATCGCGTTTGGCGGCTCTTTCGCCGAGTTCGCGGAAATCGTCGGCGGCACGGTCGATTCCACCGAGCGAGATCGGCGACACGTTCGAGCAGATCAGGACGAGGTCGGTGCCGAGGTCCTGCATCAGGTCGAACTTCCGTTCTGCCCGGTCGAAGGCACGGGAGCGCTGAGGCTCGGGCATGCCCTCGAAGTCGCGGAAAGGCTGGAACAGGGAGATTTCCAGGCCGTGGTCGCGCACCATCTGCCCGACCTCGCGCGGGCTGGCGTCGAAGGCGAGAAAGTCGTTTTCGAAAATTTCCACGCCATCAAAGCCGGCCGCCGCAATGGCCGCGAGTTTTTCCTTCAGGTCGCCGGAAATCGAAACGGTGGCAATCGCGGTTTTCATTCAGCATCTCCCGTGTCGAGCAGGTTCTGCCGCAAGGCAGCTTCATCGACGGACAAACCCGAAAAGTGCTTCCAGGCATGGACACCCTGGTAGAAAAATAGTTCCCAGCCGGAGATGATCGAGAGTCCTGCGGCAGCGGCATCGTTCAGGAACTGGGTATCGGTCGGTGTGTAGACCGCGTCGAACGCCCATTCCGCGCCCTGCATGGCCTCGAATGGCAATGGGGTTCCTTCATGACCGACCATGCCAACCGGCGTGCAATTTATGAGCCCGGTCGCATCTTTGGCAGCCTTTTGCGGATCGACCCAGATGGTGATGTCCATATCGGGTGCGACGGCAAGCAAGGCGTCCGCCAGAGCTTCTGCCTTGGCAGGTTCCCGGTCCAACAGCCGCAGTTCGAGCGCGCCGAGGCCGACCAGCCCGAAGGCGACGGCCCGGCCGACCCCTCCTGTCCCGATCATCAGAACGGTACCGGTCGCCCTTTTGCCGCGCACGGATTTGTACGCCGCCATGAAACCGGAATAGTCGGTGTTGTGACCGAGTGACGTGTCACCTTCGAAAATCACCGTGTTGACGGCTCCGATGGCGCGTACCAGAGGATTGTCGATCCGAACGAGAGCTGCTGCGTGCTCCTTGTAGGGATAGGTGACATTGATGCCGCGATACCCTTCGCGCGTGCAACGGGCAAAAACCTCTCCGAACGTGAGGCCAAGATCAATCGGCACCAGCCGGTCATAGCGCACGGCAATTCCATTCTGCTCACCTGCGAGCCTGTGCAACATGGGAGACTTCGAGCGTGCGATATTGTCTCCTATGAGACCGAGTTTGAGACCGTCTGGCGTTGCCGCACCGTTGCTCATTGCTTTGCGCCTTGTGCTTTATCGGAAAAAAGGAGTGCCTTCCCCTTCGACCAGAGAGGCGTTTGCGACACGAAAATCAGGATCACCGACAGGAAGAGCACAAGCGACAGGGGGCTCGTCACGATGCCTTCAAAGAAGCGGCCAAGATCCTCACGCTCGGAGATGATCGCTCGGCGCCAGTTGTCATCGAGAAGCCGTGAGAGGATCACTCCGAGAATTACCGGCCCCAGCGGATAGCCGTAGTGACGCATGAAGTAGCCGAATATGCCGAAGCCGAGCATCCAGTAGACGTCGGTGATCGAATTGTTCACCGCGTAGGCGCCGACGATCGACAGGAGCATGATCAGCGGGATCAAGACTGAGCGAGGCATCTCGACGATCTTGGTGAAAAGCCGGATTCCCGTCAGCCCGAAGAGCAGCATGAAGCAGTTGGCGGTAACCAGTGCACCGACGATGAACCAGAACATGTCAGGCTTGTCGATCATGAGCATCGGACCGGGATTCAGACCGTGGATGAAAAGCGCGCCAATCATGATGGCGGTCACGGCGTCCCCTGGAATGCCGAGCGTCATCATCGGAATGAATGCTCCGCCCACGGCAGCGTTGTTGGCGGTCTCCGGCGCAACCAGACCCTCCATTGCGCCGTCCCCGAAGGGACGCTCCGGGTTCTTCGTGACCCGTTTGGCATGATCGTAGGCCATCAGAGCCGCGATATCACCGCCCGTGCCCGGCAACGCCCCGATGACGACACCTATCGTGGATGTCTGGAGGCAAAGCGGCAGGTGTTTCTTGACGGTAGCAAGGGAGGGGACGATGCGGCTGATCTTTTGACGAACCGCGTCCTTGTCGACATGGTGAAGCTGCAGCAGGGCTTCCGAGACGCCAAACATTCCAATCATGACGGCAATGAAGGAAATGCCGCCTTCGAGGATCTGGAAATCAAAGGTGAAGCGCTCTGCGAAGGTCAGCGGGTCGCGCCCGACAGCGCCGATTGCAATCCCCAAGGCACCGGCGAAGATGCCCTTGACCAGACTGCCCTGGGACAGTGAACCGACGAGCAGGATACCCAGAACCGCAAGGAGCATGTAATCGCGCGGCTGGAACTTCAGCGCGAAGTCGGACACAAGGGGGGCAGCCAATGCCAGAACGGCAATCCCGATGAAACCGCCGATAAATGACATGACGGTCGTAACACCGATGGCCGTTCCGGCCTCACCACGCTTTGCCATTGGATAGCCGTCAAGAGCCGTGGCGATCGCTGATGGCGCACCGGGAATGTTCAAGAGGATCGCTGTCCGTGACCCGCCGTAGACGCCACCCATGTAGATCCCGATCATGAGTGAGATCGCCGGATAGACATCCCACGAGAAGGTAAAGGATATCAGGATCGATACGGCCATCGTGACCGAGAGCCCGGGGATGGCGCCCACATACACACCGGCGAAAGTGCCCAGGCCGACGAGCAGCACAAGTTCAGGCTGCGAGAATACCGTGAGGAAATCCATGAGAGCCTGCATCACACGCCTCCACCATTGACGAGATCCCGGAAGAACTGGATGAATTCCGCCTCCGGAACGAGGCCCGCCGGCATCAGGACCGTGAAGACGATGCGGAAAACCAGCCAGATTACGACGAGGCTTCCCAACGCCATCAAAAGGGCCCAACCCCAGCCGCGTCCGGAGAGAATCTTGATGGCTGCAATCAAAAACAGGGCCGAAGTCGGAATGAAACCAAGCGGCTTCAGCAACAGGCCATAGGCAACCAGAAAGCCGACAAACACCACAACGATTCCCGGCAAGATGTCTCGTTTCAGAGTTTCGTGCGGCTCAAGGGGCAAACGTGCGGTTTTCAGCAAGACGATGGCTGCCGTTACAACCATGACAAAGGTTGTTCCCATGGGCACCGTGCCCGGGGCGGACAGCGCTTCGAATCCCGAAATACCATAGGCGTTCCAAAGCAATCCAAGACTTGCGACCAGCATGAGCGCTCCAAACGCAAGTTCTCCGGGACGACGCCGGGTCTCATACCCGCCCGGCGTGGCATCCGATGTGCCGTCGTGGTGTTCCGGTTCGATGTGCTGCATGGCGTCCTCCCTAGAGCCGTGCTGGAAAGAAAAGGCGCCGCGCTTCGCTGGAGAAGTGCGGCGCCGACTGTCAGAAAACGGTCAGATCAACCGCCTGTCAGGCGATCACTTGCCTGGCCGCGCAATACCGAATTCCTCGGGCGAAGCCTTTGTCAGACCGGCGTCCTGGAGGAGCCAGGTCGTGCCCTGCTGCCACTTGGTCAGAAAGTCCTCTGCCTCAGCGCCGGAAATGCCCATCATCATGAAGCCGCGATTGTCCATCAGCTCGACAAATTCCGGGTTCTTGGCCCCTTCCGCGTAAGCAGCGGAAAGCTTGGCTACCACATCATCAGGCGTGCCCTTGGTAACGAACACACCGAAGAAAGGTCCCCACGGCAGATAGGTTTCGTAACCCGCGTTGAAGGAAGTCACGATTGGCACTTCGGGCAGTTTTTCGTTCTGTGCCACATCGAAGATCGCAAGCGGCTTCATGTTGCCGGCACGAATTCCTTCGATCGCCGCGCCCAGAACGGCCGGCATCACATCAATGGCGCCCCCCTGGAGCGCGGTCAGCGCCGGGCCATCCCCGTCATAGGGAACGGAGATCACGTCGAGCTTGCCTTCGACTGTGTTCATCATGGCGGTAATGACTGACGGCAACCCGCCAGGCCCCGTTGCTCCCATGCGCAGTTCGCCCGGGTTCTCCTTGATGTAAGCCATCATGCCGGCGTAGTCGTCGAACGGCGCATCCTTGTTGGCCACCAGGATCGGCGTTCCACGTGCCAGCAGGCTGATCGGAGTGAAGTCGGAATAGTCCTTGTCGCCAAGTCCCATCACCTTGTAGAGCAGCGGGTTTTCCGCGCCCATGAGAAGCGTGTAACCATCGGCAGGCTGGCCGGCGACATAGTTCAGTGCAATCGCGCCGACGCCACCGGTCATGTTCTGCATGACAACCGTACCGCCGAGCGTTTCCTCTGCGTGAGGGGTGACAGAGCGCATCACGGTATCGGTCGAACCGCCCGCGCCCCATTGGATGACACCCTGGATTTCCTTGGTCGGAAAATCTGCGGCAAAGGCCGTCGATGTCGCAAAAACGAGCGCGGATACGGCGCCGATTACAAAATGTTTCATTAGGTTCCTCCCAATGTCAGACCTCAAACGGTTCACTCCCAATAGCTCCGTTTGCTGTCTGAATTGTGCTCGCGCAATGCACCTAACGTCAAATACCTAGTTCACTTGTATCATAACATGATGTTAATTCCGGCCATCCGCCAATGTGCCCCAGTGCATGTGCGCTTCAGCAAGTTCCTTGCGGAACTGCTTAATTCCGAATTCGGCGAAATTCGACAGCACACGCCCCTTCTTGCGAACGACATAAACGGTGACGCTGACGTCCTCGAGCAATGGCTTTCGCACAAGCCCGGGCATGTAGACCTCAGCGACAGAAAACTCGTCGATTAGCGCAACACCCAATCCGTGGCGTACGAGGCTCACGACCGTCTGGGCAAATCGGCCGCGCATGCTGTGCCGGAGAGGCAGCCCCGCTTCCTGGAAGGGTTTGGCGACAATTGCGCCATAAGGATCGCCAGGATCCACTCCGATCAGCGGCTCGTCCTTGATGTCATGAACCGAGACCCGCTCCTGATCCGACAACCTGTGCCCCTCCGGCAAAATGGCAACAATTCGTCCATGCGCTATCGCCTCGCTCTCCACACCCGGATTGTGCGCAGGAGAACTCATGATGACGAACTCGCCGCGCTCCAGCAGGAGATAATCCAGCGTTTCCTCGATCTTCAGAATATTGAGATCGATGAACAGGTCCGGATAGCGTTTGCGCATCGTTCGGATGGCGCGTGCGGCAATAAACTGCGCGACCGATGGCGCCGAGGCGAACGCAAGCCGCACATCCACGCCCTTTTGAAGTGAATCCACGGCGACCTGAAGGTTCTCGACACCTTTATAGACCTGGCCGATCTGATCGAAGACGGCACCAGCCTCGATGGAGGGAACGAACAGTCCCGCCTGTCGCTCGAACAGCCTGATTCCGAGGGATTCCTCGGTATGCTTGACCAGTCGGCTGATCCCCGGCGCAGAAACGCCGAGATGTTCGGCCGCCCCATTGATGGTGCCGCGCAGCATGACAGCCCGAATGACCTCGATTTGCCTCAGAGTTATTTCACGCATCGCCACCCACCTCCCAGTGAGCAAATTAACATGATGTTATTGTACATATAAAGTCGGTAATTGACGTTAAGGCCAATTGTATCAAGTTTGACGGGCAATGGAGGACTGGCATGCCCGTGGCAGGCAATACCGCAGACCGCGCTGATAGTGATCTTATCGTGATTGGCTCCGGAGCCGCGGGGCTTGCAGCCGCCGTGACCGGTGCCTGGCAGGGGCTGCGCGTCATTGTCCTTGAAAAATCGGACGTCATCGGCGGAACGACGGCATGGTCGGGAGGTTGGATCTGGGCGCCATGCAACCCGGTGGTTCAACGCGCCGGTATCACCGAACAGGAAGAGGCTCCACGCACCTATCTCCGATCTCTGCTGGGAAGCAGGTTCGACAAGGAACGGGTGGAGGCCTTCCTGAAAGCTGCGCCGGAAATGGTCAACTTTTTCGAGACGAACACTTCCCTGCAGTTCGAACCGGGTTCAGCGATCCCGGATACTTATGGTCATCTCCCTGGAGCCGGCACAGGTGGGCGATCCGTCATCGCGCGTCCTTATGACGGCCGCAATCTTGGCTCGGAAATCACGTTGTTGCGCAAGCCGGTCCGGGAAACGACATTTTTCGGCATGACCATCCAGGCGGGTGCTGATCTCAGAGCCTTCATGACCACGACACGGTCGCTGTCATCCTTCCTGCATGCAACCCGTCGAACGGTTCGCCATTTCACCGACCTTGCGCTTTTTGGCCGTGGAATGGATCTGCGCAACGGCAACGCCCTGGTGGCACGCTTGCTGCGTTCCGCTCTCGATCTATCGGTCGACATTCGCACCGGCATCGACGTTGCCGCTCTGATCGTGGAAAACAGGCGGGTTTGCGGCGTGCATCTTGCCGACGGCAGAAAACTGATCGCCGAACGCGGCGTTGTGCTGGCCTGCGGTGGCTATCCGCACGATGCAGTCCGCCGGGCGAACACCTTTCCCCGCAACGAAGAGCATCAGACCCTGGCCGTCCCAAGCGCAACTGGTGACGGGCTTCGGCTGGCGGAAGCGGTCGGTGCGAAGGTTGATTTGTCGACTGCCCGTCCCGCAGCCTTTTGCCCTGTATCGACGGTTCCCTGGCCCGACGGGCGAACCGGCCGTTTTCCGCACATCATTGATCGCGGCAAACCGGGAGTGATCGGTGTTCTGGCCAATGGAAAGCGGTTCTGTAACGAAGGGCTGGGCTACCATGACTATGTCGAGGCGCTGCTGAGTGCCGTACCGGATGACGAACCTGCCTGTTCCTGGCTTGTCTGCGACCACCGGTTCCTCCGCCGTTACGGTCTTGGTGTCGTCCGGCCAAGCCCGGTTCCCTACCGCCAGTGGATCCGGCGTTGCTATCTGAAGACCGGACGATCGATTGGGGAGCTCGCGCATGCTTGCGGGATTGATCCGGTTGGCCTGAAGACGACGATCGAGACCTGGAACCACCATGCCGAGCGCGGCGAGGATCCCGCGTTTCTCCGGGGAACGTCACCCTACATGCGCCTTCAGGGCGATCCGGACCGGAAACCAAATCCCTGCGTGGCGCCGATCGCCAAGGCTCCCTTCCATGCGGTCAAGGTGGTTCCCGGCAGCTTTGGAACCTTTGCGGGCCTCGCCACGGACGAATACGCCCGCGTGTTGCGCGATGATCAGTCCGTCATAAGCGGGCTCTATGCCGCCGGAACCGACAGCGCCAGCGTGTTTGGCGGCTTCTATCCGGCAGGCGGCATCAATCTTGGCCCTGCCCTGACATTTGGTTTCATAGCCGGCCGGCACGCCGCCGGCACGGAGAACCTCCATGGCGCATAAGCTCTCGGTTGCCCATCTTTCGGCCATTGACCTTGCGCCGCCGGCCTTCATCGAAGCCGCTGCCCATGCCGGCTTCGACGCCGTCGGCCTGCGTCTCATTCAAGTAACCGACAGCACACCCGGTTATCCGCTGATGGAGCAGCCGACAGCTCTCCGCGAAACCAAGCGCGCATTGCAGGCGACCGGTCTCGGAGTATCGGATATCGAGTTCGTCAAGATCACGCCGGAGACCGACGTCCGGGCGCTGGGCCGCTTTCTCGACGCGGGCGCGGATCTCGGAGCCCGCCACGTGATCACGGCGCCTTATGATCCGGACCTTGGCAGGTTGGCGGACAGGCTTGCCGAATTGTCCGAAGCGGCCCGCAAACGCGGCCTCGGCGTCGTCCTGGAATTCTTTCCCTGGACCGAGGTTTCCGACCTGGAGACCTGCTGGCAGGTTGTGCGGAGGGCCGGGCCGGACATCGGTATTCTAGTCGACAGCCTTCATTTCGACAGATCAGGACCGGATCACAGTCTTCTGAAGAGCCTGCCGCCTGAACGCCTGCCGTTTGCGCATCTGTGCGATGCGCCGTCCAAGATGAGTTACACCACCGAGGAACTTTTTCATACTGCTCGAGCAGAGCGCTTGCCTCCTGGCGAAGGACAAATAGACCTGAGCGCTTTTGTCGCCGCCCTGCCGGAAGGCATATCTTTCGGGGTCGAAGTTCCAATGACGGACCGCGCTCAGCGGCAAGGTCCGGCAAAAGTCATCGCCGACCTTTATGAGATCACGACGCGGTTTTTCAAAAAGTTGGAATACTGAAAAGACCTACAGGCCATGGCACCTCAGCATGCCTTCGCAGCCGGCGGCGGCGATGGCAGCGAGTTTTTCCTTCAGGTCGCCGGAAATCGAAACGGTGACAATCGCGGTTTTCATTGCCGCGGTCCTCTTGTCGACAAACGCGAGCCCGGATGGCAGGCGCTATCCAAGTCTTGCGAAAGCGGCGGCGACACGGGCCGAATCCGCCTTGCGGCCGGAGAATAGCTCGAAGGCGCGCACGGCCTGGTAGACCGCCATCCCCGCTCCACCCATTGCCCGGCAGCCTTTTTCCTTGGCTGCCGTCACAAGCTCGGTTTCCAGGGGAAAATAGATGACGTCGGCGACCCACATGGACGGGCGAAGGAGGTCCAGGGGAAATGGCGTTCCGGGAAGCTTGTCCATGCCGACCGGGGTCGCGTTGACAGGGCCGTCGATGTCCCGCGAGGCCTCGGCGAGGTCGAGCGCAACGGAAGCCGCCCCCTGACCGTGTTTGCGGTCAACGGCCGACGTCAGAGCCTCGGCCTTGCTTTGGTCCCTGTCATGGACGACCAGATGGCCGACGCCGTTTGCAATCAGGGCGAAGGCAACCGCAACGCCCGCGCCGCCAGCTCCCACGAGCAGGACCCGTTCCCGCGCGGCACCGGCCATCGACTGGCGGAAACTCTCGGAGAATCCCCAAAGGTCCGTATTGTGGCCGAGACGCCGGCCATCCCGGAAGACGACGGTGTTGACCGCGCCGACCGCGCGGGCGTTCTGCGAAAGCTCATCCAGATGATCCATCACCTCCTGCTTGAAGGGATAGGTCACGTTCAGGCCGGAAAAGCCGCAAAGTTCCGCGGCCTTCAAAATGTCGCCGAGTGAAGGGGGCGGACTTCCCATGTCGTCCGTGTCGAAGAGCCGGTAAACATAGCGCAGCCCATGGGCTGCCCCCTCGGCCTCATGCATGGCCGGGGTGCGCGAAAGCCGGATGCCGCTGCCGACGAGGCCTGCGAGGATCGTTTCCGGTGTCCCGAGCGGTTGGCGGCTTAAGGTCATCCCGGATATCCAAACATGCGCGGCAGCCAAAGGATGAAGTCCGGAACCAGGATCAGCACGATCAGGGCTGCAATGAGGACAGCCAGGAAGGCCCAGATTTCCGCGATGATCTCCTGCAACGGGATCCGGCTGACCGCATTGATGACAAACAGGAGAATTCCGTAAGGCGGGGTGATCAGGCCGATCATGCAATTGACCACTGCGACGACGCCGAAGTGGATGAGGTCGATGCCGAGTTCGCGGCAGGTCGGCAGGAACAGCGGCAGGATCACCAGGATGATCGTGGTCGCGTCAAGGACACAGCCGAGTGCGAGCAGCAACAGGTTCACCCCGAACAGGAACACGATCGGCGGCACATCGAGACCGACCAGCATCCCGGCGAGCAGGTTCGGTATGTTTTCGGACGCCACTATGTAGTTGAGGATGAGCGCGCCACCGATCACAAGCCCGACAGCGGCGGACGACCTGGCACTCTCGACAAGGATCCTGTAGAGCGCACCGGCGGACAGCGCGCGGTAGAACAGACCGGCAAGCAACAGTGCATAGGCGGCGGCAACGGCTGCCGCTTCCGTCGGCGTGGTAACACCGCCATAGATCCCGTAGAGCAGGATGGCCGGCATCAGCAGCGCCGGGAAGGCATCGAACGTGTGCCTCGGCAGCTCGCCGAGCGGGACCGGATCCTCGTGGGTGAACCCGCGCCGGGTCGAGATATAGGTGTTCATTCCCATCAGGACCGCCCCCATGAGCAGCCCGGGAACGATGCCGCCCAGGAAAAGGTATCCGATCGACTGGTTGGAGACCAGCGCATAGAGGACCATCGGAATGGAAGGCGGAATGATCGGCCCGATGGTCGCGGAGGCGGCGGTGATTGCCGCCGCGTAGCCACGGGTGTAGTGGCCGCTCCTTGTCATCATGTCGATGATGATCTTGCCGATGCCCGCCGCGTCGGCGACGGCAGATCCGGACATTCCGGAGAAAATCAGCGACGCGACCACGTTGACATGCCCCATCCCGCCGCGGAACCGGCCGACCGTCGCCACGCAGAACTGCAGCAGCCTTTCGGAGATCGTGCCCGCATTCATGATGTTCGCAGCGACGATGAAGAGCGGCACGGCTAGAAGCACGAAGCTCTCGTAGAGGCCGGCAAGGATCTGCTCGCCGGCAAGTGCCAGGTCCTGCCCCGCAACGGCCAGGTAGACCAGAGCTCCAACCAGGATGGAATAGGCAATCGGCGTGCCGATCGCGGCCAGCAGGAAGAGGGTCAGGAGACAGAGGGCCAGCTGCAGGCTCATCCTTCTTCCCCCGTATGGATTTCGTGCGGCTCGGAGGGCGCGCCATGACGAAGGACATGCACGAAGGTCCAAAGGTATCGCAGGGCGACGATCACCAGGAAGAGCGCGTAGATCGCATAGATCGTCCGCATGGGAATTTTCAGCGTGGCGCTCTTCTTGATTTTCAGGAAGTCGATCCAGTCCCACGTCGGCAGAAGGGACCAGGCAAGAGCAAGCGCGACAGCCAGCGCCGATACAAGCGCCATAACCTTTCGCGGCCCCGGCGGCACCGCAAGATAGAGAATGTCGAAGCTTACGTGGTCACGCTCGCGGACGATGAAGGCATTTCCAAAAAAAACAATCCAGACCCAGAGGACCAGGCAAAGCTCCAGGGTCCACCCGAAGGGCTGATCCATCACGTAGCGTGAAAAGATCTGGAGCAGAAAAGTCAGGAACATCGCTGCGAGCATGGCGGCGGCAACGGCTTCACCGCTCTTCATGACCCACCTGGAAATCAGAGACATGCTTTTCCTCCCGCGACACCGGTTTCCTTGGCGGCCGGCTTGCCGCGTGACTCCGGAATATCCGCCCGGCGCGGTCATGGACCGGCCGGGTGGTGCCAGGCTGAAAGCTTAGTTGCCCAAGGCGTTGATCTTGTCGAGCAGCCCGTCGGGCCAGCTGGCCGCGTAGTCGCTCTCCAGATACATGCCCTGGACGCGCTTGCGGAACGCGGCGACATCCGGCTCGTAGATCTCCATGCCCTGTTCCTTCAGGAAGGACACGAGATCCTCTTCCTTCTTCAGCTGCGCCTGCCGGCCGGCTTCCGCAGCATCATCCGCCGCCTTTTGCACCGCTGCCTGCTGCTCCGGCGTCAACGCGTCCCAAACTTTCCTGGACAGGGCGATATAGTTCAGGTCGACCAGATGGGACGTCAGCACGATCTGTTTCGTCACTTCGTAGAACTTGGCGTCGACCACTGTTGGCAGCGGGTTGTCCTGGCCGTCGACCGCACCCGTCTGCAGAGCGGTGTAGACTTCGGTGAAGGCCATAGGGGTCGGGTTCGCACCGAGCGCCTTGCCCAAAAACTGCCAGGCATCCGTTCCCGGCATGCGCAGGTTCACGCCGGAAAGATCCTCAGGTGCCTTGACGCTCAGCTCGTCCTTACTCTGGCGAAGGTTCACCTGGCGGCGGCCGAGATACATAACCGACAGCAGCTTGACGCCGAGTTCGTCCTCCACTTTCTGCTTGAACGGGTCCATCAGCGGATCGTTGAAGACTGCCACCTGGTGGGCGGCGTTCTGGTGGACGTAGCCGGCGGTAAAGATCGAAAACTCGGGAAAGAAGACCGCCAGCTCCTGCGCGGAGGTGATTGACATTTCCAGGTTGTCGCGCGCGATGGCTTCCAGTTCCGTGCCCTGCTTGAAGAGCGTCGCGTTCCAGTGCGGCTCGAAGTCGGCAAAGTCGGCGACTGCGGGACCGAAGACTTCCGTCAGCGCGACGGCGCGCTGGTCGGTGGCCGATGCCGGGGCGGACAGGCGCAGCTTGATCTTGTCGGCAGCGTTCGCCGCGCTGACGCTGAGCGCAGACGCGGAAACGGTCAGGGCCGCGACTGTCGCGACGAAGGCGCGGCGGTTCAGAAATTTTCTCATGTGTTCCTCCCAGATGCGATTGGCCAGCGAAACCGCAGCCAGCCACTCCGCATATTCAATTACACACGAGCAAATCTATTTCAACATACATTTCTTATTTTGTAGGTTATTTTGATTTTTGTCCGATTTTTACGACTTCCCTTTCCGATTGGTGATGCTGTGTTCGACGCCGCCCAGAATATGGGTTTTGAGGATCTTTCCGGCGGTTTCGGCGTCGTGCGCCAACGCGGCATCATGGAGCATCTTGTGCTCCCTGGCAGCCGCTTCGCCTCGAAATGTCAGCGTAAGCATCTGATATCTCAAATACTTGTCAAATACCGCTCCATGGGTTTCCAGCAGGGCGCGCGAGCCGCAACCGGATATCAGCGCCCGATGGAACTGCCAGTCGGCGTTTTTCCAGCTTTCCCGGACCGCGGTCTCCCCGGCCAGCATCTTCTTTTCCAGGACATGCAGCTTGTGATAGGCCGCGACGACACCGGCTTCCCAGTCGAGGTCGCCGATCTCGAAGGATCGCTTCAGGGCGTGGCTTTCCAGGAGAATGCGCAACTCCGCAATCTCCTTCAGATCCTCGTCGGAGACCGGAGCGACTTCAAAGCCCTTTTGCCCCTCCGCAACGACAAAACCGTCTGAAGTCAAACGGTTAAGGATCTCGCGCAGGGTGGTTACGCTGACATTGTAACGCTTTCGCAGCGGCTCCAGTCGCAACCTTTCACTTGGCTTCAATTGCCCGAAAATGATGTCGTTCCGGATATTCCGGTAGGCGCTCTCCCCTACCGTGTCGCTTTCTGCTGCCTCGATCATTCCCGCTCCCGCATCGATGCGTCCTTGACGATTCCTGATTATAGGATATTTTGCAAATTATAGGATATAATTGTGCATTGCCCCTTCGGCGCAAATCTAGCCGCAAAGCCGCCGGAATGTAACCTTCCAAATCGAGGATCCCGAAACGTGAAGTCCGCATTGTTCGTCCTGAACGGTCCAAACCTCAATCTTCTGGGAAAACGCCAGCCGCACATTTATGGCTACGAGACCCTCGCCGATGTGGAAAAGAAATGCCAGGAGCAGGCGGCCCATCACGGTCTCGCCGTCCGCTTCCACCAGTCGAACACGGAAGGCCAGATCATCGACTGGATCCACGAGGCGCGCGACCATGGCTCCGCGATCATCATCAATCCGGGCGCCTTCACCCACACGTCCGTGGCAATCCTCGACGCCCTCAACGCCTTCGACGGCCCGGTTCTCGAGGTTCACATCTCCAATGTCCACAAACGCGAGAGCTTCCGGCACCATTCCTACGTTTCCCTCCGCGCGGACGGCGTCATCGCCGGTTTCGGAACGCAGGGCTATCTGCTTGCCATTCAGCGGGCGGCAACGCTGATCGAAGCCGCCGGAGAAGAGGCCGGCAAGGCCTCATGACCGGCACGACGTCCCTTGCCGTCGCAGGTGCAGGGCTGATCGGCAGGCGCCACATCGAGGCGATCGGCGCCGTCAAGGAGGCCGTGCTTGCCGCCATCGTCGACCCGGCGCCCCCGGCCCGGGACCTGGCCAGGCAATTGGGCGTTCCCTGGTATCCGGACCTGGCCGGGCTGTTCTCGGCGGAAATACCCGACGGCGTCATCCTCGCAACCCCCAATCAGCTGCATGTCGACAACGCTCTGGACTGCGTCGCGGCGGGCGTGCCGGCGCTCGTCGAAAAGCCCCTGGCTGTGGACGTTGCCGGAGCCCGGCAACTCACCGACGCCTCCGAAACGTCCGGCGTGCCGCTCCTCGTCGGCCATCACCGAAGGCACAACCCCCTGATCGCGGCCGCCAAACGGAAACTGGACGACGGCGCCGTGGGGTCCATCGTCACCGTCCACGGCATGTTCTGGCTCTACAAACCGGACGACTATTTCGATACCGAGTGGCGCCGGCAGCCGGGGGCGGGTCCTGTGCTGCTGAACCTCATCCACGATATCGACCTGCTACGCCATCTCGTTGGCGAAGTCGTCAGCGTGCAGGCACAGGACGCCCGGACGGTCCGCGGTAACCCGGTAGAAGAAAGCTGTGCGATCCTGCTGCGTTTCGACAATGGCGCTCTCGGAACGGTCAGTGTCACGGATACCGCGGTCGCCCCCTGGAGCTGGGAACTGACGGCGGCGGAGAACCCGGCCTATCCGGCCACGGGCCAGGCCTGCTATTTCATCGGCGGGACACACGGCTCCCTGGAGCTACCCAACATGAAGCTGTGGTCGAACCCGGGAACGCGCAGCTGGTGGGAGCCGATCTCGGCGACCCGCTTTCCCCAGGTCGGAGGCGATCCCATGGTCCGTCAGATCCGCCACTTCGTCGACGTCGTCAGGGGAAGGGAAACGCCGCTTGTTCCGGCGCGAGAAGGACTGAAGTCGATGGAAGTGATCGACGCGATCGGGCGTTCGTGCCGGACCGGAGGCATGATCTGCCTTTCAGATAACGGGACGGCCGCCGGCAGCCCGGCGACCTGATCCGCGTCCGTGTGGGACCGACGCGCAGCCCCGCACGGAGAGGAGGTCAGATTCCGCCGAAGCAGAGATACTTGATCTCGGTGAAGTCGTCGGTGCCGTATTTGGACCCTTCGCGCCCGAGACCGGACTGCTTGACCCCACCGAACGGAGCGACTTCCGTGGAGATCAGACCGGTGTTGATGCCGACCATGCCGTATTCCAGAGCTTCGGCCACCCGCCAGACGCGGCTGAGGTCCCGGGCATAGAAATAGGAAGCTAGTCCGAAGATCGTGTCGTTTGCCTGGGCAACGACATCCTCCACGGTGTCAAAGCTGAAGAGCGGCGCGACCGGGCCGAAGGTTTCCTCGGAGGCCACCTTCATGGCGCTGGTCACGCCCGTCAGGACCGTCGGTTCGTAGAAGGTGCCGCCCTTTTCGTGGCGCTTGCCGCCGGTAACCAGCCGAGCTCCCTTCGAGAGCGCGTCCGCGACGTGTTCCTCTACCTTTTCCAGCGCCTTCTCGCTGATCAGCGGACCGGCAACGACGCCCTCCTCGAAGCCGTCGCCGACTTTCATCCGCGCCACCGCCGCCGCGAGCTTTTCCGCGAACGCGTCATAGACGCCGGCCTGGACATAGATACGGTTGGCGCAGACGCAGGTCTGGCCGTTGTTGCGGTATTTGGAAATCATCGCGCCTTCGACCGCGGCGTCGAGGTCGGCGTCGTCGAAGACGATAAAGGGCGCATTGCCGCCAAGTTCCATCGAAGCCTTGAGCACCTTGTCCGCCGCCTGGCGAAGCAGGATGCGGCCCACATTGGTGGATCCGGTGAAGGTGATCTTGCGGACCTTGTCGTTGGAACAGAACTCTTCGCCGATGTCGGCGGACTTGCTGGAAGTGATTACCGAGAACAGCCCCTTCGGCACGCCTGCTTCCTCGGCGAGTTTCGCCATGGCGAGCGCGGACAGCGGCGTTTCCGCGGCGGGCTTGGAGACGAAGGCGCAGCCGACCGCCAGGGCCGGTCCTATCTTGCGGGCGATCATGGCGTTTGGAAAATTCCACGGCGTAATGGAGGCGACCACACCGACCGGCTGCTTCAGGACGACGATCCTCTTGTCGCCCTGGTGACCGGGAATGACGTCGCCGTAGACGCGCTTGGCCTCTTCGGCGAACCATTCGATGAAGCTCGCGCCGTAGAGAATTTCCCCCTTGGCTTCAGCAAGCGGCTTGCCCATTTCGGCGGTGAGGATAGCGCCGAGATCATCGGCGTTGGCCACCATCAGGTCAAACCACTTGCGTAGAACGCCGGCCCGTTCCTTGCCGGTCCTGGCGGCCCATTCCTTGCGAGCCTCATAGGCAGCATCGATGGCGGCCCTGGCTTCTTCCCTGCCCAGATCCGGCAGGGTCACGATCGGTTCGCCGTTCGCCGGATTGGTGACGGTGAATTCCTCTCCCGTGGCAGACCTGCCGATCCATTCCCCGGCGACCAGGGCCTTGGTGCAAAGCAGGTCCGGGCGCTTCAACCGCGCGCTGAGGCTTTCGAACATGGATGGCATTCCTAACTCCCATTTATTGGTGCGAGCCCCTCGGACGTGAAGCCGTCGCGGGGCATCGTAGTTTCTTGTGGCTCCCGGCGCATCGCCGCCCGGTTGATCCTTATCCGGACAGCCCTCTCCTACACCTCGCGCCAGCGCAGACAGGAACTCATATACCCTGTCTGCTGCAAGAACGCGCGCGTCGATTTGTCTCCGGGCGGATCAAATTCTTCCTATCGGGAAATTTGAAGGGAACTCGCTCCTTCCGGCACCCGCCGGTTTCAGGGAATTTTTCCCTTGCGTATATTTTCCTCGAAGGCCGACCGATCCCGGCGGACCTTTTCCAGGGTTCCCGTCATCGCATGGTCGCTGGCATTGTACTTGCCGCTCCACAGGACGATTTCCGCCAGAACGGGCGCAAGGTCCCGCCCCTTTTCCGTCAGCTCGTAGAGAAAACTGCGCCAGTTTTCCGGGTCCCGGGTTTTGGAGACGATGCCGTTTTCCTCCAGCTGCTTCAATCGCTGGGCCAGAATGTTGGTGGAGATTCCTTCGCCGCCGTTGAGCAGCTCGGAATAGGTGCGCACGCCCTTTACCGCCATGTCGCGGATGACCAGCAGGGTCCACTGGTCGCCGAACATTCTCAGCGCGAAAGCAATCGGGCAGCCCGTGTCATAGGCCTGGTCATTTTTCTTCATGGAATAAATCTACCAAAAAAGACTTGCGTTTCGCAAGTTGATGTGAGAACGATAATGAACTTGCAAAACGCAAGTTGATAGGGAGCCTTCATGACCAACGTTACCGGCAACGCGGATTTCCGCGAACGAACACGCGTGCCCGAACGCCGGTCATCCGCCGCGACCGCAAGCGCGGCCGATGCGTTCCCTCCTCCTCAACCCCTTAAAACCAAGGACCAGTAAATGTCGCCAAAAGCCTTCGTCTACACAGAAGTCGCGATCTCCGTCCCATTCGACCAGGCGCCCTGGAAGCAGATCAACGTGGAAATCCGGAAACAGCCCGGCTTCCTCAACAAGACCTGGCTGCAGGGCCACGCGTCGCAGTCGCTCGGCGGGCTGTACGCCTTCGACAGCATCGAGAACGCAACGAAGTTCGTGACCGGATATTTCCCGACCGAGCCGCGTTCCTTCGGCGTTGCCCACAACACGAGGGTGTTCGACGCCGAGGTGGTGCGCGCTGCCAGCCAGGACATCGGATCGGTTCATTTCGGCGCGGCCCCAGCTGCCAGGCCGGCTGCCTTCGTCTACACCGAACTGCAGATCTCCAAACCTTTCGACACCTTCCCCTGGGAAGGGCGCAACGGCGAATTGAAGGCGGTACCCGGCCTGCAGAACAAGCTCTGGCTGAGCGGCCACGGCACGCACAGCCTTGGCGGTTTCGATGCCTTTGCCAGCCTCGACGAGGCGATCGACTTCGCAATCAACGCCTTTCCCGAAACGGCGGCGAAGCTCGGCACCGCCTTTTACACCCGCATCTTCGACGCCGCCGTCACCGAGGAAGCCAGCCGCGAGATGAACTCGCCATATTACGCCTCCTGAGCCTGGCGCGCGCAAGCGACTTCAACCCATTGAAAGGAAACAGAAAATGACAAGCATTCAGCCCGGAAAACCCGTTGTAGGCATGGTTGCCGCAATCCTTGTTCTGGCCGGCTCGACCACGCTCGCGGTTTCGGGTCCCCGGACAGCAACCTCACCCCAGCCCGAAAAGCTGATGGAAATCGACTTCGAGCCTCGCGACGTGGCACAGGCCGAGTTCGGCTTCTTCCGCTTCGAGCCCGGACAGGTCGCCCCGCTGCATCACCACCTGGCTCCTGCAATCGGGCTGGTCGCCCAAGGCAGGATCATCTTCCAGGCCGAAGGCGAACAGGCCCGGATCATCGGCGAAGGCGCCCCCTTCTATGAGCCCGCAGGTCCGAAAATCCTCAGGTTCGACAATATGTCGGCAACCGAAGAAGCGGTCTTCATCGATTTCAGCCTGGAACGCGAAGGTGAGCCCTTCATTGCCTTCGACGCGGAGCCGGTCGGACCGATCGACCGACGGTCGCTGCGGACGATCGACCTGGGCGGCCAGCGCGTCGGCCACGTAGGTGTCTTCTCCCGGCATCTTCCGGCATCGGCATCGGCTTCCCTTGAAGGCGTTTCCCCCGTCATCGGCATCGTGGCCCAGGGTGTCGTCGAGGTCCGGTCCGGCGACGGCAAGCCGCAACGCCTTGTGGCCGGAGAAACCTTCGCCCTGACGCAGGACGGTGCGAGCGCGGAGATCGTCAACGGCTCGGACGAGGTCGCCGCACGCGTCGTCACCTACCGGCTCCGCTGATCGGGATCGGAAAATCCGGCCAGGACCGGCGGGGGCTCCCCCGCCGGCAGACAACCGAAGACAGAGGAGACTTCCATGAAAGACAAATCCGCAGCCGTCCCAACACGTCTGCTGCACACGATGCTGCGCGTGCGCGAAATCGATCGGTCGCTCGACTTCTACTGCCGGGCGCTCGGCATGGCGGAACTCCGCCGGGAAACCTTCCCGCAAGGCCGGTTCACGCTGGTCTTCGTCGGCTATGGCGACGAGGCGGGCAACGCGGTCATCGAACTCACCCACAACTGGGACGACCGGACCTATACGCACGGCACCGGTTACGGCCACATCGCACTGGAGGTGCCCGACGCCGGCGAAGCCTGTGCGCGGCTGGCGCAGATGGGCGTGGAGATCACCCGCCCGGCGGGACCGATGACCTTCGCGCCGGAGGAAACGGGCTTGCGCGAAATCATCGCCTTCGTTCAGGATCCGGACGGTTACCGGATCGAGCTGATCGAACCTCGCGGCCCCTAGCCGGTTTTGCGCGAAGGCAGGAAATCCGGCATAACTCACGCCCGAAGGCCGTCCGCGATTTCCTGGAAGGTGCGGATGAGGTGCATTCGCGGCGAATTGCGTACCCAGAGACAACCGATGCTGCGGCTGGGGGCGTTTTCCGGGAGCTCGATGCACCGGATCTTCAGGGTCTTGCGCCAGTTCCCGGCCCAATCGGGGACCAGGGAGACGCCCAGCCCCTTCTCGACAAGGAGCGCGATGGCATCGAGCGCATCGAGCTCGTAGCGCGTGTCGGGCCGAATGTTCATCTCTTCCAGATATAAGGCCGGCAAGCGTCCGCCCCATTGCTGGCGGTCGTACTGGATGAAAGGCCGGTCCTCCAGGATGGCACGGACGTCGGAGCGGGTTTCCGCCTCCGGCACCAGCAGGATGATCGGCTCCGAGCGCCACGGCCTGAACGTCATCGATTTCGGCGGCTCAAAGGCGGGTCCGACAATCACCGCGGCATCGAGGTGCCCGGATTGAACACGGTCATAGAGCATTCCCGACAGGCCCGGTTCGAGAAAAACGCGCACCTGGGGATGATCTTCCGCCAACCGCTTCAGGATGTCCGGCATCAGTCCCGTCAGGGCAGTGGATATGGCCCCCAGCCGCAGTTCCCCGGCAACCGACCCGCTGTCCGTGGCCAGGCGCAGGTCCCGGTAGGCTTCAAGGAACGCATCGCTTTTTGCCAACAGCGCATATCCGGCCTCGGTCGGCCGCACCGTTCTGCCCGCCCGCGCGATCAGCGCGACGCCGAGATCCTCCTCCAGCGTGCGGATCCGTTGAGCGACGGCGGTTGCGGTTATGTCGAGGGCCTGGGCCGCCGCGGCGAGCGAGCCGCGTTTTGCGACGGCAATCAGTGTTTCCAGGTGGCGAATATCCAAAACAAACTTTTCCTTCTGTTTAAATCAAAGATAACCGCATTTTTTCTTCTCTTGAAGATGATTACGCCTGAAACCTCTCAACGGAGGACGGATATGGATTTGGGATTGAACGGCCGTACGGCTCTGGTTCTTGGAGCCGGCGGCGGCCTGGGGAGCGCGATCTGCCTGGCCCTGGCGCGGGAAGGCACGCGGGTTGCCGCCGCCGACCTTGACGGAGATAGCGCCGCCACAACGGCAAAAGCCGTGTCGGACGCCGGCGCGGACTCGCTGGCGTTGACCTGGGACCTGGCGGATATCGGTTCCATCGAGGCGCATGTCGGCAGGATCGAACAGGGCCTCGGACCGATCGACATTCTTGTAGCCATAACGGGCGGCCCCGCTCCGGGACCGGTTGCCGGGCGGCCGGCCGCCACCTGGCAGGACGCCTTCCGGTCGATGGTCCTGCCGGTCATCTCGATCGCCGATCGGGTTCTGCCGGGCATGCGCTCGCGCGGCTGGGGCCGGATCATTACCTCCACCTCTTCCGGCGTCGTGGCCCCCATCCCCAGCCTTGGCCTCTCCAACAGCCTGCGCAGCGCGCTTGTCGGCTGGTCGAAGACCCTCGCCGGAGAAGTGGGAGCCGACGGGGTGACGGCGAATGTCGTCCTGCCCGGCCGCGTTGCCACGAAGCGCATCACTTTTCTCGACGAGAAGAAGGCCGAGCGTGAAGGCCGGTCCGTCGAGGAAGTCAGGCGTGACAGCGTCGCCTCCATCCCGCTCGGCCGCTATGGCGATCCGGCCGAATATGCCGACGTCGTCACCTTCCTGGCAAGCGAGCGGGCATCCTATGTCACGGGAAGTTCCATCCGCGTCGACGGCGGCTATATTGCCAATGTCTAGGCCGTCGATTCCTCAACTCATCCATAAGGAAAATGCCCATGACCTTGTCAGCCGAGGCCATTGAAATCCTGAAGTCCGTCAGCACGGCAACCCTGACTACGATCCTGTTGAAGAACGGTCTGCGCAACGTCTGGATCCGGGGCGCCATGCCGCTGGAGCGCAACCTGCCGCGCGTGGTCGGCCCGGCCTTCACCCTGCGCTTCGTGCCGGCGCGCGAGGACCTTGCCACCCCGGCCTCCTGGGCCTCGCCCATTTCCACGAGGGCGGCCATTGAGGAAATGCCGGAAGACTGCGTTGCGGTGATCGACGCCATGGGCGTCCGCGACGCCGGTGTCTTCGGCGACATCCTTTGCGCCCGCATGCAGAAGCGCAAGGTCGCCGGCATGGTGACCGACGGCACGGTGCGCGACCTGACGGGCGTGCTCGCCTCCGAGCTTCCGGTGTGGTGCAGCGGGGTCTCTGCCCCGCCCTCCGTTGCGGGCCTGACCTTCGTCGGCTGGCAGGAAACGATCGGTTGCGGCGGTGTCGCGGTTGTTCCCGGAGACATCATCGTCGCCGACGGCGACGGTGCCGTGGTCATTCCGGCGGGTATGTTGGACGAAGTGCTGAAAACCGCGCCCGAACAGGAGCGCATGGAAGCCTGGATCGTCGACCAGGTCGATGCCGGCGCGCGCCTGCCAGGGCTTTACCCGATGAACGAGGAAACGCGGGCCCGCTACGAAACCGAGCGCTGATACCCGGGTCCATCGAAGACCGGATGACACTGGGCACCACCGGACGTAACGCGGTGTCTGTGCCCAGGTCTTTTTCGACAAATGCTTTCCGGGTCACAATTCATCCGCATTGCTTTGGGAAACGTGTCTGCACCGAATGGCCGGGCACGACGTAATCCTGGCGTTACGCCCCGAAAGACAGAGAAATGAGGCAAATGATGCTCAAACCGGTCCTGATCGTGATGGCGGCCATGCTGTCCGTCTCTCCCGCCGCCGTGCAGGCGGGCGGGCCGAAAGGGTGTCCGCCGGGCCTCGCCAAGAAGCACAACGGCTGTCTGCCGCCTGGCCAGGCAAAGAAGATCTACGGTCGCGGTGACCGCCTGGTGGGCGACTACTTTCCGATCCGCAATCCCGGCCGCTACGGGCTGGACCCGCGCCAGAGCTACTACCGGCTCGGCGACTATGTCTACCGGGTCGACGACAACACAAAGAAGATCCTCGACCTCGTCGGCGCGGTCGCGGCGATCCTGAACTGACGTTCCCGGCCGCCCCGGCGCGGGCATCCGCGTCCGGGCGGCGAGCACTGTTCCGGCGACGCCTCCTCTCTCCTGCGCAAACCGGCGTCATCGCCCGGTGCACCGAACATCCGTCTCGGATTGCTCGGCAAGGACGGCATTGCGCCATCATGCAGTAACGGATCCGCTTCCCGCAAACAGGCCAGCGCATTTCAGAGACCGGACCCGCGCGACATGCGGGAAGCGGGCAAGGTTCCTGTTCGCGGTTCACCAGATCGACAACGACACGCTCGAGCAGTTCATGGCGGGCCTCCGCAAGGCGGGACTGCGCCGGAACTGATACCGGGACAAGCGTTGCCGGTGCCATTCAGCCGGGGCGATGCAAAGTCTTTGAAATTTCTGACTGAATCCCGCGCCTTGACTTTTCGCGTTCAAAATCAAAGCTTGAGCAGAAACTCAAAACCCGCAAGATATTGCCAAAAAACCACTTTTCGTCATATATTGAATGAACATTCAAACAATATAACGGAGGTGGAGATGGACAACAGGTGGAATTCCCGGAATATTGCTCCCCCCGAGGACTGGGACCGGCGCGGCCTGCCGGCCTGGAGCTATCACAGCGACGCCTTCCTGGAGATGGAAAAGGAACACGTCTTCCGCACGCACTGGCTGATCGCCTGCCATATCAGCGAAGTGCCCAATCCGGGCGACTATTTCACTTTTGATGCGGTCGGCGAGCGGGCGATCATCGTGCGCGGCAATGACGGCGTGTTGCGTGGCTTCCACAACATCTGCCGGCACCGGGGCAGCCGGGTCGTCGCCGACGAGAAGGGCACCTGCAAGAACGCCCTGATCTGCCCTTTCCACGGCTGGGTCTACAACCTGGACGGCACGCTGCGCGGCGCCGCCAGACCGACCTCCTTCCCGCCGCTCGACAAGGATGAGTTCGGCCTTCTCCCGCTCGACGTCGAGATCTGGATGGGCTTCGTCTATATCCGCTTCCGCAAGGGTCCCCAGCCGTCCGTCGCCGAGATGATGCAGCCCTTCGAGGAGGAAGCCGCCTTCTACAGGATGGACGAGCTGCTGCCGACCAGCGGCGTCACCACCATGACGTCCCCGGTCAACTGGAAATCGGTGCGCGACGTCGACAACGAAGGCTATCACGTGCCGATGGCCCATCCCGCGCTGCAGGACCTGTATGGCTCGACCTATTACGACGAACCCTGGGTGGGCGGCACCACGCGCTCCTTCGCCACGTTCAACCCGCATGCGGGCCGGCTGTGGAGCGTGCGCAACTATCTCAAGCTGATGACGAAGGCGCCGCATCTGCCCGAACACCTGCAGACCGCCTGGGGCTACTACGGGCTGTTCCCGAGCAACGTCATCATCTTCATGCCCGACTCGATCCAGTTCTATAACGAGTTGCCGCTGTCGACCGGCGAGACGCTGCTGCGCGGCGGCATCTACAAATATCCCTGGGAAACCCGCCAGCAGCGGGCAACGCGCTATCTCGTCGACCGGATCGACCGGGCGACGATCGAGGAAGACGTTCAACTGACGATCTGGTCGAACGAGGCCATGAAATCGAAATCCTTCGCCGGCTTCTACCTCTCCGACCTGGAATACGGCGTGAAGACCTACCACGACCACCTGCGCGCGGTCCTGCCGATCCTCACCCTTGAGAAAGCGCCAGACGAGGCCCGCATGGCCAAGATCAATGCCGACATGCTTGCCGAGAGGGCGCAGAAAGCGGACCAGCAGGCGGCGGAATAGACCCTACCCTCCCTCGCGGGAGCCTGCCGCTTGAAGTGAAGCTCGCGACCTTGGTGGCCGCGGGCTTTCTTATGCGAAGCAAGCGAGGAAAATGACCCGCAAAAAGACCGCCCCTGCAGACTGAATAACACTCGTTATTCTTCCCCGCCGCCCTCACGGACGCCACGCGGCGAAGATCCGGGACCTGGCAGCCTGCCCCTAACCCGAATGCCTCCCGTCGAGCTCACTCCCCGGACCACGTTGGTTTTCAGATTCATGCGGCTCAGTCCGCACTCAACGCCAATTCTGCCGCATCTTGCCGGGCAAGATCCAACACCCATTGCTTGAAAGCCTCAACCTGCGGATCGGCCCACCTTTCCCGCCCGCCCAGCAAACAGAACCAGCCTGAAGGCGTCTCACACTTCAAGTGCTCAAAGGGCATAATCAGAGTCCCCATTTCAAACTCGCTGCGGTTGAGGACCAAATCACCCATGACAACTCCCGAACCCATCACCGCGGCTCTCGACGCCATATCCAGATTTGGGAAAACATCTCCCGTTGCCGGATCAACGCCTTCGATCCCGAACGTGTCTATCCAGGTTTTCCAATCGGAGTGGCCGGGCAAGCGCCCTTCATGCAGCAAGGTGAACCGGGCAAGATCTTCCGGCTCCTTCAATGGAACTTTCCCTGTCATCAATCTCGGCGCGCATGCCGGGGAAATGATCATGGGAAACAGTGGCAGCACCATTGTCTCAGGAGACCGGTCTGGCTCATTTACCGCCGAAAACGCAAGATCAAATTCAACCGCGTCAAATCCGCCTTCTCCAAAAAAGTCGGTTGTCAGACGAATGCGGATATCCGGATGGGCGGTGCGAAACTGATCCAACCTCGGAATAAGCCAGCGAATGGAGATTGTTGGCGGACAAAGAATTCTGAGTTCGGCCTTGTCCTCGGAAACCCGCCTTGCGCCGTCGGCGATGTGATCGAATGCTTCCGTCAGGATCGGCAGAAGCTTCCGACCGCTATCTGTAAGTTCAATGCCTTTCGGTAGCCGCTTGAACAGCTGGACGCCCAGATGCTCTTCAAGCAGCTTCACATGCCGGCTTATGGCGCCACGGGTGACGCAGAGTTCGTCCGCGGCACCAGCGTAGCCCTTGTGCCGCGCGGCGACTTCAAACGCCCGCAGGGCGTTTAGCGGCGGCAATCGCATTCGACCTCCCGCAAGGATCAGATTTTCTAGCCCAAAGCGACAATTAACTTGGTTTGAACCAACAGGCTCCGCAGGATATCACAAAACATCAGTCGCAATGCAAAGATGGAAGGTTGTTACCATGAATGGTGTTCTCCATCACATCCTGCCCGAAGCGACGGCTCCGCTGACAAGTGTCGCATGGGCAACCTCGCTATTGAGAAAAATTAAACAGCGAATATCCAGCCAGACGGCAGAGCAGCAGTTTGAACTTGAATCGAGGCGGCTCTTCGAAACATCTCCGCACTTGTTGGAAGACATAGGACTTGTCCCCGCATTCGACCCTTCTCAGGGTGGACGGCACGCCTGGAAAGCGGCACCGGAAAGACCTGAGATCAGGCAGCATACCGGCGGCGATTGCCTGACGATACAGGAACGAGAAAAAGGCTCTCTGTTTGATCGGCCGTCGGTGATGTGAAGATCGCTTTTGGAGAGGCTGAAAATGACAGATCATGCACCCGAGCCGGCGCTTCACGCCTGTATGGTTTACGGCTGGAATGGTGCCGTCTTTGGCGACACTGCGTGAAAGGAAAAGGCCGGTGCGTTTGCCAAACGGGTTTCGCTACGCGTTGCCGGAAGACGCAGAGTCACTCGTTGAACTCGTGCTCCTTGCGTCTCATGGGGCGGCTGAAAGTTACTGGGCGGAGGAAGCGCCACCGGGCCAGCATGCACGGCATTATGGAGCGCACATACAGGCGGAAAGGGCTGAACGCCGTGAGTGGATCGTCTACGATCCGGGTGTCGGGCCTGTCGCCGGTTTTCACGGATACCCCAAAACAAAAATCGGTCCGTTGGATGCGGAAGCAACACCGCTTTACGCGCCGGTCCTGCGGCTCGAGGCCAGGATGTCACCCAGTTGGCTGCTGCAGGTGCTTGCGACGCAACCCGACTATCGCCGGAAAGGCCTGGGTCGGCAAATGCTGCGGACTGCCGAAGATATCGCCAGGTCTTCAGGCCTTCGGCATGTCTCGCTGGTGGTTGGCGACCGCAACTCAACTGCACTTCGAGTCTATTCTGCAGCCGGTTTTGAGGAAGTTTCGCGCGAGCCTGTACACCCGGACGACACCCATGCTCCGGGAGCTTTTTGGCTTCTGCTGTCAAAGGCTATATAGGACATGGAAGCAAAGCCTGTTTGCCCGGCAGAAGTCCTTTGCGAGCCGGTATTTTACATGACCACTTTCGGCACAAACGCCAGTTTGCGGGGTGGAATTTTCGAAAAGGACCTGATTTCGTCATCCAGGACGCAGCACAGCCGAGATCCGGGATCCGAGAGCCTGGGCCATCGAGAAATTGATCCGCCACACCGAAGACCAGTGGCTCCCCGGCTCCGGCTCGCGCTTCGCTTGGCCGGGATGGCGACAGAGAAACAAACCGAGTGAGGAAGGAGACGGTGAGCGCCCTCACCCGTCCCAGAGCCCTTCCCGGCGCAGGTCGTCCATGGTGCGGCTGATGCCTTCACGCAGGATGGCGACCATCTCGTCGATCTGGGCGCGGGAAATCGTCAGCGGCGGCGACATCACGCACATGTTGATGAGGGGCCTGACAAGCAATCCCAGTTCCTGGCAGTGGGCATCGATGCGCTGGCCGACTTCCGTGTCGAGCCTGAGCGGATTGTGGCTCTCGTGGTCGGCGACGCATTCGACGCAGGCCATCAGACCGACGCCGCGCACTTCACCCACCAGCGGCAGCTCTTCCAGCGTCTTCAGCTGCGACAGGAAATAGGGCGCGATCTCGCGCACATGCGCCAGCAACCCGCCTTCCAGCATGTCCAGGTTCTTGAGCGCGACGGCACAGCCGATCGGATGGCTGGAGTAGGTCAGGCCATGGGCATACATGGCGTCCGGATGGTTGGAGCGGCGCAGCTCCTCGAACAGGCGCGAGGACACCATCATGCCGCCGAGCGGGAAATAGCCGGAGGTGACGCCCTTGGCGAAGGTGATGATGTCCGGCTCGATGCCGAAGACCTCCTTGGAGGCAAAGACATGCCCGAGACGGCCAAAGGCGGTGACCACTTCGTCGGAAACATAGAGGATATCATGCTTGCGGCAGAGCGCGGCGATCCGCGGCAGATAGGTGTCGGGCGGCACGATCACGCCGCCGGAGGCCATCACCGGCTCGCCGACAAAGGCGCCGATCCTGTCTGCGCCGTGCTCTTCTATCGCAGCCTCGAATTCGGCAACCAGCCAGTCGGCGAAACCTTCCTGGCCGACGCCCTCGGGTAGGCGGTACGGATTGGGGCAGGTCAGCTTCACCACCAGATGGTCGGCCCCGTCCATCCAGTCGCGATCGCGCGGGCGGCCGTTGAGCGAGGCGGAAAGATAGGTCGAACCGTGATAGGCGCCGCCCCGGCTCAGGATCAGCTTCTTTTCGGGCCGGCCGCGGACGTTGTTATAGAACTGCATGAAGCGCAGCGCGCTTTCCACCGCCGAGGAGCCACCCGTGGTGAAGAAGACGTGGGAAAGGTCGCCAGGTGCATGGGCGGCCAGCCGCTCGGCAAGCTCAGCGGAGGGCGAATTCGTCGTGTACCAGGGCGAATTGTAGGACAGCTCCATCGCCTGGTCGTAGAGGACCTCGGCCAGTTCCTGGCAGCGGTGACCGACGTTGACGCACCACATGCCGGCCGGCCCGTCGATCAGCTTTTTGCCGTGCTCGTCCACAACATAGACGCCCTCGCCGGACCGGATCAGTCCGCGCGACTCGTCGCCGATCTGCCCGGCGACGGGCCAGGGCTGGACAAGGTGCCGGGCAGCCAGCTCACTCAGGCGGCGCATGTCCGAGCCAGAGGCCCGCTTGCTGATACGATCGAGGCCGGTGACAGCTGCCATGTCTCTTCCCTTTCATTTTTATTCAAGCAGTTTTTTCGCCGTAAGGTAATGTTTTTTTGAAATTATTGTTGTTTTTTTGAATGTTCGTTCAATCAATATCGCAAAATTTTTGCTTGAATTCAATCCCTTCTTCGGCTCCCATCGGAAAGGCACAACTGCCCGTAAGCGGCAGACGGCCACTTTGGGGAACATAAAAATGAACGCCGGTGGAACTCGAAATCTGAAAGGCCGCCAAGCGGCCGTCGACTGGACGGGAGGCTTCCGATGACAACCAGTCTGGACGACAGTCCACTGCCATTTGCGGGCACGCAACAAGCGGCCCGGGCTCCGCGCTGGAAGGCCCTCGACCCGGAGGAGATCAGGGGGCTCAGGCTCCTCAGTCCGACCTTCCTCTATACCCTCGCCTTCCTGGTCGGCCCCGTTCTCGTCGTGGTCGCCTACAGTTTCTGGACCCAGACCTATCTGACCTTCGATCACACCTTCACGCTGGAAAACTACCGCGTCGCGCTCACAGAGCCGATCTACCGGGATCTCCTCCTCAGATCGCTCTATATCGCCTTCACTGTCAGCCTCGTCACCGTGATCTTCGCCTACCCGATCGCCTACTACATTTCCTTCCATGGCGGCTCGCGCAAGGGCCTGCTCCTCTTCCTCATCACCATCCCGTTCTGGTCCGGTTATCTGCTCCGGGTCATGGCCTGGAAGGTGATCCTCGGCTACAAGGGCGTGCTCAACACGGCCCTGATCGGCATCGGGCTGGTCGACAAGCCCGTGGAAAGCCTGCTGTACAGCAGCACCGCCGTGATCGTCACGCTGATCCACGCCTGGGCGGTCTTCGCGATCCTGCCGATCTACGTCTCGCTGGAAAAACTGGACCACTCCCTTCTGGAAGCGGCGACCGATCTCGGCGACGGCCCGGTGCGAAGGTTCCTGCGGGTCACCCTGCCGCTGTCCATGCCCGGTGTCATCGGCGCGCTGCTCATCGTCATGATCCCGACCGTCGGCGACTTCGTGACGCCGAAACTCGTCGGGGGCCCGGAGGGGCACATGATCGCCAACGCCATCCAGACCCAGTTCGGACGGGCCTCCAACTGGCCGCTCGGTTCCGCGCTCACCATCACCACCATGATGATCGTGACGCTGATGGCCGGGGCGAGCGTCCTTGTCCTGCGCAGTGCCGTGAGGTGGATGCGATGAGATTGCTGAAAGCCGCCGGCGCCAGCTGGCTCCCCCTTTATGCCGCCCTCTATCTCGTCTTCCTCTACTTGCCTGTGCTGCTGTTGCCGATCTTTTCGGTCAACGCCTCGGCCGTGCCGGTCTTTCCCTTAAGCGGCCTCACCTTCGACTGGTTCCGCGGCCTTGCCGGCAACGACGCCATGGTGAACGCCCTGTGGAACAGCCTGATGGTCGCCGTTGCCTCATCGCTGCTGGCAACCGTGCTCGGGGTCTGCGCCGCGCGGGCGATCACCAGATACCGTTTCCGGGGAAGCCGGCCGATGACGGCCGTCATCATGGCGCCGCTGGTGCTGCCGGAAATCATCATCGCGATTTCGCTGCTGATGGTCGCCCTGCAGATGGGCCTCGGCCTGTCGCTGGTCCTGGTGGTCCTGGGGCACGTGCTGATCTGCCTGCCCTATTCCACGACGGTGCTCGTGTCCGGCTTCGAAGGCTTCGACCCTTCCTACGAGGAAGCCTCCACTGATCTCGGCGAAACCGCATTCGGCACGCTCCGGCGCGTCACCCTGCCGATCCTGATGCCGGCGATCATCTCCAGCCTGCTGTGCGCGTTCACGATTTCGCTCGACGAATTCATCATCGCGTTCTTCCTGAGCGGCACGGAACCGACCCTGCCGATCTACATCTGGGGCCAGTTGCGCTTCCCGGCCAAGCTGCCGTCGGTGCTCGCCCTCGGCACGCTGATGCTCGCCGCGTCACTCGTGCTGCTAACCGTTGCCGAAATGCTGCGCCGCCGCGCAGCGCGCCGTACGCAAATCGAAGGAGGTTTCCTTGCTTGACACCGTTTCCACCGCATCGAAGCCGATGATCGAGATCTCCGGGCTGCGCAAGTCCTTCGGAGACTTCGAGGCACTGAAATCCATCTCGCTGAACGTGCGTGAGGGCGAGTTCTTCTCCCTGCTCGGACCGTCCGGCTGTGGCAAGTCCACTTTGCTGCGCATGATCTCGCGGCTTCGGAGAGCCGACCGGCGGCACGATCGCGATCGACGGCCAGGACATGACCGGGCGGCCCGCCAACCGGCGGCCGACCAACATGGTGTTCCAGAGCTACGCCATCTTCCCGCACATGAACGTGGAAGAAAATGTCGGCTACGGCCTGAAGCGGCTCAGGCTCGACAAGGCGGAAGAACGGCGCCGGGTCCGCGAAGCCCTTGACCGGGTGGAGCTGGGGCTGCTATCCAAGCGCCGTGCCAATGAGCTGTCCGGCGGCCAACGCCAGCGCGTGGCTCTGGCAAGGGCCCTGGTCATGCGGCCGAAGGTGCTGCTGCTGGACGAACCGCTGTCCGCGCTCGACAAGAAACTGCGCGAACAGATGCAGGTCGAGCTGCGGCACCTGCAGCAGGCGGTCGGGATCACCTTCATCCTGGTCACCCATGACCAATACGAGGCCCTCGCCCTGTCGGACCGTGTGGCCATCATGTTCCAGGGGGAAGTCGCCCAGGTGGGCACGCCCAAGGACATCTACCAGAACCCGGTCAGCCGGAAGGTGGCCGACTTCCTCGGCGGCATGAATTTCGTCGACGCGGAAGTGACGGAAGAAAACGGCGTTTCCCTGACGCTCGATGCCGCCGGCTTCGGCCGCGTGCGGGCCCCAAAACCCGCCGGCTTCCGCACAATGGCGCGCAACGTCACGCTCGGCATCCGGCCGGAACGGCTCCGGGTCCTGTGGGACGACGACCAGGCCACGTACCAGATTGCCGGCAAGGTGATCGACCGGCACTATTTCGGCGATACGACCCAGCTCGTCGTCGACGTTCCGGGCTTCCAGGCTCCTCTCGCGGTCACGGAAACCAACGATTTCGGCGCCGACGACATTCCGGTCGGCTCGGCCATCCGCCTCGCCTACGACCCGGATGCGCTGGTGGCAATGAACGAATAGGAACCTGATGCCGAAGGAAACCTTGTCGGCGATGTTCAGACATCAAGCCCTCATTTGCCGCATAAGCAATTTGAACACCTCGATCGGAGGATAAGGGTATTCGATCAAGTCATGGATGCCGGCTTCCTTGATGCACTCGCGCTGCTCCGCAGAGAGCTTCGGCGGCGCCAACAAGACTGATATCCCTTTCCAGTTCTTTCCGATACCTTCGGTGACATTCTTGAGGTAATAATGCACTATCTTGCTGTATACGAGGAACAATATATCAGCATCTTCAAGTGAAAAACTGCGTTTTACGAGCTGCTCTTCAGCGATCACCGAAACGATACAACCAAGTTCATTGAGAGCGGTTAGTATCGGCTGCACGTGAGCGGGATTTTGCACGATGAAACTTACTCGTAGGTCTCCCGTGGACGGTTTCTGTTTTTGAATTGCATTGTAAATTTTCCGGAGTTTCAACTGATTTTGTTTTCTAACGCGCTGCACCTGGCCCAGGTTGGCTTCAACCGTTGCCAGCAGGAGATCGTAATCGACAGGCTTGGTCAGGTAATCGTCGACACCCAGCCGCTTGCCTTCAAGCAGATCGTCACGGGTGGCTTTCGCGGTCAGGAAAATCACGGGAACGTCGTTCAGGCTCGGCCTGTTTTGCCTGATGTGCTGCAACAGGCTGGGACCGTCCATCTTCGGCATCATCATGTCGCTGATGATCAGATCCGGCTTCTCGGTCTGAAGGATCGCCAGAGCGGCCTGACCGTTTTTTGCAGTCAGAACTTCATGGTCTTCGTCCTCCAGTTCCTCTCTCAGGTCCTGGAGGAGCATGTCTTCGTCTTCAATGCACAGTATCTTGGCCATTTTCGACAATCCTATATCATCATGACTTGACTGCAGATTTCGGATCGGGATCAGCTTGCCTTTGCCGTTTCAACACTTGCCTGCCGGCTGATCACCGGCAGCGAAACGGTAATGGTGGTCCCCTTCCCGACTTCACTTTCGACATTGATCGTGCCGCCGTGTTTTTGAACGATCATCCTTGTCATGTTGAGACCGATTCCAGTGCCGGCGATTCCGCTGGACGTCGACGCGCGGTAGTAGCGTTTGAAAATTTTCGGAAGTTCCTCTGTCGGAATTCCCACGCCCTCGTCACGCACCGAGATGACCGCATGTTTTTCCATCTGCGAACCGATGACGGAAATTTTCGTTTCCGCCGGCGAGTATTTGACCGCGTTCGAAATCAGGTTCGAGATGCTTTGCTCGATAAGCTTCCTGTCCAGATCAATTGTTTCCGGAAGCGTTTCCACGTCGATGTGAAAACTGTGGCTCTTCGCGATACTTTGCTGGCGCTTGCACACGCTCTCGACAAGCTCGCGGAAGGAAACCGGCTCCCGCTCGATCTCCATACCGACGGATTCCGATTGCGAGAAGTTCAGGAACCTGTTGATGAGGTATTGCATTCTCTCAACGGAGTCGCGGATGTTGCCAAGGCGCTCTACGAGTTTCTCCGGCTCCAGCTTGTCGGCTTTCCTGAGCATTCTCTGGGCGTTGCTGTCGATGATCGCGAGAGGCGTCCTGAATTCGTGAGACGCCATGGAAACAAACTCGCGTTGCATCTCGTTCAGTTCTTTTTCGCGTCTCAGGTGCCGCACCAGTTCGTCCGTGTGGCTTTGAAGCACCGAGTGCTGCTCCTTGTAGGTTGTAATGTCGGTATAGACCGACAGCAGTCCGCCTTCATCGGTTCTGGTTCGGGTTACCTTGTACCAACGGCCGTCCGGAAACTGGCGTTCGGTCCACATGGAGTTGCAGTCGGAAAGCTCGTCGAGGTTTCTGTCCGGCTCATCCGGGAACACCGACCGGATGACGTCGCTGACCGGTGCGTTTCTGTCCAGGAGCTTTGGCAGCTCCGGAAAAATCTGGCACATCTGGTCGTTGGCAAGAACCATCCTGCCTTGCGCATCGGCTATCGCCAGACCGTCCCCGATGGCGTTGATTGAATTCAGAAGCATGTCCCTGTTCGCAACGAGTTCACGGGTACGCTCTTCCAATGAAGTCTCCAATCGGTCACGGACCGCTTTCAGCGCCTCTTCCTGCTCGAATTCGGCGGTGACGTCGGTGTAAATCGTGATGAAGCCGCCATTGCTCATGGGCGTTCCCTGAATGCGAAGGACGGTTCCGTCGGGCCGATTGCGAACAAAATCATGAGGCAGGAAAAGCCTGGCGAGGTCCATGCGCTCCAGCACGAGTGTTTCCGGATCGCCCGGACCGTAGTCGCCCCGATCCGCGTTGAACCGGAAAATGGCTTCAAGACTCTGGTCCTTTTGAAGGACTTCATCGGGTATCCCGAGCAGATCGAGCGCAGTCCTGTTCATCATGACAAGATTGAGCTTGCTGTCGATGACCGAAAATCCCTGGTGGATCGACGAAGCCAGGCATTCAAGCAGCTCCGTCGGATCGAAGTCCCCGCGAATGAAGTGCATTGAAACGACTGCGCCCCCGACAATTGCAACCATAAGCTTAGTCACATTGAGATAGGGGAGATAACAAACAGTAAAAAATCCGGAAATGTCTTCAAACTCCTCTGATGAGAGGATTTTATACGCGGATCACCTCCGCTAAAATCAGTACAATTTTTAATAAACTTTCATACGGGGTAAAATTTACAAGAAAGAATTATAACTCC
>JBNKGB010000038.1:0-37803 GCA_050289605.1 Roseibium sp. | reverse complement strand
GCGCCTCGTATCCGAACAAATTCATCCCTGCCATTTCTTCCAAATTAATGGGTCCTGACCCTAAGGTCCTTTGAACGGAGCGGCTTCAGAACCGCTCCATTTCGCGTCCGACCTTCTCAAGAAAGGCGCTCGTTGTCTTTGGGGTGCAATTGTTCATGTCGTAGTGCGCCAGATATCGCACCGGTGCGCCGAGCTTGATCTGCGCACGGATGACCCTCTTGACGATCTTGCGGGGCGGATCGCCGACCAGAATCGCCCGCCAGCGGTTGCCGCCATAGGTCATCACGGCCGCCAGCTTGCGTATGTGGCGCAGGGTCGGCGTCAGCCTGCCGTCCTTCAGGTCGAAGGAAACCCCGGGCAACCAGACCCGGTCGAAATAACCTTTGAGCATCGCAGGGAAGCCGAAATTCCAGACCGGGGTGCAGATCACCAGTCCCTCGGCGGCCATGAGACGCCGGCAATAGCTATCGACCTTCCCCCGGTTATCCGGGATCGTATGATAGATATCCCGGTCCCACGCCGACAGCACCGGATCGAATCCTTCCTCGTACAGGTTGCAGCCATCGACCTCGTGGCCCGCCTTGGCGAGGCTGTCACAGGTCTTGCGGTAGAGCGCCCGGCCGAAGCTTTGCTCCTGCGGGTGGGAATGAAGGACCAGCACACGCATGTCTCATGCCTCGGCGAAGGACTGCAGGCCCGGGAAAAGATAGTTCTTGCCGGCGCTGAAATCGAAGTCCGGATTGTCCCAGGCGATCATCTTGCCGGGGTTGAGCAGCCCCATCGGATCGGTTTCCTTCTTGAAGGCAAGCTGGACCTGATCGGTCTGCTTCATGCCGCCCTCTTCCAGCGTGTAGCGGTGGGGGTTGAAGATCCGGCAACCGTTTTCCTCGTGCAGGCGAATGATCTCCTCCAGCCTCTCCTCCGTGGTGTAGCGGACCAGCGGCAGGCCGGAACACTGAACCTGGCCGTCGAAACGGAGAAATTCCAGATGGCCGAAGATCTCTCCCGGAAACATCTCCGTCGTCTTGCGCACCAGCTCCACATGGTTCGGCCCCGGATACTGGGTCTGCAGATAGGTAAAGGAGCTGTCGAATTTCAGGGCCCGCAAGGTGGTGTGGTTCCAGGCAAGCTCATAGGCATGGGGAATGCCCTTCATGCTTTCCACTTCGTCGGAGCGGAAACGGATTTCGCCCTTCATGCGTTCGGCCAGCGCCTGCACCGCCGACATGGAATGCGGCGCCACCATCAGCACGGAAACGGCCTCGCCTTCCCTCAGCCACGGCTTGTGGCGGGTGAAATAATCGAAGGGAATCGGCGCGGCGATCGGCGCCACTTCCTTCAGGAGCAGCCCGTTGCTGCGCGCCACCTTGTCGGAAAAGATCACCGCATCCATGAAACTCTCATGGCCGACGATCACATCGACCCAATCGTAGGCGGTCGCCAGCGGCATTTCGACTTCGGTGATGATGCCGTTTGTGCCGTAGGCGTGGCTGACCTTCTGCAGGTCCCAGGTGGAAAGCTCGATCACCCGCGGCTCCGCTTCCATCGTGACGATGCGCAAGCGCAGGATGTTGCCAAGATCCCGCAAGCCGCCCCAGTGAACGGAGCCGACGCCGCCGGAGCCGCCGGCGATGAAGCCGCCGATGGTTGCCGTCTGCGCCGTGGAGGGGTGAAAGCGAAGTTCCTGCCCCGAATGTTCCCTGGTGATCTTGTCGAGCTTCGCCATGACGATGCCCGGACTGCATGTGACCCGGCCCGGCGCGATTTCCTTGACCGCATCCATCTTCGACATGTCGAGCACGATGCCGCCGGACAGCGGCATCGCCTGGCCGTAGTTGCCCGTCCCGGCACCCCGCGGCGTCACCGGAACGCCGTGGGCATAAGCGGTCTTCAGAACGCGGATCACTTCGGCCTCGTCCTTCGGCGAGACCAGCAGGTCGCCGGTAACATTGTCGAGCTGAGCCTTCAGCACCGGAGAATACCAGTAGAAATCCCGGCTCTTGGCCTGAACCAGCCGCGGATTGTCTTCCACGGCAATGCCGTCGAGCTCGGCCATGATCTTTTCGTAGTCGGCCATCTTCAGCCTCTCATCAGCGGGTCAAGTTCACGGTAATCCGGCAGGCGGCGGTCGATGCCCATGCCATTCCGCATCACGATGCGGTCCGCCTGCGGACGGGACAGTAATTCGCTCCAGCTCCGAGCGTTGAAGATCACGAGATCCGCCCCGAGGCCAACGGCAATACGGCCGGCTTCCGGCACCTGAAGAATATCGGCAGGCAGGCTTGTCACCACGCGGGCAGCGTCGTCGAGCGGATGATCCAGATGCACGATCCGGACGGCTTCGCGGAAGACCTCGATCATGTCCAGGTCGCAATAGGCGTAGAACGGGTCGCGGGTATTGTCGGAGGCAACCGCAACCGGCACGCCGGCGGCTTTCAACTCGTGCAGAAGGGTGATGCCCCGCGAGCGCGGGGTGCGGCTGGCCTGCCTGTCCTGCAGATACATGTTGCACATGGGCAGCGAGACGACGGAGAGCCCGGCCTCGAAGACCTTTTCGATCGTCGCCTTGGCCGTGTCCTCGTCCTGCCGCGCCAGGGAGCAGCAATGGCCAACCGTGACAGCGCCTTCAAAACGGTTTCTGAGCTTTGCCTCGGCAATTTCAAAAAGGGTCAGGACACCGGCATCCTGCGTTTCGTCCACGTGGAGATCGACGTCCAGCCCCTTTTCCGAAGCCGTTCTGAAAAGGATGTCCAGCCTCCGGCCGAGATCCGGCATCGGGTAGGTGACGCCGCCGAGCAGGGCTCCGCTCCGTGAGACCACGTCGACCAGGTCAGCGAAATAGGATTCGTCGTCGATGGCGTCGATCGGAAAGAGGGCGGCAGCCTGGAGTGTGATCCTGTCCCGCCAGCGTTCGCGCATGTCCGCAAATACCTCGAACGAGATCCTGTGCTGCGGTGCGAGGCTGTCGATATGGGTACGCAGCAGGGACGTTCCGTGGACGTGGGCGCAACGCAGGGAGAAATCCATGCGCACTTCAACGTCTTTGGCTGTCCAGTTCGCTTCCCGGTCGGAGCGAACCGCGGCAAGTGCGCCTTCGAAGTCACCGGTCGGGTTGGGCCGGCGGTCCCAGATATGACCCTTGTCGATATGGGTGTGCATGTCGACAAGGCAGGGCCAGACCATCCTGTCCTGAAGATCGAGGCCCTCGAGTTCCTCAGGTGCCGTACCCACGGGCAGGATAGCCTCGATCCGTCCGTCCGAAATGACGAGATCGGCGGAACACAGCCCCTCTCTCGCGGGACCGGAAAAACCGGAGACGACGGCTGACGGAAGGGTTGCGGAACGCAGAACGAAGCGGCTTTGTTTTGGAAGATCGAGTGTCATCAGTTTTCCCGCTTCAGGCTGCTTTCGTGCCAGCGATGGAGTGTCCACCAGGAAATGAAGGAAGTCAGGGCAAAGATCAGCACACCCAGGCTTGCAAGCAGGAAAAGCGCTGCGAACAGCCGTGAAATGTTCAGCCGGAACTGGGATTCAAGGAGACGGAAGGCAAGGCCGGAGCCCGCGCCCGCCGAACCGGCGGCAAACTCCGCGACCACGGCCGCAATCAGCGCCAACCCGCCGCCGATCCTGAGGCCCGTCATGAAATACGGCAGGGATGCAGGCAGCTTCAGGTAGATCAGCGTCTGCCAGCGCGACGCGCCATAGAGCTCGAACAGGTTGAGCAGGTTGTGATCGACGCTTTTCAGTCCCTGGACCATGTTGGAGAGGATCGGAAAGAAGGCGACGACGAACGCGCAGATCAGGAGAGCCGCCTGGGTGGTCGGTGCGTAGATCAGGATCAGCGGCGCGATGGCGATGATCGGCGTCACCTGAAGGATCACCGTGATCGGATAAAGGGCGATCTCGATCCAGCGCGACTGCACGAGCAGGATGGCCATTCCACCGCCGCCGATCAGCGCCAGCGCCAGGGAGGCGATGGTAATCTTCGTCGTGACCCAGAGCGCGGGCAGCAACACCTGCCAGTCCGAAATCAGCGACTTCACCACAAGCCCCGGACCGGGAAGGATGTAGTGCGGGGTGTCGTTGACGGTGACCGCGATTTGCCAGATCGCGATCAGTCCGGCGATGACGCAGACGGGAACGAGGATTGTCAGGATGCGGTCGCGGCGTCTGGCCGCGGCGGCGCTTTCCTTCGTCGGCAGCCTGACGGCGGATGGCGTTGCGGAGTGGCTCGAGCCTTCCGTGCCGTCCGTTTCTGAAGGCGCACGACCGGGCCGAAGCCTTGCACTGGCCGATGACATCGTCAATGTTCCTGGCCTCCCATGGCTTCGGACAGCATGGCGGAGACTTCCGCGCAGGCCTGCCTGTATTCTTCCGATGTCCGGTACCGGGCATCCCGCTCCAGACTGGTATGCAGGGGGAAATCGGCATGGACCCGGCCCGGGCGGGCCTTCATGACCACGATCCGGTTGGCGAGATAGGCGGATTCATAAACGGAGTGGGTCACGAAGATAACGGTGATGCCGGTGGCTTTCCAGAGCGCCAGCACATCGTCGTTGAGCTTCTGCCGGGTGATTTCGTCAAGGGCGGCGAAGGGCTCGTCCATCAGCAGCAGCTTTGGCTCGGTCACCAATGCGCGGGCGATCGACACGCGCATCTTCATGCCGCCCGAAAGCTCGCGCGGATAAGCGCCCGCGAAGTCCTTCAGCCCCACGCTTTCCAGAGCGGAGAAGATCCTTTCCGACGCCGCCTTTTTCGAAATTCCCTTCAGGCGCAGCGGCAGATAGACGTTGCCGAACACGGTCTGCCACGGCATCAGCGTCGGCTCCTGGAAGACGAAGCTGATGTCGCCGTCCGGAAGACCGCGCGTATTGATCCGGAAACTTGGCCAGTCGATTGCGCCTTCCGAAATGCCGCCAAGGCCGGCAATGATCCTGAGCGCGGTGGACTTGCCGCAGCCGGAGGGACCGAGCAGGCTGATGAATTCTCCGGGCCGCACCGTCATCGACATGCCGGAAAGGGCAAACGTCCCGTTGGAGAAGACCTTCGAAACAGCGTCCATCGCAACGAGGGGACGGGAGGACTTGGAACTTCGGGTGGGCGGCAGTGTTGCCGTGCTGCCCGGTTCGGCTGTGACCATGCTCAACTCTGCATTTGGAGGCGGTCGCTCCGCACGTCGCCGTGCGAAGCGGATCAATGCCGGATCCGTCCTTATTTCTTCAGGTCGAGGCCGACGCCCTTGCAGACGAATTCCGTCGTATAGGACTGCTTGTAGTCAAGTGCCGCATCGACGACGCTGATCGATGCCAGCGTGTCGAAGAACTGCTTGAAATGCGCGTCGGTCATGCAGCCGATCCCTTTTTCGATGGTCTCGCCGGAATCCACGATCCCGTATTCCTTCATCTTGGCAAGGGAATAGGCGAGCTGACCATCGGTCATTTCCGGGTTATCCTTCTTGATCAACTCGTTTGCCGCGGCGTTGTCGCCATAGAGATAGTTGTACCAGCCCTCGATGGAGGCATCGACAAACCGCTGTACCAGGTCCGGATTTTTTTCGACCAGCGCTTTCGACGTGGTGATCATCGTCGAATAGGGCGTCCATCCCTCATCGGCGAGGAGAAACACCTTCGGCGCCCAGCCGGCCTGTTTCTCAATCTCGTACGGCTCGGACGTCAGGTAACCCTGCTGCGCGGACTTGGGATCGACGATGAAGGGCGCCGGGTTGAACGTGTAGGGTTTGAACTGCGCGTCGGAGAAGCCTTCGAAAGTCTTCTTCATCCACTCGAAATAGGTGACGTAACCGTCCTTGCCCATATAGATCGTTTCGAGCTTGGCGAGATCGGCGAACGTGTCGATGCCCTGATCCGGATGGGCGGTCAGGATCTGTGGATCCTTCTGGAACATGCTGGCCACGTTGACGAGCGGAATGCCTTCCTTGACATAGTCGAAGCCCTTCAACGTACCGCCCATGTAAAAATCGATCTTGCCGGAAATCAGCAAGGCATCGTTGGCGGCCTGCGGACCGCCCGGCGCAATCGTGACCTTCAGGCCGTATTTTTCATAGGTTCCGTCGACGACGGCCTGGTAGAAACCGCCGTGCTCTGCCTGCGCCAGCCAGTTTGTACCGTAGGTCACCTCGTCCAGCGCTGCGGCTTGATGAACGGTGGCTCCGGTGATGATGGCAGCCGCGAAAAGCACCTTGGTGGATGGGAAAACCGTCATTCGAGAGCCTCCAGCATTAAATATCCGGCGCAAACCGCGCATTTCCGGATTTATTTGAGACCTTGAAGCGCACGATGAAAAGCATCAAAATTCGCCCGCAGCGATGCCTTATTGTCATCGCGACCGTTTCTGATGATCAATTGTGCCGCATGCGTAAAAAGGAGGCATGACTTGGCCCTGCTGCATTCGCGAAAACTGCTTTATCTGGACGAGATCGCCCGGTCCGGGTCGATCCGTAAAGCAGCGGACCGCCTTAACGTGTCGTCCTCGGCAATCAACCGGCAGATCCTCGCGCTGGAAGAGGAATTTGGCGTTCCCCTGTTCGAGCGGCTGCCGCGCGGGCTTCGGCTCACCGCGGCGGGGGAGCTCTGCGTGGAACACATCCGCAGCGTACTCAAGGATTACGCACGGCTTGAAACCCGGATCAGGGCACTCAAGATGCCGCATGCGGGACAGGTGTCGCTGGTGACCACGGTCGGGCTTGCGTCAGGTCCGTTGCCCGAGATCATCGCGAAATTCATCGAAAAGCACCCGCGCATTCACATCAAGCTGCGCAGCGACGGCGGCACCACCACAATCAATCCCGTGCTGACCGGCGAAGTCGATATCGGCCTCGGCTTCAACATCGCGGCGACGCCCGGACTGCGCAGTCTGGCGACCTTCGACATCCCGATCGGCGCGGTGGTTCCCCCCGACCACAAGCTTGCGCGGGAAACCGGACCGGTGGATCTCGTCGACGTGGTTCAGGAAAGACTGGTCCTGGCCCAGTCGGGGACCAGTCTGCGCGACGTGATCAATCTCGTTCTTTCCTCCGTGCCGATACCGGTCGAACCGGTCCTGGAGACCAATTCTTCGGAGACCGTTCGCCAACTCGTTCGGCGCGGCATTGGCATCAGCCTGCTCAACCCGCTCGATGTGCTGGCGGAATGCCGACGGGGCGAATTGGTCTTCCGTCCGCTGAACGCGGCCCGAACGCACCACCAACCCATGAAACTGTTCACCAGGGCACGGGCCTCGATGGACGCCGCGACCAGTCTTTTTGTCGAGTTCCTGCTGCAGGAACTCATTGCCGAAGTGGAGGAATTGCAGCGGGAAGGCAAGTTGCCGGCCTGAAGGCACAATTTTATCGGTCCGCACCCTAGCGCGGCGAATAGAGACTGCTGAGCGGATAGGCCGCGAAGTCGCGCAGCATCTCAATGAAGCAACCGGCCTGATGGGCACTGATCGCCGCGCCCTTTTCTGCAGTGCCCTTGGAGGCATCGCCGACGACACCTGCCGGATTGAGGTCATGGGCGATCCAGGCCAGGGCATGCGGCGGGGTAGGCTGGATGTATTTGGAATGCTGCTGCATCTCTTCCGCCCTGGACACGAAATTCTCGGCTTTGTCCATCCGGACCGTTTCCGGACGAAAATGCAGCATCAGGGATGTCTCGACTTCCCCGCCATGAATTCCGAATTTGCTTTCGTGCGCCGAAATCATGCCTTCCGGATGCCCGAAGCGGGCCCAATGCGTGGTCAGCACCGCCATGTCGAAGCGGACACGCAATTCGCGGGACACGATGCTGATGATATCCGCGTTGCCGCCATGGGAATTGACGATCACCAGCTTTCGAAGCCCGGCTTCGAAGACCTTCCGGCCTATCGCGGTCCAGACCGGAATGAGCAGCTCTGCGTCGAGGCTGAGAGTTCCTGGGCCGTATTTATGCTCGTTGGCCTTTCCGATTTCCTGGATAGGCAACACCAGGACATCCAGGTCCTCCGGAAGCTGCTTGCGCGTTTCGGCGAGCATGCCTTGTGCAATCGCCACATCGGTTGCGATCGGAAGATGCGGCCCATGCTGCTCGGTCGAGGCAGTTGGAAGAATGGCGATGACCCGTTCAGGATCCAGCGAAGCAAAATCGGAAGCGTTCAGTTCGTTCCAGAAGAAATGCCTGGCCATCGGCGTTGTCCAACTCTCGTTCCGTAATCCGTTTCTGAGAGTTAGGCAGATCGACGACACATGAAAAGCATCATTATGTCCGCAGTCCGCTGCTTTTTTTCGTTCGGTTGATGTTGATCGGCCTCCGGTGGGAAGACCAATTCGAATGGAAGTGAACAATCGGGTGTTGTTCCTTCGGAATGACGGTTTGCGGCGCCGGTGGGCGGCACCTGCCCCGCTGCCGGGCCGAAGAGCGACTTTGACCGGATGGGCCTTTCCGGAAATCCAGCCGATATTCCACGTTTGGAATTTGACCCACGATCCGATTTGAACGGGTCTGCCGCGCCGAAGCTCACATCCAAGTCTCAACGCGTCATTCACCATCAAAATACTGCCGCACATGCGTCAAATTCATTCCACAGGAATAATTATACTTGAAGAAAATGTGTGCAAAGCACTCCGTTTGTTGCTTTGTTTATGGGGTGCATGGAAAAGGGAAATGAGCTTCGATAAGTTTGCATTTGTCGGCAACGCGCTTGAAAACGCAATACATAAAGGGTGCTAATGTCTCAGAGGCCAGAACAATGAAAAAAGAAATCCTGAAACACCTGCGCAACTCGCTTGGAAAAGACGAGGCCCATTCATCCGTCTACGACTGGCGGGTAGCGCTTTCACTGGCCTTGCGCGACCGGATGGTCGATCACTGGTTCCGCAGCACCCGCGAGACATACGAAATCCGCGCCAAACGCGTCTACTACCTGTCGATGGAATTCCTGATCGGCCGCTTGGTGGAGGACACGGCCGCGAACCTCGGACTTGTCGATGAGGCGAAGGCTGCCCTCCGTGAGCTCGGACAGGACTACGAAACGGTCGTGCATAACGAGCCGGATGCAGCACTGGGCAATGGCGGGCTCGGCCGTCTTGCGGCCTGCTTCATGGATTCGCTGGCCTCTCTGGGCATTCCCGCCTACGGATACGGTATCCGCTACGAGCATGGGCTGTTCAAACAGGAATTCATGGACGGGCGCCAGGTCGAAACTGCCGAAACCTGGCTGTCGCAACGCAACGCCTGGGAATTTGAGCGCCCCGAGGTAGAGTACCGCATCGGTTTTGGCGGCCATGTGGACCATCAGGACGGCAAAGCCTCCTGGCACCCCTGGGAAACCGTGCTGGCGACGGCCTACGACACGCCGGTCATCGGCTGGCAGGGCAATTGGGGCAACACGCTGCGCCTGTGGTCGGCGCGCGCGGCGACCAAGTTCGACCTGAAAAGCTTCAACCGTGGTGACTACCTCGCGGCAGGGCGCTCCGAGGCCCTGGCGCGAACCATTTCAAGGGTGCTCTATCCGGACGACACCACGGAAGCGGGCAAGGAGCTGCGCCTGAAGCAGGAATACTTCTTCACCGCGGCCTCCATCATGGATCTGCTTCGCCGCTATCTCGCCGATCACGACGATATCCGCGAGCTGCCGCAGTTCGTTGCCATTCAGCTGAACGACACCCATCCCGCCATTGCCGGGCCGGAACTCGTCCGGCTGATGGTGGACGAGCACGACGTGCCGATGGAAGAGGCGATCGCTCTGGCGCGGCGCTGTCTCGGCTACACCAACCACACGCTTTTGCCCGAAGCGCTGGAGCGCTGGCATGTCGGGCTGCTCGGCCGGGTTCTGCCGCGGCATCTCGAAATCATCCGGGCCATCGACGAAGACCAGCAGGCCAGGCACCCCGGCAGTCCGCGCATTCTGGACCACGACCACGTGCGCATGGGCGAGCTGGCTTTCATCATGGCGCATAAGGTCAATGGCGTTTCGGCACTGCACACGGACCTTGTCAAGGCTACGGTCTTTGCCGACCTTCACAAGATCCACCCCACCAGAATCGTCAACGAGACCAACGGCATCACCCCCCGCCGCTGGCTGCACACCTGCAATGCTCCCTTGAGCGAGCTGATCACGCGTGAGATCGGCGAAGGCTGGGTGTCGGATCTGGAGCAGCTCAAGGCTTTGAACCAGCGCAGTGGAAACCTCGGTTTCCTGGACGATTTCAGTGCGGCCAAGCGGCAAAACAAGGTCCAGCTGTCGGAATGGATCGCACAGAACTGCGAAATAAGTGTCGATCCCGAAGCGATGTTCGACGTCCAGGTCAAGCGGATCCACGAATACAAGCGTCAGCTGATGAATATTCTTGAAACCGTGGCGCTCTGGAACGAGATGCGCGATGCTCCGAATGCCGAGTGGACGCCGCGGGTCAAGATCTTCGGCGGTAAGGCAGCCCCCGGATATCACGTTGCCAAGCAGATCATTCACCTGATCAACGATGTTGCCAGCGTGATCAACGCCGATCCGGTGACGGGAGATCTGCTGAAGGTGGTGTATCCGCCCAACTACAATGTGACGATGGCCGAACGCCTGATCCCGGCCGCCGACCTGTCGGAGCAGATTTCGACCGCCGGCAAGGAAGCCTCCGGCACTGGCAACATGAAATTCGCCCTGAACGGCGCGTTGACCATCGGCACGCTGGACGGTGCGAATGTGGAAATTCGCGAGCATGTGGGATCGGAGAATTTCTTCCTCTTCGGTCTGACGGCGCGTGAAGCCGTCGAGCGGCGGCATGTCCCTGGCTTCGGCAGGGCGGCAATCGAGGCCAGTCCGCGCCTGTCGCGCGTACTGGGGCAGATCTTCGAAGGGATATTCTCGCCCGAGGATCCCTCGCGCTATCATGGCCTCATCGGAACACTCTATGACCATGACTATTTCCTGGTGACCTGCGATTTCGACAGCTATTTCGACACCCAGCGGCGCGTCGATCAGGTGTTCCGCAACCGCCGGAACTGGGCCGCCATGGCGTTGCGCAATACGGCCAGCATGGGATGGTTCTCCTCCGACCGGACCATCAGGGGCTATGCGCGCGATATCTGGCAGGTGAGCGACACCAAAAGCGCCGGACTGGAGCTGACGGCATGAGCGACCCGGTGCCGATCGATCCTGCTGCCGCCCGGGCTATTGCCGCCGGAGAACACGGCGATCCCTTTTCGGTGCTCGGCATGCACGAGGCCGGCGGCAAGCTTGTCGTACGCTGTTTTCATCCCGAGGCGGACGCTGTCGAGCTCCTGGATGCCAAAACCGGAAACGGGGTAATCGCGCTGACGCCGCTGGAAGGTGCCGGCGGTGTCTATGCCTCCTACGTGCCGCGCCGCAGGAAGCGCTTTGACTACCGGTTGCGCCTGACACGCGGAAACGACACCTGGACGGAAGCGGATCCTTACGCCTTCGGACCGTGTCTTGGCGAGATCGACGAATATCTCCTTGGCGAAGGCACCCATGGTCGGCTGTGGCAGGCTCTTGGCGCCCATGTGAGGAACCATGAAGGTGCCGACGGCACGCATTTCGCCGTCTGGGCGCCGAACGCCCGGCGCGTTTCCGTCGTCGGCGACTTCAACGGCTGGGACGGCCGCAGGCACGTGATGCGCCGGCGCGGGGCAACGGGGGTTCACGAGATCTTCCTGCCCGGCGTTGGTGACGGTGCGACCTACAAATACGAACTGGTGGACGGTGCCGGCGGGCTTCTGCCGCTGAAAGCCGACCCGGTCGGGTTCGGTTCCGAGATGCCGCCCAAAACCGCCTCGATGGTGCGGGATTTGCGCGGGCATCAATGGGCCGACGCGGACTGGATCGGGAAACGGGCGGACCTCCACAGGATCGATCAGCCCATCTCGATCTATGAAGTGCACCTGGAATCCTGGCGACGCGTGCCGGAGGACGGCAACCGCGCCCTGACCTATCGTGAGCTTGCCAGGGATCTGGTGACCTATGCGTCGGATCTCGGCTTCACCCATATCGAGCTGACGCCTATTTCCGAATATCCCTTCGGCGGTTCCTGGGGATATCAGCCGGTCGGGCTTTTTGCGCCCACGGCGCGTTTCGGCGCGCCGAACGACTTCCGCGAACTGGTGGACGCCTGCCATGGCGCGGGACTCGGCCTGATCGTGGACTGGGTGCCGGGGCATTTCCCGACGGACACGCACGGCCTGGCGCATTTCGACGGGACCGCGCTCTATGAGCATGCCGATCCGAAAGAGGGCTATCACCCGGACTGGAATACGCTGGTTTACAACTACGGCCGGACGGAAGTTGCCAATTACCTGATTTCCAACGCGAAATTCTGGTTCGAGGAATATCATATCGACGGGCTCAGGGTGGATGCCGTGGCATCCATGCTCTATCGCGACTATTCCCGCAAAGAGGGGGAATGGGTACCGAATGTTCATGGCGGCCGGGAGAACCTCGAAGCGATCGCCTTCATGAAGCAAATGAACGAGGCGGTCTATGGCGCTGAGCCGGGCATCATGACGATCGCCGAGGAATCGACCGCGTTTCCGGCCGTCAGCGCCCCCACCTCGGTGGGCGGCCTCGGTTTCGGCTTCAAGTGGAACATGGGGTGGATGAACGACACCCTGCGCTACATGGCCGAGGACCCGGTGCACCGGAAATACCACCACGACAAGATGACGTTCGGCCTGCACTACGCCTTCTCCGAGAATTTCGTTCTGCCGCTCAGCCATGACGAAGTGGTACACGGCAAAGGATCGCTTCTCGGGCGCATGCCCGGCGACGACTGGCAGCGCTTTGCCAACCTGCGTGCCTATTTCGGTTTCATGTGGGGCCATCCGGGCAAGAAGCTGCTGTTCATGGGCGGGGAATTTGCCCAGGCCGCCGAATGGAACCACGAGCAAAGCCTCGACTGGCATCTTCTGCAATACCCGCGGCATGCGGGCATGCAGGCGTTGGTCCGCGACCTCAACAGGTTCTACCGGTCCTCTCCCGCGCTTTATGAACTTGACTGCAAAGGCGAAGGTTTCCGCTGGATCGACGGAGGCAATGCGGAGGAATCGATATTCTCGTGGGTCCGCTATGGCAGGGACGGCAGTGCGCCGGTCCTTGTGGTGTCGAATTTCACCCCCGTCACCCGCACCGGCTACCGGATCGGCGTGCCCGAGCCCGGTCATTGGGACGAACGGCTCAACACCGACGCGGAAATCTACGGTGGCAGCAACCAGGGCAACATTGACGGCGCCCACGCCGAGGCCGTCGCGGCCCACGGGTGCGATCAGTCCATCGAAATCACCGTCCCGCCGCTTGCGACGGTGTTTTTCCAGCTTTCAGGAGACTAGCTGCGGTAACAACGAAACAATCGGGAGGGCCTGATGGAATACGACAGATACACACTGGCACAGCAGACTCTTGCCTATGTCCTGGCAGGAGGCCGAGGCAGCAGGCTCAAGGAAATGACGGATGTGCGCGCAAAACCCGCCGTCTATTTCGGCGGCAAGACGCGGATCATCGATTTCGCCCTGTCCAACTCGGTCAATTCCGGGATCAAGAGGATCTGCGTGGCGACCCAGTACAAGGCGCACAGCCTCATCCGGCACATCCAGCGCGGATGGAGTTTCTTTCGGGCCGAGCGCAATGAATCGCTCGACATCCTGCCTGCCTCGCAACAGCTCGACGAAGAGAACTGGTACAAGGGCACGGCAGATGCGGTCACCCAGAACATCAAGATCATCCGCAGTTACGGGCCCAAATACATCCTCATTCTGGCCGGCGATCATATCTACAAGCAGAACTACTCGATCATGATCGAGCAGCATGTGAGGTCCGGTGCCAAGGTGACGGTGGGCTGTATCGAAGTGCCGCGCGAAGAGGCCAAGGGCTTCGGCGTCATGGCGGTCGATGAAGCCGACAACATCCTCGAATTCGTCGAAAAGCCGGCCGATCCACCGGCGATGCCGGGCAATCCCGACATGTCGCTGGCGAGCATGGGCATTTATGTGTTCGATGCGGACTATCTTTACGAACTTCTCGAAACAGACGCCGTGGATTCCGGTTCCAGCCACGATTTCGGCAAGGACATCATTCCCAAGATCGTGGCCGAGGGCGGCGCCCTGGCTCATCCCTTCGGCCGCTCTTGCGTGATGTCGGGTCTGGAATCCAAGCCCTACTGGCGCGATGTGGGAACGATTGACGCCTACTGGCAGGCCAACATAGACCTCACCGACTTCGAGCCCGGTTTGGACATTTACGCAAATGACTGGCCGATCTGGACCTATTCGGAGCTTACGCCTCCCGCCAAGTTCATTCACAACGAGGAGGGCCGGCGCGGACAGGCGGTGTCGTCGATGGTGTCCGGAGGCTGCATCATCTCCGGTTCGTCCCTTTACCGCTGCCTGTTGTTTACCGGGGTCAAGACCCATTCCTTCGCGGAACTGGAAGGTGTCATCGCATTGCCCTACAGCGAAGTCGGGCGCCGCGCCTATCTGAAGGATGTCATCCTCGACCGCGGTGTCAAAATCCCCCCCGGTCTTGTTGTGGGTGAAAACCCGGAACTCGACGCAAAGCGTTTCCGGCGGACCGAACAGGGCGTATGTCTGATTACCCAATCGATGATCGACAAGCTGGATATGTGACATGAAAGTGCTGATGGTGGCTTCGGAGTGTGCTCCGTTCATCAAGACCGGAGGACTGGCCGATGTGGCCGGTGCCCTGCCTCGGGCGCTCGCCCAGCAGGGCATCGATTGCCGCACGGTACTGCCGGCCTATCCAGCACTGCAGCCGCTTGTGGCCAAAGGCAAGGAGATCGCCGGCTTCGGCGATCTGCCGGGTGGAGCCGGGAGGCTGGTGCAGGTCACCGCCGGGGGTATCGACCTCCTGCTTCTCGACGCACCGCAGCTGTTCGACCGGCCGGGCCAGCCCTATACCGCGCAGGACGGCCTGGACTGGCAGGACAATCATCTGCGGTTCGCCGCCCTGGCGCAGGCGGCGGCCCGGGTCGGCCTGGAAGGGCCGGGGGGCTGGAAGCCGGACGTTGTGCATGCCCATGACTGGCAGGCGGCGCTGGCCCCGGTCTATCTCAAGCAGGCCGGAGCCGAGGCACCGAAATCGGTGCTGACCATCCACAATATCGCCTTTCAGGGGCGGTTCGGTGCCCAAGTCCTCAATGAACTCGGCCTGCGGGGCGACTGGTTCCATCCCGACGGCTTCGAGTATTTCGGCGATCTGGGCTTCCACAAGGGCGGCCTCATGTTCGCCGACCGGATCACCACCGTCAGCCCGACCTACGCCCGCGAAATCCTGACACCGGAATTCGGCATGGGGCTCGACGGCGTGCTGCGGGCACGGGCGGGCGCCCTGTCGGGCATCCTGAACGGGATCGACCTTGACGTCTGGAACCCGGTCTCAGACAAGGCGCTGAAGCGCTCCTTCGACGCACGCAGCCTTCGCCGCAAGGCGGAGAACCGGGCCGAAATCTGCGCCCGGCTAGGGCTGGACCCGGACAATACCGGGCCACTCCTTTGCGTGATCAGCCGCCTGACCCATCAAAAAGGCCTGGACGCATTGGCCGGAGCCATCCCACGCATCGTCGCCCGTGGCGCGCAGCTGGCGGTGCTCGGCACCGGCGAACCCGGGCTGGAGAAAGCCTTCCTCGAAGCCGCCGGAGCGCACCCGCATATGGTGGGCGTTCACATCGGTTTTGACGAGGACTTTGCGCACCTTCTTCAGGGCGGCAGCGATGCGATCCTTATCCCGTCCCGCTTCGAACCCTGCGGACTGACACAGCTTTGCGGCCTGCGCTACGGCACCTTGCCCGTCGTCGCCCGCACGGGCGGACTGGCCGACACGGTCATTGATGCCAATGCGGCAGCCATCGCCGCCAAATGCGCAACCGGCTTCGTCTTCGACGACGTCAGCGTTGCCGGTCTGGAAGCGGTGATCGACAGGACGTGCTCCTGCCATAACGATCAGGCCGCATGGCAGGCAATGCAACGCGCCGCCATGCGCCAGCCCGTCGGCTGGGAACAGTCGGCCGCGGCCTATGCGACCCTTTATGGAGAGCTCGCCGCATGAACCGTCAATGCAGGGTTGTCCCGGAAATCAGGACCGGTACCCCCCATCGGCTTGGAGCCCATTTCGATGGAGAGGGGACGAATTTTGCGGTGTTTTCCGAACATGCGTCGCAGGTGACCCTGTGCCTGTTCTCGCCCGATGGCGTGCATGAGCTGCAACGGCTCAGGCTGCCGGAGCGTACAGGCTCGGTCTGGCACGGCTATGTCCCGGGCCTGCAACCGGGCGCGCTTTACGGCTATCGGGTCGACGGCCCCTATGCCCCCGAACACGGCAACCGGTTCAATCCGAACAAGTTACTGATCGATCCTTATACCCGTGAGTTTCGCGGCGCTTTTTCCGAACATCCGGCCACATTCGGCTACCAGGTGGGATCGCCGCAGGGCGATCTGTCGTTTGATGACACGGACAGTGCCCCGCATGTGCCGAAGTCGGTGGTCTCGGACCCCCTCGATTTTGCGCCTGATGCGCGGCCCCTGGGCAAGGGCTGGGACGACACCTTCATCTACGAAGCTCATGTCAAGGGAACGACAATCCTGCATCCCGGCGTTCCGGAAAACCTGCGCGGCACCTATGACGGGCTCGCCTCACCGGTGGTTCTGGACCATCTGACCCGTCTGGGTGTGACGAGTATCGAGATCATGCCCGTCCACGCGATCAAGTCGGAAGGCATTTTGCGGTCCAGGTCCCTGGTGAACTACTGGGGCTACAACACGATCGGATTTTTCGCGGCCGAACCGCGCTATTTCGGACCGGCGGGGATCCACGGGTTTCGCGCGATGGTCGACCGGTTCCATGCAGCCGGCATAGAGGTCATCCTCGACGTGGTCTACAACCACTCGGGCGAAGGCGATCACCTCGGACCGACACTCAGCTTCCGGGGGCTCGACAACGCTTCCTACTACAAGCTCCTGGACGGCCAGCGGCGCTACTACGTCAACGATACGGGTTGCGGCAACACGCTGAACGTAAGCCATCCCTTCGTGCTGCGCATGATCATGGACAGCCTGCGCTTCTGGGTCGAGGTCATGGGCGTAGACGGTTTCCGCTTCGACCTGGCGGTGAGCGTTTGCCGTGAGCGCCACGGTTTCGACAGGCATGGCGGTTTTCTGGACGCGCTGCGGCAGGATCCGGTCCTTGCCGGCGTCAAGCTGATCGCCGAACCCTGGGACCTCGGCCCCGGAGGCTACCAGCTGGGCAAGTTCCCGCCACCTTTCGCCGAATGGAACGACCGCTACCGGGATACGGTGCGCCGGTTCTGGCGCGGCGACGGACACAGCGCACAGGACCTCGGTTCGGCCCTGCTCGGTTCCGCCAATCTCTTCGATGTGCTGGGCAGGCGCAGCTGGTCTTCGGTCAATTTCGCCGCCGCCCATGACGGCTTCACGTTGGCGGATACGACCCGCTATATCAAACGCCACAACCAGGCCAACGGCGAAGGCAACCACGACGGCCACCATTCCAATCACAGCGATAATTTCGGCATAGAGGGCGACAGCGACGACCCGGTAATCATCGAGGCCCGGCGCCGGCGCATCCGCAACATTCTGGCGACCGTGCTGCTGTCCCAGGGCACGCCCTTGCTTCTTGCCGGCGACGAGGGCGGCAACAGCCAGAACGGCAACAACAACGCCTATTGCCAGGACAACGAAACGAGCTGGATCGACTGGCAGGCGATGGATGGCGGACTGACCGACTTCACGGCGGCGCTTTCCCGTTTCCGGCGGGAGCATTCCGCCGTCCGCCAGAACAGCTTTCTGCACGGCGCCTTGCGCGGATCGGATGGAAAGCCCGATGTGGAATGGCGGGATTTCGACGGATCCGCCCTGAACTGGCGGGATCCGGGCCTCTCCAGCCTGTGCCTTCTGTTGCGCGGATGCGCCGAATGCGCGACCGGAGACAGTTCCCAGGACGAAGTGCTGCTGGCGTTCAACCGCGAGGTCCGCGAACTGGAGCTTGTCCTGCCCGATGCCGGAGAGCGGCAATGGGTGCGGGAAATCGACAGCGCGCGGGACCGCCAGGCATCCGAGCCGATAACCGCCACCAGTGTCCCGGTTCCTGCGCATTCGGTCTCTGCATTCGCACTGCGCCGACCTGAGGCAAAATGATGAACGCGGACGAGGCACTTCGGGAACTGGCCTTCGATTGCGGCGTGCACCTTGAATTTCAGGATATGGCCGGTGTGCGAAAAGCGGCCGAGCCGCCGACGCTGCGCGCCTTGCTGGGAGGGCTCGGCATCCCGGCTTCCTCGGAAGCCGCCGTTGCAGAGGTGCTGGAAGAACGGCGCGCCGCCAGAAAAGCGCGCCATCTGCCGCATGAGATCATCCTGCCGGCCGGAGCTGCAGTGGAAATCGCCGTGCCGGCACACTGCGACTGGAGCCTTGCCACGGAGAGCGGCGAGGAAGTCCGGGCAGGTGCAAGCGACCACGCGATTTCGCTGTCGGGCCTGCCGGTCGGCTATTTCACGCTTCACGCCGCATTCAGTGGCGGACGGAAGGAAGAGGCGTTTGTGCTGTGTCCTCCGCAAAGGGCGCCAGTTCTTGCCGAGCGGACCGGGTCGGAGCGAAGCTGGGGGATTTGCGGCGCGCTCTACGGGTTGAGATCGCAGGCAAACGGCGGGCTTGGCAACTATTCCGACCTGGCTGTTGCGGCGGGCGCTCTTGGCCGCAGCGGAGCGCAGTTCTTTGGCATCAATCCCATTCATGCCCTTGGATGGGCGGCAACGGACACGATCAGTCCCTATTCCCCGACGCATCGTGGCTTCTTCAACACGGATCATATCAGCGCGGAGGCGGATTTAGGCCCGGGGCCAAAGGGCGACCAGATCGACTATGCCGATTTCCGCAGCCGGCACAGACCTGCGCTTGAAGCCGAATTTGCCGGTTTCGGGAACCAGGGCTCGCAAAAGGACAGGGCCGCATTTGAGCGATACTGCAAGGCGGCAGGCCAACCGCTCAACGATTTCGCAACCTTCGAGGCCTTGAGCGAACTCCATGGCGAGGCCTTCGGGAACTGGCCGGCAGACCTCCAGTGCCCGGGCAAGGCGGCCGAGCAGGCGGCCGGGGCGAGGGCGGGCTTTCACCGGTGGCTGCAATGGCGGGCCGAGCAGCAGATCGTCCGGGCACAGCATGGCGCACGGTCTTCCGGAATGAAGCTGGGTCTCTACCTCGATCTGGCAGTCGGGCCGCGCCGCAACGGTGCAGAGGTTTGGATGAACCGGGATACGATTGCGGGCGGCATATCCATCGGAGCACCGCCCGATCACCTCAGCCCCGAAGGCCAGTCCTGGAACCTTGCCGCCCACGCCCCGAACAAGCTGGCCGCCAACCGGTACGAACCCCTCAGGACCATGCTCGGAAAGCTGATGGCAAAATGCGGTCTGTTGCGGATCGACCATGCCCTCGGCCTCCTGCGCAGCTATTGGCTGCCGGATGACGGCGGGCCGGGGGCTTATATCTCTCAACCCTTCAATGCGCTTCTCGCCGTCATCACCATCGAGGCCTGGCGCAGCGGCTGCGTGGTCGTGGGGGAAGACCTCGGGCTGGTTCCGGAGGGATTCCGCGAAGGATTGAACAGCGCCGGGCTCTATAGCTACGCGGTCTGGCAATATGAGACCGACGAGAGCGGCTGGCTGATCCCGCCGGAGCAATTGCGTCCGTTCAGCCTTGCCTGTTTCGGCACGCACGACACGCCGACCCTGGCAGGGTTCTGGTACGGGCTCGACATCGAGTGGTGGCGCAGGATCGGCTGGTTGTCGGAAGGGCAAGCCGAAAACCGTCACGGCATGCGGGCGCATCAGCGCAACAGTCTGCGCAGCCATTGCGGCCTAGGTCATGAAACGGACATCAGACGCATCGGCGCGGCCATTCACGCCAGTCTTGCGCGCTCGCCAGCAGCTCTCACCGCGGTTCAGCTCGATGATCTTTTCGGTGTCACGGAAGCACAAAATCTGCCCGGGACCATCGACCAGCATCCGAACTGGCGTCGCAGGCTACCCGTTGCAATCGAACAATTTCCGGCCGCCGGATCCCTGGCGCGTCTGCGCGACCTGATGCCCGGCGAAAACAATTCCACCCATCCAACTGAACAGAAAGGACTGGAACCATGTCCACAGTGACCCGCTCCTGCACGCCTTTTGCGGACCAGAAACCCGGAACATCGGGACTGCGGAAAAAGACCCGCGTCTTCATGGAACCCGGTTACGTCGAGGCTTTCGTCCAGTCGATCTTCAATGCGGTCGGTGGAGCGGCGGGAAAGACTTTCGTCGTCGGTGGCGATGGCCGCTATTTCAACGCCGAGGCCATTCAGACCATCCTGCGCATAGCCGCGGCCAATGGCGCGGCGCGGGCGATTGTCGGTCAGAACGGCCTTCTGTCCACTCCCGCGGCCTCGAACCTGATTCGAAAGCGCAAGGCGTTTGGCGGTCTTGTCCTGTCGGCAAGCCACAATCCCGGCGGCATCGATGCCGATTTCGGCCTGAAATACAACATTTCCAACGGCGGTCCCGCGCCGGAAGGCGTCACGGCGGCGATCTTTGAAGAGACCACCAAGCTCTCCGAATACCACACTCTGGAGACCGGGGACCTGGACCTTTCGAAGCTCGGCGAAACCACCCTTGAGGGCATGACCGTCGAAATCGTCGATCCGGTTACCGACTATGCCGCGCTGATGCGCGAGCTGTTCGATTTCGACAGGATCCGCGCACTCATCGCAAGCGGCTTTTCCCTGCGCTTCGACGCCATGCATGCGGTTACCGGCCCCTATGCCAAGGCAATCCTTGAAGACGAGCTGGGCGCGCCTGCCGGGTCGGTCATGAATGCGGTCCCGTCGGTCGATTTCGGCAAGGGCCATCCGGATCCGAACCCCATCTGGGCCAAGCCGCTGGTCGATCTGGTCATGTCCGATAACGGCCCCGACTTTGCCGCCGCGTCCGATGGCGACGGCGACCGCAACATGATCCTGGGCAAGGGCATCTATGTGACGCCGTCCGACAGCCTGGCCGTTCTGGCGGCCAATGCCCATCTGGCCCCTGGATATGCCAAGGGTCTGGCCGGGGTCGCCCGTTCCATGCCGACCAGCTCGGCCTGCGACCGGGTGGCCGAGAAGCTCGGCATCGGCTGCTATGAAACGCCGACGGGCTGGAAGTTCTTCGGCAACCTGCTCGATGCGGGCCGCGCAACGCTGTGCGGCGAGGAAAGCGCCGGAACCGGCTCCGACCATGTACGCGAAAAAGACGGGCTCTGGGCGGTCCTGCTGTGGCTGAACATACTGGCAGTCCGTGGCACGTCGGTCAGGGAAATCCTGGAAGATCACTGGGCCACCTACGGCCGTAACTATTATTCGCGGCACGACTATGAGGCGGTCAGCGCGGACGCCGCGCAGAAGATGATGGCGGATCTCATCGAACGGCTGCCCGGCCTTGCCGGGACCAGCGCAGGCGCGTGCCGCGTTTCGGCCGCGGACCAGTTTTCCTATACCGATCCGGTCGACGGTTCCGTCAGCCGCAACCAGGGTGTCCGGATCTGGTTCGAGGGGGATGGCCGGGGTGTCCTGCGCCTCTCCGGTACAGGCACCGAAGGGGCCACCTTGCGCGTCTACCTGGAACGCTACATGCCCGCGGACGGGGATCTGGGGATCGAAACCCAGACCGCCCTGAGGGAAATCGCCGACGCGGTTTCGGATTTGAGCAAGCTGAAGGAATATACCGGGCGCACGGACCCGGATGTCATGACCTGATCTGCCGGTTTCCAAAGTCTCCCGCAGTCTGAAATCGACGGCTGCTACAACAACAGCCGTCGACCATCAGAGCCTCCAAGGAAACAGGTCAACCTTCCTTGTAGTAGTAGCTGTAGCCGTTGAGCGCGGGAGCGCCTCCGAGATGGGCGTAAAGAACCTTTGACCCTTCCGGGAAGTAGCCCTTGCGGGTCAGGTCGATCAGTCCCTGCATGGATTTGCCCTCGTAGACCGGGTCCGTCATCATGGCCTCGGTGCGGGCGGCCAGACGAATGGCGTCATTGGTTTCCTCGGACGGCACGCCATAGGCCGGATAGGCATAGTCCGGATTGATGACGATCTCGTCCTCGCGAACCCTCCGGCCAAGCCCGACCAGCTCTGCCGTGTTGTCGACGATCCCGCGAACCTGCGCCCTTGTCTGCTCGACGGTAAACGAGGCGTCGATGCCGATCACACGGTCCGCGCGATCCTGTGCGGCAAAGCCGACGATCATGCCGCCCTGGGTCGAGCCGGTGACGACACAGACAATGATGTAGTCGAACTTGAAGCCGAGCTCTTCTTCCTGTTTTGCGACTTCCTCGGCAAAACCCACGTAGCCGAGAGCACCGTACTTGTGAACGGAGGCACCGGCCGGAATCGCGTAAGGCTTGCCGCCCGCATCCTTGACCGACTGGATGGCGTTTTCCCAGCTCTTGCGGATGCCGATGTCGAAACCGTCGTCGACGAGGCGGCTGTCGGCGCCCATCAGTCGGGTCATCAGAATATTGCCGACACGGTCGTAGACCGCATCATAGTGGGGCACCCATTTTTCCTGGATGACCACGCATTTCATGCCAATCTTGGCGGCCGTTGCCGCAACCATACGGGTATGATTGGACTGGACACCGCCGATCGAGACGAGCGTATCGGCACCGGCGGCGATGGCATCCGGCACGATATATTCCAGCTTGCGCAGCTTGTTGCCGCCCATGGCAAGACCGGAATTGCAGTCTTCGCGCTTGGCGTAGATCTGCACCTTGCCTCCAAGAGCCTCCGTCAGGCGCGGCAGGTGCTCGATCGGTGTCGGGCCGAAAGTCAGCGGATAACGTTCGAATTTTTCCAATAGTGACATGGTTAGGTTCCTCGGAAATGGTGGGAGGAACCATATGAAATTCCTGTTGAAAGGTGCTCTCGTTTTTTTGGTTTTTTTAGTTTAACATCACCAATTATGGACCATGAATTTATCGATGGCATTAAAAGAGAAAAAAATAATGGAAGAATCTTCCGCAACAGATCTCGATCGTACGGATCTGAGGATTTTGCGGGCCCTGCAGGCTGACGGCCGGTTGACCAATGCCGAGCTGGCAACCCGGGTGAATGTCAGTCCGGCCACCTGCCACCGCCGCACCGAACGGCTGATGGCCCATGGGTTCGTGCTGGACGTGAGGGCGCGCATCGCTCCGGAAGCGGTCGGACTTGGCGCTCTTGTCATGGTCGGTGTCGTGCTCGACCGGTCCACGCCGGAGAGCTTTGCGGCCTTCGAGGCGGCCGTCGACGGCATGAAGGAAGTGCTCGACTGCAACCTCGTTGCGGGAGATTTCGACTACCTTTTGAAGATCCGGGTTCGCGACATGGCCGATTTCAACAAGCTCCACGGCGAACAGCTTATCGCGCTGCCCGGCGTGCGCCAGACCCGGACCTTCTTCGTGATGAAGAGCGTCAAGGACAACGCGCCGCTGTCCTTTTGAATCAAACCATTTCCAGGATCGGCTTTGCCTTACTGAGCGCTGCCAGGTCGGGCTTCGGCGCCCCGAAAACTTCATCTCCGGCGACCACGGCTTCGATTTCCGCTGCAACCGCCAGAACGCCAAGGTCATCGTTGCGTTTGCCGATGATCTGCAGACCGAAGGGCATGCCCAACTCGTCCCGTCCCATCGGGATCGTCACGGAAGGGTGACCCGGAATGGTCGAGGCATAGGCGAGGGCGAGCCACTGATAGTAGCTCTGGGTCGCAACGCCATCGATCTCCGCCGGGTAGAGTTCGTGCCAGTCGCGCGGGCTGATCGTCACCGCCGGCGACAGGATATAGTCGTACTCATCAAAGAAGCCTTGCCAGTTTCGGTAATAGACACCCTGCCGGTTCATCGCATCGGCGACATCGAGCGCCGAATAGGAAAGGCCCTCCTCGACATTGGCCATGATGTTTGGTCCGAACTGTCCGGGAAACTTCAGCGTATTGGCATGGTGAGCACCGAGCATCATGATCGCGCGCAGAACGGCGAAAATCCGGTCAGCGTCGGTGCAGTCGGGGGCCGTTTCTTCCGCCGCCGCGAAAAGCGGCGTGAGATGCCCGACCCGTTTACGGAAGGCGCGCCGGATCACCTTTTCCGTCATCGCGAAACCGAAGTCTTCCGTGAAGGCGATCTTCAGGGAGGTCAGGTCGCGGCGGGGCAGGGTGGCAAAATCCTGCGGGTCCCACAGCGTCTTGCCGTCGATGACCCCGGTGAATGGATCGAGACGGTCCGGCCGGACCATGACCGACAGCATCAGGGCCGCGTCGGCGACCGTTCGGGCCATCGGACCGGAGGTCGGCAGATGCATCAGGGCGATGCTTCTCGCATTGCCCGGAACCACGCCCGGAGACGGGCGGAAGCCGACGACACCGCAGAAGGCCGCCGGATTGCGCAGGCTGCCGCCGGTATCGGAGCCGGTGCAGAGCGGGGCCATGCCGGTGGCAAGAGCGGCCGCAGACCCGCCCGAGGATCCGGCCGCGCTCTTTGCCGGGTCATGCGGGTTGCCCGTCGGCCCGTAGACCTTGTTGACCGTGTTGCCACCGGCGGAAAACTCCGGATTGTTGGTTTTTCCGAGTACGAGCGCGCCTGCCCGGCGCATGGCGGCGACGATGGCATCGTCCTTTGCCGCAACATTGTCCTTGAAGAGTTCCGAGCCGAAGGTCGTCGGCAGACCGGTCACGTCGATCATGTCCTTGACGCCGAAGGGCAGGCCGTGCACCGGACCAAGGACGTCACCCTTAACCACGGCTGCTTCCGCCTTGCGGGCCTCATCGCGCAGTCGGTCGAAATCACTCGCGACCACTGCGTTGATCGCCGGATTGATCGCCTCCGTCCGAGCAATGCAGGCCTCGGTCAGTTCAACGGGCGAGAGCTTGCGCCTGCCGATGAGTTGCCGGGCTTCAATCGCGGTCAGGTCTGCGGGGTCGGACATTTTCAAAGATACCTCAGGCGGGCAGGAGAAAGGTCGGGTACCGGGGCGTTGCCGGTGGCCATCTCTTCGGCAAGCAGAGCCGCGGTTGTCGGGCCCAGGGTAAAGCCCTGGTGACCGTGGCCGAAATGGAACCACAGTCCCTTGTGGCGTGGCGCTCTACCGGCGAGCGGCAACATGTCGGGCATGCAGGGTCGGTTGCCGAACCAGGGTTCGCTCTCGACGGGTTCTCCCAGATCGATCAGTTCGGCCGCCGCTGCGGTGCTTCGCTGCAGTTGAACGGGCGAGGGTGGCGCATCGACGGCGGCAAGTTCCGCTCCGGTCAGGACCCTCAGTCCCCTTTGCATCGGAGACAGGACCGTGGCGCTTTCGCCCAGGAGCATCGGCGCGTTCAAGGTGCCGCCACCGGTAAAATGACGATGGTAGCCGCGCTTGCGAAGCAAGGGGATATCATAGCCGAAACGCTTGAGAAGCACGGGGGACCAAGGCCCGAGCGCAACGACAGCCTCCTTTGCCTTAACGGCTCCGTCAGGCGCGGTCACGGACCAGCCGGCATCCTGTTCGCAAAGTGTGGCTGCATCGGCCGTGACGATGCTGCCGCCCCTTGAGGCGAAAAGCGCTGCGTAGGCGCGCGTCAGATCTCCCGGGTCCGCGCAGCTCCAGGTTTCGGGCCAGTGAACGGCACCGGCAAGTCCCGGTTTCAGATGCGGTTCGGCAATCGCGAGTTCGGACGCGGTCTCGGTGGCGACCTCAACGCCGTAGTCGCGCGAAATGCGTTCCGCCTGCGCGGCGGATGCCTCAAGGGCCTGCTGCGTTTTGAAGACAAATCGAAGGCCGGTCCTTCGAATCAGATTGTCCGCACCGGCCGCTGCGATCAGCGGAGCATGGTCGGCGGTCGCGCGCCGGACCAATCCGGCATAGGTCCGGGATATCTCCCTGTGCCGGGTGGGCAGTGATGAGCGAAAATAGAGCCAGAGCGGGCGAAGATAGGCGGGCAGCGCGGTCAGGTGGTAATTGACATCATTGCTGCGCTTGAACGCAATGTTGAGGAGCGTGGTCAGGGAGAGGGGCAGGGGATAGGGCTCGACGGCCTCGGTCTGAATGACCCCGGCATTGCCGTAGCTGGTCTCCTGTCCGACCTCCCGTCTGTCGACAAGGACAACATCCCGACCGGAGTCTTGGAGGGCAAGAGCGGTCGAGACGCCGACCATGCCCCCGCCGAGAACCATAACATCGGGCATTGCCCCACTCCTCTCAAGCGCCGGGAATTCCGGTACCGATCCGGGCCTCGCCGAGATCCCAGAACAGCCCTGTCATCATTCGTAAGGCCTCGCGGCTGGAAGACAAGAGCAGGTGCTCGTCGGGCGCGTGTTGGGAACAGCCAGGATAGGAATGTGGGAGCCAGACGGTCGGCAAGCCGAGTGTTTCCGAAAAACTCTCATTGGGAAGCGAGCCGGCAAGGTTCGGCAGGAGCACCGGTTTCTTGCCGGTCGTCTCTTCCACCGAGGCCGCCACGCGCCGCACCCAGGGATGATCCGGGTCGAGGCGCGTTGCAGGAAACCTGCCCCGTTCCATTGGAACCACCTGAACGTCCGTGAACCCTTCAAGGTCGAGATGCCGGCGGAGCGCAGGGAGAATGTCGTCGGGGTCGGTGCCAACGACGTAGCGCAGCTGGCAATGGGCATTTGCCCAGCCGGAAATGGCATTGACTGGAGCCTCCGGCACGCCGCTCTTCTGGGCGAGCACGGCAAAGGAATTCCAGCCGAATACCCGTTCGGAGGGGGTCAGGCTTTCCTCGCCCCAGTCCGTATCGACGGAAGGACCATCAAATCCCCCGACCGGACAGTCTTCGAGGTTCTTCCGGATTTCTGGCGTCAGGCTTGTCGGCCGCCATTCCGGCACCTTGATCTGGCCGCGCCGGTCGACGATCGACGCTATGGCATGGGCAAGAACGATCGCCGGGTCCTTCAGCAATCCGCCCCAGTTGCCGGAATGGTGCGCGCCTTCGCGGAAATCGACACGCAGGTCGAAATTCACCGCGCCTCGCGATCCCATGAACAGCGTCGGTCTGTCCGGATGGAGGCGCGGCCCATCGGAGGCGATCAGGACGTCGGATTTCAGAAGGTCCTTGTGAGCAGAAAACAGCGCGTCGAGGCCGGGCGAGCCGCATTCCTCTGCCGTTTCCAGAATGATCTTGGCGTTGAAGCCAAGAGATCCTCGTTCCTCGATGACGGCGCGCAGCGCGGCAAAGTTGATCAGGTGCTGGCCCTTGTTGTCCGCCGTTCCCCGTCCATAGGCCTTGTCGCCCTCGATGACGACCTTGAAAGGGGCAAGGCCCTGCCGCCACTGATCCGTCTGGGCGCGGATCACATCGCCATGGCCGTAGGTAAGAACGGTCTCAAAGCCGGGATCCTCGATCCGCTCGGCGTAAAGGAAAGGACAACCGGCCTCGACCGGGTTTTCCAGAATGCGGCAGCTGAAGCCCATGCCCTCCAGCATGGGGATGGCCGCCTCAGTGAGATACCGCAGGAGTTCGGGCCGGGCAGCAGGTTCCTGGCTTTCGGTCGGATAGGTAACCAGCCTGGTGAGCTCTTCGACAAAGCCTCCAAGATCTGCATATGCCTCGATATTTTTCAGTGCTGAGGAGCGGCTCGTCATGTCAGTTCATCGTTTCCTTTTCGGCCACGGCGTCGCCCCAGGGCGACATGATTTCCGTGCAGCCCGTGTTCAGTCCGTTTTCACGCATCACGCCGGCAGGGCAGGCGAAGGCATAGGGATAGACCGTGCGTTTCGTAGTCACCGCCGGCTGGATATCTTGAAGTGCGGCGAGGATCTCCGGAGCCAGATCCTCGTCCGCGACGGTGGTCTCCCCACCGGAATTGTCGACGCGCGGCTGATGGAAAGCCTCTTCCAGATCCATGCCGAAATCCATCATGAAGGAGGTAAGGTTCAGGATTGCCGGCAGGATCTTCCGGCCGCCTGAGGCTCCGATGGCAAAGCGCCTGCCGTTCTTCTCGCCAATCGTCGGGCAGACATTCATCAGGCAGCCCTTGTCCGGTGCCAGCGAGTTGGGTTTGCCGGGTTCCGGGTCGAACCACATGATGCCGTTGTTCATGAGGAGGCCGGTTGCCGGCGAGACGACGCGCGAGCCGAAGATGGAAAGCAGCGTCTGGGTGACGGCGACCATGTTTCCCTGCCGGTCGACGACAGAAAAATGGGTGGTGCAGGAGGGCGCGTGCGGAGCATCCAGATCGCCCATGAACCTCAGGCGGTTCCGATATGAGGTGCCGAGCGCCCCGACCATGGCGCCGTAGCTCTTGCCGTCCGGAGTGCTGCCCGGCTCAAAGGCGTCCTCCATCAAGGTGAGGCATTCGCCGAGGTTCGAGCCCGCGGTCAGTCCCTTGGAAGCATGGACAAGGCCGCCGCGATAGGGAACCGGTATCGCCTCGCGCAGCTCCGCCCTGTAGGCCGCCAGATCGGCAAGGCTGAGTGATCCGCCCTTGGCCCTGACGTCGGAAACCATGGCTCGGGCGACATCGCCTTCATAGAAGTCGCGGGCGCCTTCCCTGGCAAGCCACTGCAGCGTTTCGGCCAGCCGGCTCTGGTCGAGCCGTTTCTCCGACAGGGCCGTCCAGCCGGCAATCGTCGGCCATTGTCCGTCCTCGAGAAAGAGATGTGCCGCATCCGGATCCTTTGCAAGCGCACGGGTGCTGGAGGAGATCAAAAGCGAGGCGTACCAGTCGACCAGCAGGCCTTCCCTGGCGAGCTCCGCTGCAGGTGCAAGCAGCTCCTTCCAATCGACCCGGCCGAACAACCGGTGCGCCAGTTCCATGCCGGCAACGGTGCCGGGAACCGCAATCGCGGTTGCTCCCTGGACGTTGCGGTCGTCCTTGACGGACGGCCAGGGAAAAAGGTCGGAAGACCGGCCGGAACCGTCCAGCGGATAGTCCGCCGGATCGAGAGCCCTGGGAGACCGCATGCCGAAGAACAGGGTGTGGGCCTTCTGCTCGGCTTCGCGCCAGATCATCATGCAGCCGCCGCCGGCAGGGCCGCTCATCCAGGGCTCGACGACTCCGACCGCGAAGGAGGTGGCAACGGCCGCGTCTATCGCATCGCCGCCCGCCTCCAGAATGGCGGCTCCGACTTCGGCCGCCTTGCGGTGCTGGGACGCCACGATGCCGCCACGGGTCGGGATGACCCGCTTGCGCACCGTCTGTGTGGTTGAAAAATTGCTCATGGGTCACCGGTCACGCAGGCAGGAGTGATCGTCCGTCTGCGCCTTCACGAAAGAGGTGGCAATCCACGTGCGACGTGGCGGATTGCAGATGCGGCGGCGGAGTGGTGGAGCAGACGTCCCTCGCCGCCACGCAACGGGGATGGAAGTGACATCCCGACGGCGGAGAAATCGGATTTGGATATTGGGCACCCAGATGAATGTCCGGGACCGAGAGCGAGGGATCGGGAGTCAGCACCGACTCCAGCAGCGCCTTTGTATAGGGATGTCTGGGGCCGGCAAAGAGTTCGCCAGCCGGCGCTTCCTCGACGATCCTGCCGAGATACATGACCGCGACCCGGGTCGCCAGATGTTCGACGACCGCCAGATTATGACTGATGAAGAGATAAGTGAGCCCGAGTTCCTCGCGAAGATCCGCAAGCAGGTTCAGGATCTGCGACTGGATCGACACGTCGAGCGCGGAGGTCGGCTCGTCGCAGATGACGATTTCCGGATTGATCACCAGCGCCCGGGCGATGGCGACCCTCTGGCGCTGCCCGCCGGAGAGCTGGCCCGGATACCCGCGCCGTGACCGCTCAGGCAATCCCACAAGATCGAGCATTTTCGTCACCGCTTTCTGGCGCGAGGCGCTGTCGCCGATCTTGTGAACGACGAGCGGCAGCGACACGATTTCCTCGATCGATTTCCTCGGATTGAGCGAGGAATAGGGATCCTGGAAGATCGGCTGGATACGGCGGGCAAGAAGCTGGCGGTCGGCCGGGCCGATCTGTTTGCCATCGACCAGAACTTCGCCAGTCGTCGGATTTTCAAGCCCGAGCAGGATCTTCGCAAGTGTCGACTTCCCGCAGCCGGATTCACCGACAAGCCCCAGGACGTCCTTCTTGTAAAGACGCAGGGACACGCCGCCAAGCGCCTGCAGCGGCTTCGGCTTTGAAAACATGCCCTGTTTGACCTGATAGGTCTTGGTGATGCCGGTGAGTTCAAGCACCGGTTCGCGGGCCTTTGGTTCCGACATCACGCCACCTCGCTAGCCAGGGTTTCATGAACGCAGCGATACATGTGCTCACCGCCGGCGGAGCGTTCCGGAACGGTCCCGGAGCAGGCGTCCCTGGCTTGACCGCAACGGCTGCGGAAGGCGCAGCCGGAGATGTCTCCGATGAGAGACGGCACGATGCCCGGGATGGAGCCAAGCGGTTCCCCCGGCTTTGTCTTGCCGGGGACCGGGATGCAGTCGAGCAGCCCGCGCGTATAGGGGTGGGAGGGAGCGTCGAAGATTGCCTTCGCGGTGCCGCTTTCCACGATCTCGCCCGCATACATCACCGCGACCTTGTCGGCGATGCGGGCGACAACGCCGAGGTCGTGGGTGACCAGGATCAGCGCAAGGTTCATCTCCCGCTTCAGGTCGGCGAGCAGGCGCAGGATCTGGGCCTGGATGGTCACATCAAGCGCGGTCGTCGGCTCGTCGGCGATTATCAGATCCGGTTCGCACATCAGCGCCATGGCGATCATCACCCGCTGGCGGAGGCCGCCGGAGAGCTGATGAGGATATTGCCGGAGACGGCTCTCGGCGCCCGTGATCCCGACCTTGCCGAGAAGGTCGGTCGCCCGTGCCATGGCGTCCGCCTTGGACACCTTGCGATGAAGCTGCAAGGCTTCGCAGAGCTGGTCGCCGATGGTGTAGGCCGGATTGAGCGAAGTCATCGGTTCCTGGAAGATCATCGCCATGCGGTTGCCCCTGAGCGCCTGCATTTGCCTGGCTGTCAGCGATCTCAGATCACGGCCCTCGAATTCCAGCTTTGCCGCACCGACTTGCAGCCGTTTGCCGAGCAGGCCCATGACGGCGAGCGAGGTCAGCGACTTGCCGGAACCGGACTCGCCGACGATGCAGAGCGTTTCGCCTCGATTCAGCTCGAAATCGATGCCGCGCACCGCATGAAGTGTGCCGGAGCCAAGCGGAATGTCGACGGAAAGGCCCTGTACCCTGAGGATTGTTTCGCTCATCCCTTGGCCTCCGGTGCAGTCACGTCGCGCAATCCGTCGCCGACAAGGTTGATCGCCAGAACGAGCATAAAGAGTGCAACGCCCGGAATGGTGATCAGCCAGGGCTGGAACAGCATCATTTCCTTGCCTTCCGAAATCATCAGGCCCCAGGACGGGGTCGGCGGCTGGACGCCGAGGCCGAGGAAGGAAAGGGCTGCTTCCAGCAGGATGGCGTGGGCCATTTCCAGCGTCATGACGACGATGAGGTTGTTGACCACATTGGGCATGATCTCCGAAAGCACGATGCGCGCCGTGGAGCAGCCGATCGCCCGGGCCGCATTGACATATTCCAGCCCGCGGATCTGCATGACGGAGGACCGCATGACGACGGCAAAGCGGTCCCAGAGCAGAAAACCGAGCACCAGGATGACGATCTGAAGTGACCCGCCGAAGAGGGCGACGATGGCAAGCGCCACCAGCACCACGGGCATGGCAAGGCGTACATTGATGAGGAAGGTCACCGCGAGATCGACCTTGCCGCCGAAATAACCTGCCGCGACGCCGAGCGCGGTGCCGAGCACCCCCGAAATGAGAGCGGTCACGATGCCGATCAGCAGCGATATGCGCGCGCCGAAAAGCAGGCGGGCCAGATAGTCCCGGCCGAGCTGATCGGTGCCGAGCAGATGGTCGGGATCGGTGCCCGCCATCCAGAAGGGCGGCTTCATCCGGGCAAAGAGGTCCTGCGCGTAGGGGCTTTGGTCGGTCAGGAACGGCGCAAACAGCGCGGCTGCGATGGCGAGCCCGAGGACGGTGAGACCGAACAGCAGGCCGTAATGCCCGAAGATGCGGCGGCGAAGCAGGGCGCCGGGCGTGACGGTGATGATGCTATCAGCGGTCTGTGCGGAAACGCTTGTCATGTCAGCCTACCCTGATGCGCGGGTCGAGCCAGGCATTTGCGAGGTCCGACAAGAGGGTGAAGAGGATGTAGAAGCAGGAGAAGATCAGGATCAGCGCCTGAACGGTCGGCAGGTCGTGCCGGCTGATCGATTCCCAGGCAAGATAGCCCGCCCCGTGAAGGGCAAAGATCGCTTCCACGACGATGGATCCGCCGAGCATGAAGCCCATCTGCACGGCTGAGAGCGATACGACCGGGACGATGGCGTTTCTGAGCGCATGCTTGAAGAGGACCCTGCCGGCGCCGGCGCCCTTGGCTCTCGCGGTGCGGATGTAATCGGCATTCAGAACTTCCAGCATGCCGGCGCGGGTCAGTCGCATGATGGCGGGCATCGCGTAGTAGCCGAGCACCACGGTCGGCATGATGAAATGCCGCCAGGTCTCAGACCCGGAGGGCGGCAGCAGGCGGAACTTGATCGAGAAGATGACGATCATGACCAGGCCGAACCAGAAGCTCGGCATGGCCTGGCCGGCGACGGAGAGGAAAAGGGCGGTGCGGTCGACCAGGGAATTCGGCCGCACCGCGGCTGCGACACCAAGGGGAACGGCAGTCAGCAGCGCGAAAGAGATGGCGCAGACGCCGAGGAGCATGGTTATGGAGAGCCGGTCCGCTATCAAATCGGCGACGGGCAGCCTGAAGTAATAGCTTTCGCCGAAATCGCCATGAAGGGCTTTCCAGAGCCAGTCGGCATATTGCACCGTCAGGGGACGGTCGAAACCGTATTGCCGGCTGATGGCGGCAATGTCGGCCGCGGTCGCATTCTCGCCGGCAATGGCGGCTGCCGGGTCTCCCGACAGATGCAGCAACGAGAAACTGATGACCGAAACCGTGAAGGTCACAAGGACGGCCAGGCCAAGGCGCTTGAGAGCGAAGGCGAGCATGGATTGAACTCCGAAGGCAGTACGGGCCTCGCCTCGGGCGAGGACGAGGCCCGGGCGGTGGTGGGCCGCCTTACTTCCAACTCATCTCGAAGAAGCGGACAATTTCGTCCGGTGTCGGCGTGAAGTCGACGTCCTTCGAGAACACGTAGTTTGAATTGTAGGAGAAGAGCGGGATCCAATAGGCTTCTTCCGCGATCTTCTTCAGGGCCTTGGAATAGTTTTCCTTGCGCACTTCGTCGTCAACCGACTTGTCGCCGGTGTCGAGCCAGGTCTTGACCTCTTCATCGCGGGCGAAATCCTGATCGCCGAACTTGAAGAACTGGCTTGTAATCGCCGACACGTCGTTGATCGAGTTCGATCCCCAGGTCAGGAACCCGAAGCCGGCACCGCCCTTTTTCTGCATGTCGCGCAGGGCGGAATACTTGAGGTAATTCAGATTCGCCGTGATGCCGACCTCGGCCAGATAGGCCATCATGGCTTCGGCATAGGGCCGGTTGCGGTAGGCGTAGAAGTCGACCGTGAACCCGTCCGGATAGCCGGCCTCGGCAAGCAGCGCCTTGGCTTTGGCGGGGTCATAGGAATAGATCTCGACATCCTGTTCGCAGCCGAACTGGCTCGGATAACAGGCTGAATTGACCACCTTGGAGCTGCCCTTCAGGAGGTTGTCTACGATGGCCTGGCGGTCGATGGCATAACCGACGGCCTGACGGACTTCCTTCTTGGCAAAGGGGCTTTCACCGCCCCGGGCCGCAGCGTCCATGGTCACATAACCAATCCGCATGGTGCTTTCATTCGCGACCGTGAACTGGTCCATGGCGGCAATCTGTTCCGCCTGGTCGGCAGGAACGTTCCAGATGAGATCGATACCGCCGGAGAAGAGTTCGGCAAGCTGAGTGTTCACGTCCGGAATGGTGCGGATATCGATGGTGCCGATGGAAGCCTTGCCCTTGGGGCTTTCGTGATAGCCTTCGAATTTCTTCAGGACGAAATGCTTGCCGGGTTCGACGCTCTCCACCCTGTAGGGGCCGGTTCCGACCGGCTTGAGAGCCATGCCGGACGGACCGGCTTCGGCATAGTATTCGTTCGGATAGATCGCCACGAGGCCGGAGAGATATTCAAGAGCCGCCGGGAACGGGCCGTCCGTATGGATGCGGACCGTGTACTTGTCGATCTTTTCGGCGCCCTTCATCCAGTCGACGTTGCCGGGCACAACAACATGACTGTCCGGATTGACGACGAAATTGACGGTGTAGACCACGTCGTCCGCATCGAATTCCTCACCGTTGTGGAACGTGATGCCTTCACGCAGCTTAAATTCCAGGGTTGTGTCGTCGATCCACTTCCAGGACGAGGCCAGGTTGCCGACATATTCCCCTGTTTTCTGGTCGCGGTACACAAGCCCGTCCCAGACCTGGCGTGAGAGCATGACGCCTTCGCGTGCCGAATTAAAATAGAAATCGACAGATTCCAGTTCCTTCGAAAAGGCAGTGTGAAGTGTGTCGTCCGACTTGTTCGCATACGCCTGACCGCAGGAGAGCGCGGCGGTGAGAGCGATTACACCTGTCGCTATGAATGGTTTCATCTGTTCAAAACCGGCCCGTAGCCGACCCTCTGGTTGATTTTTCTTGTATTATTATATGATACGACATATCGTATATTCATTCAGTGTATTTTAAGCGCGCGCTTTGTCAAGCGCTCGCTGCCGTAAAGGCAGGCATGGCTAAAGAAGTGGCGAAAAAGACTAAGGAAAAACAGGACACGCTGTTCGTCGGTTCCCTGGAAAAGGGACTGCGGATCATGGCGGCCTTCAATGCGCACCGCACCGAACTGGGCCTGACGGAACTTGCCGACATCGTTGGCCTGGACAAGAGCGCGGCGCAGCGTTTCACCAACACGCTGCACAAGACCGGCTATCTGGAGAAGGACCCGGAAAGCAGGCGGTTCCGGCCGTCCGTGAAGTTCCTGGAGCTCGCGGCCGCCTATTTGTGGTCCGATCCCTTCGTCCAGCTTGCCATGCCGAAGCTGATCGATCTTAGCCGCGATCTCGGCGAGCGGATCAACGCGGCGAGGCCCGCCGGCACCGACATCATCTATGTCATCCGCATCCCCACCCAGCTCACCAGCTTCTCGGCCATGCTGATCGGCAACAAGGTTCAGGCGCTGAGTTCCTCCTCCGGCCGCATCATGCTGGCCCATATGAGTGAAGAGGAGCGCCGGATAGCGCTTGAAACCTGGCCCATCGACCAGATCACACCGCGCACGGTCACAGACCGGTCCCTGCTTGCCAGGGAAGTGGAGGAGGCCGCGCAGCAGGGATACGGCATCACCATCAGCCAGAACATCATCAACGAAATCGGTATCGCAGCACCGGTCTTCGACCGCACCCGCAAGGTGGCCGGAACGGTGCAGTGTTCTGTGTCCTCCCTGAAATGGTCACTCGACCGCGTTCACTCGGAAATCGCTCCGAGGCTCATGGAAGTCGCCAATTCCATCAACTTGCCCCGTTGACGGGAGCGGACAGCCATTACCCGGCAGATTGATCGTCTGGAGAAGCTCCCGGGCACGACATGACGTCGAGGCGTGCCGGACCGCCCCCATGGCAATCAATCATGTTTGCCTGTCTCGTGGCGGCTATCCGCCCTTCATCTGCTGCAGAAGGTGGACTTCGCTGCCGGGTGCGATTTTCATGTGGTGGCCGCCGGTGACGATTTCGCCGTCGATTGCGATGGAGACGCCGGCCTCGATCGCGGGGCCGAGACCCGGATGCGCTTTCACAAGCGCATCCAGCATCTGGCCGATGGTCGCGGCTTCGACGGAAATGGCCGCCTCACCGCCCGCGAAGCGCGTCAGTCCGGACCATAGATTGACCTTGACCATTGCAGTTCCTTTCAGCGGTTCCCCGCCTACGCGTTGCCGACCGCCTTGAGGGCGGCGAGCACTTTGGGGGGCGACATCGGCAGATGGCGCAGGCGCGCGCCGGTCGCGTCATGGATCGCGTTGGCGATCGCAGGAAGCGGCGGCGTGATCCCCGTCTCGCCAACCCCGCGCACACCGTAGGGATGTCCCGGGTTCGGCACTTCCACGATGACCGTGTCGATCATCGGCAGGTCGGAGGCCACGGGAATACGGTAGTCCAGGAAGACCGGGTTCTGAAGCCGTCCGTCCTCTCCATAGACGTATTCCTCGTTGAGCGCCCAGCCGATGCCCTGAACGGCGCCGCCCTGGTACTGACCTTCCACGTAGGACGGATGGATCGCGCGGCCGGCATCCTGCACCACGAGATAGCGCAGGATGGTGACGCGGCCGGTTTCCGGGTCGACCTCGACATCCACGGCATGGGTGCCGAAGCTGGCGCCGACACCGCCTGGCACGGATTCGTGGTGGCCCGAGATCGGCCCGCCCGTCGAGCCCATGTTCGCCGCGATCTCCTTGATGGTCATCGGTTCGAACTTTCCGGCGTTCGGGCCGGCGGGACAGGCCGCCCCGTCGATCCATTCGACCGCCTCGGGATCGATGCCCCACTTGCTCGCAGCGCGTTTGCACATCTCCTTGATGGCCTGGCCTGCCGCTTCCACAGCCGCCTTGCCGCTGGCAAAGGTGGCACGGCTGCCGTGGGTCGGCTCGTTGACGCCGAGCGCGCCGGTTTCCACGACGTTGACCCGGACATCCTCATAAGCGATGCCGAGGGTCTCCGCTGTCATCAGCGCAATGGAGGCGCGCAGGCCGCCGATATCCGGCGTCCCGATGGAAACCTGAGCCGTTCCGTCTTCCGAGATCGCCATGGAGACGGAAGTTTCCCCGCCATGGTTGAACCAGTAGCCGGTCGCGATGCCTCTGCCCTGATTGGGGCCAAGCGGCGCGGCAAGGTTCGGATGAGCCTTGGTTGCCTCCAGAACCTCCACCAGGCCGATGCTGCCGAACTTCGGCCCATAGCTTGCCGTGTCGCCTTCCCGGACGGCGTTCTTCAGCCGGACATCCAGCGGATCGAGGCCCAGGTCCCGGCACATCTCGTCGACCAGGCTTTCAACCGCAAAGGCCCCATTCGGCGATCCCGGCGCCCGGTAGGCCGCGCATTTGGGCCGATTGGCCAGGACGTCATAGCCGACCGCCTTGAGGGCCGGCAGCTTGTAGGCGGCGAAGGCGCAATAGAGCGCCATGTCGACCGGCGCACCGGGGAAAGCGCCGCCCTGCATGCGGAAGTCTACTTCCGCTGCTGTAATCGTGCCGTCCTTCTTCATGCCTATCTTGACGTCCATGGAAGCCGAGGCCGTGGGGCCCGTGGCCCGCAGCACTTCGGCGCGGCTCATCACCAGCTTGACCGGACGCCCGCCCGCCTTGCGGGAGAGCGCCAGCGCCAGCGGTTCCATGAAGATCGTCGTCTTGCCGCCGAAGCCGCCGCCGATCTCGGACGGCGTTACGCGCAATTGCGCGGTTTCGAGACCGAGCACGGCCGTGCACATGCGACGGATGTACCAGTGGCCCTGGGTGCAGACCCACATCTCGCCCTTGCCGTCCTCGCCCAGCTGCCCAAGGCAGGCATGCGGTTCGATATAGCCCTGGTGGGTGGCTTCGGTCTTGTAGGTCTTCTCCATGACGAGATCGGCTTCGCCAAATTCGGCCTCCGTATCGCCGTGGCCGAATTCGAAGTAGCGCACCACGTTGGGCGGCGAACCCTCGGGCACCGAATAGTCCGCGGCTCCGGGGCGGATCGCGACCGCGTCCGGCTTGATCGCGTCGTCCACGTCGATGACGTGGGGAAGCACCTCGTAGTCCACCTCGAT
>JBNKGB010000037.1:0-37862 GCA_050289605.1 Roseibium sp. | reverse complement strand
CGTGGACTGGCGAAAACTCGATGCGGCCGCGTATCGCAGAGAGCTTTACGATGCACGACGGAAAATCGAAGACGTGACCGGGGTGGCGGTGACGCAGGCCGCGGTCCCGTTCGGCGCGTTCGACAGGAATGTCCTAAGTCATCTCAAGGAGGCCGGCTATCGCCGGATATATACAAGCACTTCCGGGCTTTCCCTTGACGGAGCCTGGTTTTGCCCGCGCTGGTCAGTTACCGGGGCTTTCAGGCCGGATCTGGATCTGAAGCCATGTCTTGCTTTCAGGCAGAAGGTTCGCGGCACGCTTTTCGCAAGTCTGAGACGGCTCCGGTACAGGATATAGAGGACACCGTCCGCTGTTCGGACCCGGATCAGTCCGGGCGCCGGTAAAGTTCCGCGAGAGGCAGGTCGAGTACGGCCCGCAGTTTTCCGGCATTGAGGGCGGCCTTCTGGCGCATACGGAAGGAGCGGGCGCGGTCGAACAGTCTTGTCGAGATCGCGAGTAACCCGGCAACGCAGTATTTCAGGAACGCGTCGGCCGCAAAAATGCTGCGCCAAACGAATCCGTGCCGGGTGTTCAGCCGCATTTGTGCGTAAGACTGGCCCGAGCGCACGGCCCTGCTGAGAATATAGGCAGTGGTCAGGCGTTCCGGCGGCACGTGTTCATGCGCTATGGCATCGTCCGTTGCGAATATCCTGGCGCCCCTGGTCGCCGCAGTGGCAAAGAACTGGGTGTCTTCACCTCCGGTGCGGCCGTAGACTTCATCAAATCGAAGGTTCAACTCGCGAATGAGACCGGTCCGGACCAATGTGTTTCCACCCCTGCCGGTTTGGAGCCTTTTACCCCGGTGACCCCAGTCGTGGTAAAGCGGATTCGCTTTCCTGATCCAGCCCGGGGCATCTTCAGGGTATTCGGGCCGGACAGGGCCGATGACAACATCCGCGTCAAAATCCTCCTGGCAGGCGAACAGTCTCTCCAGCCAGTCCGGCTCCACCCATTCATCGTCGTCGACGAAAATCAGCCAGTCGCCTTTTGCCGCATCCAGCAAGGCGTTCCGGGCGGTGGAGATGTTGCCGCTGTGAACACCTAATATCCTGATCTTCAGATCCTTGACCGGATGTTTGGCCAGGAGCTCTGCAACAGCACCGTTCCGGGAGTCGTCGGCGATCAGGATTTCCAGCGTCGAGTTTTCCCGTTCCGGCAATGCGGCAAGAGACCGGAGGGTGACGATCAGCGACGGGCGGCCGATGCTGGCGATTGCCACGAAGATCTTTTCCATTGGGTCTCGGTTCCAGGACAAAGGTAGGTAGCGGGCCGCGACGGTTGTCGGGATGACGCATTGTGCCGGAGAATCCTGCAACAATATTAAAGAATACCTCAGAAAATATCGGCACTATGCCCTGAACCCGCCCTGAGCAAATTTGCCGGGTAATGTAATTCCAGGGGTCTCCAGACAGAGATGAATCAGCGAGTTCCTGAAAGCAGCGTTTCAACCGGTGCGGCACAAGCACCGTTCGTACCGGCTCAACCGATTGTGTTCGACGGTCTCGCCGGGTTTTTCCACCCTGCCGGAGGACGGACCGCGGTGCTGCTTCTGAGCCCTTGGGGTTATGAGGAGCTGTGCTCGAGAAAGACGTTCAGATTGCTCGGTGAGAAACTGTCTGCAGCAGGCTATCCGTGCCTGCGGTTCGACTATCCGTCCACGGGGCATTCGTCTGGCGTTGGCAGCGAACTGGATGACAGCTCGGCGTGGCGGACATCTGTTCGAAAAGCCCTTTCGGAGTTGCTTAGGCTTACTGACGCCGACAGCGTTCTGGTCATCGGCCAGGGCATCGGGGGAACGCTTGCTGCCGACCTTTGCCGGGAAGAAGACGTTGCCGGCCTGGTGATGATGGCGCCCGTCAGTCAAGGGAGAGCCTACCTGCGTGAGCTGGCCGCATGGACGGCGATGACCAAGCCGACTTTTCTGGTGAGTGCCACCGATGGCCCGCAAGGGGGGCTCATGGCGGGCGGCTTCGTACTTTCCGCGGCGACTGCGGATGAAATCAAGTCGCTCAACCTGATGAAGGGGGATGCACCAGCCGCGGTTAAAACGCTGCTGCTCGAGCGCAACGACCATGCAGGCGACGCCAAACTGGCGGAATATCTCCAGGCCGCAGGTGTGCTGTGTGACCGGGAGACTTTCGACGGATATGCGGATTATGTGTCCGATCCGACGCTTTCGGCGATGCCGTCGGCCGCAATCGAAAAGGTCCTGAACTGGGTCGTCTCGAATTTCACTGTACAGCAAACCAGCGCGGTTTCGGCAATCACCTTTGCATCAGCCTTTGAACCTGTTTCGGGTGTCCGGGAAACCCTGATCCGTTTTGGACCTGAGCGAATGTTCTTTGGGGCCTGTTCGCGGCCGGTGGGCGAAAGTCCGGCCACAGCGGTGTTGTTTCTGAATTCAGGTTATGACCATTCCATCGGCTGGGCCCGGATGCTTGTCGACTTCTCGCGCAAGCTGGCCTCCGAAGGGTATATCTCCCTGAGGATGGATCTGGCAGGCATCGGGGAAAGCCGGTATTGGCCGGCGCAAAGACAGCAGGTTCTTTACTCGGACACGCAGGTCGATGATGTCCGGGCGGCGATCGACTGGCTGAAATCGGAACACAGGGTACAAAGGATCATCTTGTTCGGCAGGTGCAGCGGCGCTTATCTGGGTCTTTTGGCAGCCGCGCTCGAGCCGGAAGTGAATGCCGCCTTCCTGGTCAACCCGCGCAAACTGGTCTGGGACCCAGATCTGGACGTCGATGAGGCTATCCGGGAACCGATACAATCGCTCGAATCCTACAGTCGGCGCGTTTTCGACAGGCAATCTCTCAAAAAGCTGTTTTCAGCCCAAATCAATCTCAAGAAAGCGTCGAGGAAATTTGCCTCAGCATTGACGCAAAAGCTGGATCGGAAATTAGCCCCTGTTCTCGGAAGCCTTTCCAGACATCACCGTCTGAAGCAGGTTCTCTTCACCAGGCTGAAGGATTTGCGGAAACGCAAAATACCCGTCTGTTTGATCTACAGTGAAAACGACCGGGGCCTGATCGAGCTCACCGACTGGTTCGGCAGCGACCGGCGTGGATTGGATCGGTTCCCGAACATGGAATGTCATTTCATTCCGGATGCAGACCACAATCTGACGCCCGTCGCGGCCCGGGAGGAACTCCTGAACCAGCTACAGCGGTTCCTTGGAACCGTCGGCCGGGTAGCTGGTTGACCGGTTCAGCGCTTTCGCTGGCTGAGGACGTGTCGACGGGGCCTTGGGGATTTGGCCTAGGATTGCAGCGTGTGATGGAACGAAGGTGACTTGTTGGTCATCGTTCGCACGAATGCCGTTGGTTTGCCTTTGGTGAGTGTCGAAATTTCGTCGGCGAGGATAGGCATTGAAAACTGAGATTCCTTGCTTTCGGAGATGGTCACGACGAACGCACTCGAGAGGCCGGCAAGTGAATCTCCTTCGGCAAGAAGCGGCAAGACCACGCCGTCTATGATCACCAAGTCATAGTCCTGGCACAGTCTGGCGAATTCCAGGGCCTCTCGAATATCAACGCACTGGCGCTTGTATTTCGGTTTGCCGGCAACGAGAGAAACAAAAGAAATTCCCAGCTCGTCATAGTCGACGACGCGGTGCCTCAGGTCACCGTTGTAGTCATCGTCGTCCAGACTCAGATCGTTGCTGAGCAGGCGCTGGTTGGGTTCGGCATCTGCAAGAAGAACACGAAAAGATCGTCTTGCTGCTCCAAGCGCGAGAGCAAACGCAGTTATCGTTTGGCCTTGGCCAAAATCAGGAGACGTGAAAAATACGATCCGGGTACCTTCAGTTTCGGGTGTCTGGAGAACGCCCTGCAGTATCCGGTCGATGCCTTGGCCGAAATGCCGGTTTGGACCGTTGAGATGCGAGTAATACTGGTCAACGGCATCCTGAACAGCAAGAATGTCTTCCTCCGTCAGCGGTTTGATGTCGCCGATTTCGCGCCCGTTCGTCAACCATGCAAGGTCGCTGATCGCTTTGAAGCCAGTGTCGGTGCCGGCGACGGGAATGGATCTCATGCGCTTGCGGAACGCTTCGGTCTCGGCCGCCCTTTTCGGTGCAGGGCCAGGAGAAGGGTGAACATCGACAGCGATGGGCGGCGCGTGAAAAGTTTCTTCGGAAATCGGCGGTATCAGGCGCTTCTTGGCGATCTCGATTGCTTCGCCGCCGACAGCCAGCCCGGTACCCACGAGCATCCCGAGAATACCGGCCAGAAGGACCATGATCTTCTTTTTCGGCCAGTCGGGGCTGTCGGGAGCGACCGCTGGTGTGATGATGCGGACATTGGGCAGGACCACCTGATCGAGTTCCGAGATCTCTTTGGCCTTGCCGAGGGCAACTTCGTATAGAGCCCGGGTTGCCTGCGCTTCGGTTTCCAGTTCACGTAACTTGATGGACGCCGTCTCATCGACATCACTCATCGTCCTCGCGGTATCGATCTGCCGCTGAAGATTGGCGACGCGCTCCTGGTTGACCTGCACATCGATCTTCGTGGAGGCCGCGATGCGTTTGACTTCTTCCTGGATAAGACTGCGGATGCGGTTCAGTTGGGAACGAGCCCGCAGCACCGATGGATGCGACGGCAAAAGATCCGCCAGCAGGTCGGCTTCGTTTCTGGCCGCGACGGCGTATTGTTCGCGCAGGCGCGATATCGTTGTCGAGTTGACCACGTCCCCGATGGCTTCCGCATCGATTCCTTGCTTCAGAATATTCTGAATCTGCTGATACTTTGCGTTGGCTTCCGCCAGCGAAGTACGCGCCGCGATAAGACTGGTGTTCAGGCCTGCGAGTTCCTGTTCCGTAAGCAATCTTCCTTCCGCCGAGCTTTGCAGCTTGTTTTGAGCCCGGAACTTCTGGATCTCGGATTCGGCTTGCCGGAGCCTTTCACGTAGACTGATCAGCCTGTCATCGATCTGGAACGCGGCTTCCTTGGAAGCCCGGCCGATCTGCCGGCTCTGGTCGGAAAGATAGCTTTCGGCAATCGCATTTGAGAGAACGGCCGCTTGTGTCGGGTTGGGCGATTCCACCGAGATGTTGATCACATAGCTCTGGCCTACGCGTTTTACCGAGGTGGCCTTGTAAAGGGCTTCAATTGACTGGGTTTCCTGAGCTTCAAGCGATTCTTGCCTGGCGTCGGAAGAGGCGTGCAGAAAACCGAACAGACCACTCAATACACCGGGTGACGTTTGGGTGCCGAAAACGGGATCCTTGGCAAGATTGTTGGCGTGCACCACCGGCCGGAGCACTGCATCGGACTGGATAACCGATATCTGGCTGTCGATGAGTTCCGTTCCCTGACCGATTCTTGTCGGGCTGTTCGGATCGTCAAACGGTTGCCGAACTGTGGGATCAAACAGCACCTGAGTGGTTGCCTGGTAAATCGGGGTCAGTTTGAGAGAGAGGACTGCGGTTCCGATGACAAATACAAGGGCGACCAGAAACACAAACAATAACCGGCGGCGCAACACCTGAATGATCGCAAAAATATCCAGCGCGACACTGTCGGCATTCCGGACATCTTGCACAGAATGAGAACGGTCATGCGCATGGTTGGCGTTCACTTGAACTTACCTTGGAACTTGGTTGCTGTTTATCATATAGAATTTAAATAGTTATGGTTAGCGAACCGCTAACATGCGTTGCAGTATCGGTACCGGGAGCCGTATCCATCCGCTACTTGCGACGCGCCAGGGCTGCTGCGGGTACAAGCCCCGCCAGGAGAAATATCAGCCAGTTCATCGAGAAACCGCGAAACCAGCTGCTTTCGAGCATGTTGTGACTGACTGCGAAAAGGATGAGCGAATAGCACAGGAAAGCGATTTGCCGTTCTTGCGGCACTGTTCTGGCTACCGTGAAACAGGCTGCCAGGATCAGGAGCAGCAACAGGGACAGGCCTGCGGCCCCGGTTTCGACAAGAACATCCAGGTAGCCATTGTGAGCCTGCAGCAGAGATACAACGAAGCCGGGTGCTTCACGGAACACGATCGAATCCGATCCGATCGCCCAGAAGGAGGAATATCCCTGCCCAAAGAAAGGAGCCCGGGAAATGACGTCTAGGACAAACGCCCAAATGACGGTTCGTCCCGTGTAGGTTTCGTCGTGGAACAGGAGCAGGGACAGGTCGGTGAAGTCGAAGCGGGTCACGGACGAGAAGAAGGACCACAGGACCACCGCGAACGCCAATCCGAACAGGAGCAGAAAGGCGGCGTTGATCCGGAGCAGATAGGCTGTACCTACGAGCAGATAGGCCAGCACGGGCAAGAGAACCGCCAGGCCGAGAGATGTCTTGGATTGACTGAGCAACAGCAGGCCGAACGCGAGGGTGAGGACGATCACCATCCCCAACCGCTTCCAACCGCGAGAGATCATCAGTCCGTAAAGGCAGAACAGGAAGGCAATCGCCATGACGGCACCAAGGCCGTTCTTTTGCGGATAAAGGCCCGCATAACCGAGCGGTGTCGGAGGGAGGACCACGACCGCGGCGGCGTTCATCAGGACAACGACCGACATCAGCGTCACGAGCCGGTTGAAAAGGGCGCGTATGTCGTCGCTGCAAGAGATGGAGAAGACCAGGCAAAGGACGATGATTGCCTGCAGAACGAGACGCCTGAAGGCAATTCCGGGCACCGGCGACCACGTCACGCTGGCAAGGGCGAGACCCAGATACAACATCGTCATCCAGAACACCGGGCTCTTGAGAAACCTCTCCATCTGAAGCAAGCGGCGTCCCGCCGATATCAGCGTCAGCCCGAAGAGGCCGATCCAGAACAGCTGATTGAGGAGGTTGGATTTCGAGGCGGCAATGTTGTTGTCAGATCCGCCATTGTTCGTGAACTGGATGATGAACGGGGAAAGCAATATCGGATATGCAAGGATAACCACCGGTATCCAATCGAAGACCCGGTCCAGAATAGACCTTCCGTGGAGACCGGTTCTCAACGATGGATGTTCGACGCGGTAGTTGTCCAAAAGTTTCCTTTCCGCCGGAGCGAGGTTTCAAGGCGCGCAAACCAATGCAGTTCCGGAAGCTGCGGTGTCATGGACTGCCGGTTTTTGACAGCGCGTCGGTGTTCAGACCCAACGCTTTCACCATATCATGATCGATTGCCCTGGAATTGTTATCCGTCAATAGACCGAAACCTTCGCGGTAGTCCCAAAGAGCCCAGCCAAAACCGTGGGCTTCAGCAGTATTGCGGACATCCGCAAGCCATTTTAACCGGCTGCCGTCTTCCGGGATACCGTCAGGACGGCGAATTGCACTGAATTCTCCGATCACGATCCTGAACGGATCGATCTGATTGCTATCCGCCCAATCGGAAAGCTTGTCGAAACGGTCCTGGATGTATCGTAAATCGGGTTTTTTCAGGAGGTAATATTCCCGAATTCCACGCCTGGCCTGGTCGAAGGCGTCGTCCGGGAGTTCTGTGCCGTTCGCCGCAAGATTGGCGAGATGCCGTTTTGTCAGGCGTTCAGTGGTTTCGACGTTTCCTTCGGTCGACGGGTAGGTCAGCCCGGCAATATATCTCAGCGGTACCGATGCCCACCTTATCGACTGGTGTGTAAAGGAGTGCGGACCGTAGAAGTGTACATCGATCAACGTGTTCTTGCCGAATTGTGCGGGATCGAGACGGATTGCACCGTCAATGGAAGACCAGCATGGGCCGGAAAGGACAATCGGAAGATCCGGTGCAATCGGTTGAAGGCTGTCATAGAGCCTCTTTTGTGAAATGGTCCAGTCTTCGCCGTCATCTCTGCTGCAGGCGGGTTGTGGTTCATTCATCAGTTCCAGCGCCACCTCCGTTGGTGGCAGGTCCCTTAACCGCTTGGCGACGTCGACAAGGAAGTCCTGGTACGCCTGAAACGCCGGACCATGCGGATCTTTCAGGATGTCTTTCGGTTGCCAGGCAGATGCATAATTGGCCGGATGCATGTCCACCAGAACGGAAAGACGCCTGTCGAGCAGCCTGAGCACGGCCGTCTTGAGATCGTCGAGCAAAAGTCGCCGTTCCGGCGCACTGGCTGCAAGAAACGGGCCTGCGTCCACCGGCAGACGGACAAAGTCGAAACCGAGAGCGACGAGGCGGTCGATCTCGCCGTCGGACACCTTGACCGATGCGCCTTGAAAGGGCGGCCACAGATAGTGACCTGGCCGTGACGGATCTCGAACGGAAAATCCGAACATGTTGGAAAGATTGATGCCGCGCCTGAAGCGGGGCAGGTGCAGTTTGCCGGCAGTTTGCTTCGCCGCTGTTTGCGTCGTGTTTCGGCTGCCGCGGCTATCTCCCGGGTCGAATGCGGTAGCAATGAATGCTGCGACAACACCCAGGATGATCGATGACCAAAGAACACTCCTCTTGAGTTTCATGTTGGCTCATCCGGCGCCTGTCGGGCGGTCGTGAGAAAAGAGAGATCTTTTCGGTAGCGCTCCAGTATGGCTGAAGGAGCGAACCGATCAAACAGAAGCCCTTCCGCGCTCGCTATTTCTTCCCGGAAAGATGTGTTTTCCTCGTAGAGCCGGACGATGCCGCTTTCGATTTGGTCAATATTTCCGGGTGTTGCGGCAACGCCCGCCTTTATCCCCTCAAGATAGCCGTCGATACCCGTGTCGCGGCCATAGAGGATCGGAATTCCGGCAAAAAGAGCTTCGACATAGACCATTCCGAAGGTCTCGTTGTAGCTCGGCAAAAGCAGAGCCAGATAACGGGGAAGTTTCTTGAAAAGCTCCGCGCCGGACATGGGGCCGAGCAGTTGCACCGCCTCCTGCAGATCAAGCCGGTTGACCTGGGCCTCAACATCCTTGACGCTCTCGGGAGTTCCAGAGCCGATGAGATCGAGACCGACGCCGGGATGTTTTTCACGAAACCTTGAAAAAGCTTCGAGAAGGTCCTTCAGGCCCTTTCTCCTGCGGATGTCCAGGTTCAGAACACAGACGAATTTTTCCTCGGCCGGTTCGGAAGTAACCTTGGGTGATGCGTTGCCGACAATATTCGGCAGGAGACGTTCCTTTGCAGGATCGATGGAAAGTGCCTGATGAAAAGCCGGCTTGAACCAGGCCGACACGTAATAGATCACGCTGGCCCGCTCCGCTATGCGGCGCAAGAGGCGCCTATAGTTCGGTTTGAAATATAAGACCTTTTTGTCTGCCTCTCCCCGAACCGATACCAGAAGCCTTGTATCGGATCCCAGCCTGTCGAGAAGCCAAAGCGCGGAAATTCCCTCGAAGGCGAATTTGTGCGCATGAATCACATCCGGTTGCAGTTCTTCCCTTTGAAGAAACTCCATCACGCGACGTGCGACGCCTTGCATGAATGGTGCGAGCATCACTGCAAACGGAAGTGCAAAGTAACGGAAGGCGACCAATCTTACGCCGTTGACCTGTCCGCAGTCCGTGAAATGGGTCTTCAACGGGTGGCTGCTTCGGTGAAGGGAAACGACGATGTGGTCGGCTTCGGGCACGCCTTGGATAAGGCGTTCGATGGCAGTGGTTGTACGGTCTCTGTGGGGATCGGGAAAGTCCGCACTCAGATGCAATATCAGAGGTCGGTTTCTGCGGCGAGTATCAGTCAAGACATATGGATCCGACGTGTTTCAGCGGGTTCATTGAAATTACCTCGCAAGTTCTTAGCCAGAAGTAACCTCGGAGCTTCCAGCGCAGGAGGCGAGGCGGTTCATGATTGCCCGTCCAACCCACGGACGTGAACAATTTTAATAAAAATGTCCCTCAACCGCTAAAGGTTCATTTCCTTTTTACAGGTAGGATTCCGGGGCCCTTCAAGATGCGGCGTGTTCCTTGTAACGGATAACATTTTTCGAGGTAAAATGTCTCTATTGCCGCAATTCGGTGACATGGAAATCGTGCACGTTGTCCGGCAAAGTTATCCGGGTGTTGGGGGCTTGGAGGAATTCGTCGCCAAACTGACCGCGGAGCAACGGTCTGTCTTCGGCAAAGTGCGCGTTGTGACCTGCGACAGGATATTCACGTCTCCGCAAAACCGATTGCCGAAGAGTGAAACATTGGATGGTGTCCGGATCGACAGGTTGCCCTATTGGGGCTCGTCGAAATATCCCGTCATGCCGGGCCTTCTTGGAGCGGTTAAATCGGCCGACCTGATACACGTGCACGCGATAGATTTTGCCTATGATGCGTTGGCGGCTACCCGGTCGCTGCACCGCAAGCCCATGCTGGTAACGACACACGGCGGGTTTTTTCACACCACCGCCCACGCAAACCTCAAGAAGCTTTGGTTCAGGACGCTCACCAAACAGTCCGCAAGGGGATATGGCGCTGTCGTCTGCTGTAGCGAAAGCGATCAAGAGCGCTTTGAGACGATTGCGGCAGACCGCGTGCGACTCGTGATGAACGGCGTGGATGTGGAGAAATATCGGGATGCCGGCTCTCAGTCGCCTGCCCGGCACGCGGTGACGCTGGGACGCTTTTCCAACAACAAGCGGCTGGACAATCTGTTGACCGTTTTTGCCGCCTTGGTGGTCAGGCAACCGGAATGGAAACTGGATATTTTCGGTGTTCCTTATGACGTTTCCCAAGACGACCTGAAATTCATGGTGGAAGCCCTCGGGTTGCAAAGCAACGTCACAATCCAGGTCGGGTTGCCGGCGTCGGAAATTCGCCAGGCGCTGCGGCGGTCGACCTATTTCATGAGCGCCTCCGAATACGAAGGATTTGGCCTCGCTCTTGTAGAAGCTATGAGTGCCGGTCTGATGCCGGTTGTGCAACCCAACGGGGCTTACACGGCATTTGCCGACAAACACAAAAACGTCACGCTTTGTGATTTTTCAAATCCACTCAAGGCAGCTGAGCAAATAGGTCGGTTGCACGAGACCGTGGAAAGTAATTTCGCGTCGCTCCGACAGGCGGTAATCGATACCGTTCAGGAGTACTCATGGACAAACGTTGCACGTGAGTATCACGAGATTTACGGCGATATTCTTGCGTACCCTGAATACAAAGTTCATAGAAGCGGCAATCAGCGTTCGGTTGCATCCGATTTGCCGTTCGGTGCGTGATCAGCAGCCACAACAATCGAAATTTCCATGTCGAAATCAACGACTTTATCTGCCGATTTTCCTGGTGGGAAATGAAATTTCTTCATTAAAAATCTATAACTTTACGTCAGCTCTCTGAAAATTATGAATATGTAATTCGAAACAGAATTTCAATTATGTATTATTCGCATATTTCGATACTTTTCTTGCATGGGCATTAACTTAATTTAATTTCATTCCAGATAATGTTTGCGCCAGTTATCAACGCGTCTCTATTTTTTCATGTTGCAGGGTGCGTCGCGCAAATGTTTGCAAAGAATGTCGAAGCAGTTGGCCTTCTGCAATTCTGGAAAATCTGTCAAATCGGCCCACTTGCGATCAGACGCGCGAGATCTGGGGAGGTCATCGATCTCGTCCGCTCTTCGGTTAAAACCCGGCAGCCGCTCGACATTGCCATCTGCAACGCGCACACCGTCCTGTCGGCATTGGACGATCCGTCCTATTCCGGCATCCTGGAGCGCATGACGTTGTTCAATGACGGCGTCGGCCTCAATCTGGCCAGCCGGTATCTTCACGGCGAAAAGTTTCCGGAAAACCTGAACGGCACCGACCTGGTTCCGCGGATCCTTGGAAATATCGATGTGCCTCTGCGGATATTTCTGCTCGGTGCGCAGGAAATGCAGGTCCAACGGGCAAAAGAGCACATCGGGAAGACTTTTCCGAGCCATAGTGTCGTCGGTGTGCGGAACGGCTATTTCGACATGAACGATTGCGGCGGGATCTGTGAGGAAATCAACCGGGCAGAGCCGGATCTGGTGCTGGTCGCCATGGGCAATCCGCGGCAGGAAACCTTCATCGTCCAGAACCGCCATAGGTTGACTGTGCCGGTTGCAATCGGGGTCGGGGCGCTGTTCGACTTCATGTCAGGTTCGGTCGTCCGGGCACCCGGGCTGGTGCAGGCCGTCGGTCTGGAGTGGCTGTTCCGCCTGCTGCAGGAGCCGCGCAGGCTGTTCCGGCGCTATGTGATCGGCATTCCACGCTTTTTCCTTGCGCTCTGGAAGCTGAAACGCGATCCCTCCCGCCTGGAAGCGAAAGAAACCGGGGCCGAATAGGTCTCGCCGTCCTTTGGACGAAACAAATCAGTCCAGTATTTTTTCCGCTTCACGCAAAACGGCTGCGATGTCGGCGACCGTCTGTGCGTTCCCCGGATCCGGACGCTCGACCATGATCACCGGCAGGCCGAGATGCCGCGCGGCCTCGATCTTGGCGTGGGAGCTGTCGCCGCCGCTGTTCTTGGCAACGACATGGGTGATGCGGTGATCCTTGAAGAGGGCGATTTCTTCGCCGGACGAAAGCGGGGGGCGCTGCAGGATCAGGTCCCACGCGTCCGGCAGCGGCGGTTCCGGCGGTTCGATCATCCGGGCGAGGCCGTGAATGTCGTGCCGGTGCGCGAAAAGATGAATGTCCTTGCGGCCGATGGCCAGGAAGGCGCGAGCCCCTGAAGGCAGAACGGCCGCGGCTTCCTCCAGTGAGGAAACGGAAATCCAGGTGTCGCCGGGGACGGGTTGCCAGGCCGGGCGCTCCAGCCGGATCAGTGGCAGGCCAAGCGTTTCCGCCGCAAGGCAGGCGTTGCGGCTCATCCGGGCGGCAAAGGGATGGGTCGCGTCGATGACCAGCGAAACCTTCTCTTTCTTCAAGTAATCGGAGAGGCCCTCCACGCCGCCGAAGCCTCCGACCCGGGTTGGAACGCCCAGATCCGGCAGGGCCTTGACCGCGCCCGCGAAGGAGGCGGTGATCCGCACGGTTGGGAAACGCTCCGCCAGTCTCCTTGCCAGGAGCCGGGCTTCGCTCGTGCCCGCCAGCAGGAGGATATGGTCAGGTCCCGCCGTCAAAGCCGCATTCTCCCAGGACCTTGCCCCTGCGGTCCGTGATCAGCACCTCCACGTCGACCGGTGCATCCCGCAGGATCTGTCGTACGGCGTCCTTTGTGCGCCGGGCGAGCAGGGCCGAGAGGTCGACATCTTCGGCGAGTGCCCGGTCGAGCACTTCCTTGGCCGTGTTGGCCACGCCCGCGTCCGCAATCAGGCTGTCATCTGCTCCGGCTTCCCGCAGCAGGTCCTGCAGGAAGGCGAAATCCACCGAACTGCGGGCGGAATGAAGATCGAGCGCGCCCTGGGCGAGCTTGGTGAACTTGGCAAAACCACCCGCCAGCGTCAGCCTTCCCACCGGGTGGCTGCGCAGATATTTCAGCAATCCGCCGGCAAAGTCGCCCATGTCGAGGAAGGCCGTTTCGTCCAGATCATAGCGCTCCCGCACGGCGTCTTCCGAGGAAGCGCCGGTCGCCCCGACCACGTGGGTCAGGCCGATGGCGCGGGCAACGTCGATGCCCCGGTGGATCGAGGCGATCCATGCCGCGCAGGAAAAGGGCCGGACGATGCCGGTCGTCCCCAGGACCGACAGGCCGCCGACGATACCGAGCCTCGGGTTCATGGTCTTTTGTGCAAGCTCCGCGCCGCCTTCGATCGAGACCTCAATCTCAACGTCGCCGGACGCGCCGCGCGCGGTGGCAACCTCATCGACTGCCGTCTGCATCATCCGGCGCGGCACAGGATTGATGGCGGGTTCGCCGGGCGGGATAGGCAGGCCGGGCCGGGTTACCGTGCCGACGCCTTCGCCGGCCTTGAACCGGACGCCGGAACCTTCCGGCAGGATACGAAGCGTCGAGGTGATCAGCGCGCCATGAGTGACATCCGGATCGTCGCCTGCGTCCTTGGTGATGGTTGCCGAGGCGCTTTCCTGTGACAGGGTGTGATGGGTCAGGGCAAAGGCGGCGGTGCCGCCTTTCGGCAGGGTAATCTCCACCGGATCGGGAAAATGGCCGGTCAGGAGTGCGGTATAGGCAGCCTTTGCGGCCGCGGTCGCACAGGCGCCCGTCGTCCATCCCCGCCTGAGTTCTTTCACCTCATCCGTCGACATATGTTCTCTATAGTGGAAAGCGGCCTCATTCCGCATCACCAAAAGAGATGTCGGAATCGGTTTGTTTTGTTTCGTGGAATCGCTTGGCGGTCTTTATGGGGCCGGGTAAAGAGAAACGATGAACGGTGAAGAACACAACAATTCGCTGCCCGAAGGGCTGCCGGTCTTCGAACCTGGCTGGGTATGGCTTGCAGGCGCCGGGCCCGGCGATCCGGGGCTTCTGACGCTGCATGCCCTGAACGGGCTCAGGCAGGCCGATGTCGTCGTCTACGACGCACTCGTCGACAAGAGCATCCTCGACTGGGTGAAACCCGGCGCGGTCACCGATTATGCCGGCAAGCGCGGCGGCAAACCGAGCCCGAAGCAGCGCGACATCACGCTGAAGCTGATCGATCATGCGCGCGAGGGCAAGCGGGTGCTGCGGCTCAAGGGCGGCGATCCTTTCGTGTTCGGACGGGGCGGCGAGGAAGCGCTGGGTCTTGTCGAGGCCGGTATTCCCTTCCGTATCGTGCCGGGCATCACGGCGGGGATCGGCGGGCTGGCCTATGCCGGCATTCCGGCCACCCACCGGGACTGCAACCAGGCGGTGACGTTCCTGACCGGCCACGACCAGACGGGTCTTACGCCGGATGCAATCAACTGGGACGGCATCGCCAAGGGATCTCCGGTGATCGTCATGTACATGGCGATGAAGCACCTTGAGACCATAGCCGGCAAACTGATCGCCGGTGGACGGTCTGTGGACGAGCCTGTGGGTATCGTGTGCAACGCCTCGCTGTCCGGGCAAGAGGTTCTGGAGACGACGCTGGGGCGTTGTTTCACGGAAGCCGAGGCGGCAGGTATCGAGCCGCCGGCCATCGTCTGCGTCGGCGAGGTGGTACGCCTGCGCCAGGGGCTCGACTGGCTCGGCGCGCTTTCCGGAAAGGTGCTGGTATCCGATCCGCTCGGTGTCAGGGCCGGCCAGCGATCCAGCGATGCCGGTTAACGGCACCATCTCCATGGCACGAGGGTTGCTGGTCGCGGCGCCCTCATCCGGTGCCGGAAAGACGACCCTGACGCTCGCGCTCCTCAGAGCCTTGAAGAAAACGGGCCGTTCGGTCGCCTCCGCCAAGTCGGGGCCGGACTACATCGATCCGAAATTCCATGAAGCCGCCAGCGGCGGTCCCTGCATAAATCTCGACGCCTGGGCGATGTCGCCTGCAACGCTGAAAGCCCTGGCGGCCAGCCGGGCCGAAGGGCACGACCTGCTGATCGTTGAAGGTGCGATGGGTCTGTTCGACGGGGCAGCCAACGGCAAGGGATCGGCGGCGGATCTCGCCGCTCACCTCGGATTGCCCGTTGTGCTGGTCGTCGATTGCGCGAAGCAGGCGCAGTCGGTCGCGGCAGTGGTGCACGGGTTCCGCTCTTTCAGAAACGATGTGACCATCGCCGGTGTGCTGCTCAACCGGGTCGGCAGCGCGCGGCATGAAAAGATGCTGCGCGGTGCTCTCGACCCGCTCGGCGTCAGGGTTCTTGGAGCTCTGCCGCGCTCGGAAGATCTTGTGCTGCCGGAACGGCATCTGGGCCTCGTTCAGGCGGGGGAGCATGTGGATCTGGAGCGATTTCTGGAAAACGCTGCCAGTCTTTGCGCGGTGCATGTGGATCTGGCGGCTCTGGACGAAATTGCCGGAAGCCTCGTGCCTTCCGGGAGCGTGGAGTTGAACCTTCCTGTTCCCCTGGGCCAGAAAATCGCCGTTGCCCGGGACGTTGCCTTCGCCTTTGCCTATCCGCATCTACTGGAGTTCTGGCATTCACAGAGGGCGGAGCTGTCGTTCTTTTCGCCTCTTGCCGACGAGACACCGGCAACGGATGCCGATGCCGTTTATCTGCCGGGCGGTTACCCGGAACTCCATGCCGGGCGGCTTGCGGGTGCCGGGCGCTTCAAGGCGGGCATGCAGTCAGCGGCAAAAGCCGAGAAACTGATCTACGGCGAGTGCGGCGGCTACATGACCCTTGGTACCAGGCTGATCGACGCGGACGGAAAACACCACGAGATGCTCGGTCTCCTGCCGCTGGAAACCTCATTTGAGGCCCGCAAGCGACATCTGGGTTATCGAAAGATCCAATCTCTTGGCGGCCATCCCTGGTCCGGTACGCTGACCGCGCACGAGTTCCACTACGCCTCCATCGTTTCGGAAGGTGCCGCGGAGCGGCTGTTTTCGGCGGAAGACGCGGAAGGAACCGGGCTGGCGGACATGGGGCTGCGTATTGGCACCGTCATGGGGTCGTTCGCGCATGTGATCGCGGCCGCCTGACCGGCGGGTCTGCACAAATGTTCCTGACGGTCTGCCGGGAAATCACACGAAACTTCTGAATTTCTGCGAAGGCACCTGCGCTTCTGGAGCCGGGCAGCAGAAGAGAAGTGATTTCCATGAAGATATTGATTGTCAATCCGCCGCATACCGCCATCGGAAGCCGTATTCCCGATGATCATCTTCCGCCCCTGGGGCTCCTGTCGATCGCCGGGCCGCTGATCGACGACGGCCACGAGGTGGAGCTTCTCGATGCCGAGTTCGGGCCGCTGACGCCGGCGGAAATCGTCATCGCAATCGAGGCAGCGAATTGCGATCTGCTGTTTCTGGGCCACTCCGGTTCGACCTCCGCCCACCCGACCGCTGCGCGGATTGCCAGACTGGCGAAGTTGAAATGCCCGGGGCTGACAATTGTCTATGGCGGTGTGTTCCCGACCTATCATCATCGGGAAATTCTAAAGGATGAACCGCAATTCGACGTGCTGGTGCGCGGGGAAGGCGAGGAAACGGCGCGGCAGCTTGTCAACGCCATCGAGACACGCTCGCCGCTGTCGGCGGTGGCCGGCATCGCCTACCGGGAAGCCGGAAAAGTTATTGTGACGGCCCCCCGGCCGATGATCCGGGATCTCGACGCCTTCCGGATTGCCTGGGAGCTGATCGACTTCCGCCGCTATTCCTACTGGGGCGGCAAGCGGGCAGTGGTGGTCCAGTTTTCAAGGGGATGCCCGCATCCCTGCACCTATTGCGGCCAGCGCGGCTTCTGGACGCAGTGGCGTCACAGAAATCCGGAAAAATTCGCGGCGGAGCTGGCCTGGCTTCACCGGGAGCACGGTGTGGAGGTGTTCAACTTCGCCGATGAAAACCCGACGTCTTCGAAGCAGATGTGGCGCCGTTTCCTGGAGGCGCTGATCGCGGAAGACATCAGCGTCTCCCTCGTCGGCTCGACCCGGGCCGACGACATCGTCCGCGACCGGGGTCATCTGCATCTCTACAGACAAGCGGGTGTCGAGCGGTTTCTCATGGGTATGGAACACACCGACGAGGCGGTTCTGAAGAAAATACGCAAAGGCGGGTCGACCAGCACGGACAGGCAGGCCATCCAGTTGATGCGCGAGCACGGCATGCTGTCCATGGCGACCTGGGTGGTCGGCTTCGAGGAGGAGAGGGATCGTGATTATTGGCGCGTCCTGCGCCTGCTGCTGGACTATGATCCCGACCAGATCCAGTCTCTGTTCGTGACCCCGCACCGCTGGACGCCGCTGTTCCGCGATATCAGCCATCGAAGGGTCATCCAGCTCGACCAGCGCAAATGGGACTACAAGCATCAGGTCCTGGCAACGCGGTACGTGCCGCCCTGGCGCGTTTTTCTCTGGGTCAAGCTCATCGAGTTCATCGTCCAGTCGCGGCCGAAGGCGCTCTGGCGCCTGCTGACGATGCGCGATGCAAAGCTGAGACATGCTCACAGATGGTACTACCAGATGGGGCGGCGGGTCTGGTTCCACGAGGTGTACGGGTTCCTGTTCCGCGACAAGCGGACCAGGAGCGGTCCGACCCTTGCGCATTTTTGGGGAGACAATCCGGAAAGTGAAGAAGCCCTGGCGCGCTTTCGGGCCGGACGGAAAAGCGGGGCCGGGAAGCCGGGAACCTGGCCGGACACTCAAACCGCCGCGAGCGTCACGGTCGGATCAACCGATACCGGCCATCCGCCTTCTCGATCCGCTTTTCCCTGATAAGGCTGGCCAGAGCCCTGTAGCAGGCCTCATGGGTCAGCCCGAGGGTGCGGGCCGCATCCTTCCAGGTCTGGCCGGGCTCGCGCCAGCCATTGCCGTCTTTCGGAAGAGTGGCAAGAAAGGCGGCGACCCGGTCGTCGGCCCTCTTGATGTTACGCAGTTCGACCTGGGACCGCAGGTTCCGTATTTCACGCGAACAGGACTTGAGAAACGAGAGCCCGATTTCCGGGTCCTTCAACGCCTTAAGAAAGATATCCTTGTCATAGGCGGCGCAAACTGCCTGCGTCTCGCCGACCGCATCACAATGGTAATGGCTTGAAAACAGGGAGGCTTCGGAGAGGAGGTCGCCGGCACCGGCCCGCTGGACGACAAGCTCCTGGCCGTTCTCCAGCGTGCGGATCAGGGCCAGGGTTCCTTCCAGCACGCAAAACATGCGACTGACCCGGTCGCCGGTCCGAAAGAGAACCTGCCGTCGTGGAATCGTTACCAATGTGTGGTCCACGTCCGCGGCGTCCAGTGCCTGTTTGAGGCCGTCGTCCTCGTACATTCCGTCGCAACTCCCTAATTCGTATGATCGCAATCATATGTGAAAACCCGGAAGTCTGCGACACTGGACCGGTAAGTCAAATCGAGTTGCAGGAAATCGGACATGAACATCAGGACAACAACAACAACAATAGCGGCCATGGTCGGGCTCGGTCTCTGCCTCTCGCAGCTGGTTCAGGCGGAAACCGTTTCGCCGCAGAAGCCCTATGCCGGACAGCAAGACAGGCAGATCAAATCCCTCTCCGATCAGGACATTGAAGATCTGCTCGCGGGCCGCGGCTGGGGACTTGCCAAGCCGGCGGAGTTTAACGGCTACCCCGGTCCCTCGCATGTCCTGGCCAACGCGGAGGAACTGCAACTGTCGGCAGACACCAAAGCGGCGATGCAGGCGATTTTCGAGGAGATGAGCAGCGAGGCCAAACGCATCGGCGCGCTCTATGTGGAGGCGGAACGCAATCTGGACCGCTCCTTCGAGACGGGAGAGGCAGACGCGCAGACACTGGAGGCCCTGCTGCGCCGGGCAGAGGATTTGCGCCTCCAGCTGAGGCTGGTGCATCTGAAAGCCCATCTGCAAGCCGCGCCGCTGCTGAGCCCTCACCAGAAGATGGCATATGCCAAACTGCGCGGCTACGGGCCGGGACACGCTGCAGGGCCGGCACCCGACATGGGGCACCGTCACACGGACAAAAACTGACGGCAGCCTCGATCCCGGTCAGGCCTTGGCCTTTTTCTTCGGCCTTAGAACATGCACGTGGTCAGCGTCGTAAAGGGCGCTGTCGCGGAAGTCCTCGGCCGGTTTCAATGCATGGCCGACGAAGATCAGGGCCGTACGGGTGATCTTGGAGGCACGCACCTTTGCGGCGATCGTGGAGAGCGTGCCGTGGATGAAGGCCTCGTCCGGCCAGCCGACGCGGAAGGCGACGATCACCGGGCAGTCCGCGCCGTAATGCGGGGTGAGCTGGCGCTCGACCTCGCGCAGGTTCCGAATCGACAGGTGAATGGCGAGAGTAGCCCCGCTCTTGCCGAGCGTGTCGAGGTCCTCGTTGTTGGGCATGGCCGAGGATTTCATCGCGGTGCGGGTGACGATGATCGTCTGGGCGACCTCCGGAATGGTGAGTTCCGTCTTGAGGGCGGCGGCCGCCGCCGCAAAGGCCGGGACGCCTGGCGTGACGTCATAGTCGATCCCGAGCGTGTCGAGCCTGCGCATCTGTTCCGCGGTTGCGCCGTAGATGGACGGGTCGCCCGAATGGACCCGGGCGACGTCCTGGCCTTTGGCGTGGGCGGCTTCGATTTCCGCGATGATCTCATCCAGTGTCAGCGGCGCGGTATCGATCACGCGGGCACCTTCCGGTGCCGCGGCGACGATCTGTTCGGGCACCAGCGAACCGGCATAGAGGCAGACCGGGCAGGACTGGATAAGCTTCAGGCCGCGGACGGTGATGAGATCCGGGTCACCCGGGCCGGCGCCGATGAAATGAACGGTCATGCTTTGTCTTCCGGTTCCTGAGTGTCTGGCTGATTGCTGTCGCCGGGTGCCTTGTCGGCAATCTTCGGCGCGTCGATGCGCTTGGCATAGCCGCGCGGCGTATAGACGAAAGGCTTGCCGTCGCCGCGCATCACGGTCCTGGTGGTCGAGGAGCCGACGAGGACAGTGGTCAGCATGTCGACATCGTCCACCTTGAGTTCCTCGAGCGTCGTGACCCGCAGGGTTTCTTCCGGACGGCCGAGGTTGACGCCGAGCACGACCGGCGTCGCGCCGGAGCGGTGTTGAAGAAGTATTTCCCGTGCCTCGGCCAGCTGTGTCCGGCGGCGCTTGGAAACCGGATTGTAGAAAGCGATGACGAAATCGCCCTCGGCGGCGGCCTTCAGGCGTTTCTGGATCACCTCCCAGGGCGTGAGCAGGTCGGAGAGTGAAATCGTGCAGAAATCGTGGCCGAGCGGGGCGCCGATCCGGGCGGAGCACGCCTGGAGCGCCGAAATGCCCGGCGCGTTGGTGACGCTGACGCGCTTGGCGGCATCCGACACGCCGCCATAGGCTTCGTCGCGGTGGAGCAGCTCGTAGACGAGCGAACCCATGGCGTAGATGCCTGCGTCGCCGGAACAGATCAGGGCAACGTTCTTGCCCTTGCCAGCTTCCTCCAGTGCGAAGCGCACCCGGCCTTCTTCCTCGCCGAGTGGGAAGTTGTGATGGGCCTTGCCGGTGATGTGGTCCTTGACGATGTCGAGATAGAGCGAATAGCCGACGACATCCGTTGCCTCGGTCAGGAGCCTCGTCGCCTCCGGCGTGCGCCAGTCGTCCTTGCCCGGGCCGATGCCGATCACCGAGAGGTGCCCCCGGGCCCGGCCGACCGAAGTTGCGTCGATGGGCTTGGGCGTGCGAGCGATGGCGCAGGTGGCGTTTTCGGTCTTCTGCTTTTCGACCGTGAGGGAACCGAAGGAGCCGGAGGCGGCAAGGGCGGCACCCTCGCTGACGCCGTGACAGCCGACTTCGGCGAAAACGACATTGGACGGGTTCTTCAGCCGCGGCGTTTCCCGCTGCAGTTCCTCTGCCGAGAAGACACGCATCGGCACGTCCAGGTGGCTTGCCAGCGCGCTGACGGCCGCTTCGTCCGCCTTCAGGTCGATGGTGGCGACACAGGCGACCGCCCCCTTGGCGATGTTGGCTGCAGCCAGGTTCCTTTCCACCAGCCCGATCAGCTCTTGCGGATCGCAGCCCCGTGCAGAGCCGACGCCGACCGCGTATTTCAGCGGATGATAGACGAGCTGCGTCGGGCTGCCTTCCACGGGCCGTTCCGTTGCAACAAGCGCGATGGCGGCGTCCGGTTCCTGGCGAAGATTGGCCTCCGTCAGCCAGTCGGCCTTGCCCTCGATGCGGACCGGGGCGCCGGAGAGAAGTTCGGCCATGACCGGTTTGGCGTCGTCCGGATTGGCGAGCCGCCAGCCCTTCGGTGGCACGTCGAGGGCAACGCCGAGCTTGGTGTCGCCGGCGGTGGTGATGGCGGCATGCCCGCCGAGCGCCTTGGCGAGCAGGCGCGCCAGCTCATTGGCGCCACGATGGCCGCCAAGCAGCGGCACGATGCTGGAGCCGTCCTCCGAGACGGCGATCACCGGCGGCTCGGTGCGCTTGTCGGTCAGGATGGGCGCGAGCGCACGGATCAGGATGCCGCTGGCGCAGAAGCCGACGATCGGATGTCCGGCCCTGAAGAGCATCTGGAGATGCTCGATCGTCTCGTTGAACTGGGTGTCCGCCGTCGGCACCCGGCCCGCAAGGCCGTGAATGCGCGCGGTCGAGAAGCGGCGGGCAATATCCTCGGCGGTGTCGAGGCCGGCCTGGTTCAGGACGAATAGGATAGGGGAAGCGTCCACGCTTCTTCTCCCTTGTAGATGAGGATCATGGAAAAATAGGGGGCGGTCTCCGCCTCAAGGTCAACGAGGCGGTGAACCTTCTGTTCCGGCAGGCTGGCGCGCTCCACGTAGCCGGCCTTTTCCAGAAGGCCCATGTCGGCCAGCAGCGCTTTCAGACGGGCCAGATGACGTCCGACCTTCATGATGACGACGGCCTGGGCGGCCTCGATCTTCTGCCGGATCTCGTCGTCGGAAAGCGGTCCCGGAATGACGGTCATGACGTCGTTGCGCGAGGTCAGCGGCCGCCGGAGCTGTGCGGCGCAGGCGGTCAGCGAGGTGACGCCCGGCACGATCTCGATGCGGAAGCGGTCCGACAGGCGCTCGAAGAGATACATGAAGGAGCCATAGAAGAAGGGATCGCCCTCGCAGAGGGTTACGACATCCTGGCCCGTCTCGAGAACCTCGGCGATCTCGCCGGCCGCCCGGTCGTAGATTTCCTGCGCCGGAAACCGGTCGACACGCATCGGCACGACGATCGGGATCTCCCGTACGCCTTCAGGCAGTGCACTCGCCGCAATCGAGCGGGCGAAACTTTCGCCGGAATCGGGTGCCGGATAGGCGATCACCCTGGCGGAAGAGATCAGCCGGTGTGCCTTCAGCGTCATCAGCTCCGGATCTCCCGGGCCGAGGCCGATGCCATAGAGGATTCCGCTCATGGTTTTGTGAAGCTCCACTGCGTGACCGGCATCAGGGGGCGCCAGCCGGTGAGGCCGCCGATGCTGCCTGCCCTGTGGATCGAGAGTTTTTTCAAGGTTCCACCGTGTTGATGATAGGCGTCGAGGAGCACCGCCTCGCTTTCCAGCGTCACCGCGTTGGCGACAAGCCGGCCGCCGGGCCGAAGGGCTGTCAGTGCCGCCTCGACCATGCCGGGAGCCGTCAGGCCGCCGCCGATGAAGATCGCGTCCGGTTGCGGCAGGCCATCCAGGCCATCGGGTGCGCCGGCATCCTTGAGGTCCAGATGGGGCACGCCGAGGGCGACCGCATTTTCCGCCGCCATCTGGCGCCGTTCCGGGTTGGGCTCGAGACCGATGGCTCTTGTCCGGTTCGCCGCGCGCAGCCATTCGATGGCGACAGAGCCGCAGCCCGCGCCAATGTCCCAGAGGAGCGCGCCCGGATAGGGCTGCAGCTCCGCCAGTGTCACCGCGCGGATATCCTGCTTGGTCATCTTGCCGTCGTGGCGGAAGGCATCGTCGGCAAGGCCCGGCATTCGCGCCCGGAAGCGCAGGCCGGGATCGGCAACGGTTTCCAGCGCGAGCGTGTGAAAGCCGGCAACCTCGGCGCTCCAGTCTTCCGCCGTGCCTTCGACGCGCCTTTCCCTGGCTCCGCCAAGATGCTCCAGAACGGTCATGCGGGTCCGGCCATAACCTTCGTCAGCGAGGAGATCGGCCACCTGGCGCGGAGTTTCGGAATTGCTGGTGAGCGCGATAATGCGAGCGCCGGGATAAAGTGAAGCCCTCAGGAGATCGACGGAGCGTCCATGCACCGACAGGCATTCGGTGTCCTGAAGCGCCCAGCCCATGCGGGAGGCTGCGAGCTGGAAGGCGGAAAGGGCCGGCAGGACCGTCATTTCGGAAGGCGGAAAATGCTTCAGCAGAGAGGAGCCGATGCCGAACCACATCGGGTCGCCGGTTGCCAGCACCGCGACCTTGCTGCCCTGCAGAGATGCCAGCTCCGCGAAAACGGAGGAAAACGGACTGGGCCAGGTGCGCCTTTCAGCGCTGAAAGTACCGGCAAGCTGCAGATGCCGGTCGCCGCCGTAGACGATGTCGGCGTTCCAGAGCGCTTCCGCACCGCCCGGCGCCAATGCACCGTCTTCGCCGATGCCGATCAGGGAGAGCCATGGTGCGGGCTGTTTGGGAGTGGACGGATTGGAGGAGGTCATTTGTCCTCCAGCTTGAAGGGCTTGATCACCGGTTTGACGGAGAGATCCTGCGGCTTGCCGTCCGGCGTCGCGGAGATCTGGCGCGCACCGCGCGAACGGTGATGTTTCGTCGGATCGGTCGCGTCACCGGATGCCGCCTGCGCAGATGCGATGCCGCCCGGCTGGGACAGGAACCCGCGGGACCGCATGGGCTTGTTGCCGCCGACCGATTTCCGGCCGTCCTTGCCGCTTTTGTCCACCATCTCAGCGTTCCTCCGGCAGACCGGCGCCAAGCGCATTGATTGCGGCGGCAGCCATCGCGGAGCCGCCACGCCGGCCCCTGACGGCGAGATAGGGCAGGCCGAAGGGATTGGCGATCAGCGCCTCTTTTGATTCCGCCGCACCGACAAAGCCGACCGCAAAGCCAAGCACCAGCGCCGGCTTCGGGCCGCCGGCCGCAATCATTTCCAGGAGATGGAACAGCGCCGTCGGCGCATTGCCGATGGCAACGACAGCCCCCTCCAGCCGGTGGCGCCAGAGTTCAACGGCGGCGGCCGACCGGGTCGTTCCCAGGTTCTTTGCCAGTTCGGGAACGGTGGCATCGTTCAGCGTGCAGATCACGTCGCTGGTCTTGGGCAGGCGGGAGCGGATGATGCCATGAGCCACCATTTCCACATCGCAGCAGACGGGCGCGGAGTTCTGAAAAGCTTTAAGGGCGGCCTCCGTCACATCTTCCGACCAGGCGAGATCCTGCGGCAGGTCCGTCATGCCGCAGGCATGGATCAGGCGGACGGCGACGGGACGCAACGCTTCCGGCAGATGTGTCAGGTCGGCTTCCGCCCGCACGATGGCAAAGGACTGGCGGTAGATCGCCGCCGGATCCTTTTCGTAAGCGTAGGACTGGGGCGCGTCGGTGGTCACGTTTGCCTCAGTTCCCGCGGTTCAGCGACCTCGGCCCGTGCGGGTGATCCGCATGGGGGTAGGGGTGGTGGTGATGGTCATGCCCGTGCCCGTGATCATGACTGTGGTCATGCCCGTGGCCATGGTGGTGATGACCGTGATCGTGATGATGGTGGCCGTGGTCGTGATGGTGGTGATCGTGATCGCCGTGGCTGTGCGAATGCCCGTGATCATGATCGGGGTGATGATGGTCGTGGTGGTGGTGATGTGCGGCCGCCTGCACCTGTTTCTCGCAAGCGCCGGTGCAGAATTCCTCGCAGAGCTGGCATTCGGCTTCCGCACCGAGCCCCTCCACATGGTGGTGGTGGCTTTCCTGGGCGAGACCCACTTCCGCCTCGAAGCCGAGCACCTGTTCGCGGTACTTGCACATCTGGCAGTTCATCAGGTTGGCGCCCTGAAGGATCTCCTGCACACGGTCGGCCATGGTGTCGATGACCTGCGGATGATCGTTGAGATACCCGGCCTTCAGGAATTCGATCTCCGGATGTTTGGCGGCGACCTCGTCGGTGGTGGAATAGATCCGCTGCACCAGAACGCCGGTGAAGAGGAAATAGGGGAAGACGATCACGCGCTTGTAGCCGAGCTTGGCGGCATGCTCGAGGCCCGGGCCGACCAGCGGGAAGGTGACGCCGGAATAACAGGTCTCCGCCCAGCCGAAGCCGAAGCCTTCCCACAGCATGCGGGTGATCTTGGAAACATTGGAGTTGGCGTCCGGATCGGAGGCGCCGCGCCCGACCACCATCAACAGGGTCTCGTGCAGCGGCACGTCGCTCTCGGCCGCGTCGATGGCTTCCTGGATGCGGTCGGCGGCGGCCTTGACCATGCGCGTGTCGACGGCAAGCTCGCGCCCGTAGGTGATCTTCATTTCCGGGTGCGTCGCCTGATAGGTGTTGAGCACAGAGGGAATGTCATTCTTGGCGTGACCGGCGGCAAAGAGCATGCCCGGGACGGCGAGCACATGGGTGCAGCCTTCCTCGCGCAGCCTGTTCAGCCCGTCATGGATCACCGGATTGGCAAATTCCAGATAGCCGTATTCCACCGGCCAGTCCGGGAAGCGCGCGGTCAGGCCCTCGGCGAGCTGGGCGAACTGTTTCACGGCACCCTTGTTGCGGCTGCCGTGGCCGCAGATCATCAGTCCGAGTTTCTCGCTCATCAGGCGGTTTCTCCGGCCGTTTCCTCTTCCTCGGAACGGGCTTCCGGGGCGGTGTCGGCTTTTTTCTTTTTCCTGTCTTTCAGGGCGATGACGCCGGCAACGAGGGCTGCACCGGCGAGCGCTGCGACGCCGACCCAATGGGAATGGCCGGCAAGCTCACCCAGGTGTCCACCATGGGCAAAGGCGGATGTCGGCAGGACGGCGGCGGCAAGGCCGGCAAGGATGGTCCGGTGGATCATGTCTCTCCCCCAATGGCGAATGCCGGGTAGGCAGGCGGTATCAGTGGCGCGAAAGGGGGAATTGAAAGCAAACACACGCAAAAGCCGGAAAAATCCGGTCATTCGCAGATGCCTTGGACAGCTCCAGCCTCGGCCCCCTGCTTGGGTCAACCTCATCCGGAATCGCTTTCAGTCCCTCCATGGGACGCCGTCAGGTGGGGGCACCTTATGGGAGCCGGTCGGACCGATCAAGCACGAATGCGACATCCGATAGCCTGTTTGAACATGGAACCTTTCGGTGGGCCAATTGCTCTGCCTGCGGAAGGCGGAGGTCGCGATTTGGTGTCTGGCGGACGCTTGCGGGCTTGTCATCGGCTTGCCCTGAATGTCTAGTAAAGTCATTGCCATGCGAACCAGTAGCGGGGCCCCATGCAAAACCATCTCGTTTTCACCGTCATCGCCAAGGACCGTCCGGGCCTTGTGGAACGTGTCGCCGACATCATCGCCGGTCTGGAGGGCAACTGGATCGAAAGCTCCATGGCGCGCCTCGGCGGCGAGTTCGCCGGTATCGTGCGCATCGGCATCGCCGCCGAGCGGTCCGACGAACTGGTGGCCAAGCTGCAGGGCCTGTCGGACGACGGCATCGACATCACGCTGCGCTCCGACCAGACGGGTGAGGAAACGCCGCAAGGGGCATTCGCTTCTCTCGACGTCATTTCCCAGGACCATCCGGGCATCCTGCGCGACATTACCCACGTCCTGACCGAACTCGGCGTCAGCATCGAGCATCTGGAAACCTCGGTCGCCGAAGGCTCCATGCAAGGCGAGGTCCTGTTCAAGGCCTCCGCCGATCTGCGCCTTCCGGAAGGGCTCGATCCGGCAACCTTGAGCGACGCGCTTCAGGAGACGGCAGCAGACCTGATGGCAGACGTCAATCTGGTTGACTGAATCGGTGTTCGTGCGGAATGAAATGAACGGCCCGCCGCGGCGGGCCGGAAGGTCTTACCCGCAACGAGGGGCGTCTTGCTGGATCATCTGGAATTCTCCGCAGAACTGTGGCTGCACCAGGGCCAGGGGGGATGGACGTTCGTCACCCTGCCTGTGGAATGCGCCGACCAGATCCGTTTCGTGACCGGCTCAGGAAAAGGCAAGGCTTGGGGCATGATCAAGGTTCGGGCCCGCATCGGCTCGACAAGGTGGGACACGACCATCTGGCCGGACAAGGCCTCCGGCTCCTTCCTGCTGCCGGTCAAGGCGGCGGTGCGCAAGGCCGAGAAGATTGGCGCGGGGGATAGGGTGTATGTCACCATGACGCTGGTGACAGCACCCGGCATGTGAAAAGCCGGCGGGTTCTGACGGGTCAGGCCGCCAGCGCCCAGTCGGTGGCGTCCTCGCGGGCGCCTATCAGCGCCAGGCCGTTGGCGACCGAGGTCAGCTCGTTGCCGCCGGAGATGCGTTCCTGGCCGAAGCGTTCGGCGAACTGACGGCGCACGGCAGGCACAAAGGACGTGCCGCCGGTCATGAACACCCGGTCGATGTCCTTTTCCGCAAGGCCCGACTTTTCCAGCGTGGCGTCGAGCGCCTTGTCCATCTTTTTAAGGTCCGGGGCGATCCAGCGTTCGAAGTCCTGCCTGGAAACCTCTTCCCTGAAGTCTGCCCCGAGCGGGGCAAAGGTAAGTTCCGCCCCGTCTTCGGAGGACAGCAGCGCCTTAGTCTCGGAGACGGATTTATAAAGCGGGTAGCCCTGGTCTTCCTCGACCAGGTCGACGAAGAGCTCGATCTTTTCCGGCTCCAGGCAATAGCGCAGCAGCTTCTTCATTTCCTTGAAGTCGTCGGAAGTCTTGAAGATCGACAGCATGTGCCAGCGGGCAAAGTTGGAAAAGAGATTGGGCGGGATCTCCAGAACCTTGCCCATGCTCTGGTAGGATGAGCCCTTGCCGAGCTTCGGCAGCACGACGTTGTCGATGATGCGGTAGTCGAAAGTGTCGCCCGCAATGCCGATGCCGCCACGGCCGAGCGGGGCCGCCGACAGATGCCCGGCATTCGTTTCGAAGCGCATCAGCGAATAGTCGGTGGTGCCGCCGCCGAGGTCGGCGACCAGGATCGTGGTGTCCTTTTCCAGTGACTGGGCGTAGGAAAAGGCCGCGCCGACCGGTTCCATCACGAAGAGGATGTCCTTGAAGCCGAGCTTCTCGAACGCCGTGCGGTAGCGTGCCATGGCGAGGTTTTCGTCCGGACTGTGGCCGGCAAATTCCACCGGACGGCCGACGACGAGGCGGACCGAAGACGGATCGAAGGCCGAGCCCGCGCGCTCGAAGGCCCGCCTCAGGAAGGTCGCCATCAGGTCCTCGAACTCGAACCTGGCACCGAAGATGCCGGTTCCCTTGAAGGCGGCGCTGGCCGCGAAGGTTTTCAGCGACTGGATGAAACGGACATCGCCATGGCCGTCCAGAAACTGCCGGATTGCCCAGGGGCCGACTTCCGGATGCGGGCCACTGGCCGGGCTGCGGTCCAGAAAGCTCAGGACCGTCGGCAGGGAGGTGAAGGCATCATCGCCGTCGGTGAAGGAAACCGGCGCCGTCCTGCCTGCACCCGTTGCCGCGACCGCAACCGTGTTGGACGTTCCGAAATCAAGTCCGATGGTCTGGGTCATGGCAGCAATCCTTCTCACAGCAAAACGCGGGCGGGCCACCAACAGTCAGGGTCGGCGGCAAAAAATGTCCCGGCAGGGAGGCATGTTCTTAAACGTGAAGCGGGTCGCGCTGGATAAGGGAAATGGCGGCAAAAGGCAAGGGGGCGCGGCTAGGGCAGGCAGAGTTCTAGCTTGTGAAGGGCAGCGTAGCGAGGCTGATCATGCCGATGACAATCAGGCTCACGGCCCAGACCACGTCCAGGTTGAACCAGCTCCTGGAGATGAAACGCAATCCCAGCCATTCATGAACGGAATATGCGGCGGCGCCTCCGCTCGCAATCATCGCAAGGGCATGCACCACGGATACGGCCAAAGCGGTGCCGAGATTGGAGCCCATCAGCGTTGCGGCGGCCTGATGTCCGGAGCCGAGGTCCGCCGTGCTGCACAGGCCGAGATAAATGGGCACCAGCATGAGACCGGCGCCATGAGCCACGGCAACCGCAAAGGACCAGAAGACAAGTCTGGTCGGCGGAATACTGGCGATGAATCGCGGATGTCGCGGCCGGACGAGCAGATACAGGCCAGTGACAATGACCAGCAGACCGGCGCCGAGACGTATCTGAAAAGTCCAGGCGACAAGCACGGTCAGAAATGCGAAGGGCATGAGCATGCCCGCCATTGCCAGGAAATGGCCGATGGCGAGCGGGCCGAGGGCCAGGAGCAGGTCGCGGCGCCCGTCACCCATCAATCCGGCAGAGACGGCCAGAGGCCATCCCATGCCGGGGTTGATGCCATGATAGATGCCGCTGGCCAGGACGGCAGCCCAAAGGCCAGTGGTCGTCCAGCCGGTTTCCAACGTCAGACGGACGGGTAGCAGAAGGAATCCGTCGAGCAGTCCCCGCCTTCCAACCGGATCTGGTGGGTGCGGTAGCCGGCCGGAAACTCGACGAAGAAATTCCTGTCCAGGGCAAAGGAACCGTCGCCGACGTCTGCCTTCACCATCGCCGCAGGGACACCGTCGGGATAGAACTGGTCGTCCCATGTGGAATAGAGCGAGTTGGTCCAATAGACGCGTTTGCCGTCACGGCTGATCTCCACCATCTGCGGGCCGCCCTTGTAGACGCCGCCACCCGGGTGAGCGGTCTTGCGGGTGATCCCACCGATATGGATGGAACCCGCCAGAACCGGGTTCATCGGATCGGAGACGTCGTATTGGCGCATCTCGCCGGTTCCCCAGCAGGAGACGTAGAGATAACGGTCATCGAGCGACAGGTCGATGTCCGTGATCAGCGGCGGCACGGCCTCAAATCCGGCCAACAGCGGCGGCAGGTCCTCCTTGGCGGCCGGTTCAGGCGGGATCGTTGCCGTTTTCTTGCAATGAAACTTTCCGCCCTCGCGCCACCAGGTCCAGATAGACCCTTCCAGATTGGTCGTGTCGACGACGACGCCGACGAACCCGTATTCCTTCACTGGGTCGTGGGCGGGTCTCACTTCCAGCGCCATCTGGTGGTTTTCGCCGAGGTCGATGGTCTGGACGTTGCGCCGCTCGCGCAAGTTCCAGAAATGAAGGCGATGACCGTATTTGTTCGACAACAGGTCTTCCGGGACGAGCCCGTTCTCGAATTGCGGCGGCAGCGCCCATTCGCTGGAAACCATGTAGTCGCGCGGCAGGTTCCACCAGAAATCGTAGTGTTTTTCCTGCGAGCCTCGGTCGATTTCATAACGGCCGATGATGTCGAAGGTCTCGCAATCCATCAGGAAGATCCCCGGAGGACCGTCAGTACCGTCAGGGCCGCCTCCGCCCAGCGTCGAGACATAGATGCCTTCCGGCCCGCAATGAATGGTGTGCGGCCGGGAATAGCCGGTCTTGGCGAAGACTTCTTCCGGCTCGATGATCTTGTGGATCGAGGCCTGGGTGGGATCGGGCTTGGTGTCGATGATGTAGATGCGCGAGGAACGCATGCCGGGGATGATGAGATATCGCCGTTCGAGAAAGGCATGGCCGGTGAGCGGGGACAGGGCCGAGGAACAGGCGTTCCAGCCGAAATGATGAAACTCGTCCCCCTTGTTCGGCATCATCACGGTGTGAACCACTTTGCCGAAATCGGCGGAGTCGGGCCTGACGTCAATTACGGCAAGTCCGTCGGGTTGCGAGAAATCGGCGCTGAGCATAAGCGTGTAGGCGTAGGTCTCGACCGGCGCCTGCATGGCCAGTTTCGCCGAAGCATGGAATGTCGGATCAGGTCTTACGGTCATTGGTCTCCTCCCGATTGTACGTCAACCTGGGCAAGGACCTAGAGTGCTGGGTCAGTTCGAGTAATGTTTCTCCGGGTTGCGTACGACGTCGACCATAACACGATTACGCAGCGTAATCTTCGGCTTGTCGAACACTCGGAGAGAGTTTCCTTCGAATTTTCAAAAATTTGTGTGCCGGTTGAGTTGCTCACCCGGCGCACGTTGCGTCATGCCTCTTGCAGGGCCTCCGATTTCCCGTGCTGAACCAGCGGCCGGTTCCCCGACAGCCTGCGAACGAGGACGTAAAAGACCGGCGTCATGAAGATGCCGAAGAAGGTCACGCCGATCATGCCGGAAAAGACGGCGATGCCCATGGCAACGCGCATTTCCGCCCCGGCACCTGTCGACAGGACCAGCGGAACGACACCCATGATGAAGGCCATGGAAGTCATCAGGATCGGGCGCAGGCGCAACCGGCTGGCCTCGATCGCCGCCTCGACCGGGCTTCTTCCCTCGAATTCGAGCTCGCGGGCGAACTCGACGATCAGGATGGCGTTCTTGGCCGAGAGCCCGACAAGCACCACCAGCCCGATCTGGGTGAAGATGTTGTTGTCGCCATGGGTCAGCCAGACACCGGTCAGGGCCGCCAGCACGCCCATCGGCACGATCATCACGATGGCGACCGGCAGCATCAGGCTCTCGTACTGGGCGGCGAGCACCAGGTAGACCAGAAGCAGGGCCAACGGGAAGACGATGACCCCGGAGCTGCCGGCCAGGATCTGCTGGTACGTCAGGTCCGTCCATTCGAAACCGATCCCTTTCGGCAAGGTCTCTTCCGCAATCCTTTCAACGGCCGCCTGGGCCTGACCCGACGAAAAGCCCGGTGCCGGCCCGCCATTGACGTCCGCCGCCAGGAAGCCGTTGTAGCGCGTCGCCCGTTCCGGCCCGGTCGTCGCCTCGACTTTCAGGAGGGCGGACAGCGGGATCATCTGACCCGATGCGGAACGAACCTTCAGCTTGCCGATATCGTCCGCGTGGGCGCGGTACCTGGCATCGGCCTGCACCCGCACGCTGTAAGTCCGGCCAAAGGCGTTGAAGTCGTTGACATAGAGCGAACCCAGATAGATCTGAAGCGTCTCGAACACATCCGTCACCGACACGCCGAGCTGTTCGGCCTTGGTGCGGTCCAGATCAGCATAAAGCTGCGGCACGTTGATCTGGAAACTGGAGAAGAGACCCGCAAGTTCCGGTGTCTGGTAGGCTTTCGCAAGGAAGGCCTTGTTGGCCGCATCGAGCGCCTGGTAGCCGAGGCCTGCCCGGTCCTCGATCTGCAACTTGAAGCCGCCGGTCGTTCCGAGGCCCTGGACGGGCGGAGGCGAGAACATGGCGATGAAGGCATCCTGGATCGCGCCGAACTTCTGGTTCAGCTGCATGGCAATCGCGTTGCCGGAGAGTTCCGGCGACCGGCGCTCATCGAAATCCTTCAGCGTCGCGAACACGATGCCGGCATTGGAAGAGTTGGTGAAGCCGTTGATCGACAGGCCCGGGAAGGCGATGGCGTGCTCCACGCCCTCCTGTTCCATCGCGATCTCGCTCATGCGCCGGATGACATCCTCCGTCCGGTCGAGCGTCGCGGCATCCGGAAGCTGGGCGAAGCCGATCAGGTACTGCTTGTCCTGCGCCGGCACGAAGCCGCCCGGAACGGTGGTGAAGAGGCCGTAGGTTGCCCCGGCAAGCACCAGATAGATCACCATCACGATGCTCTTGCGCGACAAAAGTCCGCCGACGCTCTTGCCATAACCATTGGAACCGGCTCCGAAAGCCCGGTTGAAGCCCCTGAAGAACCAGCCGAACAGGAAATCCATCGCCCGGGTCAGCCAGTCCTTCGGCGCGTGGTGATCCTTCAACAGAAGCGCGGCGAGGGCCGGAGACAGGGTCAGGGAGTTGATCGCGGAGATCACCGTCGAGATTGCGATCGTCAGGGCGAACTGCCGGTAGAACTGGCCGGACAGACCTGTAATGAAGGCAAGCGGCACGAACACGGCAACCAGCACCAGGGCGATGGCGATGATCGGTCCGGAAACTTCCTTCATGGCCTTGTAGGTCGCCTGGCGCGGGCTCAGCCCGTTCTCGATGTTGCGCTCGACGTTTTCCACGACGACGATCGCGTCGTCGACCACGATGCCGATGGCAAGCACCAGGCCGAAGAGGCTGAGTGCGTTGATGGAAAAGCCGAAAACATACATGACGCCGAACGTGCCGATGATCGACACGGGAACGGCAATCAGCGGAATGATCGAGGCGCGCCATGTCTGCAGGAACAGGATGACGACGAGCACGACCAGCACGACGGCCTCCAGCAGCGTATCCACGACCTTCTCGATGGAGGAGCGGACAAACTTGGTGGTGTCATAGACGATCTCGTATTTGACGCCTTCCGGCATGGCGATCTGCAATTCGTCCATGGTCTCGACAACCGCGTCGGAAATGGCGATCGCGTTGGAACCCGGTGCCTGGAAGACCGGAACGGCAACGGCCGGCTTGCCGTCGAGCAACGAGCGCAGGGAATAGTCCGCCGCGCCGAGTTCGATGCGGGCAACATCGCTGAGGCGCGTCACCTCACCGTTCTCGCCGGTCCGTACGATGATCTTGCCGAATTCTTCCGGCGTCTGCAGACGGCCCTGCGCATTGACGCTGAGCTGCACGTCGACCCCGTCGACGCTTGGTGACGCGCCGATGATGCCGGCGGCTGCCTGGACGTTCTGAGTGCGGATGGCATTGGTGATATCGCCGGCGGCAAGGTTGTGGCTCGCCGCCTTCTGGGGATCGACCCATACGCGCATGGAATAGTCGCCGGAGCCGAACACCTGCACCTGGCCAACGCCTTGAATGCGGGCGAGCCGGTCCTTGATATTGAGGACGGCATAGTTGCGCAGGTAGGTGATGTCGTAGCGGTCGTCCGGAGAGGTCAGGTTCACCACCATCATCAGGTCCGGCGAACTCTTCACGGTGGTCACGCCGAGGCTTCTGACTTCCGCCGGCAGGCGCGGTTCGGCCTGGGAGACGCGGTTCTGGACGAGCTGCTGCGCCTGGTCCGGATCGGTGCCGAGCGCAAAGGTCACCGTCAGCGTCATGACGCCGTCGGAGGTCGCCTGGCTGGACATGTAGAGCATGCCCTCGACGCCGTTGATCTGTTCTTCAAGCGGCGTCGCGACCGTCTCGGCGATGACCTTCGGGTTCGCGCCGGGATAGGCGGCCCGTACCACGATGGAAGGCGGCACGACTTCCGGATATTCGGAAATCGGCAGGGATCTGAGGCCGATCAGGCCGCCGATCAGGATGAGGATGGACAGCACGCCGGCAAAGACCGGACGGTCGACAAAGAATCTTGAGATGTTCATACCCGGACCCTTTCCAGTCGGAATTCGGAACAGGACGTCCCGCTCCGGCGGGAATGCCGCCGGCAATCATGACTTGAATGCTGGTGCAAGACCGCGGAGGCAGGACCTCCGCGTGCGCGTTCAGTTGACGGCCGCGAGGTCTTTTTCGAGCTGAGGATCGACCAGCGCCCCGGAGCGGATGCGCTGAAGGCCGTTGACAACGATCCGTTCGCCCGGCGTCAAGCCGCTGGTGACGATGCGCTCGCCTTCGGCGGACCGGCCCAGTTCCACGGCCCGGTAACTCACCTTGTTGTCGTCGCCGACGACATAGACATATTTCTTGTCCTGGTCGGTTCCGATGGCGCGCTCGCTGATCAGGATCTTGTCTTCAGGCTTCGGCTCTCCCATGCGGATCCGCACGAACTGCCCGGGGATCAGCCTGCCGCCGGGATTGTCGAAGATGGCCCGGACGCCGATCGTGCCACTGACGGCGTCGACCTGGTTTTCGACAAGCTGCAGCTTACCTGTCACCGGTTTGCCAGCGCCGGCGGTCGTTTCGATCTGGACCGGGATCATGTCGAGCGGCCTCACGGCGTCATCCGTTTGCGGAAGTTCGTTGAGGACCCGGGCGACAACATCTTCGCTGGCATTGAAGCTGGCGTAGATCGGATCGACGGAGACAAGCGTGGTCAAGGCAGGCGAGGCGGAGCCGGCTGCCACCAGGTTGCCGACCGTGATCTCGATCTTGCCGACGCGGCCCGCAACCGGCGCCACCACCCTGGTATAGCCGAGTTCGATCTTGGCTGCCTTTAGGGCCGCTTTGGCAGTCCTCAAGTTTGCCTGCGCCTCCGCATAGGCATTCCGGCGCTGGTCGAGAACACTTTGCGATATCGTCCGGTTTTCAATCAGCTTGTTGCCCCGATCCAGTTCCAGCTGCGCAAGATTGAGCTGGGATTCAGCCAGGGCCACCTGACCTTCGCGCTGGGCTACGGCGGTCTCGTATGGCACGGGGTCGATGGTGAAGAGCAGATCGCCTGCCTTGACCAGCGCACCTTCGCGGAAGTCCACGGACTGGATTGCGCCGGCAACGCGCGAGCGGATCTGCACCCGGTCCACGGCTTCAAGGCGGCCGGAGAAATCTTCCCAGACGGTGATCTCTCGGCTCCTGACTTCGGCCACGGTGACCGGAATGGCCGGAATCCCGGCTGTGCTTCCTGCCGCGGTCGCCGGGCTGCTTGCCGGCAGGTTCAGAAAGACGGCAGCGGCTGAAACAGAGACAGCAACTGCCAGGCTGGCGCCCGCCAGGGCCCAGCTCGTGCTTCGTGATGTCATTGGTCTCTCCTTGAAAGCCCTGCCGGACAAACCGTTCAACGGGGCTTTATGCAAAATTCAATGGATCCTGACGGATTGGACGAAACTGGAAAAATGCTCCGTGACACGATCCTGCCAGGAGGCAATCGCTTCGGTTTTCCCACCATAAATCGAGGGCCAGCCTGTTCCGGCGGGGAGAACATGCTGGTGAACGTCAACACCGGCCTGCCTGAGGTGGTCGGCATATCCGAGCGCTTCGTCATGCAGGGGATCGTCCTGCGAGGTTATGACGAGCGCGGGCGCCACGCCGGACAGGCGGGAACAGGTGCAGGGGGCGGCGTAGGGGTGGCACACGCCCGCACTGAGGTAATGGCTCCAGCCATCCGTCCAGCGGTCCCGCATGCCGGCCGTGTCGGCATGGCGAATGGAGGCTGTTCCCATGAACGGATCGAGCAGCGGGGAAAGCAGTATCTGACCGTCCAGTTCGTCGGCAAAGTGATCGCGTGCCTTGATGGCGACGGCTGCCGCGACATTGCCGCCGGCTTCGACACCGCCGACCAGAAGCAACGATTTCCGGTTGCCGAGCCCGGCGCGCTTCTGCGCCAGGTAGGAGAAAACGGAAAATCCGGTTTCAAGCGGCTTCGGAAACACGCTGCCGAGCGGCGAATTGTAATCGGGCACGACCACAATGGCTCCGGTCTCGGCGATCGCCCGGGCGAATTCGCTTTCCCGGGGAAGAGAACCTTGAAAAGCGCCGCCGTGAAAATAAATCAGGACCGGTGGTGCCTTCGCATATTCGGCGCCCTGGTAGACGCGCGCCGCCACGGGGCCGATGGCCACCTTGTCGAGCATCATGTCCTTGACCTGCACCGTCATCGTTCGGTTTCCGCCTGGAATTCGTTTGGAGTGGCAGCAAGGCTCCAGTTGGCTGCCTTGCTTGATCAATAGGTATGGTTGTTCCATCTGTGGAATAAGTGGCGTATTTTCGATTACACTATTCGAGATTACGAATAATAAGCCTATTTTTTAATCAGGGTGATTAAGGATGGACCAACTCTCAGCCATGCGTGCCTTCGTCCGGGTGGTGGAAACGGGCAATTTCACCCGCGCTTCCGAAACGCTTCAGATGCCGAAGACGACGGTGACCAATCTCATCCAGAACCTGGAAAAGCACCTTCAGACGAAACTCCTCAACCGGACGACCCGGCGCGTTATCGTGACGACGGATGGTGCGCTTTACTACGAGCGGGCTGCCCGTATCATCACCGAGATCGACGAGCTCGATGGCAGTCTCTCCCATTTCCAGAGCAACCCGGGAGGCCGCCTCAGGGTGGAAATGTCCGGTGCCTTTGCCGATTGGTTCGTGATCCCCGCCCTTGGTGACTTCTACCGGAACTATCCGGACATCCGGATCGACCTCGGCGTCGGCGACAGAACGGTCGACTATCTGGTGGAGAACGTCGACTGCGCATTGCGCGGCGGTGAGCCTGCCGACCAGTCCCTTATCGCAAGGCGCATTTCCGAAGTCGGCCTGATAACCTGCGCGGCCTCCGGCTATCTGGAGAAATACGGCGCACCGACAAGTCCGGAAGACCTTGAAGCCCATCATCAGTGCGTCAACTATTTCGTCGCGGCAACCGGGCGCATCATGCCTTTCACCTTTCGAAAGGACGGCAGGGACATCCAGGTGACCGGGCGCTACCACTGTGCGCTCAACGACGCACGAAGCTACGTGCAGGCCGTTCTTGCCGGGCACGGCGTTGCACAGCTTCCGGACTTCATGGTCACCGAGGACCTGAAACGTGGCGATCTGGTTCCCGTCCTCAGCGACTGGGAGGCCGACACGTTCCCGCTCTACATCGTCTATCCGCCAAACAGGCATCTCAGCAACAAGGTCCGCGTCTTCGTCGACTGGCTTGTCCGGCTTTTCTCGGATGTGCGCCCACTCGAGCGCGGGGAACCGGGGAGCTGAAAGGAGCAATGCCGCACGACGGGCGAGAATGGCAGGAAACCCGGCAGGCCGGTTTCATCTCCGTAGTAGAGATGGTACACATCAGGGGCGTCGAAATTGACAGTCTTTTTGACCAATCTCAACCCCAAT
>JBNKGB010000036.1:0-38258 GCA_050289605.1 Roseibium sp. | reverse complement strand
AAACTGGTCATCGGCCGCTTGGAAAAAACCTTGCGCCTACCTGCGACGGCAGCGAATTGACCCAAAAGCGGAATTCATTTGCCGATTTGTCTTCCTTCAGTCGGAGTAATTCATTCAAGCGGCATCGTGTACGTGGTCGCGGTTCCTTCCACGCAGACATCACCAGCCCCATCCGTCACCGAGACATTCAGTGTGCAGATGGGCTTGTCGGTACGCCGGCTGACGATCTCGACGCGGCCGGTGATCGTCTCGCCGACACCCACAGCTTTCCGGAAGTTGAGGTTGGTGTTGAGAAACACGGTTCCCGGTCCGGGCAGGTCTTCGGCGACGCAGGCATTCAGGATGCCCGTTGTGACGCCTCCTTGTACGATCAGCTTTCCGAAGGGCGTTTTCCGGGCCAGGGCCTCGTCGTAGTGAACCGGATTGCGGTCGCCGGTCATCTCGGTGAAGGCTAGGATGTCCTCCATCCGGGTTGTTCGGGCGCGCGTCGCTACTGCGCCGATTTCAGGACGCCCTTTGACGACGCCCTTCCATCCGTCAATTTCTGTCTCTTTGATCACGGTTCCAACTCCTTGCTGGTTTTGATCAGTTTCGGGTTTTCGGTCGGCCGGGCCGGCACGGGCGGCACGGAAATCTTTCGTCATCTCTGCTAGGCAGCAACGCGAACCTCGGCGGGATCGGAAAGTTCCGCACTCTCGGCAGTGATGATGGCGCTCAGCCGCTGGTGGTGCAGTTTCAACGCCTCGAGAGACCAGTCGAGCGCGCCGATTTTCGTCGTCAGTTGCAGGAACTCGAACCCGTGTGCGTTGCGTTGCCTGACATACGCTCTGAGGCCCGCGCCGCTCAGGACGGCGTCGGACAGCCGATGAGCATCGAGCAGGGCATCCGAGATTCCATGAGCCGTGGCCGGGTCCTTGAAGTAGCCTGCATCGCCGACCAGTGCCCATCCCGCGCCCGCGGCCGCCCTGATATGACCCGGCGCACCACCGAACCGGATGAGACGTTCGGCAGCTCCTGCCGAAGCCAGCCGCTCGGCGACGTCGGGGTCAGTCTCGGCGATGGCCGCGATCAGCCCGGCTTCGGCGTCGACGCCGAAACGCGTCCGGAAATCGCCAGTCGGGCAGGAGGCGAAAACGCAGTGCAACCCGCCGGTGGTCGGGATCAGTCCGGTCTGAAGCGACGGAGAGAACATCCAGCGGTAGCCCTCGTTCGGGATACCCGCAAAATATCCGTAGATCGTCGCGGCACCTCTGGGGGTTTCCTCCAGTACCGGTGTGTTGACCGCGCCTGCCACCCTGGAAACACGCCCGTCCGCACCAACCAGCAGACGGCAACGCGCGGAGTAGGTGTGCCCGGTGGAATCACACAGGACAACGCCCGTTACCTGACCGTCTGGTCCGGTAGAAACGCCCTCCAACCGCGTCGACAGCCGTAATTCGGCTCCGGCGGCGACCGCCGCTTCGACCAGCATGGGATCCAGAAGCCAGCGGCGCGGAGCTATCAGTCCCGGCAACGATCCGACCGGCTTCAGCGGGATCGAAATGCGCTCCTGGCCGTAGTGGAACGTCGTCTGCGTGACCACGGCCGTGCCGGCCTCGACGAGTTTTTCGGCAAGACCCCAGCGATCGAGTAGGGCCACAGCAGGCCGCATCAGCGCGTGGGTCGATAAGGTGTCGCCGATTTGCGCCGCCCTGTCGACGAGAAGCACCCGCGCCCCGCCCCTGGCGAGCAGCATCGCAGTGGCCGCGCCCGCCACCCGGGCGCCGATGATAATCGCGTCGTATGTTTCGGACCGCTGATACATGGTGTTCTCCTTCAAGCGGCAATCGTCTGATCGAGGTCTTGCGACAGCAGGCGGGCCAGTACCGCTGCATCCTGCGGTGCGCCATCGATGTGAACGGAACGGGCCGTGCGAAGGTAAGGCAGGCCCATCACATAGAGACCGGGTGCGACAAAGCCGCCTTCGTGCCGCATTCGTCCCTTGCGATCGAAGACCGGCATCCGGACGAATTGGTGATCCGGCGTGAACCCCGTTGCCCAAACAACGGTCTTCACCTTGTTCAGATCGAGTATCAGGCGGGGCTCATCGGGGATCCGTGTTGGCGCAAATCTCTGCTTCGGTGCGACAAGGTCCTCGAACCCATGGTCGCACACCCATTGGTCAATCCGGTCCAGCAAGCGGTTCATCTTGAGATCGGCTGCTACGGCGACATTTGAGAGGCCGCCCGAAAAGAGCGCGGAGCCGCCACGGATATCAGCCAGGCGGCCGACGACTTCGACCCCCAGATCCTGCAGGGAATTCAGATCGAGGGACACCCGATCCGCAGATCCGATCAGCGGCAGGGACGGGGTGCGGCGAACGCGCTCCAGGTCGTCGACTTCCGTGAAAGGCTCGTCGAAAACTCCGACCAGATGCATCCACATCAAAATGTCTGTGTCACGATAGACCCGCGGAAGCCTTCCGTGATTGCCGGCCGCAAGTGTCACGTTCCGGCCGGACATGGCCAGTTCACGGGCGATCTGCAGTCCCGAAGCCGAAGCACCGACGACAATCACGTCTCCCGGGGGCAATTCAGCCGGTCCACGGTAATCGAGGGGCGACAACTGAACGACATGCGCGGGAATCTCCGCCGCGAAGGGCGGGATGCGCGGGATGGCACAGGCGCCGGTTGCGATAACAGCAGACCGGCAGCTGATCGGCCCGGAGCTGGTTTCTGCCCTGAAGCCCCGGTCGCCACGTGTCAGACTATGCACCTTCGTGTGCTCCAGGACGGGCGGATCATGGCGGTCAACCCAGTCACTGATCGCATCGGCAAAGCCGCGCGCGGTCATATAATCGTCAGGATCGCCTTTGGCTACGCGCTGACCGGGCAGAAGGTTCATCCAGTTGGGCGTCAGCAGTGTCAGCGAGGGCCACCTGCGGGTCCGCCAGCTTTCGCCGGCCCTGCCTTCATCGAGCACGATATGGTCGATGGAGCGGCGCGTCAGTTCATGGCTCATGGCAAGGCCGCACTGGCCTGCGCCAACAATCAGTGTCGTTGTCGATCTCATTGCGGGCCTCAAGAGTTACGGAACGGGTGCCGGGCGAGCACCTTTCAGGCGACCCCACCCGGATTGCCGTCCTTATGGCCTTTGGCGTTTTCAAATGTGAGGGGCCGTCATACGACGGCCACCTTCACGTTTCCGGGGTTGGCGACAATGTCGAAGACCGCAGAGCGTTTCTGGCTCTGTGCGACGACCGCCGCGATCTCCTCGTCGGTCGCATCGGCATCAATCTCGAAATTGACGCGGATGCTTCTGAAGCCGTTGCGGACATCGGCGTCGATGCCGAGGATGCCGAAAAGGTTCATGTCGCCTTCGACCGTGGCCTTTACCGAGCGCAACTGAATACCGCGGTTCTGGGCCACCGAGGCGACGCCGGCGGTCAGGCAGCTTGCCAGTGCCGACAGAACCATCTCGACCGGCGTTGCACCGGCGTCGGGTGCTGCGAACTCGGCCGGGTGATCGGCCTCGAAAACGAAAGGCTGCTTGTGGGCCTTTTCCTCTCCCAGTCCGAAGAAGCCTTCGACGGTGGAGCGGCTGTGTACTCCGCCCATCCATTCGCAGCTTGCGCGCCAGGTGAATTCAGCCGCGGCCGGCATTTCGCTCAACGCTTCCCGGGCGCTCAGCAGGGCTTCGACGTTGACGCCATTGTCCACGGTTTTCATGTTTGCGGAAATGTTCATCGTTCTCTCCATTGCGTGGGGTGTTAGCCGCCTGTTTGGGGCGGTGATTAAGTGATAAGGTTTGACGGGAGCTTCGATCAGCTCGAAACGTGAGAGAAACGATCCGTTTGTGCCAAAAAATGTGATGAGTGAGCCGACAGACCCGCTTCTGGTCCACATTCTTTGCCTGCCCGAGAGCGCCGGCTCAGCGCTTTATGGGATGGTCGACGTACTCTCCGCGACCGGAACTCTCTGGAGGGAGCTCACCGGAACCGGGCAGCTTCCTGCGATGATCACGCCGAAGCTGATTTCAAGGAGCAATGATCCGTTCACCTGCGGAAACGGGATTCCGGTCACGCCGGAATGCTCATTCGAAGAGGTTCCTTCACCCGGGATCGTTATCCTGCCCGAACTTTGGCTTTCCCCGGATGATGCGGTTGCAGATCGCTATGACGACGTTAAGCGGTGGCTGCGAAACAGCCACGATGACGGGGCGATCATCTATTCGGCTTGCTCGGGGTCGGTTCTGCTTGCTGCCTCGGGTTTGCTCGACGGTCGGGAGGCAACGTCCCATTGGGGCTATGAAGACCTCTTCCGGCGCAACTTTCCGGCGGTCCGGTTCAATCCGGCTCCCACGCTTTGCATTGGTGACCCATCCGGGCGGATCGTTACCGCTGGCGGCACGACGTCCTGGCACGATCTGGCAATCCATATCATATCGCGACATGTCAGCCCGGGCGAGGCGCTGCGTATTGCCCAGGTCTACCTGATGAAGTGGCATGCCGAGGGACAGCTGCCCTATGCCGCACTGGTCAAGCGGCTTTCCCATGCTGACGGGGTCGTGCGCCGGGCAGAGGATTGGCTGGCTGATCATTTTCGCGATCCCGATCCGGTCGCCGGTGTTGTCGCAGTCTGCCAAATACCCGACCGAAGCTTGAAACGTCGATTTCGTGCTGCGACGGGCACGACGCTCATCAACTATGCGCAGAACCTGAGAATTGAAGCCGCAAAGCGGCTACTTGAAGAAAGCAGACACGCTATTGACGAGATCGCTGTCGATGTCGGTTACGAAAACGTGGCCTTCTTTCGACGGCTTTTTAAACGGAGCACCGGACTATCGCCCGGTGAGTACCGGCGGATGTTCCAACCCCTGTTATCTGCTGCGAACTAGCGAATGGTATCGGCTTTCGCAAGTGACCGCTTCTTCGAACGCTGCGATATGGGTGTTCAGCCGAATGCATGCGGTTGCGTGCCGCGGGAATTCGCAGATTGATGACGGTCTCGGAATATCGCCGCACAAATGCTTTGTGGAAACGAATGCCTCAGGACCAGATATGTCCCTCAAGCAGACTTCCCTTTCTTGAACTATTTCGCGATTCAGTGATGATCTGGGCGGACAGTGGGGCACCATTGATTTTTCTTCTTCGTTCGGCCGACGGCTAAAACGTCGCGCCTGACTCTGCTTCGCCAGCCCTAACCGCAAGTGGGCTCACCCTGAATGAAAAGTACCCGCCCATGACAGCAACGCTCAAAGGTCTTGTCATCGCACTCGTGGCGTTTGCCCTGTTTTCCAGCCACGATGCCATCATCAAGCATCTGGGCGGATCCTATCCGGTGTTCCAGATCATCTTCTTCTCGATGCTCTTTGCCTATGTCCCGACCTCCATGATGATGCTGGCGGACAAGGCGGTTGACAATTTCCGGCCGCGTCATCCCTTTTTGGTCATCCTGCGCTCCGTCCTGTCCATTGTCGCCATGTCCTGCGGCTTCTATGCCTTCACGGCCTTGCCGCTGGCCGAAGTCTACGCGCTCCTTTTCACCATGCCGCTGCTGATCACCGCGCTGTCCGTGCCGATGCTCGGCGAAAAGGTGAGGGCACAGCGCTGGGCTGCCGTGATTGTCGGTCTGATCGGTGTTTTAATCGTTTTACGTCCCGGGGCGACGGAGCTTACAGCAGGGCATGCCGCCGCCCTGACAGCCGCGTTTTCCAATGCGCTGTCGACCATTCTGGTGCGCAAGCTCGGCGGCAAGGAGCGCTCCGCCGTCCTGATCCTCTATCCGATGACGCTAGTCCTGATTTCAATGTCGATGACCCTGCCGTTTGTCTATGTGCCGGTCGAACTGCCCGATCTCGGGCTGCTTGCGGCCATAGGCTTCATTTCGGTCATCGCGCAGCTTTGCACCATCTTTGCCTACCGGTCGGCGCCGGCCGCCGTGGTGGCGCCGCTGCAATACAGCCAGATCCTCTGGGCGAGTCTTTTCGGCGTGCTGTTCTTCGCCGAAAAGCCGGACTTCTACGTCGGCCTCGGCTCGTCGGTCATCATCGCCTCGGGCATCTTCGTCGTCTGGCGTGAAAGCCGCGAGAATGTCTCCATGCGGACGCCGGTCCTGAAGACCGCCAACCCGCGGTTCGATACCGGCCCGCAGCCCAAGTAGCGACCGGATGGATGGCGAGGATCGTTCGGCTGTTCTCAGCGCATTTCAAAATTCAACCTCATCCTGAGGAGCGAGCTTGCTCGCGTCTCGAAGGATGGGCTGCATATTCGAGAGCAAGTGGCCTATCCTTCGAGACGGACCTGACGGTCCTCCTCAGGATGAGGCCGTTGGATGGGCGAGCCCGAAGGGCGGAAGCCGGATACTTCTAGTCCAGACGTTTCTTGAACCGTACCGCCGCGACGATCATGCCGACCACGAAGAAGGCGCACATCCACAGGACGTCCTTCTGCATGTCGAGGAGGCCGGCGTCGCGCAGCACGAAGCCGCGGATCATCCGCATGAAGTGGGTCGCGGGAAAGGCCTCGGCGATATACTGAGCAATCAGCGGCATGCCCTCGTAGGGGAACATGAAGCCGGACAGCAGGATCGACGGCAGCAGCACGAAAACGGTCATCTGGAATGCCTGCAGCTGGCTCTTGGCGACGGTCGACATGACCAGCCCGAGCGACAGGCTGGCGCCGATGAAGAGCAGCGTTCCGGTGAAGAGGCTGAACAACCGGTCGCCGAAGGGCACGTTGAACAGGATGTTGCCGAGCCCCAGAATGATCGTGGTCTGGATCAGGCCGATGAAGATATAGGGAATGATCTTTCCGATCATCAGCTCGATTGGCCGGACCGGCGTGTTGATCAGCATTTCCATGTTGCCGCGCTCGCGCTCGCGCACGATGGCGGCGGACGTGAACATGATCATCGTCATGGTCAGGATGATGCCTGCCAGGCCCGGCACGATGTTGATCGCGGTGCGCTGCTCGGGGTTGAAGAACAGCGCCACTTCGAAAGTCGGCGTCGAGCGGTTCGGCGCCTGGTTGAAGAGCTCGTCGAGCGGCATGTTGCGCAGCGACTTGATTGCCCCGGCGATCATCGTGTCCGAGCCGTCGGCGATCCATTGCGCGACCGGGCGGCTGGTTTCCTGGTCGGTAGAGGGCGGGGTGCCGAGCCCGGTCGCGGGTGAGCGCGCCAGGCGCTGCGACAGGTCGTCCGGCAAAATGAACGCGGCCCGCACCCTGGCGGACTTGATAGCATTTTCCGCTTCCCCGACGTTCGCAAGCCGTTCCGTCACCTTCACGACCCGCGTTGCCTCGACCATCTGGATGAGGATGCGGCTGAGGCCGGTCTGGCTCTGGTCGACCACGGCAACCGGGATGTCGCGGATGTTGGTGTTGATGGCATAGCCGAACAGGATCAGCTGGATGAGCGGGATCATGATCACCATGCCGAAGGTGATCCGGTCCCGGCGCAACTGCGCGACTTCCTTGCCCAGAATGGCGGCGATGCGGGCGAGCGGTCTCATTGGCGGCCTTCTCCCGTTGCGGTCACGAAGACGTCTTCCAGGTTCGGCCGCACCCGTTCGATCAGGCTGGCGCCGTCGGTTTCCGGCTTCGCCCTCAGGAAGGCTTCCGGATCGGCGATGTCGTCGCGGACGAGCACGCGCAGCCGGGCGCCAAGCTGGGCTGCGGTAATGATGCCCTGCGACCCGAGCAGGTGGCGGCGGATGTCGCGCAGGTTCGGCCCTTCGATTTCGACCACATTGGCCCCCATGGCGGCCATGAGGTCCTTCGGCGCGCCGTCCGCGCGCTTCTGGCCGGCCTCCATGATCGCGATCTTGTGGCAGCGTTCGGCCTCGTCCATGAAGTGGGTGGTGACCACGATGGACGTGCCGCCGTCGACAAGGTCGAAAAGCTGCTCCCAGAAGTGGCGCCGCGATTCCGGATCGACCGCCGATGTCGGCTCGTCCAGGAACAGGAGCTGGGGTTCGTGCAGCACGGCGGTCGCCAGGGCGAGGCGTTGGCGCTGGCCGCCGCTCATCTTGCCGGCGAACCGGTCCTTCAGGTCGCTCAGCTCGTAACGCTCCATCACTTCGCCGATCCGCTGGCGGCGCTTCTTGCCATTGAGGCCGTAGATCGTCGCCATGAAGTTGAGGTTTTCCCAGACCGTCAAGTCGCCGTAGAGAGAGAAGGACTGGGTCATGTAGCCGATCCGATATTTCAGCGTTTCCGCGTCCTTCGGCACCGACAGGCCAAGCACCTCCACGGTGCCCTCCGTCGGAGTCAGCAGCCCGGTCAACATACGCATGGCCGTCGTCTTGCCGCAGCCGTTGGGGCCGAGGAACCCGTAGATCATGCCGCGTTCGATTGTCAGGTCCAGGCCGTCGACAGCCCTGAGATCCTTGAATTTTTTTACCAGGCCCTCGGCCCGCACAACGATATCCGACATGGCTCCGCTCACGGCAGCAGGACCTGGGCCGGAACGCCGTTCGGCAGGTCTGAGGCGCTGTCGGGAAGCTGGACCTCGGCCACATACATCAGCCGGGCCCGTTCCGTCTGGTTGAGCGCGTAGTAGGGCGTGAAGGATGGTTCGGAACTGATCCAGCGGACGGTGCCCTCGATCAGCTTGTCGAGGCCGTCGATGCGGACCTGAAGCTTGGTGCCCTGCTTTATCTGCACCCGGTGGGGTTCGGGCACGTAGACCCGGGCATAGGGGGCGGCTCCTGCCAGGAGGATCGCGACCGGGCTGCCTGCGGTGACCCTCTCCCCGAGGTTCCATGGCAGATTGTCGAGCCGGCCGTCCCGGGATGCGGTGATCGTCAGGTCGGCAAGGATCTTTCCTGGGTCTGGAGGCTGGCTTCCGCGGCGGCCAGTTCAGCTTTGGCGATGTCGAGGTCTTCCTGCCGGGTTCCGGCGACCAGTTCCTTCAATTGTTCCTGTGCGCTTTTCAGGGAGGCGTCGGCGGCATCGCGGGTCGCGCGGGCGCTGTCGAGCTGGGCCTGGCTCGTGGTGCCGCGCCCGGTCAGGTCGTTGTAGCGCTTGAAGGAGGCGTCCGCGTCCTCAAGCGATGCTTTGGCTCCCGCTACATCGGCCCGGGCTTTGGCGATTTCCTCTTCGCGGGCGCCATTCTGCAGTTTCTCCAGATTGGACCTGGCCTTCTGAACTTCCGCGCGCGCCTGGTTCACGATGGCCTGCTGTTCCGCCGGATCAAGCCGTGCAAGCACCGTGCCCTTCTTGACGAAAGTACCCTCGGTGACGGGAAGGTCGATCAGGACTTCATTCGCGGTCGCGGTCAGGGCAATGCGGTCTCTTTCCAGCGATCCCAGCGCGACGTTACCGTCCTCGCCGTAGCAGCCGGCAAGCAACAGGCACACGGAGCCGGCAAGGGTGGAACGCAAGAGACGTGAAAACATGAAGCCCTCCCAGGGGAACAAGCAGGCGGATCGGTAATGTAAATCATTCTAACTTTAATGCGCTTAGCATGAAAGCGTCTTTGCACAAAAGAAAAAACCGGGCGAGGCGCCCGGTTCGAATTGTCGGTAACTGGAGATGGTGCGATCAGCTCGCCCGCTTGAAGACGTTGTACCAGCGCTTCTTCGGCACGGTGATGGCCCGCTCCAGCAGCTCGGCGGCGTAGAGCGAGGCGTTTTCCTTGGCCTTGTCGACACCGCTGACAAGGCGCGGGTCGAGATCGGAAAGACCTCCGCCGAACTCGAAGAGGTCGCGGAAGGCGGCCCGTTCGACGATCGGCGTCATCAGTACGTCGATGTTCTGCGCGCACAGGAAGTCCTGCACGGCTTTCATCGCGCGGGTGGTGACGGCCGCGTTCGTGCGCGTCAGCACCACGCAATGCTTGATGTCGTGGCGGACGATCTTCTCCAGCTTCTTGATCAGGGTTAGGATCTTGGCGCCGCCGCGCGCGTCCATGGAGGAACCCTGGATCGGAACCACCACCAGGTCGGAGACCGAAAGCGCGTTCGCCACGATCAGGTTTTCCGTGCCTTCCAGATCGACGATCACATAGTCGGAGCCTTCGGCCGCGAAGGTGATCTGTTCCGTGATGGAAGCAGGCGAGAACTCGCTGACGACGGTGATACCCGGGCAGTGCGAGCGCAGTTCGTACCATCTCGAAATCCATTTTTGCGGATCCGCGTCGAAGATGGTCACGCGTTTTCCCCGTGCGGCGACTTCTGTCGCCAGCAGCAGCGCGGCGGTTGTCTTTCCGGCGCCGCCCTTGGCATTTGCGAAGGAAATGACTGGCATCTCGGTTCTCCTGAACTTGCCGTGCATCGTCTCGGATGGCCGGTTTTTTGGCCTATCTCCTTGGCAGTCTTCGGATTTTATGGTTACCAAACCCTTAAATTCGCAATTTGCACGAAAGTTATTCAGAGACTGTTAGGGTTTGTGGATAAACGGCGGGCAAGGCCTTGGTAGAATTGGCGAGGGGCGGGACAATCCGGCGATTTTTCGATTCAAAGCCGGCATCGGGCCGATCCGGATTTTGTGGGCGGCAGATTGCATGGAAACCGGCCGCCGCGTAGGTTAGGGCCGATTTGATCGAGTGATTTGCCCGAACGAAGGACGCTCCATGCCTTTCCGCTTGTCGACCGCCCGGCCCGCCCGCATGTTCTGCGGACTATTGCTGGGAGCTGCCGTCGCGTTTGCGGGGCTTGCGGGAGCGGCGTGGGCGGAAACGCTGAAGCCCTACAAGGACGGGCTGTTCCGCTACAAGAAGGTCACCGAAACCCTTTATGACGGCGATTTCATCGTCGTGGAGTATTCAAAGCAGCGCGACCTGCGCGACCGGGACGAGGTCGACGAGCACAAGGTCTTCGGCAATTATGTCTCCTACAAGCCCAAGCGTGGCCGGGGGAGCGACCAACTGAAAGCCAGCGGCCGGACCATCGAATACATGGGTACCGGCAAGTGGAAGGGCGGGGCGAACACCATCGTCCTTTATGTCCACGGCCAGGGCGGCAACCGCTTCCAGGGCATGAACGACGTTTCCTTCGGCGGCAACTTCAACCGGATCCAGAACCTGATGGTGCGCAATGGCGGCGCCTATCTGACGGTCGACATCAAGGATTTCGACGGACGCGGCACAGCCGATGTCGCAGCTCTCCTGCGCTATCAGAAGCAGCTTTCCCCGAATGCCCGGGTGGTGGTCGCCTGCGGCTCCATGGGCGGCATCATCTGCTGGAACCTCCTGAAGAACGGCAATTACGCCAGCCTTCTGAACGGCGTCCTGCTGCTCGGCTCGCCCAAGGACCCGGGGTTCCTGTCCTCCGGCGCGCTTTCCCGCAGGGTGCCGATCTACATGGGGCAGGGGACACTCGACCAGGTCTACGACTGGGAAGACCAGGCCAATTTCTTCAAGCAGATCAAGACGGCGGCGCCGACATATCCGATCAAGTTCACCCTCTTCGACACCGGCACCCACGGCACCCCGATCCGCATGACCGACTGGCGTCTGGTTCTCAACTGGATGCTGGGGTGATCGGAACCGATGTTCCGTGTGTCTCGTAAGTTGGTGTCCCGGGTGCGCCAACTGGGTGTGCTGGCGTGGATGGCAGCAATAAATTGTATTTACTGCGCGCCATGATAAAAATTCCCCATGGGCAAGATCGTGTTCGGAATGAACGTATCGCTGGATGGCTACGTGAACCATGAGGAGTTCATGCCTGATCCGGTTCTGTTCAGATATTTCATTGAGCAGACGCGTAACGCCGCCTGCAGCATTTACGGGCGCGGTCTCTACGAGGTGATGCGGTATTGGGACGGGGATGATTGGGATCAGGACGATCCGGCGATGGGAGAAGACCTGCGCGCGTTTGCAGAGGCTTGGCGGGCGATGCCCAAATGGGTGATGTCGCGTTCACTCAAGACGGTAGGGCCGAATGCCGGATTGATTGACGGTGATATCGGGACTGCGGTGCGCAAGCTGAAGGCCGATCTGGATGGCGAGATCCAAGTCGGCGGACCAACGCTCGCGGCAAGCCTGACAAAACTGGGACTGATCGATGAATACCGCCTCTTCCTTCATCCTGTTGTGCTTGGTCGCGGCAAGCCGTTCTTTCTTGACCGTCAACCCCGGCTCCGGCTTTCTGCCCGGGATCTCATCGGCAAGGACGTGATCAGGCTAACCTACGTTCCTGCCTCGTCGGGAAGCGGGCCCGTGAAATCCTGAACGGGAACTCCAAACCGCTAGCCGTCGAACTCTGCTCTTTTTGTTCGATCCCAAACCTGGCCATAATTTCCTGCTTCACTCGCGGGTGATTTGAGGCACGGAGTATTTTCTTGAGATTATTGGCGATTTCGGCAATTGCAGCGGGCGTCCTTGGAACAGGTCTGGCCATTGCCTATGCCACGGGCACGTTCCAATTGGTAAGCGCCGGCTATCCGGCCACCGTCTGGCCGGTCTCCGGGGCCTATGAAATCGTCAAGGGAACCGCGCCGTCGACTGACAAGACCGCTCCGTCCGGGGCGCTGGATGCTCGCGGTCGGGAAATTTTCGCCAAATCGGGTAGCAAGGCGCTTCTGGCGGCGCGCGGCGGCGAAGTCGAACTGGCCGTCTACGCCGATGGGTATGACCCGGACACCCGCTTCAATTCCTTCTCCCTCGTCAAGAGCCTGATTGGCGCGCTGGTGCTGAAAGCGCAGGCGGAGGGCAGGGTGAAAAGTCTCGACGATCCGCTCGGCACCTATCTGCCGGACTTCGGTCCGGAAAGCCTGCAGGGCGTCACAATTCGCGCGCTGCTGGAGATGAAGAGCGGCCTCGACTTCGAGCCGGACGGGTCGGACAAGGACGACAAGCTGGCGGCGATCAATCCCTTCGGCAATCTGGCTCGCCTGCATGGCGGCGGCCTGTCAGTAGTGAAAGACAGGCTTGAAATCCAGCCGGAAAACCGGGGCAAATTCACCTATCAGAACGTCAATACGGCCATTCTCGGACGGCTGCTTTCAAGCCTTTACGGGCAGCCTCTGCACGAAATCCTGTCGCGCGAAATCTGGCGCCCTGCCAAGGCCGCCGACGCCTTTTGGCTGCGTCACGCAGACGGAAGGGACGTCACGGCTTATTGCTGCCTCTACGCCACGCCGGGCGACTGGATCCGGGTCGGCCGATTCCTGATGAGGAACGGCAGTGCCGATCACCCGTTCCTTCCGCCCGAACTCTGGCAGGCGTTTTTCGGCAAGGGCCTGAACGACAGGGAACTCGCTGCCGGCGTCTACGGTCTTCACGTGCGCCACGACATCCTCGACCGGCCGGGGGAGGCCCTGCAGGGGCCGTTCACCTACATGATGGGCCAGGGTGGGCAGATCGTTTACATGATGCCGGAAAAGGATCTCGTGGCCGTGCGCTTCGGCGAGGAGCACGCGCTCCTGCACTCCACGCTCTATTCTCTCTGGAACAGCTTTCCGGGAAAAAGCTGACCGGACCCGTTCCGGTCGATCGATTTTCTAGTGGCCATAGACCGGCGCGATGACCGGGTCCAGCGTCTCGTATTGTTCCAGCAGAAAGTGCACGTCGTGCTCGTCGAGCCCTGCAAGGTCCATGATGTTGGGCTGTTTGACGCCGAGAACGTCAACGACCTCGTCCGGATCGAGGCCCAGTTCATAGGCTCGATGCAGGTAAAGAAAAAGGCCCGACTTGAGCTGTTCCCTGTGCCCACGGGCCTCCGCAAGCGAGTTGGCCGTGCTCTGGACCAGGGTTTCGACCGTATCTGGCTTGCCACTCATAGCTAAGTCTCCCTGTCGGATACGGAAAGGAAACTGGCGCCGATTATAATCCCTGAAAGGGTCGTCGCCAATCGACAAGCCTATCATGTCTGTAAAATTGGCAATCCTGTGGTGACGGGTGTTGGCGTGGCGGCGATTGCAATCTAGTCGGGTGAGCGAAGGGCCTCCGCCGCCGGACCTGCCACCAACAGGCCCTCCGCCAGATGGTCGAACACGGTCCGGATCCTGAGGCTGGTGTGAAGTTCCCGGTGCGTGACGAGCCAGATGGGAAAGTGGATCGTTTCCATGTCGGCGATGGCGGGGGCGACATCCGGGCAGCGGGCGGCAATATCGTCGGCCATGATGCAAAGGCCGAGGCCCTGACGGACGAATTCCCAGGCAACGACGCCGTTCGGACACCCAAGCCGGATGTTGGCCTCGCTCACGTTGAGGCCGAATGCCCGGATGTAGCGGACGAGTTCCTCATTGTTGTCGAAACCGATGAAGTCGAGCTTTTCGGCCTCTGCTTTGGTCAGCGTCCCGCCGAATGGTTCCAGGAACGAACGCGCGGCGTAGATCCGGGCGGGAGCGTCGCGCAGCTTGCGGGCATAAAGGTCCGGATGGTCAGGCGCCACGTGGCGGATGGCGATATCGGCTTCCCGACGGCGCAGGTCGCTCAGGCTGTTGGTGCAAAGCACTTTGACCTCGATGCCGGGGGCCTTGCGACGCAGGCCTTCCAGAATGTCGGGCAGGACATGGGCCGCCATCAGGTCCGTGGTCGAAATGGTCACGAGACCCTCGATCTGCTGGGACTTGCCGGAGGCGGCAAGCGACACCCGGCTGGCCGCATCTCCCATGGCGCGCACGTGTTCGGCCAGTTCCACGCCGGCTTCCGTCAGGACCAGGGACTTGGCGATCCTTTCGAACAGGGTGACGCCGAGGGTTTCCTCCAGCGCGGCAACCTGGCGGCTGAGCGTCGGCTGGGTCAGCCCGAGCGCGCGGGCGGCTGCGGACAGCGAGCCTTCCTCCGCGGTGACCAGAAAGGCGCGCGCCTGATTCCAGTCGAATGTGATGCTCTGCCAACTCATGCAAATATGTATATCGCCTAGCCGGATTTCGGCAATTCATATTCGTTTATAAAGTAGGTAATAATTCCAGCGAAAGGAGGCGCCAATGAATCCATCGTCGTTGACGATCCAGTTGGCAAATATCGTTCTTTCTGTACTGGAGTTTCTTGCTTCGCCAACGGGCGGCCGCGATATCGGCCGCGATATCCTGCAGCGGATCGGCTTACGAAGAGGTAGCGGCCGGAAGAGGTAAGGCGGCGGGAAAAGGCCGGAACGGCAAGGTATTCGGGGTGGTCCCCGATGCCTGACCACGAATGACGGCCGGTTCTGTTTATCTGCCGGCAAGCGGCACCCCATCGCCGCAAGCGGGCAAGGGCTCCATCCATTACACTGACATTGGAATTTTGAATTCATGGCGACAACCTGGACGAACGACATGACGCCTTCGGCACGGTTCTGGGACAAGGCGGCACGCAAATACGCTGCATTTCCGATCAGGAACCAGGCGGCCTATGAGAAGACGCTGGCGCGCACGCTCGAAAACCTTGGGCCGGGGGACAGCGTTCTTGAACTCGGTTGCGGTACGGGTACGACCGCCCTTCTCCTTGCGGACCATGTCGCCTCGTACCTGGCAACGGATTTCGCGCCGAACATGATCGGGATCGCCGGGGAAAAGCTGGCGGCGGAAAGGGCGGCTGGAAGCCCGCACGCGGGTCTCAGTTTTCTGGCGGCGGATGTTTTCGACGAGCGGGTCCGGCCGGCAGAAGCGTACGCGGGTGGCTACGATGCGGTTCTCGCCTTCAACTTCTTCCACCTCGTAGATACCCCGGAAGATCTGCTTTCCCGGGTCCGGGACCTTCTGAAGCCCGGCGGGCTTTATATTTCCAAGACGGTCTGCCTGAAGAACAGGGCGTGGCTGTTCCGCCCGCTGATCGGCTTCCTGCGCCTGATCGGCAAGGCCCCTTACGTGAACATGCTGTCCTTTCATTCTCTCGAACAGATGATCCGCGACGCCGGCTTCGAAATCATCGAGACCGGCACCTACCCGGAACCGCACAGCCGCTTCGTGGTTGCCCGGAAGGTCTGACACCCGCGCCCCTAAGGCCTCGGTTTCCGCCCCTTTAAACCGGCAGGAAAAAGGAGCACGGCCTCATCCTGAGGAGGGCCGACAAGCCCGTCTTGAAGGATGGGCCGTACACGCATCACCAGGCAGCCCATCCTTCGAGTCAGCGCCGTCGCGCTCCCTCAGGATGAGGGAGCTGTGACGGAGTGAACTAAATCGATTTAAATTGCGAGATTGCACGACTTGCAGCAAGGGGAGGGGAATGCTACGGGTTGAACTCCCGCCGCTTCACCTCCTTGAAAGCCTGCGATGCTCGTCCGCGACCGCGCCTTTTTCGCGTCCCTGTTCCTGACGGTTCTGGCCGACCAGATCCTTTTGTTCCTGGTGCCGCTGGTCATTTTCCAGATCACCGGCGATGTCGCCTGGTCGGGGCTGGCCTTTTTCTTCGAGACCCTGCCGCGTTACCTGACCTTTCCGGTCGCCGGCATCTTCTGCGACCGCTTTCCGCCGGTAACGCTGCTGCGTGTCAGCCGGTTTCTCCGGGCCGCCGCCTGCCTTGTCGGCATCGGCGGGCAGATGGCCTTTGGCGGCGTGTGGTGGCTGATCGGCCTGTCGGCGGCCGCCGGCATCCTGACGACACAGGGCATGCTGGCGCTGGAAATGGTTCTGGTACGCGCCTTTGCCGACCAGCGCTTCGAGAAGGTGGCAAGCTACGGTCAGCTTGCGTCCCAGATGGGCGTGGTTCTCGGGCCGCTCGTGGCCGCCTACCTGATGGCCGTCTGGCCGTGGGAGGCCGTCGTTGTGGTGGCAACGGTGCTGTTCGTTCTGGCTGACGCCGCCTTCCTGTTGTGGCCGGGCAAGGCCCGCATGACATCGGTTGAAACGGGGCGGGAGCAGCGCCACCCGGTCGCGGATCTCAGGCATGCGCTGGTCCTGGTCTGGCAGCTACCCGGCTTGATGCGGGCGATCCTCCAGGCCGCCGGTGTCAACCTGATCATCGGCGCGACCCTGGCAACGGCCGCGGCCATGATGACCGGCTATTTCTCCCAGAGCGAACAGGTCTACGCATGGCTGCAGGTTGGCGGCGCCTTGGCGACGCTCGGCGTCCTGATCCTGACCGCCCACGTCGCCTTCGGTCTTAACACGCTTGGCCGGACCGCATACGCCTTCATCTGTCTCGGCGCGGTGCTCACGGGGCTTGGAGCCCATCCGCTGGTCTATGCGGCCGGTTTCCTGCTGATTGCCGGCTTCGACAAGATGTTCAACATCTATGTGCGCACCCTTCGCAATGAGATCATCCCGGCGGAGGAATTCGGCAAGACCACAGGCGTCATCATCTGTCTCAACAATCTGTCCCAGCCGCTCGCCGGGCTCGTCGTGGCAAGTTTCGCGGCCGGAGACGATGCGCGGGCCGTCCTGCTCGGGCTGGCCGCCACGATGGCGGTTCTTGGTCTGGTAACATTCCGGAAATAGATCTTGGGCCTCCCGGCGCTGGTATCAGACCGGGGGACGTTCCTCTTCTGCCCGGATGGTCTTGATGTCCTGCGACGCGGCCCAGAGATGGATGTCCTCCCGGCGCAGCGCGCAGGCCATCAGGTCCGGAAACTGGTCCGGCGTCGCGGCAAAGACGGGAACGCCGAGCGAGGCGATGCGCGCTGCCAGCCGGGTATCATAGGAGGGATTGCCGGTGTCGGTGAGGGCCAGCAGCACGATCACGTTGACGCCGGAGGCCGTCAGCCGGGCGATCCTGGCGACCAGTTCCTCGGCGTTGCCGCCTTCGTAGAGGTCGGTGATCAGCACGAGATGGGACTTGGACGGCCGTTCGATCCGGTCCTCGCAATAGGCGACCGCCTGGTTGATGTCCGTTCCGCCGCCGAGCTGAACGCCGAAGAGGACGTCCACCGGGTCCGCCAGGTCGTCGGTCAGGTCCAGGATCGCGGTGTCGAAACACACGAGTTTGGTCGTCACCACCGGCAGCGAGGCCATGACGGCGGCGAAGATGGAGGCATAGACCACGGAGGAGGCCATCGAGCCGGACTGGTCGACGCACAGCACAACTTCGTCGAGATCGACGATCCGTCGCTGCCGCCGCATGAAGCCGATCAGCTTTTCCGGAACGATGGTGTTGTGGTCCTGCTGGTAGTTGTGAAGGTTCGCCCGGATCGTGCGCGGCCAGTCGATATCGGCAAAGCGGGGCCGGAAGGTGCGTTTGGACTTGTCGACCGCGCCGCGAAGGGCTTCTGCGGTGCGCCGCTCCAGCCGCTCCATCAGCTCCGCCACCACTTTGGCGATTACCTGACGCGCCGTCTCCTTGGTCTTTTCCGGCATGATCCCGCGCATGGAGACGAGGTCGGCGACGAGATCGACGTCGGCCTCCATGACGGCCAGGAATTCCGGCTCCATCAGCATCTGCCTGAGGCCCAGCCTGTCGAAGGCGTCCTTCTGCACCACTTGGACGACGGCGGAAGGGAAGAACTCGCGGATATCGCCCAGCCAGCGCGCGACATTGGGCGCCGAACTGCCGAGTCCGCCGCGCTTCTTCCGGCTGCCCGCGCCGTCCGGAGCACCGTCTTCGGGGTTGTAAAGCGCGCTCAAGGCCGCCGACAGCCGCTGGTCGCGTCCGGAAAGCTCATTGTCATCGCCGCCAAGGGCCAGCCGCCAACGGCGCCCGCGCTCATCCATGAGGACCTCCTGTCAGCAGCCGGGTCAGCATCTCCAGATGTTTCGGCCAGCGGTCGCCCGCATCCGGCGCCGGTACCATGTGCATGCCCCCGGTCCTGGCACGGCCGAAAAGCGTATCCATCAACCGTCTGCGTTCGGTCTTGTCCATGTTCGAAAACACGCGCCGGAAGAGTGGAAGAAACTCGGTAAAAACGTCCTCTTCCAGCCCGAGCAGCCAGGCATCGACGCAGCCGCGCAGCCCGCCGTCATAAAGCAGCCGCTGACCGGCCCCTTCCAGGAAACCGGCGAAGAAGGCGGCGGCGTCCTGGACGTCGGTGCCGGGCGAAAGCATGCGTGCAAGCAGCTCGGCGGCAGCCTCGGAGCTCAGTTCTTCCGCCTCATAGAGCAACCTTGCCGCCAGGCCGGAGATCAGGCGATTGGCATTCGGTTCGCCAACGATCGACTGAAGCGCCTTTCGCCAGACCTCGTGCAGATCCGGCCGGTCATCCAGCAGCTTGATGGCTCCATCCGCGCTCTGGATCCGCTCGCGCAGGGCCTGCGACGCATCCTTGTCGAGGCCGCGCACCGCATAGGGCAGGGCGAGCGAGGCCTGCGTGGCGATCCGTTCGAACAGGCTGCCGAGCTGCTCCGTGTCGATGTCGCGCGCCGCGCCATAGCGCAGGACGTCGGCAAGCGCCGGCAGGGCGGTCAGCAGCTCGCCGCAGTCCGATGTCTGCCCTGCACGTTCGCCCAGGAGCCGGACGCCTTCCGAGGCGGCTTCGCCCAGTTGCGCCGTCATTGCGCCGTAAACGAGATCGGCCAGCGGACCGAGCGCGTGACAGTCGTGCAGATCGGATCGGATTTTTCCGCCGGCCGCCTGCTCGATGGTGGCGCCATGGATCAGGTTCTCGACCAGTTGCACGGCAAATTCCGGTTCCCAGCGCAACGTCCAGCGTTCACGGAAGGTACCGCGGCTGCGGCCTGGATCGATGGGCTTCCCCCAGGGAACGGCGAGGATGGCGAGACGGTGCAGAAGCGTGGAACGGAAGAGGCCGCTGTCGGACCTTAGGTCCAGTGACAATTCCTTTTCCAGCGCCTCGGGCTTGAGCCTTGCCTTTTTCTGCTGCCTTTGCAGGTCCTCAAGAAGTGGCGCCATGGGCACGTCGTCCGGAATTTCGCCGGTCTGCGACCCGATCAGAAGCTCCGCCGATATCGTCGCCCAGGTGAGGGAATTGCCGAAACACAGGCACGAAATCGCGGCTTCGCGCAGCTCCTCGTATCCGGGTTGCGGCCGCCCGCGCACGGCGGCGAGCGAGACCGCCAGGCGCTCGGTCTCGATGAGAGAGGCCGTCGAGACGATCTGGCCCTGCTCCCGTAGCGCCCGGGCAATCCTTGCGACCCACCGGGTCGTCTGCCTGTCGCCCTCCGTCTGCCACAGGTGCAGGCACCATCCGGGGGCGGCAACACCCGCGCCATAGCCGCTGGAATAGGCAAGGCGCGGCGACGTCCACGGTGCCCATGTCGCTGATATCCGGGCCTTGGGAGCCCCTTTCAGCAGAGCACGGTCGTCTTTCGCGGTGTGTTTTTCCCGAAGGGCCGGTACGTGCCAGGCACCGCACACCACCGCGATCCGTCCATCGGTCTGCTTCGCCGAATGAGCGATTTCCAGGCGCATGTGGGCCTCGCGGGCGGCTTCGCGCGCGGGCAGGGAGCCTGCCTGCGCGCGCAAGGCGGTCATGGCGTCCGACACGGCCTCGAAGACCGGTCCCGGCGCCGGATTTTCCTCAATGACGTCCTGCCACCAGCTCTCGCCGTCCTCATATCCCGCCGCATGCGCGAGGGCACCGATCGGGTCGCGGCGAAGGCTCCGGTCTTCTTCTGGTGCGTTTTCCGCCGGCTGCGGTGTCTCCGCGGCGTTTTCGGCGGGTTCGTTGCCGTCGGACGGTTCGTCCTCGCTCTCCTCTCCGTCCTCGCGGTCTCTGTTCTCACGCGGCAGGTGCCAGGAGACCGGCAGGTCGATGAAGCGCACCGGCACGCCGTTGCGCACCGACCAGCACACGGCCTGATACTCCGGCGAGAATTCGGCAAACGGCCAGAAAACGGCCTGCTCCGGCATGTCGGCCGGATAGGCCAGCAGCGCCACCGGCGGCTTCATCGCGGCACTGGCCAGCATCGGCAGCAGGGAGCTGAGGTCGGCCGGGCCTTCCACCAGGACCTCCTCGGGCTTCAACTCGTCCAACGCCTCGATCAGCCGCCGCGCCGAGCCCGGGCCGTGGTGCCTGATACCGAAATAGGAGACTTCTGCGGTCACGGGATCACCGTCCTGTCCTGATCAGACCAGTTCGGTCAGCGCATGGTAGTAGTCGGAATAGTCCCGCCGTTTCTTCAGGACGGTTTCCAGGTATTCCTCCAGCACCACCTTGTCCTGGACCGGATCCTTGACGACGGCTCCGAGCACGTTTGGCGCGAGGCTGACGGCCGTCAGCTCGCCCTTGCCGAAGAACGCCGCATGGCTCAGCCCTCCGACCGCGACGGCGATCGCTTCGGCGGTCGACAGGTTGCCGGACGGCTTCTTGAGCGTCGTCTTGCCGTCAATCGTTTCCCCGGAGCGCAATTCGCGGAATATGGAAAGCAGCCGGGCGACCTCCTCGGCAACGTTCTTCGGTGCCGGAAGTTCGAGCGAGCGGGCCATTTCGCCGACACGCTTGGTGACGATGGCAATTTCTTCGTTCATGTCGTCGGGAAGCGGCAACACGACCACGTTGAAGCGGCGCTTGAGCGCGGCGGACAATTCGTTGACACCCTTGTCGCGGTCGTTGGCGGTGGCGATGACATTGAAGCCGCGGGTGGCAAAGACCGCATCGTTCAGCTCCGGGATCGGCAGCATCTTTTCCGACAGGACGGTGATCAAGGTGTCCTGCACGTCGGACCCCATGCGGGTCAGTTCCTCAAGCCGGCAGAGCTTGCCCGTTTCCATCGCGCGGAAGAGCGGCGTCGGCACCAGGGCCTCGCGGCTCGGTCCCTTCGCGAGCAACTGGGCGTAGTTCCAGCCGTAGCGGACCTGGTTTTCGTCCGTTCCCGCGGTGCACTGGATGACCAGACTCGAGTTGCCGGAAACGGCTGCCGCAAGGTGCTCCGAGACCCAGGACTTGGCCGTGCCCGGAACACCGAGCAGCAGCAGCGCCCTGTCCGTTGCCAGCGTCGCGACCGCCGTTTCGATCAGGCGGCGGTTGCCTACGTATTTGGCGCTTATCTCGGTGCTGCCTGCCTTTCCGCCCATGAGGTAGGTAATGACGGCCTGCGGGGAGAGAACCCAACCGGCCGGCTTCGGCTTGTCGTCGACGGCTTTCAGGGCCGCGAGCTCCTCGGCAAAGGTGATTTCGGCAGGCTGGCGCAGCATATCGCTCATGAGGGATCTCCGGGTGTCAGGGCGGCGTTGAACTGCAACATGAGCAGGGCCGCGTCGGCGCGGCTCATGCCCGCCTCGGTGATTGTCTGGACAAGGTCCCGCGCCGCGGCCTGATCGGCAATCAGGCCAAGCTGGAACAGTTCGGTTTGCAGAGCGGCTGTCTGGGCGTTTTTCGCCTCGCCTTCCGCTACGGCCTTGACGGTCTTGACGAGGGACTTCAGGCGGGGCGCCTGCGCAAGCGTGTTCATGCCGAGGCGGCCGAGATTGCCTTCCGCGAAGCGCAATGCCGTCACGAGGCTGTCCGGTTCCTTCTTCAGGACGGCCGGCAGCCGCTGCCATCGTTCCTCCGCCGTCATCCTCTCCAGCAAAGGATTCAGCGCTCCGGTGAAGGCGGAGCTTTCCGACAGGATACGGTCCGCAAGGGCCAGAACCACAGCCTGTGATCCGGTGCGCCCCACCATGGCGCAGAAGGCGGCGTCGTCCTGGGAATTGCCGAACTGCCAGCTTGAAATCAGCGTCTCCGGCGACAGGGCGAGTGCCGCGGCAAACCCGGGCAGGCTGACAATCTCGTAGAGTTCGGACCGCCGGGTCTTCTGGGCGCCGGTCTTCAGCTTGCGCGCGCTGACGGCGGTCCGTCGGTTAATGAGCCCCTTCTTGCCGACTTCGTGGAAGTCCGCCAGTTCTCGTGCACTTTCACCCTCTTCCGGCACAACGCCCAGCCTTGCAAGCAGGGCGGTTGCAAGGGCCTGCACCTTGCCGGACCGGTCGCTCTGGCGCAGCCCTTCCAGATAGGCCGCGTCTTCCGGCGAAAGGCCGGTTTCAAGGGCTCCGATCACCCTGAGGCGCTGGTCCGCCGCCAGGCCTTCCGCCTTGGCTTCGATCAGGGTGCGCGCCGCCGCCGGATCCGACCGGCGCAATTCGCTCAAGGAATGAAGGCGTTCGGCGGGCAGGTAGTCGTCCCAGCTCTGCTCTGTGAGGCCCTCGTCCGGTCTCATCCGGGTTTCCTGCTCGCTCCAGCTTTCCCAAGGTCCGTAACAGGACGGCAGAAGTTCGAAACGGGACGGCATGTGGTCCGACGGATGAACCGTATATCCCCGGCCGGCGATGAAATGCAGCAGCAGGTCCGCTTGCTCGGCGGAGATCTTCTGCAGCGAGAAGAACCGTCGGAACGTGGCGCGCAGCGGATCCGGCAATGTGGGCAGGTCGAGCTTCGGCAAGGCCGGGAAGGGGCTCAACTCGCCGGCAGGCGCCGGGCGAAGGGCGATCAGCCCTGCCTGGGCGGTGATCGCAAGAAGAGCGAGTTCGGGACTGTCAGTCCCGTCGAGCGCGCCTCGAAACTCCGGCGGCATCTGCTCGATGGCGGTGCCGCCCACCATCCAGCGGCTCTTGATCGCATCGAGGGCCTGAAGAAGGTCAGTCATCGAGCTGGATCCTTCCCCAGTCGGTCCGGGCGCTGAAGAGCGACAGCCGCAGACCGTCCCACAGGCCCGTGGCGCTGGCCAGCTTCATGCCGGTCACATGCGGGGCGATCGCATTGCGGACAGGCAACTGGTAGGCCCCGTCGCGCGACTGCCACCAGATGTCCTTGCCGGAGCCGCAGAACCGGCCTTCGGGAAGAAGCACCGGCGTGCTTGAGGACCAGGGGGCAGCATCCTGATGGTCCAGATAGGGCCGCAGCGGGTCACCCTCCGGTGCCGGGGGCCAGACGGCGATCTCCCCGGTTCCCGGTTTGCGTTCGCCCAGAACGGCGCGGAAGGGTACGCGGGCGGGATAGAAAATCAGCTCCGCCTCGAATTGCTCGCCGGTCACAAAGGGGCTCGTTCTCTTGCCGAGGCTTGCCGGGAAGAAGTCAAGAAGGACCGCGAAAGCCGGCCCTTCGGCAAGGTTGAGGAGCCAGGTGGCCTGGCTGACAAGTCCGTCGCGCCGGGTGGAAATATCCTCGCCGATCACTTCCCAGCGGGAAGAGACCTTCAAGGCGTCGGCGTTTTCCAAAAGACTGTCTCGGGTCTCGGAGGTGGCGACCGCCCGGCGCAATTCGGCATCGGCGGGGGTCGCGCGCCAGGCCTTCAGCAGGATGACGATCTTGCCGAGTTCGAGCAGCACGGTTTCCAGGCGCTCCTCGCCGGAAAGGCTCATGACCTTCGCGGGCAGTTCGTCGAGCCGGCTCGCCAGTGCCTGTGCCTTGCCGTCTACCATGCGCGCGGCAATGGCCCGGCAGCGGACGGTCAGGTCTTCGAGAAATCCGGCCAGCCCGGTTCTGAGCTGGTCGGCGATCCATTGTTCCAGATCGTCCGCCGCCGCAAGCAGGGAGGCCTCGGTCTCCCTGGTCCGCTTTTCAGCAGCTGCCAGCCGACGCGCCTCGGCTTGCGGGTCTTGCCGAGCTGCCTCTTCCTCGGCCCTGGCGGCAGCAAGGGACTTGTCCTGTGTCGACACCGGTTTCGGCGCGGGAGTCGCGCCGGTCGTGCGCCTGCGGCCAAGCCAGTCGGTTACCCAGTCGGGAACGGTGCCGGCCTCGAAGAGTGCCGGGTCGTCGACATACATCCACATCAGGGCCAGCACGTGCTTGCAGGGGAATTTGCGTGACGGGCAGGTGCATTTGTAGCTGTGATTGCCGGCGTCGAACACGGTGCGATAGGGATTGGCGCCCGAGCCCTGGCATTCCCCCCACACAAGACCGTCGGCAGCGGAAATTTCCCGAAGCGGCCATTTCTGGCGTTTGGTAAGACCGTTGGCCGCCTTGAGCGAGGCCTGGTCGGGCGCAAGAGCCGTGATGGCGTCGTGTGTCAGCGGCATCCGGTGGAAAGACCCTTTCAGATTTTGGCCGCACAAGGCGTAGGGACGGTGAAATACGAGGGGATTAAATCGGCCGGGTTCTTCAATGATCAAGTGATCTGATCGGAAAATCGCAACGAAGCAGTGTGGCGATTTAGGCAAAATTCGAAGGTCTTGTAAATCGCCCCTCCGCAAAAATCCCGATCTTCCAACCTGCCCTCGGCCGGGGAAAGGCTGGCAGGGGGCGACATCGAGCCGTTCTCAGTCCGAAGGCATCGCTCGTACTGCCACGCCGCCGGAGGCGGGGTTGATCTCCGCCCGGCGCACGATTTCGGCGATCTCCTTCAACTGGTTCGACAACGGACTGGATTTGCGCCAGACCATGCCGATGGTCCGGCTGGGTTCGGGAGGCTCGAACCGGGAGATGGAGACGGAAGCCGAGCGGGTTTCCACCGGTACGGCCATTTCCGGGATCAGGGTAACGCCCATGCCCGCACTCACCATCTGGACCAGCGTCGACAGCGAACTGGCGTCCAGCACCTCGCGCGGCGGGCCGGACTGCAGATTGCAGAAGGAGAGCGCCTGGTCCCGGAAACAGTGGCCTTCCTCGAGCAGCAGCAGGCGCATTTCCCTCAAGGCGTCGGCGTTCGGAAGCGGTGCGTTTGCCTCCCGCGCCGACCGCACGAGAACGAACCGTTCCTGGAACAGGGGCATCTCGGCCAGCGACCCTTCCGAGACGGGCAGGGCGACGATCGCCGTGTCGAGACGGCCATCTTCCAGTTCCCGGATCAGGTTCGGCGTAACCGTTTCACGCACATGGACGTCGAGTTCGGGGTAATTCGCGGAAAGACCGCCTACGACCTGAGGCAGCAGATAGGGGGCGACGGTCGGGATGACGCCGATACGAAGCCGGCCGACAAGCCGTTCCCGGGAGGCGCGGGCGAGATCGCCGAGCTCCTCCGCCGCTCTCAGGATCTCCCGCGCCCGACCGACAGCGACTTCACCAAAATGTGTCAACCGGATCTGGCGTGCACTTCGTTCGAACAGCGCCGCTCCCAACACCTCCTCCATTTCCCGGATCTGCATGGACAGGGCGGGCTGGGAAATGGCGCAGGCCTCCGCCGCCTTGCCGAAATGACTGTGCCGGGCGAGTGCTTCGAAATAGCGGAGCTGCTTGAGGGTAATGTTGATCATAAGTTTAGCTTATCAAAGTGATCAGGAGATTCAACTTCCTCTGATGGAATGGGTTTGCTAGCGTGCGAATAGAAAAGGCTGAAACCTTGCAAGCGTCGCCAGGCGACGCGCGAGGTTCCGGTCTCTTTCGCCCGAAAATTCAGAAACTCTGACGTCTTTCAACAGGACCGGAACCGGCGGCGCTTCCTTCAACGTGTGCCGTCAGATTGTCAAGCTGCTGATACCGGACAGGGTTGGTATAGGTGGTAAACGCACCACCCCTTGAAATGGAGAGGAAGATGGACGCTAAGGTGGAAAAATCAGGCGGCTGTCCTGTCATGCACGGCGGCAATACGTCGAATGACAAGCCGGTCACGAAATGGTGGCCGAACGCGCTGAACCTTGACATCCTGCACCAGCACGGCGCGCGCACCAACCCGATGGATCCGGACTTCGACTATGCCGAAGCCGTCAAGGGTCTCGATCATGAAGCGGTCAAGGCCGACGTCCGCGCCCTGATGACCGAGAGCCAGGACTGGTGGCCGGCCGACTGGGGACATTACGGCGGTCTCATGATCCGTCTGGCCTGGCACTCCGCCGGTTCCTACCGCCTGCAGGACGGCCGCGGTGGGGCGGGGTCAGGCAACATTCGCTTTGCGCCGCTGAACTCCTGGCCGGACAATGCCAGCCTCGACAAGGCCCGCAGGCTGCTCTGGCCGGCGAAGAAGAAATACGGCAACGCCCTGTCCTGGGCCGACCTCATCATTCTGGCCGGCAACATGGCCTACGAGACCATGGGCTTCAAGACCTTCGGCTTCGGCTTCGGCCGCGAAGACATCTGGGGTCCGGAAACGGACGTTTACTGGGGATCCGAGAAGGAGTGGCTGGCACCGGCGGAAAACCGTTTCGAAAGCACCGACGACGCCGAAACCCTGGAAAACCCGCTGTCGGCAGTGCACATGGGGCTGATCTACGTCAACCCGGAAGGCCTTGACGGAAATCCCGATCCGATCAAGACGGGCGCGCTTGTGCGGGAAACCTTCAAGCGCATGGCCATGAACGACGAGGAAACCGCGGCTCTGACCTGCGGCGGTCACACGGTCGGCAAGGCCCACGGCAACGGCCCGGGCGACAATATCGGCGCGGAACCGGAAGGCGCAGGCCTGGAAGAGCAAGGCCTTGGCTGGTCCAATCCGGGTCAGGGCGGCAAGGCCGCGAAGGCCTTCACGTCGGGCATCGAGGGGGCCTGGACGCAAGAGCCGACCAAGTTCGACATGGGCTATTTCGACTACCTCTTCAACTATGATTGGGAGCTGAGGAAGTCGCCTGCCGGTGCCTGGCAGTGGGAACCGGTCAACATGCCGGAAGACAAGAAGCCCGTTGACGCCTCGGACCCGTCGATCCGCCACAACCCGATCATGACCGATGCCGACATGGCCATGAAAATGGACCCGGTCTACAACGAGATCTGCCGGAAATTCATGGCGGATGAGGCTTATTTCCGCGATTGCTTCGCCCGCGCCTGGTTCAAGCTGACCCACCGCGACATGGGGCCGAAGGTCAACTACATCGGCCCGGACGTTCCGGCCGAAGACCTGATCTGGCAGGACCCGATCCCGGCCGGCTCCACGTCCTACGACGTGGATGCCGTGAAAGCGAAGATTGCCGCCAGCGGCCTTTCCGCCTCCGAGATGATCGCAACGGCCTGGGACAGTGCCCGCACCTTCCGCGGTTCCGACAAGCGCGGCGGCGCCAACGGCGCGCGGATCCGCCTTGCCCCGCAGAAGGACTGGGCAGGCAACGAGCCGGACCGACTTGCAAAGGTTCTGGCCGCGCTTGAACCGATCGCAGCGGAAACCGGCGCATCCGTCGCCGATGTGATCGTGCTGGCAGGCAACGTCGGGCTGGAGCAGGCCATCAAGGCCGCCGGCTTCAACGTGGCGGTGCCGTTCGCACCGGGCCGCGGGGATGCGACCGACGAACAGACCGACGCGGAATCCTTCGATGTGCTGGAACCGCTCGCCGACGGCTTCCGCAATTGGCAGAAGGAAAAATATGCTGTCAGCGCCGAAGAGATGATGCTCGACCGGGCACAGCTTCTGGGCTTGACCGCCCGGGAAATGACGGTCCTGGTCGGCGGTCTGCGCGTGCTGGGCACCAACCATGGCGGTACGGCACACGGTGTCTTTACCGACCGCGTGGGTGCTCTCACAACGGATTTCTTCGTCAACCTGACCGACATGGCCCACAGCTGGCATCCGGCTTCGGACGGGACCTATGAAATCCGCGACCGCAAGCTCGGCACGCTGAAGTGGACTGCCACCAGCGCGGATCTCGTCTTCGGCTCCAACTCGGTGCTGCGCGCCTATGCCGAGGTCTACGCCCAGGATGACAACAAGGAGAAGTTCGTCAGGGACTTCGTTGCCGCCTGGACCAAGGTCATGAACGCAGACCGGTTTGACCTGAACTAGGACCGGTTCAGGCGAAATGAAACGCGAAGAGGCGCCCCGGTTACTCCGGGGTGCCGTTTTCTTTTGCGTTCCCGCTTGCCGTCCCGAAACACCAGAGCCGTCGAAGCCGCGGCTGCAGGCAAGCCACGCCGGCCTGTGAAGAAATCCGAAGAACCCGCCGAGTAGGAGTGTTGGGGCGTCCGGGCCTCTCGGACGCCCCCAGAGCCCCCCTGGATTATTGTTGGAGTTTGGCTCTGAACCGAGGGCTGGATGTTAGCCAGCCGGAATTGAATGCCTTGTGAACATCGGCGGTTATCCGCCATTGCCGCGAGGCAAATTTCACGGAGGGAAGAATATCAATTTCGCTATGCTGCACAACCCCTGATCACTTCTTCCAGTGCACGAATTTCCGGCAACTTCGACCAGGATGGAAAATGCCAAGCGACACCTGCCGGCCGGACGGCAAGCTTCCTTTCTTTTCTAATCGTTCTGCAGTTCCTACATCATTCCCGTCCCGGCGGGCCGCTACGGAGCATTGACAGGTGGCGGGCCGGGAAATGAAGATCGCGGTTCCGAAACCGGCAAACCATTTGGATGAGGCCGTATGTTCGACTGGGGTTACAAGAAGCGGCTGAAAGACGACCTGGAAGACTGGGTCGAGAAGGGCTGGGTCAGCGCCTCTGGCGCTGCGGCGATCCTGAAGCATCAGGAACAGGATGACGGCCGTTCCCGCCTGCCGATGGCCCTTGCCGGGATCGGCATGGTCTGCGTTGCCCTGGCGCTGTTCGCCTTCATCGCGGCCAACTGGGGCGCGATACCGAAAGCGGCGAAGCTCGCCGGAATTGCCGTCCTCGTCGCCGCCAGCCATTTCGCCGCCGCTTATGCGGCAGCCCGCGGGCGCAAGGGGCTTGCGGATCTGGTGACAGGCTTCGCGACGCTCGTCTTCGTCGGTGGCATGGCACTGGTCGGACAGATTTTCCACCTGCCGTCCGACTGGGCGGGCGGTGCATTCCTCATTTGTCTGGGCGGGCTTGCCGCGGCATGGATGACCGGTTCGAAGACCTCGCTGGTCGTTGCCGCGGGAGCTGCCATATTCTGGCAGGTGATGCGCTCCGACGTCGGCGATCCGAGCCTGACGGAAACCCTGATCGGCCTCGTGTTGCTGGTCGCGGTGTTCGTCCATCCCGTTCTTCACCCGGCCCGCCTGTCGCGCTGGGCAGCTCTCAGCCTCCTGTGGGTGACCTATGGCAGGTGGTTCGCGGAAACAGCGGACTTTGTGCATTCAAGCGATGATTACGCCGTGACGATGGCGCTGGCGGGTTTCGGCGGCTTGGCGGCGCTTCTGATGGAGATCGACGCGATCGCCGATCTCTTCGTCAAATGGTCCAGCCAGACACCGGCGCGCAGCCACGGGACCTGGCTTATGACCCGGTCCATGCAGGACGTAGGCTTTCTGGTCCTTTGCGTGATGATCGTGGTGGCCCTGATCGCCATACCGGAATTCAACGAAGATCTGCCGGTCCGCGGGCTGCTGTCTCTCCCCGCCTTGCTTCCCTTCGGTCTGGCAATCCTGCTGTGCTGCGCCGGGCTTCTGCTGTCTTTCAAGACGGCGAAGTCCAGGGCGCTGTTTGGCGCCACCGGCTTTGCGCTCCTGGCAGTCGTCTTGCCGGTTGCCACGATAAATGTGCTGATCCTGGCGGCTGTCAGCCTTGCGGCGCTGATCGGCCTTTGTGCGCTCGGGACCTGGTACAACAACCGCTACTGGATGCTGTGCGCCTATCTCGGGCTGACCGCCGTCGCGCTCTGGCTTCTGGAAGTCACCATCGGGTCGCTGCTCGGCCAGTCGATCTTCTTCTTGGTGGCCGGGGTCTTGCTGCTCGGCGTCGCGCTCTGGCTCGCACGGTTGCTGCGCAGGCCGGCCAAGGCCGGTCCGGCGCCTGCCGACGAGAGGGAGGCGCTGTCATGAACGTGACCGACATGGGGGCACAGGCAAGGCCATCCCTCCGCATGCCCTATCTGCGCTGGGCGCTGTTGGCCCTGATCCAGCTTGCCCTGATCGCCATCCCCCTTGTCGACCGGCTGCAGGTCCAGGCGAGTGGGACAGTGGTGCAGTTGAAGCTGGTTCCCGTCGATCCGAGGGATCTGCTGCGCGGCGACTACGTGATCATCAATCTCGCCATTGCGCGGGTCTCGAAGGATCTTCCCGGGGCGGAAGACCTCAGGGCGGGCGACGAGGTCTTTGTCGGGCTGAAGCAGGACGGCGATCTGCCAGCCGAACCGGTGTTGCTGGCAAGGACCCGGGACAAGGCCGGAGACCTGGCGATTTCCGGCATCGTTCGTTCGGTTTCCTCCGGCCAGCTGCGGATCGACTATGGCATCGATGCCTTCTTCCTGCCGGAGGGCGAGGGCAAGGCCATCGAGCGGCTGGATACCGGCCGGTTGCTTCTGGAAGTCTCGATCGCAAGGGACGGCCGCTCGCTGCCGGTGAAGCTTCTGGTCGACGGAAAGGCCTTCCGCTCCGACGCTGCCTTTTGACGGATGGGGAGAAGGGCGTTATGAGCGCTCAACGATCAGTTCAGCTCAAGGCTTCCCATGTCCGATCCCGCGCTCGAAACGCTCCTGCTGCCGCTTGAAACGGAGGCGGTCGAACTTGCCCCCGGCGCAAGGGTTCTCTTCCAGCGCGCCCGCGCTGGCCGCGCGCTCGACGCCTTGAAGGGCCTCGAAGTCCGTTGCGCCCAGAGTTTTGCTCCGGACCGGGACGCTCTTCAAAGGGCGGGTTTCCGGGTGGAGCCCGAGACCGGCGAGACCGGGTTCGACGCCGTGCTCGTCCTTCCGGGCCGTCAGCGCCAGGAAGCGAGGGCCCAGCTCGCAAATGCCGTGGAGAAAGCAAGGGACGGCGGCATCGTCGTCGCCTGCGCGCCGAATACGGAAGGCGCCAAGACGCTGGAAAGCGACCTCTCCGATCTTCTCGGCGGCGTCGAGAAACTCACCAAGAACAAGTGCCGCGTGGTCTGGGAGACCGTCCGTTCCGCCAGCGTGAACCGGGTTCTGCTGAAGGAGTGGCTGTCGCTTGATGCGCCGAAGCCGGTGCTGGACGGGGCTTATGTCAGCCGGCCGGGCATCTTCGCCTGGGACCGGATCGATCCCGCCTCGAAACTTCTGGCGGACCATTTGCCGGAAACGCTGAAGGGCCGGGGGGCCGATCTTGGTGCGGGCTTCGGTTATCTGGCCCGTACGGTGTTCGAAAAGGCGCCGAAGGTCGCCTCAATGGATCTTTACGAAGCGGAGAAAAGGGCGCTGGATCTGGCGGAAGAGAACCTTGCCGCCTTCAGGGGAAAGAAACCCATGACCGGCATCTGGTCGGATGTCACAAAAGGCATCGAGGGCCCTTACGACTTCATCGTCTCCAACCCGCCGTTCCACCAGGCAGGCAAGGCCGACCGGGCCGACGTCGGCCAGGCCTTTATCCGGGCCGCTGCGCAGGGACTGCGCTCTGGTGGCGAATTCTACATGGTCGCCAACCGGCACCTGCCTTACGAGCACACATTGTTCGAAGTTTTTGCCAACGTCTCGATGCTGGCCGACGAAGGCGGCTACAAGGTGATCCGGGCCGTCAAGGGCAAGGGAGGGCGGTAAGATGAGGCTCGTCAAACTCCTCGCCAATCTCGGCTACGGCAGCCGCAAGGAAATGCAGACGGCGATCCGGCACGGCTGGGTGACCGACAGGGACGGCAACCGGCTGAAGGCGGATGCGAAGACCGCCCATGAGGACATTCTCTTCGACGACGAACCGCTTGATCCGGCGCAGGGTGTCGTGCTTCTCATGAATAAACCGCTCGGATACACCTGTTCCACCAAGGACCAGGGCCGGCTGGTCTACGACCTGTTGCCGGATCGCTTCCGCATGCGCAAGCCGGTACTCTCCACCATCGGACGGCTCGACAAGGAAACCTCGGGCGCGCTGCTCTTCACCGACGACGGCACGTTTCTTCACAAGGTGATCTCACCGAAGGCGAATGTGCCCAAGGTCTACGAAGTCACGCTCGACCGGCCGCTCAAGGGTGACGAGGGCGCCCTTTTCGCCTCCGGCGAGATGATGCTGGAAAGCGAGGACAAGCCCTTGAGACCGGCGGAGCTGGAAGTGCTGGACGAATCCCATGCACGGCTGACCCTCCACGAGGGCCGTTACCATCAGGTGAGGCGCATGTTTGCGGCCACCGGCAATCACGTGACCGAGCTGGCGCGCAGCCGGATCGGCGGTCTCACGCTGGACGGGTTGGAAGAAGGGGGCTGGAAAGCCCTGTCCGAGGAAGACAGGGCCTTGATCTTCAGCGCCGGCTGACGCCAGCCGGTTAGATGGCCGTGGCGGAAAACATGCGCGCCGTCTGTGGGGCGACGAGAACGGATCCCTGCATCAGATCGGCGCAGTCCGCCATCACGTCCGAAATGATCGCGGACATCGCTTCGCTGCCGCAGGCCTCAACCTCGGGGCCGACGGGATTTCCCATGATCTCCCTTGGAATGGCGTCTGTGGGGGACACGATCCTTCGATCGATCGTCACTTCGCTGACGCAGACGTCGTCGAAGCCCGCAGACGCGAGCAATTTCGGAATGGCGTCCAGCTTCTTGTAGGCGAAAGGTGCGAGCGACCGGGTCGCGCCTTCTTGTGAGACATGCCGGGCGATGGCTTCGGCGAGCGCGATGAAAAACCGGCTGGGCCCGGCCCAAACTGTCAGGACCACCTGGCCGCCGAACCTGAGAACGCGGCGGATTTCGCGCAAGGCGATCATTTCGTCCGGAAAGAACTGAAGGCCCTGCTGGCAGATTGCAAGCGTGAAGACACCATCGGGAAATGGCATCCCGGAAATATCGGCGACATGCCATTGATAGGCGTCCGCGGCGTCGCGGGTCAGGTCGATTGCCGTCCCGATCATGCCCGGATTCAGGTCGACACCTGTCACGGGAAGGATGGGATCGATGCGTTCGCGGATCACGCGCGCCACGATGCCCGTTCCGCATGCGACGTCGAGCACGGAATCGGACCTTGAAACGCTCAGTCCGGCGAGCGTTGCCTCGGCCAGCGGACGGAAGATCGCATTGACTTTTTGCCGCTCGTAGATGGCAGCCGCGCCACTCACCAGTTGATATGCGTCCCTTTGCATTTCCAACCTCCCGTACCCCGCCAGCGTCTGCCAGAATGGTCCAAGACTATCATGGGTGGCAACAGGGGAAACAGCGGTTCCCTACCGGGAAATCGGAAGGGCAACGGCGTATCCGCCAGGAGCCTGAAAGCTTCCGGGGCGCCCATGTTTGAAGATGACAATCGCGAAATAAAAAAATGGGCCGGCAAATGAAAATCTGCCGGCCCGGGGAAAGGCGGATCTTGCGCCGGTCAGGCCTTCGAGGCCCGGGCGGCCAGCGCAATGGCTATGTAGCTCCAGCCGTTGATCAGCACGGATATGCCGGCGACCAGTCCGAGTGCCCAGGCGGCGGAGGCCGGTAATTCCATCCAGATCATGACGCCGGCGGCGAGCGAGACCAGACCTGCGATCAGCACCCAGACCCAACCCTGGTGCGGGCGAATCTTGAGCCCCAGGATGATCTGGCTGACGCCCTGCGCGATGAAGGTCGCGGCCAGCGTCAGGGTCAGCGCGAAGGTGCCGACGACCGGGTTCACGAATATCAGGACGCCGCCGATGATGGCGATCACGCCCGTCAGAAGGTTCCAGATGAAGTGAGCCGTCCCTGATGTCTTGAGGGCGTTGTAGACCTGAACAAGGCCGCCAATCAGCAGCACCGCACCGATGAAATAGGTGACCGTCAGCGAAGTCGCCAAGGGCGCGGCGATCAGAATGAGGCCCCCGATCACCAGCGCTATTCCGAGCGCCAGAAACCAGCCCCAGTTCTGCTGGATCTTTGCTTTCATGTTCTCAACCGCTTGAACCGCATCCGACATTTCGTTCTCCTCACGCTCCGGTTGCCATTTCTACGGTAACCCCTTCGCGGACAAACGCAATAAGCTCATGACATTTCTGTCAGGGGGCATGCGTGTTCGATGCTTGACAATTGATGTGTATATGCACACAAAGGCGGCATGGAAGAAGACGATTTCTCGCTCTGCGTTCTGGACAACGCCCGAAAGGCGGCGCGTGCCGTCAGCCGCTACTACGACCGGCTGGCCCGGAAGGTCGGGATGACCGCCGGTCAGTTTTCCGTCCTCGTGGCCGTCCGTCATGCGCGGGAGGAAACCACCGGCGAGCTTGCCGAAAGGCTCTCGATGGAGCGCACCACGCTGGTGCGCAACGTTGCGCTTCTGGAGCGCAAGGGTCTCGTCGCTTCGATGCCGTCGGCATCGGGCAGGGGCAAGCACTACCGGCTCTCGGAACGCGGGGCGGAGCTGCTTGCGGAAGCCCTGCCACTCTGGCGGCAAGCGCAGAGCGACGTCAAGGCTCATCTGGGCGAAGAGGAATTCGCCAGAGCGATCAATGCATTGAAGAAGCTTTCGCAACTTTGACCATGACTTCCTGAATCAGGATCTGAAGACCCTGGCAGACCGCTTGAACACATTCCCTGTGCCTCGAGCACATTTCGAAAAAAGCAAAGTGAGGTAGGACATGCGCCGCGTCGTCGTCACCGGAATGGGGATCGTTTCTCCGCTTGGAACCGGGCTCGAAGCCTTCTGGCACCGGGTCACGGAAGGGGCCAACGGGATCCGCCGGATCACCCGTTTCGATACCGAGGAGCTTGCCTGCAAGATCGCGGGCGAAGTCCCTTCGAAAGAGGAAGATGAACACGGCTTCGACGTCGACGCGGTCATGGACCCGCGGGAGCAGCGCCGGTCCGACCGCTTTATCCACTTTGCCATGGGCGCGGTGCAGGAGGCCCTTGCCAACGCCGGCTGGGCGCCGCAGACGGACCGGGAAAAGGAACGGACCGGCACCATCATCGCCACCGGCGTCGGCGGCTTCCCCGCGATGACGGCGGGCACCCGGCTGGTGGACGAAAAGGGTCCGCGCCGGGCCTCTCCCTTTTTGGTGCCCTCGTTCCTGGCCAATCTGGCCGCAGGGCAGGTGTCCATCCGCCATGGCCTGAAAGGCCCGATCGGCGCACCGGTAACGGCCTGTGCCGCCAGCCTGCAGGCACTTGGCGATGCCGCGCGGCTGATCCGTTGCGGCGAAGCCGACGTCATGGTTGCCGGCGGCACGGAAGCGTGTATCGACAAGGTCTCTTATGCAGGCTTCTGCGCCGCCAAGGCCATGTCCTCCAAGCGCAATGACGATCCGGCCCACGCCTCGCGCCCGTTCGATCAGGACCGGGACGGTTTCATCATGGGCGAGGGCTCGGGCATCCTGATCCTGGAAGACTACGAACACGCCAGGGCGCGCGGCGCGACCATTCTGGCGGAGTTGACCGGTTATGGCACCACGGCTGACGCCTATCACGTCACCGCTTCCTCGCCCGATGGCGAAGGCGGCCTGCGCGCCATGCGCCAGGCACTGGCAACCGCCAATGTGACGGCAGCCGATATCGGCTACGTCAACGCCCATTCCACTTCGACCCCGGTGGGCGATGCGGCCGAGATCGCCGCCCTGACGACGCTGTTCGAAGGCCGCGGCAAGGATCTGGCGGTGTCGTCGTCGAAGTCCATGTTCGGTCATCTCCTGGGCGCGGCGGGTGCCGTCGAGGCGATTGCCTGCGTCAAGGCGCTGGTCAGCGGCCTGCTGCCGCCCTCCCGCAACCTTGAGGCCGCGGACGAAGCCATGACGCGCTTTGAAATGATCCCGGGCAAGGCCATTGCCCGCGACGTGAACCACATCCTCACCAACGGCTTCGGTTTCGGCGGTGTGAATGCCAGCGCGGTGTTCTCGAAGGTCTGACGCCGTTCCCGCGCAACCAACCGGCGCCCCGGCCCAGAGCCGGGGCCATTGGTCGCGTATCGATGCCGGGAGAGCAAAGAGGGACTTCAGGTGGTTGGCATCTGACGGGAAACTTCCACACCGGCTTCACCTTCCGTCTGCGCTGCCCATTCTTTGAGCTTGGCAACAGGCCAAATCCCATTTATGAGAAAAATCTCATTTATGGGATATGCGATGTCCAACCTTGAAGACGACCTCGCCCGGCGGCTGACGGAACTGCGCCGGGCACGCAACTGGCCGCTGGAAGAGCTGGCCGAGAAGACAGGCATCAGCCGGGCGACCCTGTCGCGGATCGAGCGCGGCGACACCAGCCCGACGGCAAGCGTCCTCGGCAAGCTGGCCACTGCCTTCGGCCTCTCCATGTCCGAGCTCTTCGGCGCGGCGTCCGCCACCGTGGAACGGCATATCTCACGGGAAGTCCAAAGCGTGTGGACGGACCCGGAAACCGGATATCGACGCCGCGTGCTCACCCCCTCCGCCAGTGGCTATCGCGGCGCGATGATCGAGGGCCTCATCCCGCCGGGGGCCACTGTCTCCTATGCTGCGCCACCCGTTCCGGACCTCGAACACCAGCTGGCTCTTCTGGAAGGAGAACTGCGCATGACGGTCGGCCCCGACGTCTACGATCTCCAGCCCGGTGATGCCCTGCGCTTCCGTCTCAACGCCCCCAACAGCTATCAGGCGACCGGCAAAATGCCTGCGCGCTATATCTTGACGGTGATCATGCCATGATGTTTTCCGACTCTCCTGCCGTTTCCCCGCATCGCCATCCCGAACCGTTCCTCCCGGAACCGCCCGTTTACCTGCCGACGGTCGAAGAGACGCGCGCCGCATTGCCGCAGCTTGGACGGCTGCTCAAGGCCTGTGTCGAGGACGGCGCCGGCATCGGCTTCATCCTGCCGATTTCCCTTGAAAAGGCAGAAGCCTTCTGGGCCGGAAAGCTGTCCGCGATCGAGGCCGGCGAGGCCATTCTGATGGTGGCACGGGACGGGGAAGACATTGTCGGCGTCGTCATGCTGGCACTCGCACCCCAGGACAATGGCCGCCACCGGGCGGAGGTCGCCAAGCTGATGGTCCACCCCGATCACCGTCGCAAGGGACTCGCCCGCAAGCTGATGGCGGCCATCGACGGTCTCGCCCGCGCCCAGGGCCGCTGGCTTCTTGTTCTCGACACGGTCACCGGCGATCGCGCCGAAAAGCTCTATCCCACCTGCGGCTACCAGCAGGCCGGCGTAATCCCGGACTACGCCTACAACAGCCATGGCCATCTCGACGCGACGACGCTGTTTTACAAGGACCTGAGGTGAGGGGGCTGCGCGAACGCACCACCTTACAAGAAAACCGTGTTTGGGAACCGAATGAAACGGTGCACCGTCATGCCATGGCTCGACAATGGAATCCATGCCGTTTTGTCAGCATTCGAAAGCCTCCGCCCGAGGCGAGGTCACGACATGGATTGCCGGATCTGGTCCGGCAATGACGGAGGTTGGGTTGATTTCGGATCGACCGGACGGGCTTGGTGACGAGACGTCAGGTCTTGTACCGCTTTGCCAAATCGTGCCTCACCCCTCGTTCAGCATCTCCAGCTCAAGCCACTGCTCTTCCGCGGCGTCCTTTTCTGCTGTCAGATCAGTGATTTGTTGGGAAATCCTGGCAAATTTGTCAGGGTTCTTCGCGTAAAGCTGCGGATCGTTCATTTCGCCCTGCAGCTTTTCAAGCTGGGCTTCAAGTTTCTCGATTGTCCCGGGCAGGGACTTCAGAAGATGCTGCTGGGTGAAGGACAGCTTGGACTTTGCCTGAGGCTTTTGTGTCGCAGGTGCTGAGGCCGTCGACTTTTCCTTCTTCTCCGGGGAGGTTCTCTCGATCCTGCGAGCGGTCACGCCTTCGCCGCGCTGGGCGAGCATATCCGTGTAGCCGCCGGCATATTCGCGCCAGAGGCCTTCGCCTTCCGACACGATCACCGAGGTGGCTTTTAGCCCCGACAGTCTCTATCTGGCGACTGGTAGTGGCGATGGCACTGTATTGATTTGGGCAGTTGGCCCCGATCAAGAACCGTTGGCCCGGCT
>JBNKGB010000035.1:0-38494 GCA_050289605.1 Roseibium sp. | reverse complement strand
CTTGAGCCGTCCCTATGCGCCCGCCGTGAATACCACGACCCCGCGCCCGGACGGACCTGGCGAAGGTCGATCAGGAAACTGTTCCGAAGGCCGCAACTTCGGATAAGATCGCCCTATGGTATCGAGTGTTCTTGCCGCGCTTGGCGGCGTCGGGCTTTTTCTTTTAGGCATGCTGCTTCTGACCGACGGGCTCAAAGCCCTGGCAGGCAAGCGCATGCGGGATGTATTGGCAAGGTTTACCTCCACGCCCCTTTCGGGCGTGGCGACAGGAACGCTTGCCACTGCTGTCATCCAATCCTCCAGCGCGACGACCGTGGCGGCCGTCGGCTTTGTCGCCTCCGGCCTGCTGACCTTCCCCCAGGCGCTCGGCATTATCTTCGGCGCGAACATAGGCACGACCCTGACCGGCTGGCTCGTCGCCATCCTCGGATTCAAGCTGGACCTGGGCGAAATCGCACTGCCCTTCGTATTCCTGGCAGCGTTCATGCGCCTGGCCTTCCAGGGGCGCGTCGCGCTTGCCGGCCAGGCTCTTGCCGGCTTCTGCCTGATCTTCATCGGGATCGAATACATGAAGGACGGCATGGAGGCCTTTCGCGGTATTGTGACGCCCACGGACTTTCCCGCCGACACTTTGACCGGCCGACTGGAGCTGGTGCTGATCGGCGCCCTCATCACGCTGGTGACGCAGTCTTCCAGTGCGGGGGTGGCGGCGGCCCTCGCGGCGTTGGGGGCAGGTGCGATCAATTTTCCGCAAGGAGCGGCTCTTGTCATCGGCATGAATGTCGGCACGACCTTCACCGCGGTCCTAGCGACCATCGGCGGCGGCACCATGACAAGGCGTACCGGCTATTCGCATGTGATCTACAACGTCGTTGTCGGGATCATCGCCTTCTTTCTCCTCGGCCCCTACCGAACATTCGTCGAGCCCTGGATGGGCAGCGGCGACGGGCAGATCGCCCTGGTCGCATTTCACAGCCTGTTCAATATCCTGGGGGTCGTCCTGATCCTGCCGTTCACGCACGCCTTTGCCCGGCTGGTCGAGCTGCTGGTGCCACAAAAGGGTGATGACCTCGCAAGATCGCTCGATCCGCTGGTGTTGCGCGATCCAAGAGCGGCGATCTGGCTTGCCAGGCTGACGGTCGACCGGATTTCGGCCGCCATGGTGGACCACCTTCTCCGTGCGCTCGGACTGGCAACGGTTACGGGAAAGGCTCACGACAAGGACAGCCTGGAAACGGCGATCCGGCAAACGCGGGATTATCTCTACCAGGCGCAGGTGCCCAAGGACGACAAGGAGCTGCTCGACCGGATCAAGAACATGTTCCACATTCTCGATCACCTGAGCAGGCTGCTTTACCGTTGCGATCAGAGTGCCAGAATCAGGGAACTGTCGCGGGATCGCCGGTTGCGACGGCTCGCCTTCCTCCTGGACAAGGCGGCGCGCCTCCATTCCGAGCCGGAAGACCCGAAAGCAATCGAGGCACATCTCGACCGGCTTCGCGGCATGATGCGCCGGCAGCGCCGGGTGTGGCGCGAGCGGCTGATCGCCGAGGCCGCAATCGACACCGTTTCCGCGGAGACGGTCTGGGTCCGGCTGGATGCGCTCAGGTGGCTGCATAGGGTCACCTATCACCTTTGGCGCATCCGCCTGCACCTCAATGCCCTGCAAGCGGAGGACGGCGCGGTCACCTCGGGGGTCGAGGAAGCCAGGATCGACATCGCCCAGGATTGATTGGCCGTCGGGACCTGCCCGGCACTAACCGGCAGGTTCCGGGAAGACGATACCGTCAAAGAGCTTTCGTGCCGTGCGCATGGTGCCGGCGCACATCCACATGCAGGCGCTGCCATCGCTGCCGGTGCGATCAGACATATTTGAGACCCTTCTCGGCGAGGCGCGGGCGCATGCCGTAGAGGTCGAGGCTGAGTTCGCCCGCCGCCAGCCGTTTGCGCTTGTCCTCTTCCGCGGCAAGGCGCTGTTCGGCCGCCGCCAGCACCGCTTCGGCCTCGGTGCGGCGGACGACGCAGACGCCGTCGTCATCGGCGACAATGACGTCACCGGCATCGATGGCCTGGCCGGCGCAGACGATCGGAACGTTGACCGAGCCGAGTGTCTCCTTGACCGTGCCTTGGGCGGAAACGGCCTTGGACCACACCGGAAACCCCATTTCCGTAAGATCGCGGATGTCGCGGACACCGGCGTCGATGACAAGGCCCCTGCAGCCGCGCACCATGGCGGAGGTCGCAAGCAGGTCGCCGAAATAGCCGTTGTCGCAGGGGCTTGTCGGGGCGAGCACCAGGATGTCGCCTTCGCTGAGCTGCTCGATGGCGACATGCAACATCCAGTTGTCGCCGGGAGGCGCGGAGATCGTTACGGCGGATCCGGCAACCCGGGCGCCTGCGAAGATCGGGCGCATATAGGCGGCAAGGCAGCCGCTGCGGCCCTGGACCTCGTGCACGGTCGCCACCCCGGCCGCAGCCAGTCCGTCAATGACATGCTGGCCGGCGCGGTTGACCTTCGTGCGGACAATTCCCATGACGGAGCTCCTATTGGTTGACCGGCGGTGTGCCGTGGGTGTGGAAGCTTTCGATGGTCTTCAGGCCCCAGGCCTGGGCCTTCTTGCGGTCGCTCTCATTCTCATGTCCGGCGAGGACGCAAAATGAGCGACACGATGCTCGGCGTCCAGGCTTTTGTGGTCCTCTTCGGCCTGATGGTCTTCCGCATACCGGTTGCCTTCGCCATGCTGGTGACCGGATATTTCGGCATGGCGATCCAGGGCGGGTTCCACTCGGCCGGGGCGGTGCTGGTGACGGAAACCCATTCCTCGGTCACCAATTATTCGCTCATCGCGGTGCCGATGTTCGCGGTCATGCTGCTTTCCTCGGCGGCATCTATGCGGGGGTGTTCACGCCTGTCGAAGCCTCTGCCATCGGTGCCGGCCTCGTCATGGCGATTGCCCTGGGCACGCGCGCGCTCGGTCTGAAGGACTGTGCCGGATTCGGTCCCTACGGAACGCTGATCCTGATCCTTTTGAGCTACGTCGTGCGCGGCATGTTTCTGGACGGACTTGCCATGCTGGTGATCACGCAGCCGATCTTCTTTCCGATCGTTCTGCAACATGGCTTAGACCCGATCCGGTTCGGGTTCGTCGCCGTGATCGTCATCGAAATGGGAATGATTGCGCCCCCGGTGGGATTGAATGTCTTCGTTATCCGAAGTGTTGCCCGGGATGTTCCCATGTCGGCGATCTTCAAGGGAGTTCTGCCATTTCTCCTGGCGATGATCTGCTGCCTGCTTCTGATCATCACCTTCCCCGAGATAGCCCTGCTGTTGCCAAACAGCATGTTCGATTGACGGACGTTGCCGGCGTCCGTCAGAAAGAAGCCGTTACAGAAGGAGGCTGAGTATCCCCCTGACCGCATAGGGCAGAAGCGAATAGAGCGTGAAGAGGAGCGAGCCCCAGAGGACGATGATCATCACCAGGTTGTTGGTGGTCACCACCGGACGGCGACGGCGCTCTTCCCTCAGGCGATCCTTGCTTCTGCGCTCCTTGCCGAAGAGCACGACGAGGAAATAGCCGAAGGCGCTCAATCTGACGTCGGCCGAATGCGCGTCGGCGCTACGCCTGCGGACAGCCTCGAAGATGGCGTCCTTCTGGAATTCGTTCAAATCTTTGGTGACACTCGGATCGACGTTGTTCCAAAAAGCGATCGTTTCATCCGATTCTGCCTGCTTCAGCATTCTGCGGTCTCCATGGGATCGGTATCGGGTCCGATTTACTTCGTTGCGCTCAGGAGCGGCGCGATCCGGTCCACATTAATGGTCATTGACGAAATAGTGGTAAACGGAAGGATGACATCGAGCGGGAATCCGACTTCGATCTTCATGTAGTCCGTGCCACTGACGGTCACCGGGGTTGCCGCCACGGTGAGCGTGTCGGGATCGATGTGGGTCAGGTAGCCGCGCATCGCCGTCGTGATCTCATCGGGCGTCGTATCCATGTCCAGATTCACCAGCCGCACGGCGCGGCCGAGGGCATTGTTGACCTCGTTCCAGGTCTTCAGGGCATAGCCGATTTCGATGATGCCGAAGACGATCATCAGGAACACGGGCAGCACCATTGCCATTTCCACCGCGGCCACGCCCTTGGTGTCCCGGAAAAATCCGAGCAAGGCGCGCAGGCGAGCGCGGCGGGCCGGTTTGTTGGTGGTGTCGGCGGGCGCGAAGTTATCGGATCTGAACATTTGTCTGGGATTCCACGTTGAACTGCGGCAGCAGGAAGCCGACGTGCATCTTGCTGGCGCTGATATTCATGAAGACGGACGGAGGTTCCTTCGCGGAGCACCAGTTCGCGCAGGAGACGGCCGCCCCACTGCAGGAGCAGACCTTCTCTACGGAAACGGTCACGTCCGGATCGCCTTCCGCGGTTGCGACCACCAGGTTCTTGATTTCGGTTGTGTCGTTGACATTCGCCATCACGGCCTGCGCCCCCGCGCGAGTGCTCTGGTCCAGGTCAATCCGCTCCTTCACCGCCATGCCGATATCCATCATCAGCAACAGTCCCATAACGAGGATCGGTGCGATCATCGCCATTTCAACGGCTGCCACACCACTCTCGTCTCTCCAAAAATTCATCGTTCTGCCCTCAATGAACATTTTACGGGATGGTTCCTCAGCTCGCCTCATTCGACGAGCTGCACCAGTTGTTCGTTCATGATTTCGCTGTAGCCGCGTGCGGCGCAGTCGCTGCCGAGCCCGGCGTCGCCGGTGATTTCAACCGTGTTGGCAACGATCTGGGTGCAGCCGCCACCGACGGTGCTGGTGCCGGAGATCTCGACATGGCCGGAAGCGGCGTAGATTGCGCCGTCCAGACGGGAGCCGGAGGAACCGTTGAAGATGTGGGTCGCGTTCGGCTCGCTCCGGTCGACGAAGAACAGGATGCCCGCGTAGTCGCCCGACGTCGGTGCCGTCAGATCGACATCCGCCGTACCGGCGATGCTGACCGTCGCCCCGTTGGTGAGATAGATCGTGATCCCTGCGCCGTCGACAATCGCGGTCGATTGAATTGCAAAGGTGCCACCGTCGATGACATAGATGCCCGGGTTCATGGTGATGGTACGCTTCAGGTCCAGCCCGCCGCAATAGCGGCCGCCGTCGATGACGTAGGTGGAGCCCGGAGGCCCTGCGTACAGGTTGGTGGCTTCGCACGGGTCGGAGGTCGAGGGATCCGGCACCGCGGCGAAAGGATCGTCGACCGCGTCGGCATATTCGATCGGTTCCTTGCATTCGTCCATTGTCAGGCCGACGGTCGCGCTGACCTCGCCGACGGCGGAAACGCAGGGTGTGCTCACCACGCCGGAACCGATGACCGTGACCGCGTCGCTTGCAGAGGAATTGGCGTGCACGTTGCAGTCTTCAAGGATGGCATTCGAGGAGCCGGTAAAGGTAACCGCGCCCGAGGCGGTCTTGTCCAGTGCCAGGATGCAGGTCGGGAACCCCCGCTTCAGACTGGCGACCGCGCGGCTGGAAATCGGAACGTCGTCTGAGGCAAACAGCGCGGTGAAGAGGCGCGGCACATCCTCGCGAACCGTGATCTCGACAGTGTTCGACACGCCCGCATAGGCGCCACTGGTTGCAGGCGATTTCGTTGTCAGGGTTCCGATCGATGTCCTGTAGCCCGTCGAGACGGCCGCGGCCAGGGCAACGCTGTCCAGATCGGACTGGTCCCGGCTGATCCTGAGCTGGGCGGCTGCGGCATAGGCGGCAACGTCGGCCGAGTTCTGCAACTTGCGTTCGGTGAAATACCAGTAGGAGGCTTCGGCGCCGAGGCCGAAACCGCCGATGACGATCGGCATGACGAGCCCGGTAACAATTGCGATCGTGCCTTTCTGGTTGGACACGAATGCCCGCGAGAGTGCGCTAATCATTGTTTTCTACTTTGCCTCAAGGTGACTCAATTGTTTAAGACCCTAGCAAGTAAGTGTTACGAGATATGAAAATCTATATTTAGATTTTTGATTAAAATTAGTTCTGTTTTTGAGTTGTGGTGACGTTGCGGATTTCAACCTTACCTTGCGAAAGTTTGGTGTGAATTCCTAAAGGTTAGATTTGTAACTCTACGTCTTATGCGTGTGTTCTTGTTCCGGTTTCCCTCGGAAAATGGCGGAACTTCTGCGTGAATCCGGGTTGTATGGCCGTGGCGGTGTGGCCGTCCGGCCTCTGCGGCAGGGAGGCTGAGGTGGTGGGTTGTATGGCGCGCCGTCCGGCCTGCGGAAGGGGCAGAACGACCGGTCCCGGCCCCATGGAGGGACCGGGACGGGCCATGCCTGAAAATAAATAATTTGGATCTGTCCGGTAACCGTAGCCGGAGAAGTCCGTGCAGGTCCCGTCATTCGACCAGCTGGACGAGCTGGGCGTTGGTGATGCTGCTGTAGCCGAGAGCCTCGCAGTTGCTGCCGAGACCGGCGTCGCCGGTGATGTCGATCGTGTTGGCGACGACCTGCGTGCAGCCGCCTCCGACGGAACTGGTGCCCGCAACCTGGACATGGCCGGTGGGGGCGTAGATTGCGCCGGTAAACTTGGACGACGAATTGCCGTTGAAGATGTGGGTGACTTCCGGGTCGGTCCGGTCGACGAAGAACAGGACGCCGGCATAGGTGCCGGTCGTCGGCGCGCTCAGGACCACTTCCGCGGAGCCGGCAATCTTAACCCTGGCGCCGTTGGTCAGGTAGATCGTGACGCCCGTGCCCGTCAGCTTGGCCGTCGACGTCAGCTCGAAGTCGCCGCCGTCGATGACGTAGACGCCGGGGTTCATCGTGACGGTGCGCCTGATGGTCATGCCGCCGCAATAGCGGCCCCCGGAAATGGTGTAGGTGGCTCCTTCACCGCCGCCGAAGACCGTTTGCGGCTCGCACACGCCAGTGGTCGAGGGGGCAGGAAGATCGATAAAGGGATCGTCGACCGACTTGGCGTACTGAATCGGGCTGGAGCATTTGCTCATGGACAGGCCCGAGGTTGCGCTGACCTCGCCGACCGCGGAAACGCAGGGCGTGCTCACGTCGGCGCTGCCTGACACGGACACCGCGTCGCCAGCCGAGGAATTGGCGTGCACGTTGCATCCGTCAAGGGTGGCGGTGGTCGAGCCGGTGAAGGTGACCGCTCCGGAAGCGAACTGGTCCAGCGAAAGGATGCAGGTCGGGAAACCCTGGTCGAGCTTCGCAACCGCGCGGCTGGAGATCAGGACGTCGCTGGAGGAAAACATCGCCGTGAAAAGGCGCGGCAGATCTTCCTGGACGGTGATCTCCACGGCGTTCGTGTCGCCGGCATAGGCCCCCGAGGTCGCCGGCCAGCTTGCCGTCAGGGTGCCGATCGACGACCGGTAACCGGTCGAGACGGCGGCGGCGAGGGCGGCGCTGGCAAGGGCGTCCTTGTCCTTGCTGACCCGGAGCTGGGCGGCTGCCGCGTAGGCGGCGACGTCAGCCGAGTTCTGCAGCTTGATTTCCGTGAAATACCAGTAGGAAGCCTCAGCACCCAGGCCGAAGCCTCCGATAACGATCGGCATGACGAGTGCCGTAAATGTTGCGATCGTGCCTTTGCGGTTGGATGCGAATGCCTTCCAAAGAACCTTGAACATTGCTATCTGCCTCGTCCGGGACCGGTCAACAGTTAAAGAAGCCATCAAATGAATAGCCGGAGAGGTAAAACTATAAGTTTATATTTTTGATTAAAATTGATGCGAGCCGAACATAGATCTCCAAGTATTCGCTCGAATTGGACGGGATTTGCAACCTTACCTTGCGACTAATCGTGAAATCTACCTATTCGCGCTCTGGAAACTCTGCGTTTCCCGGAAGTTTCCGCTATGCCAACCGGCGGAAGCATCCAGGTTGCCAGGCGGTTTCCCGGCGTTTTCCGGGTCACAAGGCGCGGCGAAGCCCGGTTCCCCATTTCAGGGTTACACCAAGGCTCGCGACGACGATGAGGAGAAGGCCCAGGAACTGACCAGGCCCGATCAGATGACCGTAGGCGATCGCGTCGACCAGGACCGCGCTGGCCGGATAAAGGAACAGTAGCACGGCGATCACCGGTGTCGTCAGCTTCGGCAGGGCGTTGTAGAGCACCACATAGACGCCGCCGGTGTGCACCAGTCCGATGACCGCCAGCCAGCCCCATTGTGGTGCGGAAATGTCCGGGGGACCGAGCGGCACGACGGCGGCGAGCAGCAGGGTGCCGGTGAGAAACTGGACCGTGGCAAGCTGCGGAGCCCTGATGCCGGAAAGACCCTTGGCGATGACCGTGACCCCGGCATAGAGAAAGGCTGCGGCAAGCGTCGCGCCGAGTCCGGCGAGATAGTCCTGGCTGGCGGAAAGGTCGGCCCCGGTGAGGCCGGTGGAAAGCGCCAGGCCCAGAAGCGCCAGCGCAATCCACATCAGCGTGAGGGCCCGCAGGCGTTCGCGGAAGGCGATGGCGCCCATCGCCACGACGATGAAGGGCTGAATGTGAAAGACGATCGTCGCGACCGCGATGCCGGTCCGCTGGATCCCTTCGAAGAAGAGCACCCAGTTGCCCGCCATCAGAACACCGCTGAAGACCGCCAGGAGCAGCGTTTTCGACGGCAGGCGGAACATGCCGGCAAGCGTGCCGCGAAAGGCACAGTAGAGTGCCAGAACGGTTCCGCCGATGGCACAGCGGTAAAAGGCGATGGAAACCGGATCCGCTCCGCTTTCCAGGACACACAGGCCGATGGTTCCAAGCATGGTCTGCGCAGCGATCACTCCGATCATGCCTTCCGCCCGTCTGTTCATGTCCGGCGTTCTCCCGCTGGCCTCTCCCTCTCGGAGTGACAGTTTCATTTGCGCCGGAAAGGCGCCGCGTGCTTCGACGGCAGGATGCATGTGGTTTCATTATTTTAGCAATCGATATAATCTGAACTTACTATTTGAATATTTGGAATAATCATGCAGCTCGATCTCCCGCTCCTTCGAACGTTTCTTGCCGCCGTCGACACGATGAGTTTCACCAGGGCGGCCTCCCGGGTGCACAAGTCACCGGCGACGGTGTCCACACAGATCCAGCGGCTGGAGGAGCAGATCGGCGAGCCACTCTTCATCCGCGATACCCGCAACCTTGCCCTTACTCGGGAAGGGGAGGAGCTGGAGGGTTATGCCAGGCGGATCCTCAGGCTTCACGACGAGGCGGCGGAGGCCTTTCGCGGTCCGCGTATGGAGGGCTCGGTCACCGTCGGCGCGCCGGACGACTATATCTCCTCCATGCTGCCGGACGTGCTGCGCCGCTTCGGGGAACTGTTCCCGAGGGTCGAGCTCAACGTGGTGTGCGCCCAGTCGACCGCGCTGCTGCCGAAGGTCGAGGCGGGCGAGATAGACCTTGCCATCGTGACCAGGACCGGCGGCGTGCAGGGCCGGCTGATCCGCCGCGAGCCGATGGTCTGGATCGCCTCGAAAGACGGCCGGGCGCTGGAGCGCGACCCGCTTCCCGTCGCGTTGTACGAACAGGGCAGCCAGGCTCGCACGGTCACCCTTGCCGCGCTGTCACGCAGCAACATCTCCTACCGGTCCGCCTATGCCAACTTCAGCCACTCGGCCCTTGTCACCATCGTCGAGGCGGGTCTTGCCGTTGCCGCCGTTGCCCGCATGGCCGTTCCCCCGGGGGTGGTCCGACTGGACGAAAGGCACGGCTTGCCGGTAGTGGAGCCGCTGGAGATCATCCTGGTGAGGTCGAGGACCGCAGTCAGTGCAGCCTGCGAGGCGCTGGCGTCGGCCATTCTGGAAGGCGCCGGGTGAGGGCTTTTCTTCGCGCCGGACAGGGCAGGGCCAAAAAATCTTTGCCGGAGCGATCCGGCAGCTTGCGCCGCGAGTGCCCCTGCCTGCGGTGTGACTGGCGGGTTTCTTCTTCCGCCTAACCGGCGAAGCCTTCGCTCAAGCGGTTTCCGCTCACAGGGCTGGCGGCGTCCTCCTGCAGGGCCGGCTCGGCGCCGTGGACCCGGTTGCGGCCGCGAACCTTGGCTTCGTAGAGCGAAACATCGGCCTCGGACATAAGCTCCGCAAGGCTGGTATCGGCAGCATGAGCCGCTGCAAGTCCGATGCTGACGGTCACCGATATCGTCGCACCCGAGTGAACGACATCCAGGGTTTCCACCGCCCTGCGGAGACGCTCGGCAATTCCGCGGGCGTCGTCACGGGTCACATTCGGCAAAACGGCTGCAAACTCCTCGCCGCCAATCCGGCCAAACAGATCCACATTCCTGAGCTCGCTGCGGATGAGGTTGGAGAACGCCCTCAGGACCGCATCGCCTCCCTGATGGCCGAAGCGGTCGTTGACCGACTTGAAGTGGTCCAGGTCGAACAGCAGCAACGCAGTCAGCATTTGCGGCTGAGACGAGGCTTCAAGCAAGCGCTCGGCCCGCAGCGCAAGGGCCCGACGGTTGAACACCCTGGTCAGATCATCGTATTCGGCTTCGTATTTCAGGGAGCGGACCAGTTGTTCCCAGTGGAAGCCTATCCCGATCATGCCGCCGGCAAAGAGCAGCAGCAGGTAGACGTAAAACGTGACCGCGGCAAGGTTGCCTATTTCGGGCAGGCGGTCGGGGATGTGATGGGACGCCATGTAGACCGCGCGCGAAAGGTGAATACCTCCGGAAATCAGGAACACGCCGGCGAGCGCTGTCCGCAGATGTCCGTGAAGCCGCGATTGCCGCCTGAATTCCCACGCGATCGCCAGCGCATAGAGACCCATTTCCGTTGAAACAAAGGCCAGCCGGTTGCCCATGCTGGAATGAATCTCGGGGATCCGGCCTACGATCAGCCAGAGTGCCACCGGGGCGATCACCAGCGGTATGCTGACCTTTTGACGCGACTGCAGTCTCGCGGCAGCCCAGGAAACACTCACGCCGGAGACCAGCATGGCAAGGGCCAGGTCGATCGACAGCACGTCCGCAATCCTGCCGCGCAGCAGGATCAGCACCAGTCCCATCGACCGCAGATAAAGGCTGATGCTCCACCAGAACAGCCCGCGCTGGGATCGCTTCAGCCGCCAGATGACCAGAAGCACCGAACCGACAAAGACGCATCCTGTCGCAAGGACCAGAAGTAAGGTAAAGACGTCCAACTGCATCGTCAGGCTCAACTCGGTTCGCTCCGTGGCGTCGCGGTGACCCCGGAAGATGACGAGCATCCTAGCGGTTGCCTGTTAGTTCTCTGTTAAAATTGACAGAAGCACTGCCTTTTTTGCCGCTTGCTGATCCGCAACCTTTCTGCCGCGGCGGCATTCGGCTCAAAGGCTGCGCCTTTGCATGTGTCCCGGTGCCGCCTGGAACTCCGGTACCGGGACACATGGCGAGCCTGTGGCAGAAGAGGTGAGGCCAGCTCCTGCCGGACGGCTCTATCGAAGGCTATTATGGCTTGTCCGGTTGCTGCCGGCGCTCTTGCCGACGCCGCGGGCGGCCCAGGCGATGACCGCCCAAACGGCAGTTCTGAGTGTCATTGCCCCCAGTGTACGCATTTCAAAGGCGCCTCCCTGAAGAACATGCAGGCCAAAGGCCATGAAAACGACTGCGGTTGCCGTGAGAATTGCGGCGGCGAGCCACCAGGCCCATCGTTTTCTCACCAGGAGGCCGATGCCAGCGAGCACGTAAAAGAAGCCAGCGAAAAAGTTGAACCACAGCACGAAGCCGACGGTGTTTCCGGCGGCCTGCTGCGCCGTTTCGCCGCCGAACAGCACAGTGCCTCCGGAGAAGACCGTCAGTGCGCCAAACACGATGGCGATGGCTGCGGCGGCATAAACTCCATATGAACGGGATTGCCCGGTGGTCATGACGTCTCCTCCTGAGCCGGTTCCTGCGTGTCCAAACGGCCGTCGCGCAAGTGATATATCCGGTCGAACCGGTCGAAGATCTTCTCGTCATGGGTCACCGCGATGATGCAGGCGTCCTGCTCTGCTGCCAGCTTGCGCAGAAGATCCATCACAATGGCGGCACGTTTGGAATCGAGCGCTGCCGTCGGTTCGTCGGCGAGAATGATCCGGGGCCTGTTCGCAAGGGCGCGCGCGATCGCCACCCGTTGCGCCTCGCCGCCGGAAAGCTGGGAGGGCATGGCGTTGCGGCGGTGACCGACCTCCAGATAGTCGAGCAGTTCAACCGCACGCTGGCGCGCTTGAGAGAGTTCGCTTCCGGCCAGATCGAGAACCACGGCCACGTTGTCCGTGACATTGAGAAACGGGAGAAGGTTGTGGAACTGAAAGATGAAGCCGATCTTGTCCAGCCGGAGGCGGCGCAGGTCACCGCTGAGCCATCGGTCCGCGTAAACAGCTGCGCTGTCGATGCTGAGCCGGCCGGCGTTCGGCTCGACGATACAGCCAATGACGTTGAGCAGCGTGGTCTTTCCAGACCCGGAAGGGCCCAGCAGGGCCACGACTTCTCCGGAGCGGACGCTCAGGCTGACGTCCCTCAGGGCATCGACCCTGGTTTGACCTTCGCCGAAATGCTTGGAGATACCTTCCAGTTCGACAAGGGGAGCTTCCCGTGAAGGGTCCATGACTACCCTCCAAGCGCCGTTGCCGGGTCCACCCGCAAGGCGGCCCTGACGCCCAGGCCGCTGGCAAGGAGGCAGACGGCAATGATGATCCCTGCCAGAACCATTGCGTTCAACGGCTCCAGGACAACCCGGCGCGGAAAATAGTCCTTCACGAGGAGAACCACGCCGAGACCGAAGGCCCAACCGATTCCGCCGAGCGCGAGCGCCTGCTGCACGATAAGGCCGATAATCGTCCGGTCGGGGGCGCCGATCAACTTCAGTGTGGCGATCTGCTTCAGCTTTTCCATGGTCATGGTGTAGATGATGAGAGCGATCACGACGGCGGAGACGGCCAAAAGAATTGCCATGAACAGACCGATCTGGCGGCGGGCGCGGTCCACCACCGAGCGCGTGAGCAAACCTTCCTGGCCGGCCTGCGTCATGGCGGAGAGGTGTTTCCAGCGCCGGACGGTCTCGACAATGGTCTCCACGGCAATGTTCGAATTGGCCCGGGCGATGACGGCATTTACCGTGTCGGTGCCTTCAACGCCACCACCCCGCGCCATCTGGATGCGCGCCGCAGGCGGGGCGAGTTCGAATTGCAGCGTCTGGGCATCGCGCAAGGTTATGTAAACGGCCGGGTCGCCGCCCGAGTTGACGTGGTTTTTCACCAGCCCCACGACCTTGAAGCCGTTGCGGCCCAGTTGCAGCCGGTCGCCGGGGGTCAGGCCGGTGCGCGTGTCGGCGATAAGCTCGTAGTGGCTTTGCGAGATCTGGCGTCCGGCAACAAGGTTCTCGGGCGCCCCCGGGCGCCTCGGCTCGAAACCGACGACGTAGAGCCTGAGGTTTTTGCCGGCCAGAGTTGCCTCGGCGGTCTGGTAGGTGACGCTGCCGGCGTCCGAAACGCCGTGCAGACGGGCAACGGCTTCGCGCGTGTCCGCGGGAATGCGCGAGGATTCGGCGAATGGTCCATGCGTTCCCGATTCCACGACCCACATGTCGACATTGGGGGCGCGCGCAATGGTGAGCGCGTCGATCACCAGTCCGTTGTAGATCCCGATCATCGACAGAACCACCGCCATCAGCAGGCTGAGGCCAAAGCAGGTCAGCAGGAAACGGAAGAGATTGTGGCGAATGTCATGATAGGCGAGATTCATGGGAGGCGGCCCCCGCTGCTGGCGGCCATGCGCCCCTCGCGCATTCCGGGAACGATCGCGCCGACGATCTGTGCTCCGTCCGGCAGGACGCTCACGACTTCCAGCCGGGCGTCCTCGCTTCGGTGGCCGAAGATGAGTTCCCGGCGCTCCAATTTGCCGTTTTCGATGAGCCAGACAGTGCCCCTGTGTCCGTCGAACCGGGAAACGGCGGCTTCAGGAACCATGAGCGCCGTGTCGAGACGGGCCACCATTATTCGGACTTCGGCCTGCTCGCCGAGAAAAACGCGCGGCGGGCACTGTTCACATTTGACCCAGACCCGGCGTTCCTCGTTGATGCGGTCGCTTTCGATGCCGATGCGGGCGACCTTGGCCTGGTAGACGGCATGGGGCAGGGACCGCAAGCGGACTTCCGCGGGCTGGCCCAGTTCGATCGAGCCGGAGCGGGCTTCGTCGATATAGGCGAGCGTCCAGACGGTGTCCGGTGCCATGAGGGTGAAAATGGTCTCTCCATCCCGGGCCACGGAGCCTGCCTCCCGGTGCCGCTGCACCACGACCGCGTCGAAGGGAGCGGTCAGCGTGTGCTGGGCAAGAACTTCCTGTTCATAGGAAAGGGCTGCACTGGCATCGGCCAACTGGGCTCTGGCGACTTCGATTTCGCTTCTTGCGACCGAAAATTCCGCAGCCGACACATCCTCGTCGCGTTGCGCCTCGTCGACCTGTTGCTGGGACACGACATTCGTTCCGGCCAGCGCCTTCTTGCGCCGGTTGGCCTCTCTGGCCTGCTCAAGGACAGCCCTGGCGCGCTCGACGCTTGCCTCGGCCTTGCGAATGCCGACGGTACCCGCCAGAACCGCTGCTTCTGCGCGCCGGACCCGGGCCTCCTGCTCTCTTGAATCGAGCGTCGCCAGGACGTCGCCGCGCGAAACCAGGTCACCGTGGTCGGCCTCCAGGGTTACAAGCGCTCCGCCGACCTTGAACCCCACGTCGGACAGGATGCGCGCTTCCACAGTGCCCAGACCGAAGACGCGGATCTCGACGTCTTTTTCCATCTGGACAACAGGGACCGCTAGCGGGCGATGCTGGTAAAAGACATAGGCCGCCGTACCCGCCGCGCCGAGAAGCAGTACACCGAGAAGCTGTCGCAAACGTTTTCGTTTCATGGTGTCAATTCCGGCTTTGCGGCCCCTTGGGCCTGATTGCGGAAGAACCGCATGTGGATGTCGAGGAACCTGGCGCCTTCATCCGTCAGCACGAACGCCCGGCTGCTCAGGGACCAGCGGACCGCCAGGCCCTGGACCAGTCCGATCAGGATCAGCGCCGCATCGTCGGCATCGAGATCGTTTCGGAAGGAACCGTCGTCCCTGCCGCGCTGGAACTCCGAGGCAAGGGCCGCCTTGAAGGTGTTCATCAGGCCGAGGACGGCTTTTCTCAGCAGTTCGTTTTGCGCATGCAGTTCCCGGGAGAACAGGATCGCGGGTATTGCCGGCGTCGACTGGATAAGCTTCAGCTGCGCCAGTACCAGCGATCGGAGACGCTCTTCCGGTTGTTCCTTGTTGCCCAGAGCAAGGCGCCAGCCGCTTTGCATCGCAGCCGAGATTTTTTCGGTCACTCCGATCCAGATGGCCCGTTTGGTCGGGAAGTGCCGGAATATTCCGGGTTGGGTCAGTCCTACACGCTGGGCAATGGCTTCCGTGGAAAGACGGTCCGGGCCGACTTCGTCGGCCAGGTGCAGCACCGCGTTCAGGATTTCGTCTTTCCGCTCTTCGGCGGATTTTCTGACCGACATCGACGGATCCAAATTAATTAGTGAGTAATAACTAACTAACTAACTCAAGTGCTGCGTCATGTCAATTTGGAACCTTGCTTGAATGAGGCGGGGAGCGGAACGGGGCAGCTGATGCGGCGGCCAGGGGTGCCGCCGCCGCTACGATCCAATGTCTGTTCCCCAGGCCCGGTTCAGCCGGCATCCGACAGTCCGTCGAAGGCCGCGAGAGCCTCGGCGCCGTAGATCATGGACGGACCGCCGCCCATATAGACCGAGACGCCGATGACCTCGAGGATTTCATCTCGGGTGGCACCATGCCTTGCGGCGGCGCGGGCGTGATAGGCGAGGCAACCGTCGCAACGGGCGGTGATGCCGATGGCCAGCGCGATCAGTTCCTTGGTCTTGGAGTCGAGCGCGCCCGGCTTGATGGCCGCACCCGCGAGGGCGGCAAATCCCTTGGCGACATCGGGAACGCCCTTGCGGACCGCCGCCATGCGTTCGTCCGTCTGCGAAATGAATGCGTCCCAATCGGTAACGGCCATGAAAGCCTCCTCTCATAAGGAAATCGTGTTGCAGGCAACCTAAGGCAGGCGAGTGGAGCCGGGCGTTGATTTATCGCAACAGGATGAACCGCCGCCTGGTGCCCCGCATTCCATTCCCGCTTGCTTGACTGACCGTTCCTACGGGCGCTGCACCGGGCCGATCAGGGGTGTCCTGACAGGCTCCGCCAAGCCGTAGAAGATCACGGTCCCGTTGCCGCCGAAGCGTGTGGAATAGGCTTCTTCCGGGTGCTCCATAAAGCCCATGTCCGGCCGGTTCCAGTTGTTGGCCGCCCACAGGTTTCCGGCAGGGTCGACAGCGATGTCGGTGAGAATCTGCAGCCCGCCGACAAAGCCGCCGTCCGGGGAAATCAGATCGCCCGTCTTCATGCCGGGCGGGCAGTTTTGCGTCTTCACGCCGCAGAGTTTGGCAATCGAGCGGCCCGTCGAATTGGCAATCCAGATGTTGTCGTCACCGTCGATGGCAACACCCCAGGGGCCGATGAGGTTTCCGGCGCTCTCGATCGGTGGCATCACGGTGCCGTCAGGGCGGATCATCGAGACGCTGCCACCCGGATATTTGTTCAGGATGTCGTAAAGCCCGATCCATTCCTTGGCGATGCGGTCTTCCTTGGGCATTGTTCCCACCAGCGCCTCGGCCTTGGCGCGCAGCTTTTGCCGGACGAAGGCGATTTTTTCCGCCGTTCCCGGATGTCCGACCGTGTTGGCGACCCAGGCATTGCCATCGCTGTCGATGGCGACTGCTCTCGGGGCATAGCCGACTTCGAATTCCTCGGCCTTTGCCGGATCGGAAGCCGGGAAACGGGTCACTGTGTTGGAGCCGCTGTTGGTGATCCAGATGCGGTCCTCGTGGTCGATGGCAAGGTGAAACGGCGCCTTGACCGACAAGGTACCGTCCTCAGGCTTGCCGTCGACGGTGCGCCCAAGAATGCGCCCCTTGGACGGATCCCCGCCGGGCATATGGACAATCTGGTCCTTTTCGTTGTCGAGCGCCCAGACATCTCCGGAGGGTGTCACGATGATCCCCTGCATCTGCCCAAGCTGGCCGTCGAAGCTGTAGCCGCCCTTGGGGGAGATCGGCTTGCCGGTCTTGCGGTCGAAGGTAACGATGTTGCGTCCCGCAAGGCTGGTCGCCCAGACCTTGTCATCGGCCGAAATGGCGATACCGAAACCCGGTCCGTCGATCCCGCCGCCGCGGAACCCGGTCGTCATGGGCGACAGCGGCGTACCGTCCGGCGCGATCTTGGAGAGGCCGCCGCCGAAGGAGGAATAGATGGTGGACTGTGCGCCGACGAGGAAATTGTCGTCCGCCCACATGTTGCCCTCGCCGTCGATGGCAATGCCACCGAGCGAATTCAGCCCGCCGCCGGAAAAGACCAGTGACAGCGTCCAGGCGCTCGGTGCGTAGTTGAGATACGGCAGCAGGAAGGTATCGCGCCAGGTGTCGCCTTCCGGGACGGGATAGGCGTCTTGAAAAAGCTGAAACAGTCCGGCCGCATCGTGCCAGGGAGCACGGGCGATGTTCTGGGCGGCCGAAAGGGTGGTTTTCGGCGCCTTGCCGCCGGGAGGCGTGGCGGCCTCGAAGAGCTTGCCGCAGACGCCGGGCTTTTCTGTGACGCAGGCGCCCAGTAGCAGCGCCAGTGTGTTGACCTTGGCGAGCGTCGTCGTCTCGTTGCTGTTGAGCGGGTCCTGGATCGCGCCCCCGAGGCCGCCGGATTTCAGGTCGACCAGGTTCGGCACGTTTCCTGCGGCGATTTTCAGGCCCAGTGGTTTGCCCTGCAAGTCCGTGCCATCCAGAAACCGCGCTGCCGTCCAGACGGAGGCGACGGTCGTCAACTCGTTGACGGTGACCGTTTCCGGCAGGCCGGTCCCGAGTGTTGCCATCAGGGCAATGGCTGGATTGGAGGCGGTTGCACCGGCGGGCTGGCCGCCTTCGGCGATGAGATAGAGAACCGAAGACCCGTCAGCCGAGATGTCGGCGGAAAGGGCGAAGTTTCCGTTCTTGTCCGTCTGTGCTTCCGCGACCCTGACCGGGGCTGCTTCGCTGGCCGACCAGAGGCTGATCGCCGAATTGGCGAGCGGCGCACCGCCACCGGTCACATGTCCGGCAAGTGTCTGTTCGGCGGCAGAGCCCGATGCTTCAATCAGGGGGGAAATGAGAGTCGTGAGCAAAAGCGCGGTTTTGGGGGACAAAAACTTCATGAAACAACCCTCCGGAACGAAAGCGAAAATTCAAAATTACGTTCGGTTATTCTGAGTTTGTTTCAAAAATCGTCAAGATAATATCTTGTGACGGTGAGGGTGTCTTCTTTCTGTTGAATGGAAGAAGCCGCGATATTACGCGAGGCGTCTGCCTGTTTTTCTGAACATGCCATGTTATGATCCTGCCACGGCGCGCCGGGAAAGGTGCGAGAGGAGAACGCACGGGTGACGAGCGTGCGGGAAGGATCGCCGCAAGGGGCGGAAAGGCTGCCGTCGTTCCTGCAACCTTGGACGGCAACCTTGGCCGGCAATCGCGGCCGGCATTTCCTGAATACGCCTGCAGAGGGCGGGTCAGATCCGCCCGTGCCGATTCCGTTGCGCCGCAGGTTTGTTCCATCATCGTCGAGAAAGGAAACGACCATGCCCTACACCACGGTCACACGTTGGAAATGCGAAAGATGGGACGAGGGCATGACTGCCCTTGCGCGGGATAAATATGTGCCGATGATCCTGTCCGTCGGGGCCAGAAAGGTTCAGATGCTGCAGACCGGCGACCTGAATTTCACGGTCGTCACCGAATATGCGGATGCGGCCGCCGCCGAAGCCGCGCAGGCCAGGATTGCGGAAATCAGGGCGGAGGCAGCGGAAGAGCTGCCGATGACCATGGTGGATGCGGAAGGCGGCGAGGTGTTCGCCGCCGGTTAAAAGCCACTGGCCTTGTTGGTCCGATAAACGCCCGGCGAGAGAGGCTCTGCCTCGGGACGCCGGGCGGTCCAACCAGTGCTATCCGGCAAGGCGGGTGAACGTCATCGTCCAGTTGGTTTCCCAGCTTTCACCGTTGTCGGTCGAAAAGGCTTGTTCCCATCGAGGCCGGTCGCCCCTGATCCAGCGGAAACGGACCCTGATCGGCCGGTCGTCAGACGTGTCGTCAACGTAAAATTCGCCGGTATCGTCTTCAAAGCGGCCCGTCACGGGCGTGTCGAGCCGGTGAGGCGCCCTGCCGTCGAGCCACCAGATCGACCAGAGCTTCGTGGCGGGGTCGAAGCTTCTGAGTGCGACCGCCCGGTAGGCGCCGCCCGGAAGGTGGAGGAGATTGTCCTCCAGGTTGCCCGTACCGCCCAGGACCGGAAAGGTTTCGGAAGTTCCTTCGAACGTATCCCAGTCGCTGCAGCCGGAAAGGCGTTCGCGCAGGCGCCGGTGCGTCACCCGCCATTTGCCGAACATGAAGTTGAAATCGTCTTCGGGCCTGAAACCCGCTTCCTGCTGCCCGGTTTCCTGTCGGCCCATTTCCTTTCGGCCAGTCTGCTGCTGCATGGCATTTCCTTCGTTTGAATGGATGACGGGCGCAGGATAAGTCCGGTAACATGACAAGATATGTCATATATTTAAAGGACACCCGATGAAATCCTCCCGGCTCCTGTCGATCCTCATGCTGCTGCAGGTGCGCGGGCAGATGACCGCCGAAGAACTGGCAGCGGAATTCGAGGTTTCCGTCAGGACCATCCATCGCGACATCGATCAGCTCAGCTATGCCGGCGTCCCGGTCTATGCCGAGCGGGGACGCCAGGGCGGGTTCCGGCTCATGGACGGCTACCAGACCCGCCTGACCGGGCTCGATGCCGACGAGGCCAGCGCTCTGCTTCTGTCCGGCATTGGTGTGGCGCTGGAGGATCTCGGCCTTCTTGACGCAGCGGTCCTGACAAAAGGCAAGGTTCTGGCGGCGCTGCCGGAGCCCTCCCGCCGCAAGGCCGCCCTTGTCGCGGATCGCTTCCTGCTCGACCCGCTCTCCTGGTACCGGCCGAAGGAAGCAAGTCCCTTTGTGCGCCAGGTCGCCGCGGCGGTCTGGGCGGAGCGCAGACTCTCGCTCCGCTACCAAAGCTGGAAGGGGGAGGTGGACCGGGTTGTTGCGCCGCTCGCCATCGTGTTGAAGGCCGGCAGCTGGTATCTGGTCGCCCTTGCCCAAACGCCCCGTGTCTACCGGATCGCCAACATCCGCCGCCTCGACCTTCTGGAAGAAGGCTTCACCCGCCCGAAGCACTTCGATCTCCGCGCCTTCTGGAGCACCTGGCTGGCCGATTTCGAAGCCCGGCTGAAGTCGCAGCAGGCGAGGCTCCGCCTGACGGGCGATGGGCTGAGGCTTCTCGGCGAAATCGGGATCGTTCCGCTTGAGCAAACGTCCACGGGCGATGAAAGCGGCACGGCGGAAGTCCGGATCGCGATGGAAGACGGCCCGCAGGCTGTCAGGACGCTCCTTTCCCTCGGCGCCGAAGCCGAAGTGCTTGGCCCCAAGGCCCTGCGCCAGTCGGTGAGGGCGGAACTTCTGAAGATGGGCCGGTTTTACGCGCCGTGACGGGCACCTGTCGCGTGTTCCCTTTTCTCACGTTTGCCTTTCCCGCGCTCTGTTGTCTCACATCCGGGCTCAGGCTTGCATTGCCGGACCCGGGGCTCCAAGCTCGGCGGAATGACCGTGGGCACGGGGGAAGACGCGTTGCATTGGAGATCGGGGTGGCCATCGATTGCGGCCATTGCCAACATGCTGGGGGCTGCCGCCGCGGTGGCGGGCGTCGCGCTGCCGCCGCTTGCGGGCCTCGGCGCCGGGGCGCAGGCGGCAGGCGGCATCGGCCTCCTGATGGCGGTCCTCTGGGTCACCGAAACGGTGCCGCTCGCGGTAACCGCGCTCCTGCCCGTGGTGTTGTTCCCGCTCACCGGTGTTGCCTCGCTCGCTGATCTGTCGGCCTCCTACGCCAACCCGGTGATCTTCCTGTTTCTCGGCGGCTTCATGATCGCAAGGGCCATCGAGAAATGGGGCTTGCACCGGCGGCTTGCCTTCTCGATCCTCGCGCGGACCCATGGCGAACCGCGCCGCGTGGTGTTCTCGGTGATGGCGGCGACGGCCTTCCTGAGCCTTTGGATCAGCAACACCGCCTCCACCATGGTGGCGGCCCCGATCGCCGCTTCCATCGCGGCGATGCACCGCCGAGACGACGGCTTTGGCGCGGCGCTGATGCTGGGTGTTGCCTATGCCGCCACGATCGGCGGCATGGGCTCGCTGATAGGAACGCCGCCCAATGCCCTCTTTGCAGCCTATATGGAGGAGACCCATGGCATCGTCATCGGTTTTGCCGAGTGGATGTTGGTCGGCCTGCCGGTCGTCATCGTGCTGCTGCCGCTAACCTGGTTCTACCTGACCCATGCCGCCTTTCGGATCGGGCCCGAGCCGATCCGGCTTGAATTTTCCGATGCCGCGCCGCTGTCGCCGGGCGAAAGGCGGCTGGCCGTCGTCGCCGGGCTGACGGCGCTCGGCTGGATCACCCGGCCGCTGATTGCCGAGGCCTTTCCGGGGCTTGGCATCAGCGACGCGGGCATCGCCATGACCGGCGCGTTCGCGCTGTTCGTCATCGGTTCGGGGGAGCGTGCGGGCGAGCGCCTGCTCGATTGGCAGACGGCGGCGAGCCTCAGATGGGACGTGCTGATCCTCTTCGGCGGCGGGTTGTCACTGGCCTCGGCCATCGAGCGCACCGGCCTTGCCGCCTGGATCGGCCTTCAGGCCGAGGGGCTGGAAGGCCTGCCGACCCTCTGGATCCTGGCATGCATGAGCCTCATCATCGTCTATCTCGGCGAACTTGCCTCCAACACGGCCATGGCGGCGATCTTCCTGCCGGTCGCCGGTGCCGCGGCCATCGGCATCGGCGCCGATCCGCTCACCTTCACGCTGCCGGTGGCGCTCGCCGCCTCCGTCGGCTTCATGCTGCCTGTCGCCACGCCGCCCAACGCCATCGTCTTCGCCAATCCCCTCGTCACCCGCCCCGCCATGCTGCGCGCCGGCGCCCCGCTGGACCTCATCGGCGTTGCCGTCGCCCTTGCGGCCGGGATGGTGCTGGGGCCGGTGGTGTTTTAAGGGGGGGCTGCACGGGCGAACCGGCCGCGGACATTTCCCCACCTGGCAGCGGGAAGGGCATCGGATTTGGGGTTCGGACAATTTGGAAGGTCGCTGGAGCACTGCGCGACGATCGCCTGCCTGTTGCGGCCACCTCGCCGGATTGAAGTCTAAGTTTGTTTCGCGGCTTCAAGTTCGCCGCCTGTTGGTCTGATCTTCAGAGCAGCGGTGAGTTGCGAAGGGAACCAATGACCGGAACGGGGGCGGAAGGGGACTGGCAGCTGCTGGACACCAAGTCTGTTATGCAGACATTCGTCCACGGGTGAAGTGCTGGCTCTACCAGCCCAAACCAAACGTATTATTTGTCCGAATCCAAACCCCTTTATGCGTCATCAAATTTGCCTCCTGAAAGGTGCTTGAGGTATCCAAAAGGCACTTTTCCTTGAGATAGCTTGTCACGCTAAGAGGTAAGATGTGACCCTACTCTTCTGTTCCTTTCCACTAAACTGCGAGGTGAACGTGGATCGTAAGCGGCAGCTATTCCTGTTATTAATCAAATAAGCTGCAAGATTGATTTCCGAGCGTCCAGAAGCAGCTCCACGAGTTTGTCTTTCAGTTTGTCAAACCGGTGAGACGGCACCGGAACGGAGACGGCGTAGATCAGGCCCATGGGGTCCTTGAAGGCAAAGCCTGCCGCAGATATCCCATCCGTATGCTCGTTGAGATCCCAGCCAACGCCGGTTTTCCGGATGTCTTCGATCTCCTTCATAAACTCCGACAACGGCTTGGTGGTTTTGCCGTCGGATTTGAGCTCCGGCCCCGCGATCGCGACAAGAACATCGTCCTCCATCAGGGAAAGTGCGGCCTTGCCGTTTGCCGTATCCGTCATGGGAAAAACCTCCCCGACGGCAGAAACGGTGCGTAAACGATGGGAGCCGACGACCTGATCGACGAATACCATATGATCGTCGCGAAAAACGGCCAGATCGACCGTCTCCTTTGTCTCCTTGGAAAGTTCCGTCAGGATCGGCCGGACCAGCTCGGCCACGTTGATCCGCCCTGCCGCGGCCAGCGACTGGATTTCCGAGCCCAGCCGCAATCCGCCCTCCGCGGCGCTGGCCATCACGAGGCGTTCCGCGATCAGCGCATTGACGATCCGCTGTACCGTAGAGCGGGGCAGATGTACGCGGTCGGCAATCTGCCCGAGGCTCAGTCCGGAATTGTCCTTCTTGAGAATTCGCAGGATCTCCGCTGCCCGGGAAATGACCTGAATACCTTGGTTTGATTGCGTTTTTCGTTCGATGTCCATGATGCCCGCCGTCATCTTCCGCCCATTTCCCCAGTCGCACCGCTCAATCCAGTTCGGTGTTGACTAGGCCATATAGGCAAACTTACCCGATTTGTCGAGAAACCACTTGACCGCATTATGATACAATCGTACCGTAAAGCAATACAGCAATGCACTGGCCCTCGGGAGGAACAAACATGTCAGTGACGATTCGCGGGATCGAGTTTCAGGAAAACCTGAACAACGACATGGGCGTGGAGTTCTACAATCTCTCGCACCGCTACGGCTTTCAGTGCCCCAACTGGCCTTACTTCCAGGACGTCCAGATCGATCGGAAGCATTACATGGCAAAATCCGGGGTCCTGTCGCAGACCATCACCACCACCATGCATGTCACGACTCATATCGATGCGCCGGCGCATGTGGTGCAGGGCACGCCGTTTATCGACGAAGTGCCGCTGCCGCATTTCTTCGGTTCGGGCCTGGTCGTGTCGATCCCGAAGAAGAAATGGGAACAGATCACCGGCGACGACCTTGAAAAGGCTTGCGGCCATGCCATTCGCAAAAACGACGTCCTGATCATCAACACCGGCTGGCACAAGCAATATGAAGATGGCGACTATTTCGCCTATTGCCCGGGACTTGTCCCGTCGGCGGCCGACTGGATGGTCGAAAAGGGCGTCAAGGTAGTTGGTCATGATACCCAGGCAAACGACCATCCGCTCGCAACGGCCATTGGTCCGCAGCGTAACGGCCCGATCCTGCCGCATCTGGAGGCCGAATATAAGGAATGGTCCGGCGGCAGAGGCTGGGAAGAGGATTTTCCCGAGTGGGAGCCGGTGCACCAGAAGCTTTTCAGCAACGGTATCCTCGGCATCGAAAATGTTGGAGGCGACCTCGACGCAGTCACCGGTAAGCGCTGCACCTTTGCCTTCTTCCCATGGAACTGGGATCGCGGCGACGGCTGCATCATCCGTCTGGTGGCCATGATCGACAAGGGACAACAATATCGCATCGAAGCCGGCGAGAGCTTCTAATCTGACTGAGCCGGCCGTTTCGGCGGCCGGCCCGCGTGCGGGGATCTGGGAGGACGCCGATGCATGTCAAACGTTTCGAAGATGCCGAACCCTATGAGGCGCCGAACCACCGGGCGGTGGTCGGATTGCGTCTCCAGGGATTTGAGCCAGGCGGGCCGGAAAATCAGTGGGTGGGCCTCAGCCAGTTTCTGCCGGGCGGGGGCGCCGGGCCGGATTCGACCCCTTTTGAAAAGGTCTATGTCATTCTCGAGGGCGAAATGACCGTTGAGGCCGGTGGCACGGAAACCGTTTTGAGAAAATATGACAGCTGCACGATCGCGCCGGGCGAGGTGAGAACCATCGAGAACCGCTCGAACCACGCCTGCACCATGCTGGTCGTCATTCCCTATCCGCCGGAGACAAAACCATGACCGACAGTTGGAGCAATCCGCTTGGCCTCTTCGATGTTGCCGGCAAAGTGGCCCTGATCACCGGCGCGTCCGGAGCCTTCGGCGCCGTTGCGGCCAAGGCGCTAGCCGGCGCGGGCTGCAGGCTTGTGCTGGCGGCTGGAAACGCCAGAGCTCTGTCAGACGTTCAAAACGCGTGCGAGGAACTGGGCGCCGAAGTTGCTTCCCTTGCCATTCGCCCGAGTGATGAAAACGCCTGCGACCGGCTGGTCGCGCTTGCCGAGGAACGGTTCGGTGCCCTCGACATCCTGGTTGTCGCGTCCGGCATGAACAAGGTTGCCAAGATTGACGCGCTGACGCCCGGCGATTTTGAAAAGGTCATGGATGCCAATGTCACCCAGTCCTGGCTGCTTGCGCGGGCGGCCACAAAGCAGATGAAGACCCAGGCGAGCGGCGGCAAGATCGTGCTGGTCTCGTCGGCCCGAGGCCTATTGGGGCATCCTGCCGGCTATACCGCCTATTGTGCCTCCAAGGCCGCCGTCGATGGCATCACCAAGGCGCTCGGCTGTGAACTCGGCGAAGACAAGATCACGGTCAATGCGATCGCACCGACCGTCTTCCGCTCGCCACTCACAGCCTGGATGTTCGAGGACGATGACAAGGCGCGCGGGTTCCGCGACGGTTTTCTGGCCCGTGTGCCGAAAGGACGCCTCGGCGAACCGGAAGACCTCATCGGCCCTCTGCTGTTCCTGAGTTCCAGAGCTTCGGATTTCTACACTGGGCATATTCTTTATGCCGATGGCGGCTATACGGCGGGCTAGGAGATGACGGACACACAGATCATCGCAGTGCTCGGTGCTGGTCTCATGGGACACGGCATTGCCCTGACCTTCGCCAAGGCAGGGCATGACGTCAGGGTGTACGATCCCATTCCTGCAGGCCTTGAGGTCTTGCACGACCGGGTCCTGGCCAGCCTTGAGGCCATGGGCGACGCCCGGTCGGAGATTGACGAAACGCTGTCCCGGATCACCGCAAAAGCCGGTCTTCCCGCGTGTGTCGCTGGCGCAGATTTTGTGTTTGAAGCAGCTCCGGAAAAGCCGGACCTCAAGCGGTCGCTGTTTAGGGAAGTGGAGCAGCACGCACCGGCAACCGCGATCCTCGCCTCCAACACCTCCGTCATTCCGATCACCACCATTATGTCGGATCTTGCTGACAGGACCCGGGCGCTTGGAACCCATTGGTGGAACCCGCCGCACATGATCCCCCTTGTGGAGGTCATCCGAACTGAATGGACGGCCGAATCCACCATCGACAAAACCGTGGCTTTGCTAGAGAGCGTCGGCAAGACACCGGTTCGGGTGGAAAAGGATGTCGCCGGATTCATCGGCAACCGCCTGCAGCATGCCATGTGGCGCGAGGCGATTTACCTTGTCGAAAGCGGTGTCTGCACGGCGGAGGCCGTGGACAAGGTTGTCAACGCCAGTTTCGGCCGTCGCCTGTCGGTTCTGGGACCCCTCGCGAACGCGGATCTGGTCGGCACCGACTTAACACTCGACATTCATGAAAACGTTCTGGCCGATCTGGACAACCGGCCGGAACCGTCCCCCTATCTGCGCAGGCTTGTGGAGGAAGGCAAGCTCGGCATGAAAAGTGGGGAAGGCTTCAGGAGCTGGACGCCGAAGGACATGGAGGATGTCCGACAGCGTGTCGCGACCCATCTGCGGCGGCTCGAAACCATCTTGGAAGACTAGGACGCCGCCGTATCAAGCGTATCTGGGAGGAGAAACGATGACGCATCTTCGGAAGACATTAGGGATTTCCCGCCGCACGTTTCTGGCCGGCGCATCGGCCGGCCTGGCCGCGCCCGCCATTTTGACCCGAACACGGGCCTACGCCGCGGACCCGGTCATAAAAATCGGACATGTCAGCCCGCGTACCGGACCACTCGCCGGTTTCGCCGAAGCCGACGACTATGTCCTCACCGGCATCAGGCAAGCCCTGGCCGGCGGTATTGAAAACAACGGCAAGACCTATCAGGTCGAGATCATCTCGAAGGATAGCCAATCAAACCCGAACCGGGCCGCGGAAGTCGCATCCGAACTGTTGCTCGGAGAGGAGGTGGACCTGATTGTCGCCGCCTCGACCCCGGACACTACCAACCCGGTGTCGGACCAGGCGGAACTCAACGAAGTCCCCTGCATCACCACCGATTGCCCCTGGCAGCCCTATTTCTTCGGCCGCAACGGCGATCCGCAGACAGGCTTCGACTACACCTACCATTTCTTCTGGGGTCTTGAGGACGTCATCAACGCTTTCCTGGACCTCTGGCAGCAAAGCGGCGTCGCCAAGAAGGTCGGCGGCCTGTTCCCGAACGACGCTGACGGTAATGCCTGGGGCGACGAGATCCACGGCTTCCCGCCCGCTCTTGCCGGGCAGGGCTTTGCACTGACCGATCCGGGCCGTTACCAACCCTTGACGGATGACTTCTCGTCCCAGATTTCCGCCTTCAAGGAAGCCGGCTGTGACATCGTTACGGGCAACATGATCCCTCCGGACTTCGCAACCTTCTGGGCCCAGTCCGCCCAGCAGGGGTTCGCGCCCAAGGTTGTCACCATAGGCAAGGCGCTGTTGTTCCCGTCCGTGATTGAGTCTCTGGGCGATCGCGGCGACGGCCTGACCTCCGAAATCTGGTGGTCGCCCAACCACCCGTTCTCGTCGTCGCTGACCGGTGTGTCTTCGAAGGAGCTGGCCGATGGTTATGTGGCTGCGTCCGGCCGCCCCTGGACCCAGCCGATCGGCTTCAAACACGCGCTCTTTGAGGTCGCGACGGACGTGATCCGCCGCAGCGCCGACCTCGAGGATCCGAACGCGATTCTGGAAGCCATCAAGAAGACGAAACTGTCCACGGTGGTCGGCCCGGTGGACTGGAGCAGCGGTCCGGTCCGGAACGTGACCAAGACGCCGCTTGTCGCTGGTCAGTGGCAGAAGGGCCCCAACGGGTTCGATCTAGTGATTACTGCAAACCGCAGTGCTCCGTTCATCGCCACCACGGGCGAATTGAAGCTTTTGTCCTGAAGCCATGGCTGGCGCATGGCTCCCGGCCGTGTGCCGCCCCCAGACGTGAAGGTTTTCATGACTGCTGTTCTCGAACTCAAGGGCGTTTCCAAAGCCTATGGCGCGGTCACCGTGGCCGATGATCTGAGCTATCGGCTCGGTGACGGCGAGGCGCTTGGTGTGATCGGGCCGAACGGAGCCGGAAAAACCTCGATGTTCAACCTGATCACCGGCACGATCCGCGCCGACAGCGGGCAGATCCTGCTCAAGGGCGAGGACATCACCCGCCAGTCCGTGGCGCGGCGGTGCCGGAGCGGCATCGCTCGATCCTTCCAGGTCCCTCAACCCTTTGCCGGTATGAGTGTTTTTGAAAACACCCTGGTGGCGGCGATACACGGCACGGCTGGCTCGCTTGCCGAGGCCAACGCCCACTGCCTTGAAATTCTTGAACTGACGGGGCTGATCGACAGGGCCAACGACCCGGCAGGCAAACTGAACCTGCTTGGCCGCAAACGTCTGGAACTGGCGCGCGCACTCTGCGCAAGGCCCGGCATCCTGCTTCTGGACGAAATCGCCGGCGGATTGACAGAAAAGGAATGCCACGAACTGGTGGCCACCATCAACACCATCCGCAAGACCGGCCTCTCCATCATCTGGATCGAGCATATCGTTCATGCGCTTCTGTCCGTCGTCGACCGGCTTATCGTCATCGATTTCGGCCGCAAGATCGCCGACGGCGACCCGAAGGAAACCATGGCCAGTCAGGCGGTTCAGGAGATTTACATGGGAGTTGATGCCGATGCCTGACGCGCTGCTCTCCACGAAGGCGCTGGAGGCGCATTACGGTGACTTCCAGGCCCTGTTCGGGATCTCCATCGATGTTCAGCCGGAGGAAGTCGTTGCCATCATAGGCGCGAATGGAGCCGGCAAAACTACCCTGATGCGCTCGATCACGGGTCTGATCCGGAACAAGCCGGAGATGGTTGTCTGGAAAGGCCAGGAGATCGGTGCGCTCAGGGCCGACCAGGTGGCGCGTCTCGGCATTGCCATGGTGCCGGAGGGAAGGCAGCTGTTCCAGTCCCTGTCGGTGGAGGAAAACCTTATCATCGGCGGCCAGATGGGCCGGAAGGGGCCCTGGTCACTGAAGACGGTCCAGGACCTGTTTCCGATCCTGAAAGAACGCCGCAACGTGCCTGCCACCGCGCTGTCCGGCGGTCAACAGCAGATGGTCGCCATCGGCCGCGCGCTGATGACCAACCCGGACATTCTGCTCTTCGATGAAATCAGCCTCGGGCTCGCCCCGATCGTCATCAAGTCCATCTACGAGGCGCTACCGGCGATCATCGGCGAGGGCATGAGCGCGATCATCGTGGAACAGGACATTGCCAAGGCAGTGAGCGTGTCGAACTGGGTTTACTGCCTTCAGGAAGGCCGGGTTTCGCTGCAAGGCCGGCCGGACGAGCTTACCCGCGAATCCATCAGCGCCGCCTATTTCGGAGTATAAGATGGACTGGATCAACGCCATCCTACAGGGAATTCTGCTGGGCGGGCTCTATGCACTCTTCGCCGCCGGCCTGTCGCTGATTTTCGGGGTGATGCGGCTGGTGAACATTGCCCATGGCGACTTCATCGTGCTGGCCGCCTTTCTTGGCCTTACCATCACCACGACACTCGGCCTGTCGCCGCTGCTGGCCCTGATCGTGGTCGTGCCGGTCATGGCCGGGATCGGCTATGGGCTGCAGCGGCTGGTCCTGAACCAGACCCTCGGCGACGATATCCTGCCGCCGCTCCTGGTCACGTTCGGCCTCTCCGTCATTATTCAGAACGGCCTTCTAGAGATCTACAGCGCCGACCCGCAAAAAATCAACGCCGGCGCACTGGAAACCGCCAGCGTCGCCCTCCCCGGCGACCTCAATATCGGCGTCCTGCCACTGTTGATGTTTGGCGTGGCTGTCGTCGTGATCGCCGGCCTGCAATGGATCTTCTACCGTTCCGCGCTGGGGCGCGCCTTCCGTGCGGTCTCGGACAAACAGGACATCGCCCAGCTCATGGGGCTCAACAAGGCCCATATCTTCGGGCTTGCCATGGCACTATCGCTGGCGGTCGTCGGCCTCGCCGGTGTCTTTCTCGGCATTCGCACCAGTTTCGATCCCTCAATCGGCCCGGGGCGCCTGATCTTCGGTTTCGAGGCGGTGATCATCGGCGGTCTGGGCAATCTCTGGGGAACGCTGATCGGGGGCATCATCCTGGGAGTGAGCCAGAACATCGGCGCCCAGATCAATCCGGGCTGGCAATTGCTTGCCGGTCACATCGCCTTCCTCATCGTCCTTGCCGTCCGCCCACGTGGCCTGTTTCCGAGGATCGACTGATGACAACGTCAGCACATGCCTATTCCATTTCCCGCTCCTCGACAGCGAGCCGTGTGGCGGCTGTCGCAGGTGCGCTGGTGCTGATCCTCCTGATCGCGGCACCCTTGTGGGCGGGACGGGCCGACATGCGGCTCCTCAGCGAGATGTTCCTCTATCTGTCGCTCGCCTGTCTTTGGAACCTGCTGGCGGGTTATGCCGGGCTTGTCTCCGTCGGCCAGCAGGCCTTTGTCGGCTTCGGCGGCTACATGCTGTTCGCGCTGGCGATCTTCGCCGGCCTTTCTCCCTTGGCCGCGGTACCGCTCGCGGGGCTACTGGGGGCTGTTATCGCCGTTCCGGTTGCCCTGCTTATCTTCCGCCTGCGCGGCGCCTATTTTGCCATCGGCACCTGGGTGATCGCCGAGGTGTTCCGGCTGTCCTTTGCGCAAGTTTCCGCGCTGGGAGGCGGCTCCGGCACCAGCCTGCCCGTCGCAATCGTCCGGGACATGGCCTCCAGCCGCTCCATGCGCGAGGCAACCACCTACTGGCTTGCACTCGCCATGGCCGTGATCGTTCTGGCGGCGATCTATCTGCTATTGAGATCGCGCAACGGCCTGGCCTTGACCGCGATCCGCGACAGTGAACTGGCGTCGGAGAGCTTCGGCATTGACATCTGGCGCAACAAGTTCGTCGTTTACGTTCTCACCGCCGGCCTGACCGCGATGACCGGGGCGCTCATCTTCCTGCAGAAACTCCGGATCTCGCCGGATGCCGCCTTCAGTGTCAACGACTGGACGGCTTTCGTGATCTTTATCGTCGTGATCGGCGGCATTGGTACGCTGGAAGGCCCGATCATCGGCGTGATCGTGTTTTTCCTGCTACGCGAAACCCTTTCCGATCTCGGCACGACCTATCTGCTGATCCTCGGCGTGGTGGCAATTGCCGTGATGTTGAAATCGCCAAAAGGGCTCTGGGGAACGCTCAAGGAGCGGACCGGGCTGGAACTGTTCCCGCTGGCAAGGCGGGTGGTGAAAAAGAAATCATAACATCGGGAGGCGGCCATGGCCCGCACACGTAACAAGACCATCATCACCTGTGCGGTTACGGGGGCTATTCATACGCCGACCATGTCGGATGCCCTGCCCTATACCTATGACGACATCGCCCGTCAGGCGATCGATGCCGCCGAGGCTGGTGCCTCGATCCTGCATCTGCATGCCCGCAACAACGAGACCGGTGCGCCCTCGGTCGATCCGAACGACTTCGCCCCGTTTCTTCCGCGCATCAAACAGGCGAGCGACGCGGTCATCAACATCTCGACCGGCGGCTCCCTGACACTGTCGATCCAGGACCGGATCCGGCCGGCGGCCACCTTCAGCGCCGAGATGTGTTCCATGAACATGGGCAGCATGAACTTTTCCTTCCATCCGCTGGCCAAACGCTACGACAGCTGGAAATTCGACTGGGAGAAGGACTATGTCGCCAATTCCGACGGCAACATCTTTCGAAATACGTTCAGGGACATCCGCGAGGCGGCCGAAACCCTGGCCCCGCATGACATCAAGTTCGAGCACGAATGCTACGATGTCGGCCATCTCTACAATCTGAAATTCTGCATGGATGCCGGATTGTTCAAGGCGCCGGTCTTCATCCAGTTCGTCATGGGCATCCTGGGCGGAATCGGGGCGGATATCGACAATCTGGTGTTCATGAAAAAGACCGCCGACAAGCTCTTTGGCGACGACTATCGCTGGTCGGTCCTGGCGGCCGGCAATGCCCAGATCCCGCTGGCGACAACCGCCAGCCAGATAGGTGGAAATGTACGGGTTGGCCTGGAGGACAGCCTCTTCATCAGCCGGGGGCAATTTGCGCAATCCAACGCCCAGCAGGTCGCCAAGATCCGCCGGATTGTCGAAGAGCTTGGCAACGACGTTGCAACTCCCGATGAAGCCAGGGAAATCCTTGATCTGAAGGGGGCCGACCGGGTGTCGTTTTAAGAGCGGGACGATCAGTTGCCCTTTTACAAAGCGTTCTGAATGCTGTCAGGTCACTTGACGCTCTTCTATGGTATTCTGGGTATCCTCGCCGAACCTTTGCTTGCCACTCTTTTCAGTCTTTTGTTCAGTCAGAAAGAAAGGTTGCTCTTAAGAGTAAGCCGTAAAACGATGATGGTCTGAAATGCGTGCGCGAAGCGGAAGTTGATCGGGAAGACCTCCAATGTCTGATCCGGGTCGAAAACGCCAGGTTACTTTAGGTCAGCCAACACGAAAATCCCTTGACCTTGCCACGAGATCAGGATGCCGTCCGGGACGGGGCCGGTTGTTTCCACGTCGGCCCTGGCGTTCCGGCCAACGGTTACGTCGCCGCTTCCGTTACCTCTCCAGCATCGCCACCAACAGTCTCCGGCCACCGCGCCATGCAGCGCCCTGTGGCGAAGAGTGGGGGTTCCGCCTTCCCGATACCCCCGCCAGCGGAACAATGCTAGGGTGATTTCCTCTACGGAAGATGGAGCGTGTGTGCGCGAGAGCCCGGCGGAAATGCATGGGGCCGTGACGCAGGGCACAGACTTTCAATTGCAGGCAATGGAATAGAGGGCTGGGAGAAGATCAGATGTCCGCCGGACCGAGGCGAACATCTATATTGAGGAGAATTGCCTGTGGCCGAGTCCTTTTATCTACCATCCGATTACGTAACATATCTTACCAATCCCGGTCTTCCGACCAGTGCCGGGCCGGTCATGCTCAGCCAGTATCTGTGCAAGGACCGCGGCAACGGCGGTAACGACAGTGCGACCAGCTTTTACAAGAATTTCCGCTGGATCAAGGACCCGACCGGCACCACGCTGAACCAGCATGTCGGCGGACATGCGATCGATCTTGCCCTGAAGGGCCAGGGCAACGACAAGGCCTTCGTCAAGATCTGGAACTTCATGCTGAAAAACAAGGACCTGCTCGGCAAATACAAGGTCGAGGTATGCGGGCGGGCCAACAAGGACGGCTCCAAGGACGTGAAGCAGAAGGGCAAGATCAAGGAAATCTACTTCGACAAGATGTCGGACCAGGCTGCGCTGCAGCAGATGGTCAAGGACCGCTTTTTCGGCATGGACTGCATCGGCTTCATCGCCAACTTCCTGATCTATACCGGCGAGTGGGACAAATATTACGGCGTTTCGCCGAAGCGCTATCCGGACCGGGTTGCCAAGATCAATGTCAAGGACATCGCAGATGTCAGACCGCTCGACTTCATGGTCTGGAACGGCCACGTGGCGATGATCGACTGGGTGTGGGACGTGATGGACGAAAAAAACGCCCGCATCGACATGTGCCAGAGCTCCTCAGGTGGGCCGCAGCTCAACCGTAATGTCTTCCTGCGCCGAACCGGCGGCAAGGGCATCAACGGCGGCATCGAGTTCACCATCGACGGCGGCAACCCGTTCCCGCCGGTGCGCGGCCATTTCACCATCTGGCGCCGGGAAGGCTTCTGGTACTGACCGACGGGTCCCCTGCAGCGCTGTGCCCTGCAGGGGTCGTATAGGGCAGGGAAGGGTAACGGGCTTCAGTTGGCTTTTCTCGAGCCGCCCATCATGCCGCCGCTGCCCATCATGCCGCCTCCCATGCCGCCACTGCCTGTCATGCCTCCGCCTTCCATCATGTGACCGTGGCCTTCGTCTTCCTCGCCCTCTTCCAGAAGCGACTTCACGTCCTCCGTCAGGTCGTCGTCGGAGAAGGTCGCCTGCGCGTCGGCGTCGTGCAGGAACGCGATGATGTCGGCGATCTGCTGGCCGTTGTCGAACAGGATCTGGTCTCCAAGTTCGTGCATCTGCATGGCGGCCATTCCCATGGAGTGGTTCCACATCCGTGCGACGAAATCGAACGGGTTCATCTGCGATTTCATGGTGGAGGCATCGATCCTGGGGGCATCCGTGCCGCCGATGCCGTTGACCGAGTGACACACCACGCATTCCTTGCTGACGAACAAGGACTTGCCTTTTGCCGAATCCATTTTCGGCATGACCAGTCCCGGGCTGATTTCGGTGACGGCCGCTTCGGCGTTGCCGGGGCCGGCGGCCTCGGCGCTTTGCATGGGGACGGTCAGCAGGACGGCCGCGCCGAGGGCAGCAGCCTTGCAGATTGTACGCATGCGGACAGCGTTCTTGAGCAAAATGGTCATGATTATTCCTCCTGATGGGCACACCGCGGCTTTGGCGCCGGCAGGGTGCCGGTCTAGTGAACCTGGTCTGTCGGGCCGGGTTTGGTCGGGCCGGGTTTGGTCGGGCCGCGTCCGGCGGGAAGGCCGGTTCAGGCGCGCGGAGGGCCGGGAGGAGGCGTGGGAGAAAGGCCCGCAATCGCCGTTCCGGGGGGAACAGCGAAGCGGAGGCCGCACGGCTGCGGCAGCAGCCGGGCCGTATCTTGTGACTGGATGCCCGGGTGGTGGAACGCGCTGCCGCAATGGACCGCTGAAGAGGGGGCATGATGGCCGGCGGCCGTCATGACATGTCCGACGGCGGGTTGGTGAACTTGCCGGGCCACACCGGGTAGCGGGGCGCTTGCAGTGTCCGGGCAGGGGGGAAGCGCACCGGGGAAGGCCGCCCCGAGCGTGAAGCTCAGAGCGCATAGCATAGCCAGGATTGAGCGCAGTAACGGCTTCATTGGCTTTCCCCTGGGCCGAAGTTGGCCCTAGCGGGGCAAAACCGTCATTGATCCTGGTCAATAAGAAGCCGCGGCGCCTCGTCTCACTCACATGAAACCGCGCCAGTGGTGATGGTCGACGGCGTCCTGCCTGCCGTCGTTGCCGGCCGGCTATTTCCTTCCGGGACGTTTTGCCTTCGGCGGCTCCGGCTGGTTTTCCTGCATGGCAAGCCGGGCGGCTCTCAGCCTCCTGGTCTTGTCGTCGCGCAGTTCGGCCTCGGTCCGGCTGATCTCCTCGGAGATCCGTTTGGTCGTGTCCGCCTTGATTTCCGCGGAACTGCGCCGGGGTTGGGGAGATTTGTCGGAAGGCATGTTTTTCCTTTCAAGGCACGGGTAACAAAAAGGCCGGGAAATATTCCCGGCCTTTTCTCGCATCCTTTTGGTCCGTGCCAGTTTATCCGTGGTCAGGGACCGGGATAGAACGCTTAGACTTCCTGAAGGTTGTCCGCTGCGGACTTGCCGGAGCGGCGGTCCTGGACGACTTCGAAGCTGACCTTCTGACCTTCAACCAGCGTGCGCAGGCCGGCGCGTTCGACAGCGGAGATGTGGACGAAGATGTCCGACGCGCCGTCTTCCGGCTGAATGAAGCCGTAGCCCTTGGTGGTGTTGAAGAATTTTACGGTCCCGATGGTCATAACGATTTCCTTTCAATCGGTCATGAGTTGTGGCGCAACACGCGATGGCACGGTGCGCCGGTTAGGTCGACGTTGATAGGGAAGATCGTTCAGGACGCAGCATGCTGCGCAGTCACAAAGTCCGGCAAACAATATCGATGTGTTTCAAGTAAACTGAAATAGTGTTGAGAACAAGGCGGAATTTTAGCAGTTTTTCGTTATTTTTTTAAGAGCCTGAAGGATTCGTTAAGTTGTATCGCTTTGGGCTGGTGTTTTTCTTTGAAACCCGGAAAGGACAGGGCGAGGGGCGGAAGCCCTGACCGGTCGGGCCGGGCCGGGTGGGAGCTTCCCGCAGCCGGCCCGCATGCTCCCTGCCAGCAGTTCTCGGGCCTACAGCCCGTCGACCGGCGTATTCAGCGAGAAATATTCGATGATGTTGCCGTCCGGATCGGTGAGCTTGAACAGGCTGAGCGGACCTTCGCTGATCACCCCGGGCGCCTTCAGGGCGTCGGGCGCTAACGCCCGGACATGGCGGTAGGCCGCCTCGACATCGTCCACCTTGAGATAGGGAATGGCGTTGCCGCCAAGCTTTGCGTCCGGCGCGAAGGCTTCTTTCGAAACAATGGCGAACAGGCCGCCTGCCACATCGAAGCCGGCAAAGACTTCCGTTCGAATCGTGGGGGACTTCCCGAAGAGCGCGCCGTAAAACGCTTCGGACCGATTCAGGTCACTGGCAAGGACGTAGACGCCGAGCCTTTCCGGTGTTGCCGGGGATGTTGTCCGCATGTCTGCCTCCTGCGCATTGAGAGCGGTACCGGTTGTCAGAAAAACGACCGCAAGGATTTTCGTCAGGTGTCTTTTCATCTTTCGCTTCATCATGTCTGGTGAGCTTCCCAAAATCGGGGTCCGGGTCCTATAACGGCCTCCTGCTGACAGCGTTCTGGCAGCATCATGCTGGAGAGGTGGCCATGCGGCGCGCGGACAGATTGTTCGAAATCATTCAGATCCTGAGGCGCGTGCGCGGGCCGGTGTCGGCCCAGGCGATTGCCGACGAGCTGGAGGTGTCGAAACGCTCGGTCTACCGTGACATTGCCACTCTCATGGCGCAGCGCGTGCCGATCCGGGGCGAGGCAGGTGTCGGCTATATTCTCGAAGACGGTTTCGACATGCCGCCCCTGATGCTGACCGCAGACGAGATCGACGCCGCCGTTCTGGGCGCCCTGTGGGTGTCGACCCGCGCCGAACCGGAGCTGGCCCGGGCGGCGGAGAACCTGATCGCAAAGATCGAGGCCATCACCCCGGAACCGCTGCGCCGCCACATCCAGGCGAGCGCCATGAGTGTGCGGCCCGTCGGTCCGGTGGCCGAGGAGCAAGTCGATGCGCTCATGCTGCGTCGGGCCATTCTGGACGGCAGGAAGGTCGCTATCGGCTATCGCGACAAGGACGGGCACATGAGCGAACGCGTCGTCTGGCCGGTGCTTCTCGGATACCGCGACGAAGGCCGGATCCTGGCAGCCTGGTGCGAGCTGCGCGAAGGCTTCCGCTACTTCCGCACGGACCGCATGACCTTCGCCGAGGCGCGGGAGGAACGCTATCCGGAACAGCCCGCCGCTTTAAAAAAACGCTGGCGGGCGGCGATGGACGCCGAGCGGGAGACTTATCTGCCCCGAAAGTCATAGTGTCTGATCCGGCATCGGCTTGCGCGGGTTTACCGAGGCCAACGGATCACTCGCTCGCTTGGGACAAGAGCGATCGGTCGATTGTCCGCATCGGGATTTGAAAATAGGATGCTCGAATGGGGCGTATTCTGGAAACCGAGCTCTACCCGCCGGTCAAAGCTTTTCTTGCTGCACAGGGTTATGAGGTGAAGGCCGAGGTCGGCTCCGCCGACGTCGTCGCCTGCCGAGGTGACGAAGAGCCGGTGATCGTCGAGCTGAAGACCGGCTTTTCCTTAAGCCTGTTCCACCAGGCGGTCGAGCGTCAGGCGGTGACCGACACTGTCTATGTGGCCGTGCCGCGCGGAACGGGGCGGCGGTTTCAGCAGGCTCTGAAGAGCAATCTCAAGCTTGCCCGGCGGCTGGGGCTCGGCGTGATCACTGTCAGGCTTTCGGACGGTTTCGTCGAGGTGCATCTGGACCCGGCCCCCTATTCCCCGCGCAAGTCCAAACCCCGCAAGGATCGCTTGCTCAGGGAGTTTGCCCGCCGTGTTGGCGACCCGAACACCGGCGGTTCGACCCGGACCAGCCTGGTGACCGCCTATCGCCAGGACGCCATGCGTTGCGCTGCCCATCTGGAGGCGAATGGACCGAGCCGTGGGGCGGAGGTGGCCAGGGCGACCGGGGTTGCCTGTGCCACGCGCATGATGGCGGACGATCACTACGGCTGGTTCGAGCGGGTCGAACGAGGGATCTATGGTTTGACGCCCAGGGGCCTTGCATCGCTTGAGGACGCCAGCGGCACAGCTGATACGTCGGACGTTGCCTAAGAAACCTTGCGCCCCAGATACACGGCTTGCGTGACCTCGCGTCCGTCCTGCAGGGGATTGGCAAAGACCACCGGCTCGGCCCAGGCTTCATCGAAAGCCTCGGCGAGCAGGGCCGTGATGGCCGCGTCCGGCGCCTCGTCCGACCACAGCCCCACGATCCCGCCGGGTTTGACGAAGCGCTGCAGGGCAGTGAGGCCCTCCGGCGTATAGAAACTCTTCGAGCCGCCATGCAGCAGCCGTTCCGGCGTGTGGTCGATGTCGATCAGGATGGCATCGAATTGACGGGCGGGCTTGTCCGCGTCAAAGCCCTGATCCGAGGCGGCCATCGCAAAAAAATCCCCCTGCACCAGCTTGCAGCGCGGGTTGTCGGCAAGTTCGGTTTTCATCGGCACGAGCCCTTCGCGATGCCAGCGGATCACCGGCTCCAGAAGGTCAATGACGGTAAGCTCTTCAACAGCATCGTTTTTCAGCACGGCTTCTGCGGTGTAGCCGAGGCCAAGCCCTCCAACCA
>JBNKGB010000034.1:0-39007 GCA_050289605.1 Roseibium sp. | reverse complement strand
TGTGGCCGGGAAAGCGATTTCGATGATGTGTCTTCAGGCGTGCGTTCCGGTGCTGACGTCAAGAGCGTGTCCCCTGGATCGGCAAACCTTCAGCCAGGGCCGGTTGAAGAGGCAAAAGCCGATCGTTCCTAAGGTGCCAGAGCGCTCACACACCTCCCGGTGTCCCGAATTCGCTCCGGCGTTTCCATCAAAGTCTGATTTCGGGCAAGCATAAAGGCCTTTTCCTTCAGCTGCCAAGGTGATGAAACCGGCTATTGGTCGGTCCTGACAGACGGGTGTCGCCAAAATGGCGCAACGGGGCAAAGAAAAGTCTCAAACCCGGACCCGAAAGGCCTGGGGAGCATTGCTCCTTTGGCGGCAGATGAGTATGTTGCGCGTCCGTCAACAACCGGTATTGTGCCGACCGGTGGATCCACTAGCTACTTCCAAGAGGAAACCGAGATGTTCAAAGGCTCCCTTCCAGCGCTGATTACCCCGTTCAAGGACGGAGCGCTCGATGAGAAACGGTTTCAGGATTTTGTGGAATGGCAGATCTCTGAAGGCTCCAACGGTCTTGTTCCGGTCGGAACCACCGGCGAAAGCCCGACGCTGACGCATGACGAGCACAAGCGGGTGACGGAGCTTTGCGTGGAGGCCGCCGCCGGACGCGTTCCGGTGATCGCCGGCGCCGGGTCCAACAACACGGTGGAAGCCATTGATTTCGCGCAGCATGCCGAAAAGGCCGGCGCGGATGCGCTTCTGGTCGTAACGCCTTATTACAACAAGCCGAATCAGGCCGGCCTGAAAGCACATTTCAAGGCTGTGAACGATGCGGTCGGCATTCCGATCTTCATCTACAACATTCCGGGCCGCTCGATCGTCGACATGGCGCCGGAAACCATGGCCGAGCTCTTCGAGACCTGCGAAAACATCAAGGGCGTGAAGGATGCGACCGCGGATATGGCCAAGGCGAGCCGTCAGCGCCATCTGTGCGGTCCCGATTTCATCCAGCTGTCCGGTGAGGACATTTCGGCACTCGCCTTCAACGCCCACGGCGGTGTCGGCTGCATTTCGGTGACCGCGAATGTGGCACCGCGCCTTTGCGCGGAGTTTCAGGCTGCGACGCTCGCCGGCGACTTTGCCAAGGCTCTGGAATACCAGGACCGGCTGGCGCCTCTGCACCGGGCCATGTTCCTGGAGCCGAGCCCTGGTGGGGCGAAGTACGCGCTGTCCCTGCTTGGCAAGATCGAGGAAGAACTTCGCCTGCCGCTGGTTCCGATTTCCGAAGGTGCCCGCGCCGAAATCCGGGCCGCACTGGCCCATGCCGGGCTGATCAACTAGTCTGAAAGAAAGGCAGGTGCTTCCCTCGTCTGCCTTTCGACCCGAATTTAGGGGTGCAGGACACCCAAGGACATAAAATGGCTCCGAAAAAAGGGGGCGCTCCGGGACGGACCATCATTTCCGATAACCGGAAAGCCCGGTTCAATTACGAGATCGAAGACACGCTGGAAGCCGGCATCGAGCTGAAGGGCACGGAAGTCAAATCCCTGCGCAACGGCAAGGCGAATATTGCCGAATCCTATGCTGCCGAGCACAAAGGCGAGATCTGGATCTACAACGTCTATATTCCCGAATACCTTCAGGCCAACCGGTTCAACCACGAGCCGCGGCGGCCGCGCAAACTGCTGCTGCACAAGCGCGAAATCGGCAAGCTGGCGGGCGCCGTCCAGAAGGAGGGCAAGACAATTGTCCCGCTCAAGCTTTATTTCAACGACAAGGGCCGGGCGAAGCTTGAACTGGCTCTCGCGCGCGGGAAAAAGCTGCATGACAAGCGGGAAACTGAAAAGAAACGCGACTGGCAGCGCGAGAAGTCCCGTCTCATGAAGACCTTGGGCTGAAGACACCCGTCTGTTCGACCGGGGCGTCACAGCCTGGGGCGTGTGAGCAAGCTGTTGGTAAGCTGTGGATCTCCTGTGAGCGACCTGTGGGCAGTTCTTCGGGTTTTCCAGAGGTTATGTTGTGAAAAACCCACAGTTACCCACCAGCGGGCAATTTCAGGCCGCACAGCTTCCGGTCAACCCGTCAAACCTTCCAGAACTTCACGCTTTTGGTCCGAAATCGGTACGGGACGCCTGGTCGCCCGGTCGACGAGGACATGAACGAACCGGCCGTGCGCTGCAGTCTCCAAAGCTTCGCCGGAAAACAGTCCGACCCTGAAAACGACAGAGCTTGAGCCGAGTTTTTCGATTTTAAGGCCAGCGCACACGGTGTCCGGAAAAGTGAGCTCGGCAAAGTAATGGCAGCCGGTTTCCACGACGAGAAAGATCTCGGAGCTCTTGACCGGATCAAGAAGACCGTTTGCGACGTACCAGCTGTTCACCGCCGTGTCGAAGAAGCTGAGATACTGCACATTGTTGACGTGGCCATAGATGTCCACATCCATCCACCGTGTGGGGATATCCAGAAATTCCTTGAATTCACTCCGTTTCAGCGGAACGGGCCGGGAAGACTGTTGAGACTGTGTGGACGTCATAAGGCGGCCTTGTAGATTTCAAATGCATCGGCCTCGGTGACATCCCGGGGATTGTTGACCAGAAGGCGGGTCTGTTTCATGGCGTCGGACGCCAGTTTCGGCAAGTCGTCTTCTCCGATGCCAACGTCCCTGAGATGCGTTTGCAGTCCCAGAATTCCCGCAAGACCGGCCAGTCGTTCGGCAAAGAAATCGGCTCGTTCTGCTACGTCCGGCACTTCGGCAAGATCGGGGAAGACCACCGGCGCCAGTTCCGCATAGGTCGCCGCGGCAACCTTGTTGTTGAATTTCAGCACGTGCGGCAGCACCAGTGCGTTGGAGAGACCGTGCGGGACATGGAACGTTCCGCCGATCGGGTAGGCGAGCGCGTGAACTGCTGCGACGGGAGAATTGGCAAAAGCCATGCCGGCCAGCATGGAGCCCAGCAACATGGCGCCTCTGGCGTCTTCATCGGCGGGAGAAATCACCGCTCGTTCGATATTGGCGCCAAGAAGCTTCAGGGCCTCCAGCGCAAGCGTTCTTGAAACCGGATTGTTGTTGGCTGATTTCGAGGCGTAACTTTCAATCGCATGGACCATCGCATCGATGCCCGTGGCCGCCGTGACCGGCCCGGGCAGACCGAGTGTCAGCAGTGGATCAAGAACGGCGAGGTCCGGCAGCAGCAGAGGGGAGACGACGCCGCGCTTTTCCTCCTCGCCGACGGTGATGATGGAAATGGGCGTGACCTCGGAACCGGTGCCAGCGGTCGTGGGGATCAGGATCAGGGGCAGGCGAGGGCCCTTCGCGTTGCCGATGCCCCAGGCCTCGTCCAGATCCTCGCCGCTCCTGGCGATCAGCGCGACGAGTTTTGCGACATCCAGCGAAGAGCCGCCGCCAAAACCGATGACCGACGTGGCGCCATGGGCCTTTGCCTCTTCAATTGCCCGATCGACCAGGGCGCGCGGCGGATCGGCCACAACCTCGGAAAATCGCGCCACGGCGTGACCGGCGCTTTTCAACGCGTCTTCGCACGCTTCCTGCAGACCGAGGGAGACAATTCCGGGATCCGTGACCAGAAACGGCCGCTTCCCCAGAAACGGTGCGGCGTTTTCGCTCAATGCGGCGGACGCTCCGTTTTGAAAGACGATCCGCTGGCTGGTATTGAACGTGAACGCGCCGACCATGTTTCCCCCCGATTGTCATTTGTGCATAGATTGCCCGCTGAAATCCGTTCCGTCGAGGGGAGAGATGCGCTCAGGGGATCAGACTTTGGACTGGGAACAGGCCTCAGGCATGCATGCGTGCGCCCTTGGAGATCTTGTCGGCGATCTTCCTGTCGCAGTGAAAGGCCAGACCCACCACCCTGGCCGTTTCAGGACCGAACCCGGCAAACACCTCCCTGTTGGCGGTGTCATGACCGGTGGCGAACATTTCCTCGATGTAAAGACTTGAGGGCACGCCGCGATCTAGGGCGCGCTGATGGATCTTGCCGATGGTATCCTCATCGGCGCTCAAGACGATGATGGGTTGAATGCTCATGGGGTGATAGACATTGCCGTCGGCATCGCGATAGTTTTCGCCGATGATTTCCGGCTTTGCCGCCGCTATTCCTGTCGACAGAAAGGCCGTGACATTCAGCTTCTGCCAGGCAGCCAGGTCTTCGCGGACAACAACGACAAATTTGGTTTCGAACATGAACGGCAACTCCACGCGGGGCTTTCAGAAGGATCGGAATTCGCGAACCTTATCGCCGGGCGGGGAGGCGGGTCTTGAACGTTTGTGCGCGCCTGCCGGAGACATGATCCGGTCATCGCCGCGGGAGGCGGGCATCGACAGGATCGAGGCGCGGTTCTGCGGCAACGGCTTTTCGCCCCACCGTCACGACACCTACGCAATCGGCCTGACGATGAGCGGTGTGCAGACCTTCCGCTACCGCGGCGAGGAACGGGCCTCGCTCCCGGGCCAGGTGATCGTGATCCATCCCGACGAGGTTCACGACGGCGGCGCCGGCACGGAACGGGCCCTCCAATACCGAATGATTTATATTCCGCCGGAATTGATCAGCGAGGCACTTCAACCGGCTGGTTTCGCCGGACTTCCCTTCGTGGCTTCACCGGTGATTTCAGACCTGCAGTTCCGGCAGGACCTGGCTGAGGCCCTCGAGGATATCGACCGGGAAATGGGCGCTTTCAAGCGAGACAGCCTGCTGGCGGACCTCGCCGGCTGCCTCAACCGCTATGCGGACAGCGGCAAGGCGCTCTCTTCCGCGTTGCATTGGCCCGCGCTCCGCGGTTGCGCGGACTATCTGAAGGAAAGCTGCTCGGATCAGGTTCGCATGGAAGAACTGGAGCGAATATCCGGTATGGACCGGTTCAGTCTCGCCCGGCAGTTCAGGAAAGCCTTCGGCACCAGTCCGCACCGCTACCTGGTCATGCGCCGGCTCGACGTGGTCAAGGCGATGCTTGCAGGAGGCGAGACGCTGGCGGAAGCTTCCGCGGCAGGGGGCTTTGCCGATCAGAGCCACATGAGCCGGCATTTCAAGCGGGCGTTCGGCATGACGCCCGGCCATTGGCGGCGCCTTTGCACCGCCAACGACAAGCCTGTTTAAAGGTTTCTCGGGCCGAACTTGTTCGACCGCGGGAAGCCGGTCGGCGGCAGTCTGCCGGCCTGGCCGCGTTCGCCGCGCCAGTCGGCGAGTTCTTCCAGGCTCCGGGTAAAGCTGCGACCGGAACTGTCGGTCCAGGTCAGCCCGTTTTCGCCGGAAAAGACACGGATGTCGGAAATGTTGCCGTCCCGGTAGCGCTGCAGGCGCACACCACGCCCACGGGACATCTGCGGGATCTGTGCCAGCGGGAAGACCAGCAGCTTGCGGTTTTCGCCGATGATCGCAACGTGATCGCCGGTTGCCTCCACGCATAGGGTCGCTTCGACCGGGGCGGTCAGGTTCAGCACCTGCTTGCCCTTGCGGGTGTTGGCGACGACGTCGTCCTCGCCGACCACGAAGCCGCGGGCCTCGGTTGTGGCAAGCAGAAGGTTCCGGCCGGGCTTGTAGACGAAGGCGTTGACCACTTCCTGGGCCTCGTCCATTTCCACCATCAGGCGGATGGGTTCGCCGTGGCCGCGCCCGCCGGGCAGGCGGTCGGCGCCGAGCGTGAAGAACTTGCCGCCGGTCGAGAACAGCAGGATCTTGTCCGTCGTCTCCGCATGGAAGGAGAGTTTCAGCTTGTCGCCCTGCTTGAAGGCAACAGCCGACAGGTCGGACTGATGGCCCTTCATGGCCCGGATCCAGCCTTTTTCGGAAATGATGACGGTGATCGGTTCCTTTTCGATCATCGCCTGCTGGATGTCGACCAGGTCGGTCTCAGGTGCTTCGCCTTTGTCGGTGCGGCGCTTGCCGATTTCGGTTTCCGGACCATAGACCTTTGAAATTTCGGCGATTTCCTTGGAGATCTTGGTCCACTGGCGGGTGTCTGAGCCGAGCAGCCTGGTGAGGTCGTCCTTCTCCTCCGAAAGCTTCTCGTGCTCTTTGCGGATCTCGAACTCTTCCAGCTTGCGCAAGGAGCGGAGCCGCATGTTGAGGATGGCCTCGGCCTGGACGTCGGTCAGCTCGAAGGTCCGGATCAGTTCGGCCTTGGCGTCGTCTTCCTCGCGGATGATGCGGATCACTTCGTCAAGGTTCAGATAGGCGATCAGGTAGCCCGCCAGAACCTCGAGCCGGTGGTTGATCTGTGCCAGCCGGTGCTCGGAGCGGCGGATCAGCACGACCTTGCGGTGATCCAGCCATTCCCGCAGGACCTGCTTCAGGCCCATGACCATGGGCACCTTGCCCATGGACAGCACGTTCATGTTCAGCGAGAACCGGTTTTCCAGGTCCGTCAGCTTGAACAGGGATTCCATCAGGATATTGGCGTCGACATTGCGCGAGCGCGGCACCAGAACGATGCGGATGTCTTCCGCGGATTCATCCCGCACATCGTCGAGAAGCGGCAGTTTGCGCGCCGTCAGCAGTTCGGCGATTTTCTCGATCAGGCGCGATTTCTGCACCTGATAGGGAATTTCGGTGACGACGATCGCCCATTGGCCGCGTCCGAGATCTTCCACCTGCCAGCGGGCGCGGACGCGGAAGCTGCCGCGGCCGGTGGCATAGGCCTCGCGAATGGAGCCCTGGTCGGACACCAGCAGGCCGCCGGTCGGGAAATCCGGACCCTGAATATAGTCCAGAAGTTCGTCTGCCTCGGCATTCGGGTTCTTGATCAGATGCAGGCAGGCCTGGCAGAGCTCGAAGGCATTGTGCGGCGGAATTGAGGTTGCCATGCCGACGGCGATGCCGGACGAGCCGTTGCCCAGAAGGTTGGGGAAACCGCCCGGAAGGACGATGGGTTCCTTGTCCTCGCCGTCATAGGTTTCGCGGAAGTCGACGGCATTCTCGTCAAGCCCGTCCAGCAGACGCTTGGCCGTATCGGTCATGCGCGCTTCGGTGTAACGCATGGCGGCCGCATTATCGCCGTCCACGTTGCCGAAGTTGCCCTGGCCGTCGATCAGCGGATAACGCTGCGCGAAATCCTGTGCTAGGCGCACTAAGGCGTCATAGACGGCCTGATCGCCATGCGGGTGGTATTTACCGATGACGTCGCCGACCACACGCGCACATTTCTTGAAGCCCGCGCCCGGGTCCAGTTTCAGAAGGCGCATGGCGTAGAGCAGGCGCCTGTGGACTGGTTTCAGACCGTCGCGCACGTCCGGCAGAGCCCGGTGCATGATGGTCGACAGGGCATAGGCCAGATAGCGCTCTTCAAGCGCATCCTTGAGGTTGATGCCTTCAATGCCGCTTGGCGGCGGAGTCGTCTCTTTTCCCATGAATGCTTGCTAACTGTTTCGGAGTGCCAGCGCAATTCGCTTCACGTAATTTGGAGGCGGAAACGGCGGATTTTCAACGGATTTCGACAGTCTGTGGGTGGATTTTGTATAGAAGATCCGATTACGCCGAATGGGCTGCGGACAGGGAGACGGGACGGACGGAGCCGGCGTCTCTAAAACCGTGCTTGATCTTTCTGGTCAAATCATGGGACTGAAAAGGCGGGTTTAAGGAATCATGATTTGCCACCGAAAGTAGCGGCGGCAACAGGGGCGCCGGTGTGACTGGCGGCGAGTGGTAAGTGCATGACAATAAAGAGAAATCGAGTTGTTCTTATGCTCGGGCTGCTTACCGCACTCGGTATTTTCCTGTCCTGGAATGATTTCTACGTCCTGCGCATGAAGAATTACAGTATTCCGGCCGGCAGCATGCAACCGACGTTTCAGATTGGTGACCAATTTCTGGTTCGGCGCGTCTTTTCAGTATTCGGTGAAACCTACGCTCCTGTCGCCGGCGACATCATCGTCTTTCCCCTGCCGAGTGATCCGAACAATGTCTATGTGAAACGGTTAATTGGAATGCCGGGCGACAAGTTCCAGATGATCGACGGGGTCGTTCACCTCAATGGCGAACCGCTGGAGCGCGAACGCATCGACGATTTTATCGAACAGTCTTCTTCAGGCGACGCCTTACACATCCCTCGCTACCGCGAAACGCTTCCGAGTGGCCGAAGCTATGACACGCTCGATCTGACGACAACTTCCCAACTCGACAACACCCGCGAATACGTGGTGCCGGAGGGCCATCTGTTCGTTCTTGGCGACAACCGCGACAACTCCCAGGACAGCCGGTTCTTGGGTCGGGTCGGCTATATCCCGATAGAAACGGTCACCGGCGTGGCCGAACAGATTTTCTATTCCGGGCAATCGAAAGAATTCGTCTGGCGCCCCATCGAAGGTGGCATGGACTGAACACCTAAGGGCCCGTTTGTTCTATTTGTAAGGTTGCCGGACTTGTGGGCGCAATAACGGATCACAGCTCTGGAATTGGCTCGAAAACTTATTCATCTATAAACACCTGGTAGACATACCTTTTCCAGGAAGGGTCAATACCTTCAATGAACGGATTTGTGAGCCGGTAGACTTTCCTCTTTGAAAGCTTGGCGAACTTGATGCTCTCCAAGTATTTCTCCTCCCATAAACGAAGCAGAGACCCATCATCATAAGCTTTTAACAATCCTTCGTGGATGCGTTCAATCAGCTCCTGGTTATCGTTTGAAGTTACAAGGAATCTGGGGAGCGGGTAATAGATCAAAAAGGTCTCGTCGATTGTAAAATTGGCAAGATCCTTGTGCGTTGTCCATTCTCCGAGAAGTTCGTTAGCACCGCGCAAAAACAATTCACTTCTATTGTGGGCTATCATGCTAAACATGGCTTCGTAATCGGAGCCAACTTGGACATTGAAGCCGTGATACTCCAGAATATCTGTGTCCAGCCAAGAGATGCCTTGGAGGATCTTAAAGGACTTCAGTTCCTCTAAAGTATCGACATTCATCAATCTTTTTTTTGTTTCTTCCGAAACGAAGGCAACCCTGTAGCCGACAATCCCAAGGTCCACAGGAAATGGTATGGCATACAAATCATCGGGCAACTTGTTGCTTGCCGAATATTTGAATATGTAATTGGGATACTTTTTGCTTCTGGCGGTCAGAATTGTTCTCGCCCAATTTTGTCCCTGTGGCGTTTCACTGACTACATAGTCACCATATTTGTCTCTTGTTTTGTCGAGAGCCAGTCTGATGACCGCCTGGTCATATTCATATCGTGTATCAACAAACGATTCTCGACCCTGCACCGTAACCTGCATCTGTGCGCATGCCGTAAGCGTTGCAGATACCGTTACGATTGCGGAAACAAGGAAAAGCAGGGCCTTTGTAGCGACCGATTTGCCGTACCTTCTGTTAGATTGCCCTGACATGGTTCATTCGCAGTTATTTTTCAAAATTTTCCAGAGAAGGTTTTTGTAATTATCTATGCCTGTCAATTGCGATAAAATGCAATATTCCCGTAGAACTAGGGATATTTTGAAAAATAACTTCCGATTGTTTTCCGACAAAATATATTGTTGGTGTAAGTTCTTGTTTTGCAATTTTCAAGAAGGTGTATCGTATCTTTTGTCAGCGGCGAGACTTGCGTCGTTGCCTGGTCCTGGACCTTCCGCAGTCAAAAATTCCAGGGAAACTCTTCGCGGTAACGCCTTTCCAGCGCGCCAAGCAAGTGCGCGCGCGTACCGCCGTCCTGCGCGCCTCTTTCCTGAAGATACCTGGTGAGGAAGAAGCTCGTCAGCTCGAAGCCCTGGCACACATCCGACCAGGTCAGCTCACTGCCGGCCTGACGCTGGCCTTCCAGCAGGAACGAGGGCAGGGGCAGCAGCTTGTTGTGATAGGGCTGGCCTGCCTCCCGGCTGACGGCGCGCGCCGATTTCGGCGAGACATAGGCAAGGTCGTTGCGCGTTCCGGTCGCCGCACAGGACGACAGGTCGAGACCGATGCCGAGTTCGCTCAAGGTTTCCAGCTCGAAGCGCACCAGCAGGGCAGCCGCCGCGTCCGCGGGCTCCAGATGGTCCAGAACCACGCAAAGCGCGTTGAACAGGCGCGGGTAGGGATGGCGCTCCGGCAGGAGCCTCATCAGAAAGGCGAGATGCTGCAAACTGGCCAGGCCGACCGAACTCGTCATCAGGTCGCCGGCGCGCAGGTTGACCGGTTCGATCTGGAACTGGCCGAGGTGGTCGGCTAGACGGGCCTTCCATGTCAGGTCCAGTTCGTTGCCGGGCTGGAGAACGGGCCTGTGGCGCCTGGACCGGCCGCCGCGCACCAGTCCGAGATGCCGGCCTCTGTCGAGCGTCAGCACCTCCAGAATGACATCGTTCTCGCCATGTTTGCGGGTGGTCAGCACCACGCCGCGCCCGGTCCATTCCAAGAGCTGGCTCCCAGTTCACGTCAGGCGCGGAGTTTGGCGGATTCTGGCTTTCCAGCCAATTACTTTGGAAACTCCAGGCCCATTTCCCGGTAGCGTTCCGGATCGTCGGCCCAGTTCTCGCGCACCTTCACGAACAGGAACAGATGCACCGGTGCCTCGATGATCTCCGAGATTTCCGTCCGTGCTGCCTGGGAAATGGCCTTGATCGTCTGGCCACGCTTGCCGAGCACGATGGATTTCTGGCTGTCGCGTTCCACGTAGATCGTCTGCTCGATGCGGGCGGAACCGTCCTTGCGGGTCTCCCAGCGTTCGGTTTCCACCGTGGAGATATAGGGCAGTTCCTGATGCAGGCGTTCGAACAGCTTTTCGCGGGTGATCTCGGCCGCCAGGATGCGCAGGGGCAGGTCGGACGGCTGGTCCTCCGGATAAAGCCACGGGCCTTCGGGAACCTTGGAGGCGAAATAGTCCAGAATGGTTCCGGTGCCGTCACCGGTCAGCGCCGAGATCATGAAGGTTTCTTCGAACGTCACGTATTCGTTGGCCTTTTGCGCCAGCAGCAGGAGCTTCTCGCGCTTGGCGACGTCCGTCTTGTTCAGGATCAGCACCTTCGGGGCCGACTGGCTGGAAAGACGCTTGAGGATGTTCTCCACTTCCTCGTCGATGCCCTTGCGGGCGTCGATCAGCAGAGCGATCACGTCGGCGTCCCTTGCCCCGCCCCAGGCGGTATCGACCATCGCCCGGTCGAGGCGCCGTTTCGGCTTGAAGATGCCGGGCGTGTCGATGAACACAAGCTGTGCCTTGCCGTGCATGGCAACGCCGCGCACGATGGTGCGGGTCGTCTGGACCTTGTGGGTGACGATCGAAACCTTGGTGCCGACGAGCTGGTTGATCAGCGTCGACTTGCCGGCATTCGGCGCGCCGATCAGCGCGATGAAGCCTGCCTTTGTGTCCGTCGGCATGGCCGCGACCGGATCGGGCAGGGGAATGTCGAAACGCCCCTTGGGTGCCTGAAAGACGGTATCGTCATCCTGGTCGTCTTCCGGTCCGTCGCCGATGTGGTTTTCGTCGCTCAAGGTTCTTCTATTCCTTCCAAACGCCTTCGCGGCGGAGCACGGCCTCGGCGGCATTCTGTTCGGCAATCCGTTTCGAACCGCCTTTGCCTTCGCCCGGTTTCAGGCCCTGCACGTTGACGGCCACGGTGAAATTGGGCGCGTGGTCCGGCCCGTCCCGGCTCGTCACCTCGTAGCGCGGCGTCGGCAGGCTTTTCGACTGGGCCCATTCCTGCAGCGTCGTCTTGGCGTCCCGCAGAGGTCCCGACCACGATAGCATGCGCGGTTCCCAAAGCCGCTTCACGAAATGCTCCGCTGCATCGAAGCCGCCGTCCAGATAGATTGCGGCGATGATCGCCTCGCAGATATCGGCAAGCAGCGCCATCTTCTTGCGCCCGCCCGTCTGGGCTTCGGCCAGACCGATGCGCATCGCGTCTCCGACGCCGAGCTCCTGCGCGATCTCCGCGCAGGTCTCGCGCTTGACCATGTGATTGTAGCGGCGGGCGAGTTCGCCTTCGTCGGCCTTGGGGAAATGCTCATGCAGGGTCGTGGCGATGACCAGGCCCAGCACGCGGTCGCCCAGGAATTCCAGGCGCTGGTAGCTGCCGGAAACGGTCTCGGATGGCGCCAGCGCGCTGGCGTGGGTGAGCGCGACCCGCAGGAGTTCCAGGTCCTTGAAGTCGTATTGCAGCGCCGCTTTCAGGGCCGAAATGGGGTTTTGTTGTTGTTTACTTGTCATGCAGCCTGCTTTGCTCACGCGGCCATCGGGGAAAGCCCCGGTGACCGGCAAACGGAGCGGTCAGAGTGTCCGGCCGATCCGGTTCCAGCGAACGTCCCAGGGCCAGGACCAGACGTGCCACGCCGGTGTCTTGTCCTTGATGGAGAAGAACAGGATTTCTGCCCGGCCCATGAAATTCTCCAGCGGTACATAGCCGACCTTGTCGAGGTACCGGCTGTCCTGGGAATTGTCGCGGTTGTCGCCCATCATGAAATAATGGCCCGGTGGAACCTTGTATTCCCTCGTGTTGTCCGCTTGGCCGTTGGTCGTGATGTCAAGCGTTTCGTAGGACACGCCGTTCGGCAGCGTTTCCTTGTAACGCGGTACCCGCCGGACAACGCCTGATGGCGACTGCTCGATATAGTCGTCGATGCGCTCGCGTTTGACCGGTTCGCCGTTGATGTGAAGAACGCCGTCGATCATCTGGATCGTGTCGCCCGGCAGCCCGATCACCCGCTTGATGTAGTCGATGGAGGTGTCCGTCGGCAGCTTGAAGACCGCGACGTCGCCGCGTTCCGGTTCAGACGAGAAGATCCTGCCTGAAAAAGGCGCCAGTCCGAAGGGGAAGGAATAACGCGAATAGCCGTAGCTGTACTTGGAGACGAAAAGGTAATCGCCGATCAGCAGCGTGTCTTCCATGGACCCGGATGGAATGTTGAAAGGCTGAAACAGGAAAGTCCGAACGACCAGGGCCAGCAGCAGCGCCTGGACGATGACCTTCGCGGTCTCATACAGCCCGCCATCCGTTTCTTTCTTGTTGTCCGTCACGCTCATGTTATCCCTTAAAACATTTTGTCCGGAATTCCGGAGGGCAAAACCGCTTTCTTGCGGAACTCTTAGCTCTTCAGGCCAGCCGACGCAATGCAGGTGGGGCGCCTGGCCACCAATTCAATGCCGGATTGCCTGGGATTTGACTGACCGTGGCCGCCGCGGTTGTCCGGCTTTCCAGCCGAACCTCGAAATTGCCTTGCCGGAGCCGGGGTTTACGCCGATTTCGGTACATGCAGCGATTTGTCCCAGAACCGTGGAACCAACATCGGCTGCCGCGAAGACCTGACGCAATCAGGCGCTGCTGTCTTCTTCCATGGCCGTTCCTGGAGCAGGGAAAAGCCGGTCGGTCTTGCTGGAAAGGCTTTGCCTGCGCCGGCGTTGATAAACCTCGACGCTCTTGTAGACAATCACGTAAAAAACCAACCCGACGACGAGGCCGACCGGAACGGAGCCGATGAACATCGGCTTGAGCATCGGCCAGAGCGCGTCGAGCGACTTGGAAAACAGCCCGCTCTGGAACTGCTGGTGAACTTCCTGGGGGCCGGCATCGGGCGTGCGTCCGAGCAGGACCCATTGCCCGATCTTGTAGGTTGCGGCCCAGATGAACGGAAAGGAGATCGGATTGCCGACGGACGTACCGATGGCGGAGGCGATCAGGTTGCCGCGGATCACATAGGCGATGGCGAAAGCCGTCAGGAAATGGAAACCGACCAGGGGTGTGCAGGATGCAAAGGCACCGGCGGCAAACCCGAGAGCGATCGCATGAGGTGTTGCGGTCAGACGCAACACCCGCTTTCCGAAATAACGGGTCGATCGGGCCCAACTGTTTCGGGGCCACACGGCAACGCGCAGGCGTTCGATGCGGCTCGGCCTATGTCTCCGGCGAAACAGCATGGGGTTACGGTCGGCTCCCTTCGGTTTCCAGGTTCACTCAGCTCAGTCCGCGGCTTCCCGGTTTGACGGCGGGGAGTGCGGCCAGTTCCGGCGGCAGATTGTCCGGCTCATAGGCCGGCACCTTGTAGTTCGCCAGCGCAATGACCGGCACGGAAGCATCGGCTTCGCCACCGGACCGGTCGATCAGACAGGCAACTGCCAGCACTTCAGCACCAAGAGCTTTCAACGAGGTTACCGTTTCGCGGCTGGACAGCCCCGTGGTGACTATATCCTCAACTACGATGACCCGGGCCCCCTTGGGAAGGTCGAAGCGGCGCAAACGGAATTCGCCTTCCTCCCGCTCGACCCACATGGCCGGCACGCCGAGGTGGCGCGCGGTTTCATACCCGGGAATGAGGCCGCCGAGGGCGGGAGAGACAATGTAGTCGATCTGTCCGAGACCCGAGGACCTGATTTTTTCGGCCAGCGCCTTGCAGAGTTTTTCGGTCTTGTCCGGATACATGAAGACCCTGGCCTTTTGCAGGAAAACCGGGCTGCGCAGTCCGGAGGTCAGGATGAAATGGCCTTCCAGGATCGCCCCGGCTTCCCGGAACACTGCCAACACTTCGTCACGTGTCATGAAACAAGATCCTTTTGAACTGAGCGCTCCAGTCAGCCATTGACCCGGCTGACACTCGATACATTCGGTTTGGAACGCAGTTGATTGATGATCCGGTTCAGATGCTTCAGGTCCCACACCTCGAGATCGATATACATCTGATGAAAGTCGGGCGCCCGCTGGACCATCTTCACATTGTCGATATTGCCGCCGTTCTCACCGATGACCTGGGCGATGGTTGCCAGCGATCCGGGCTCGTTGGCAGCCGAAATGTCCAGGCGGGCCGGGAACCGTTCGGGATTGTTGACGTCGATATCCCAGCGAACGTCGACCCAGCGCTCAGTCTGGTCATCGAATTCCTTCAGGGATGGTGACTGTATCGGATAGATGGTCAGTCCTTCCGACGGGGTCAAGATGCCGACGATCCGGTCGCCGGGCACGGCGCCGCCGTCGGGCGCGAAGGTGACCGGAATATCGCCGGAAAGGCCCCGGATCGGCAGGGCCGGGCCTTCGCCTTCCGGCTCGGAGGAGGCGCCGTGGTCCTTGTCGCCGTCCATCTCTTCGTGCGGGATCCGGAACTTCAGTCCATGCCCCTGCTTCAGGCCGAACCAGCCTTCTTCCATCGGCGGGCCGGAAATGGCGATGCGGGTGTCCTGGTAGTCCGGATGGGTGCTTTTCAAGACGGTCTGCGCGCTCAGGTCGCCCTGGCCGACCGCAGCGAGCAGGTCGGCGACGCTGGCCTGGGCGTGGTCGTCCAGAACCGCCTCCAGCAGCGTCTCCGAGTAGGTCTTTTCGGCGCGGGCGTAGGCGCGCTTCAGGATATGTTCGCCGAGGGCGCCATATTGCTTGCGTACGGATTCGCGCGTTGCCCTGCGGATGGCGGCTCTCGCCTTGCCGGTGACCGCAATGGCCTCCCAGGCTGGCGGCGGCGTCTGGGCGGGCGAGCGGATGATCTCGACTTCGTCGCCATTGTGCAGCTCGGTCACCAGCGGCATGATCTTGCCGTTGATCTTGGCTCCGACGCAGGTGTTGCCGATGCCTGTGTGGACGGCATAGGCGAAATCGATCGGCGTCGCGCCGCGGGGCAGGGCGATCAGGCGGCCCTTGGGCGTGAAGCAGAAGACCTGATCGTGGAAGAGTTCAAGCTTGGTGTTTTCCAGGAACTCTTCCGGCGTATCGCCCTGCGCCAGCAGTTCGGTCGTCCGGCGCAGCCATTCGAAGGCGCGGCAGTCATCCGTGTGGCGGGCAATGTTGCGTCCGCCGAATTCGCCGTCCTTGTAGAGCGCGTGAGCTGCGATCCCGTATTCGGCGACCCGGTTCATGGCGATGGTGCGGATCTGCAGTTCCACACGCTGGCGCGACGGGCCGACGATGGTGGTGTGGATCGACTTGTAGTCGTTCTGTTTCGGCGTGGAGATATAATCCTTGAACCGGCCGGGTACCGTCGGCCAGGTCGTGTGGATGACGCCCAGCACCCGGTAGCAGGCCTCCACCGTGCCGACGGTCACGCGGAAGCCGTAGATGTCGGACAACTGCTCGAAGCCGATGGCCTTGCGTTGCATCTTGCGGAAAATGGAATAGGGACGTTTTTCGCGGCCCTTGACCATCGCCGCCATGCCGCGCTCGGCCAGCCGTTCGGTCAGGGTCGTCTCGATGCCCAGGATCAGATCCCGATTGCGTTCGCGCAGATCCGCCAGACGGTCCGTGATGGTCTCGTAGGCCTCCGGATTGAGCGTATGGAAGGAGATGTCCTCCAGCTCCTCGCGCATGTCGTGCATGCCCATGCGGCCCGCGAGCGGCGCATAGATTTCCATCGTCTCTTCGGCGATGCGGCCTCGCTTGTGCTCCGGCATGTGATGGAGCGTGCGCATGTTGTGCAGCCGGTCGGCGAGCTTCACCAGAAGGACGCGCACGTCATCGGCGATGGCCAGCAGGAGCTTGCGGAAGTTTTCCGCCTGCTTGGCCTTGCGCGAGACGAGGTCGAGGCGCTTGATCTTGGTCAGTCCCTCGACGAGCTTGCCGATTTCCTCGCCGAAAAGACTATCGATTTCCGACCGCGTGGCGTCGGTGTCCTCGATCGTGTCGTGGAGCAGGGCGACGGCGATGGTGGCATCGTCGAGGCGCAGATCCGTCAGGATCGCGGCCACTTCCAGAGGGTGGGAAAAATAGGGGTCGCCCGATGCGCGCGTCTGGCTGCCATGCTTCTGCATGGCATAGACGTAGGCCTTGTTCAGCAGGGCTTCGTCTGCTTCCGGATTATAACGCGTAACCCGTTCGACGAGTTCATATTGACGCATCATGACCGCAACCGACCCCGGCAACCGGCTGAGACATCAGCGGGACAAACAAAAACAGCCTGAAGCGCCGGCCGGAGCCGGTCGCGCTTCAGACCAACTTGTGACGTCGGATCAAACGTCGTCTGTGCGCTCCGGCGGAACCAGGCCTTCCAGGCCGCGCAGCAGGTCTTCCTCGGACATACGGTCGAATTCGATCGTGGTGTCGTCCACCGCATTGACCTGGGTCACCTGATGCTGAGAGGGCACGACCGGCACGGCTTCCGCTTCCGGCTCGTCCACTTCCACAAACTTCTGCAGCGAGTGGATCAGGTCTTCCTTCATGTCTTCCGGGCTTACCGTCTGCTCGGCGATCTCGCGAAGGGCCACAACGGGGTTCTTGTCGTTGTCGCGATCGATTGTCAGCGGCGAGCCGCTGGAGATCATGCGAGCGCGATGCGCAGCAAGCAGCACCAGCTCAAACCGGTTTTCGACCTTGTCGATGCAGTCCTCGACGGTCACGCGCGCCATTCGACGTCTCCATAAGTTTAAGGATCATGAAAAACCAGCGTATAGTGTTCGCGTCCGGAAAAAGCAACCCCTTGTCAAATCTGTGAAGCCGCCGCCGCCCGATGCCGCCGGGACACCCATATTTTACTGATTTTTTGCGGTATTTTTTAAAACTGTCACTCGCTTTTGCATTGCGGCCTTCCAATATAATAGTGTAGGCCACTTAAGCGGCCGCAAGGAATCAAAAAAGGTCGTTCGGAAAAACAAAACAATAAGCTGTATGAAACTGCTGATTTTGCAGAGTCGATACAGCAGCTATGCGTTGTTTAAAGTCGTGGAAAAGTTGGAAGGGGTTGCGGGAAACCTGATCTGACGGCACAGCATTTGAACGAACGCATGCGACTTGGAAAGGTTTCAAATAAGATGTTTGACGCTCGAGAGAAGGTTGCTTTGTTCATTGACGGAGCCAACTTGTATTCGACGGCAAAAGCCATCGGCTTCGACATCGACTACAAGCGCCTGCTGAAGGAGTTCCAGGGACAGGCTTACCTGTTACGCGCATACTACTACACTGCGCTGATCGAGGATCAGGAGTATTCGTCGATCCGGCCGTTGATCGACTGGCTCGATTACAATGGCTACAAGGTCATAACAAAGCCGGTCAAGGAATTCGTCGACAGTGCAGGCCGCCGCAAGGTGAAGGGCAACATGGACATCGAACTGGCGGTGGATGCGATGGAACTCGTGGAGTCCGTCGACCACATCGTCCTGTTCTCCGGTGACGGCGACTTCCGCTCGCTCGTGGAAGCGCTGCAGCGCAAGGGCCGCAAGGTTTCCGTGGTTTCGACCCTGAAGACCCAGCCGCCGATGATCGCCGACGACCTGCGCCGCCAGGCGGACCATTTCATCGATCTTGCCAGCCTTGCTTCCAAGATCGGTCGCGACCCGTCCGAACGTCCGTCCCGTCCGCCGGTGACTGCCAATATCGACGACGAGGACGAGGACGACGACTACTAAGGCGTGCCGATGTCGATGTTCGCCAATGACCGGGGCCCGGTCGATCCACCTTCGGATTGCCCGGCCTGCCCACGGCTTGTTGCGCTCCGTGAAGAGCTGAAGGTCGCCTATCCGGACTGGCACAATGCCCCGGTGCCCTCGTTCGGCGCCTCCTCGCCGCGCCTGTTGGTCATTGGGCTCGCACCCGGCATGAAGGGCGCCAACTGCACCGGCCGGCCTTTCACGGGCGATTATGCCGGCGATCTTCTCTACCAGACGATGCTCGATTTCGGTTTCGCTGAGGGCACCTATCTCGCGCGCCCGGACGACGGCCTTCGGCTGAAGGACGCCATGATCACCAACGCGGTGCGCTGCCTGCCGCCGCAGAACAAGCCGACCGGAGAAGAAATCAGGACGTGCCGGCCTTACCTCCTGTCGACGCTGGCGGCGAATTCCTCCGTCCGCGCTGTTCTGGCGCTCGGCCGTATCGCCCATGAGACCTTTCTGACGGCCCTGGATCTCAAGCGCGCGCAGTTTCCGTTCGCACACGGTGCGGAGCACGACCTGCCTGGCATCGGGTTGACGCTGTTCGACAGCTATCATTGCTCCAGATACAACACCAATACCGGCCGCCTGACCGAGGAAATGTTCCGGTCGGTCTTCGTGAAGATCCGCGCCCGCATCCCCTGAGGACCGGGCATGCGCCGCTGCCGGGGCCGGCGGTCACGGTCGCCGGGATCAGGTTTCCGGGAGGTTCCTGTAGGCTTCCGGATCGACCACCGTCCAGCCGTTGGGGCCAAGATGCTCCTGCGGCTTGAACCGGGCCTTGTAGGCCATCTTTGCGGAGCCATCGACCCAGTAGCCGAGATAGACGTAGGGAAGCCGCAGGGCGCGGGCCCGCTCGATGTGATCCAGGATCATGTAGGTTCCGAGCGGTGTCTTGGCGTAATCCGGATCGTAGAACGAATAGACCATGGACAGCCCGTCGGTGAGCTGATCGGAGAGCGCTACTCCAAGAAGCGGGCCTTCGCCGCTGCCGGTCAGGCCGCTGTCGGGTCCGCGTTTCCGGTACTCGATGACCAGTGTCTCCACATGGGTGTCCTCGACCATCATCGCGTAGTCGAGCACGCTCATTTCCGTCATGCCGCCATTTTCGTGCCGCGCGTGCAGATAATCGCGGAAGAGGTCGTATTGTTCTGCCGACGGGCTGGGGGGGAGGCGGGCACCCACCAGGTCAGCCCCTGATTTCCAGACGCGTTTGAAGGATTTGCTCCACTGGAAGTCGCGCACGCGCACCCGGACCGAAATGCAGGCCTGGCACCGTTCGCAAGCGGGTCTGTAGGCGATGTTCTGGCTGCGGCGGAAACCGCCCTGCGTCAGCACCTCGTTGAGCGCCGGGGCGCCATGCCCCACCAGATGCGTGAAAACCTTGCGCTCTTGCTTGCCCTCCAGATAGGGGCAGGGTGCAGGCGCCGTCAAGTAGAACTGCGGATGGTCTGTTGGGTGGCGTGTCACCTTGTTGTCCCGCGATGCCTCAGATTTCCAGGGTCCGCTTCACGGTTGGTCCGGCCTACAAACCGTAATACCATGGAGCGACCAGGGAAAAGGTCAACCATAGAATAAGCGTGAGCGGTGCTCCTGCCAACACAAAGTCGTTGAAGCGATAATGGCCGGGACCCATGACGATCAGGTTGGTCTGATAGCCGATCGGTGTCGCGAAAGAACTGTTGGCCGCAAAGATCAGGCAGACAACGAAGGGTTCGGGACTTTGCCCGATCTGATGTGCCAGGTCGATCGCGATCGGCGTGAACAGAACCGCTGCTGCGTTGTTGGACAGGAAGTTCGTCAGGATCATCACGATCAGGAACAGGGCGGACAGCATGACCGGACCCGATGCTCCCTCAAGGACATGGACAAGCGCGGCGGCGATCGCCGCGGCCCCGCCGGTGGACTCCAGCGCAACCGCGCCAGCAAGCGAAGCGCCGATCAGCATGAAGATGCGGCTGTCGATGGCGCGCATGGCCTGGCGGATGTTGAGGCATCCGGAGGCGATCATGGCGAAGGTGCCCGCGACGGCCGCGGAGACGATCGATACCTGGCCGCTGGCGGCAAGAGCCACCACCAGGGCAAAAATGGCCAGGGCACGGGGGGCATAACGCTTTCGCGGAACTTCCGTGGTCGACCAGTCGAGCAGGAGGACGTCCCTGTTGCCGCGAAGGCGCGAAATCTCGTCCTCGGTGGCGGCGACCAGCAGCACGTCGCCTGCTTCCAGGCGAATGTCGTTCATTGCCATGCGCGGCATCCGGCTGCGTCTTTGAATGCCCATGACCAGGCAACCGGTCTCGGCATAGAAGCCTGACTGCGGCAGGGTCCGGCCCATCATGCGCGAGGCTGGGGCGACGACCACTTCCGCAAGGCTCATGGAGCCCGGGGCGGCAGCGGTGGTCTCCCGGCCCGAGGAATTCGCTTCGCTTTCCGCTTCCATCAGCGGTTGGCGCCGGGCAAGCGCGTTGGCAAGCGCGGCTCGGGTTGCGGCAACGATGACCGTATCGCCCGGGGACAGGACCACATTTTCGAACGGAGGCAGGATCGGTTTCTGGCCGCGTTGGACCAAACGGACGGTCATGTCCTTCAACTTCGGAAACATGCCGGAAATGGATTCGACGCCGACCAGCGGATGGCCGTAAGTAATTTCGATCTGGGCGATGAACTGCTTGCCGGACGTGGCCTGGAATTCCTCGGCCATGGTCTTGCGCGTCTTCAGGAGCCGCGGCATCAGGAACAGAACGTAAATGGCGCCCGTGCCGGCCACGATCAGGCCGATGTACGTGAAGCTGAAAAAGGAGAGCCGCAGGTCCGAATGCTGGGCCGCATAATTGGCGACCAGAAGGTTCGTGGACGAGCCGATCAGTGTCGTCATGCCGCCGAGGATCGCGATGAAGGACAACGGCATCAGCACCCGTGCCGGCGACTGGCCGACCGTTGCGGCGACCGCCGTCAGGATGGGCAGGAACATCACCACGACCGGCGTGTTGTTGAGAAACGCGCTGAGGACGGCAACCGTAAGGAGCGTGGGGATCGCCGCCCAATGCGAACGGCCGCGCGTCATCCGGACGATGGCCTTGGCCGGCCCTTCCAAAGCGTCGGTCTGAAAAAGGCCCTGGCCGATGATGAGCAGGCAGATCACGGTAATCAGCGCCGGATTGGCAAAGCCGGCCAGGAAGTCCGAGGTCGTTACCAGCGTCCCGTCAGGCTTTTCGACGGGAATGATGGAAAAGAGGATGATGAACGCGGAAACCGACCCGAGCGCGATCGTTTCAATCGCATATCGCTCAACGGCGTAGAGGACGACAGTTGACGCAATCACCACGAGGGTCAGCGCCATCGCAATATCAACTGAATCCATTCACCTGCCCAAAGCCCTGACTGGCCGTTTTCCCGACGGGGCAGTTTAGAACAGGCGATCCGGGAAATGAAAGAGCAATCGACGGAGAATGCCGTTGATAGTTTGCGCTGCGGGCCGTGAAACCAGGGAAATCGTGCGGCATGGCGGCATAAAATTCAAGGACTTGCGGTAGATGGCCGCAGCGGCTGAACGTCAGGACGCCTTGGCCTGGCCGGTGTCGGCGAAATTCTTTTCCGCCCGCCTGCCTAGTTGTCCTTCATACCCGCAAGACGCAAGCCTTTCAGGAAAATATCCTGCTGTGCGGGGGCCATCTGCCACTTTCGCCTGATTGCATAAGTTGAGGTACGGATCTTGAAAGGCCGCTCGCTGCTTTCGTCCATCGGGCTCAATGTCTGGCTCAACTTGTCGAAGCGGGCAAGCGTTTCGTTTGCCTCATCCGGCTCGCCGGACAGCGCCAGAGCGGAGGCGAGGAAGACATAAGGGACGTTGTGGGAGGACAGGGAGGCCGACCATTTTTTCAGGTCGGGGACCGCTTTCTGCGGATCTCCCGACAGCAAATGCGCAATGCCGGATGCCGCGAAGTACCAAGAGGGGTGATTGGTGTTTCGTTCCATCGCTTCGCGTGTCAAGTCAAGGGCCTTTTCGGGCTCGCCTTTGAAGCTGAGGGCGATCGAAAGATCCGCCAAGATATCCGGGTTGTTGGGTTGCAGCTGCCTTGCATGTTCGAGTTCTTTGACCGCCAGGTCCATATTCTTTGTGGTGAAGATCCAGTAATTGAGAAGAGAGAAATGTTCTCTTGCAAGCGTGCGGGGGGCGAGGGCATTATCGCGAATCCCGATTGATTTCCGCGCAAGCGCAAAGGCCTGCTCCCTGGTGGTTCTGTCGAAAATGTTGATGGACTCGATATAAAGCCACTTGGCCCATCCGAGCCCGGCATAAGCATCGGCATAGTCAGGGTCCAGCCGGATCGCTTCTTCGAAGGCCTCCTGCGCGGCCTTGTTGCTGTCGACAGCCAGGCGTCGCCTTTCCGCAATCAGCCGAAAACCACGCAAATACGCGTCATACGCGTCCCGGTTCTCCGTTTTTCAGGCATTGAGTGCCTGTATTTCCGAATTCGTCAGAGCCGGCTTCAGGGCCGACAGGATTTTTTGCGGTCACGTTGTCCTGCAATCGGAATATGTCCGCGGCGCTGCCGTCATAGTGCTCGGCCCACACATGCCCGCCGGACTTTGCATCGGTCAGCTGGGCATTGATGCGGATCCGGTCGTCGGATTTCCTGACCGATCCCTCCAGCCGATATCTGACCCCGAGGTCCCGGCTGACCTTCGTCAGGTCCTTCGATTTGCCGCGATACTGAAAGGAGGTGTTGCGGGCAATCACGAAGAGACCGGAAATTTTCGACAGATCCGTGATGATGTCTTCGGCAAGTCCGTCGGCGAAATAGATCTGGCCTTCCCCGCCGGAAAGATCATCGAAGGGAAGCACCGCAATTGACGACCTTTGATCGTTCTGCCTCCCGGCAGATTTGGAGTTGTCTTGCGGGAGGGAAAGCAACTGCATGAGCCCCCATCCCCCGGTCAGGAGAAGGAGGGACAGAAGGCCGAGGCCGACCAGCATCCGCCAATGCGGCGGGGAGAGAAGTCGCTGCGGCTGCGGCGCGCTTGAGCCTACTTCATTCGCCCCGAGGATAATCTTATAGGCGCGGATGGGACGGGAAATGTTTTTGACATGCACTTCGCCGAGAGACTGATAATTGGCCTCAACCAGAGAGCTGAGCGTGTCGTGCGCCGTCCCGGAAATGCAGATGCCTCCTGGTTCGGCAATCTGCTCCAGGCGCGCAGCGACATTGACCCCGTCTCCATAGATGTCTTCGCCTTCAACAACGACATCTCCGAGATTGATGCCGATACGATAGGCAATGCGGCGGTTTTCCGGAACGGCCTGTTCGTGCTCTGCCATGGCGTTCTGGATGTCGAGCGCGCTTTGAACCGCTTCGACGACCGACGGAAACGCGACCAGGACCCCGTCGCCCATTTCCTTGACCACGCGGCCGTGATGCCTGTCGAAATCGGGGTCTATGAGCGTTTGCGGCAAGTCTTCTGGCGTTCCAGCGTGCCGAGTTCGTCAGCCTCGATGAGACGTGAATAGCCCACCATGTCAGCGGAAGGGCAGACGGTCTGCGGGTCACAGGCAGCCGCCGTCCGGGCTTTCCCCGCGCATGCACAGGTCCCTGACGGTGAGCGTCAGCAATTCCCATTCGCCCGAAGACGTCAGGATGACTTCGCCGCGGTAACGGTTACCGTAGACACTGTCGTCGGCGTAGCCGGTCTTGAGCAGATCGACGCGAAATCCGGAACCCTGTGGCCAGACTTTCAGTTCCAGTTTCGGATTGCCTTCAAGGCTCTCGGGATGACCGCGCAGGAACGGCAGGAGCGCGTCGATGAAATCGGTGGACTTCGACAGGCCCGGGGCTACCCGGATTTCCCGGAAGCCTTCGTAGAAACCCGGCGTCTCGGGAGATCCGCCGCCCGCACTGGCGGTGACGCATGACACGAGTGCAGCGAGAGCCGCAAGGGAGGCTAGGGCGGTGATCTTGTAGGCGGGCATGGTCTGATCCTTCCAGCTGTTGTACTGCCGGAATTGGATCAGGCGGCTGGCGGGGACGCCATGGGGTGGAGCCCCCATATTCGCCCCCTGTTCGAGCCGGCCGGGCGTCGGTGCGGCCTCAGGTGCCGCTTTTCCCTGCCGAACCGCGAACGGCGTTCATTTGTCGGAAGGGGAAGCGCGGATGATCTCGGCGATTTCCTCATAACCGCGCGCTTCCGCATGCTGAAGCGGCGTGACGCCGTCACGGTCCGCCAGGGAAATGTCTGCTCCGGCCTCGACGAGCGCGCGGACAGTGGCGATGTGATCGGGACCGCCGTTCCCAAGGATCACGGCTTCGATCAGAGCGGTCCAGCCGAGGTTGTTGACGTGGTCGAGCGGTGCGCCACCCGCGATCAGGCGGCGGACCACTTCCTGATGGCCAAGGTGGGCGGCGGCGATGAGGGCGGTTCCGTCGTAGATGCTGGTAATGAGATCGGGACGGTTGCCGAGTTCGATTGCGAGGGAAACCATCTCCGGATCGTTCGCGACGGCGGCGATGGTCAGGACATCGTAAACACCGTTTTCAAGCGCGTTCATGTCCGCGCCCGCTTCGGCCAGTATCCGCAGGGCGTCGTCGTTCGACGCGAAGGCGGCGACGTGGGCCGGGGCGCGTCCGGCATCGTCACGGGAATTGAGATCAGCGTCCGCCTCAACGAGCTGCCTGACCGCCTCGAGGTCCCCGGCATGCGCAGCAAGATGCAATCCGTCATAGCGGGCGATTTCGGTGGGAGAGGGCGGCGTTTGAGCCAGCGCCGCGGTTGCGGCGAACAGTGACAGAAGGGGGAGAAGAAGTCTCATTGTCCGGTTTCCAATGTCTGTTCCCATGAAGAAACGGCCTGCTCTTCGGCAGGCCGTTTGCCTTGTGCCGCGTCAGTCGGCGCCGATTGCGTCGAGGCCGGTGCGTGCGCAGGTCGCGTCGATGTCGCCGGAGGGAGCGCCGCCGACGCCAATGCCACCGACAAGAGCGCCGCCGAAGCGGATCGGCAGGCCGCCGGCCTGGATCACTAGCCGCTCATCCATGTCTCGCAGACCGTCGTTCTGCGGGTTGGTGCCGATGAAGCCGGCGAGACCGGCGGTGTCGCGGCCCATGCTGGCAGACGTAAAGGCCTTGCCGGTGCTGCTGCCGACGGTGTGCGGACCGGCGTTGTCGGCGCGCAGAAGCACTTTGGTCACGCCGCTGCGCGCAACGATGGCAACGCTGACGTTGTGGCCCTCGGTCGAGCAGGCATCGAGGGCAGCGCGGGCGGCTGTCTGGGCCATGTCGAGCGGCAGGTAGGGTGCCGTGGGAAGGCTCTGCGCGAAACCGGAAACCGGGGTGAGCATAGCCGCTGCAAGGGTCAGTTTACGAAGCATGTCGGTCCTCCTTGATTGCTGATGAAGCGACTTTATCGGCGAAGCGGGGGGCCGGGAATTCGTAGGTCTTGCAGAGATTACCGTAGTTCTACGGAGATTGCTGTCCGTCGAGCCAGAGCCGGGTGAGTTCGGCGGTCGAGGTGGTTCCGGCCTTGGCGCCGATGGCCGACCGGTGGCTGTCGACCGTACGGGGCGACAGGTTCAACGTTTCGGCGATCTGCCGCGTGGTCAGGCCCTTGGCGATCATCTCCAGAACCTGTCTTTCCCGTCCGGTGAGCTGAGACAGCAGGCGCCGGGTCTCATCGGTTTCCAAAGCCCGGCGGGTCCGGCTTTCCAGCTCCGCATGCCCCCGTTGGATGGCGTCGATCAGATCCTGCTCGTCCACCGGCTTGCTCAGGAAGTCGATGGCGCCGTTGCGGAACGCCCGGCGGCAGGCCTCAATGTCTCCGTGGCCGCTGATGACGATGGTCGGCCAGCTCACGTCATCCGAGCGCAGGCGTTCCTGCAGCTTCAGGCCGGAAATGACCGGCATGCGGATGTCGAGGATCAGGCAGCCGGGCGGCAGCGCGTCGAGCGCGGCGAGGAAGGCTTCGGGCGAGGCAAATCCGCGTACGTTGATCCCTACCGTGCGAAGAAGCAGGGAAAGCGCGTTGCGTACGGCATCGTCGTCATCGACGAGATAGACAGGCCAGGTCATTGCGCCGCATCCTTCAAACTGTCGCCGGCCTCCGGCAGGCGGAGGCGGAATACGGTCTCTTTCCGGTCGTCGACAAGCGAAAGCTCGCCCTGCATCCTTTCGGCGAGCCGGCTGCACAGGGCCAGACCGAGCCCGGTGCCCTCAGGCTTGCCGGTCACGAAAGGCTCGAACAGCTGCGGCCGGATGTCTTCCGGCACACCCGGGCCGGTGTCGGCGACCTCGATCACGATCGATACGCCGGATTTTCGAGCGGTGATGGAAACCGTTCGTTTGCTTGCGCCGGCAACCGCTTCCATCGCGTTCCGCGCGAGGTTGAAGAGGATCTGCTCCAGTTCCACCGGGTCGGCCTGAACCGTCAGCGGCTGGGCGCCCAAGTCGGTCTCAAGGACGATGCCCGCGCGCTTTGCCTCCGCCTTCAACAGCATCTCCACGCCGCGGATGGCCTCAGTGACGGAAGCCCGCGCCGCGCGGGATGCGCGGGGCCGCGTCCAGTTGCGCAGCCGGTCGAGAATGGCCGAGGCCCGTTTTGCCTGACCGGCGATGTCGTTGAGGACCGGAGCAAGATCGTCGGCGCCAGAGCGCGCCGCAAGATGCCGTCCGGCTTGCGCCTGGCTCAGGATCGCCGTTAGCGGTTGAGTCAGCTCATGGGCCATTCCGCTGGCCATTTCCCCGAGCCCGTTGACCCGCAGGGCATGGGCGAGCCGGGCTTCCTGCGCGCTGAGGCGGGCCTCCCGTTCAGCCTGCCGCGCTCGCAGGAACTGCCGCGATCCCAGGAAGACGATCAGGTAGAGGAGCGTGGCCATGGCCGTCACCCCCAGGAGCCGTCCCGGAGGCAAAAGGTCGGCTAGGCCGGGGGCGATCCGGGCCTCCAGGAGCAGGGGCTGCGATGCGCTGCCGAGGGCTTTTGCGAACTGGGACTCTGCCATCGTCGCGGCGCCGGTCAGGAGCGAACCGTCCGGAAGGAGCAGGCGTTTGGAGACGGAAGATCGGGACCAAAAAATGTTGTCGGAGGCCAGCAGTCCGCCGGCATCGATCTGCAGTGCCAGTCCGAAGCGGGCTTCGTCCGTGTTCGGGCTTCGCTTCACGATCAGATAGCGTCCCGGTGCATCCGGAATATCCGGTGCCGGGGCCAGGACAAGCTGGCCGTTCGAGGATAGGGCCGCTTTCCGGATGCGCGCGGCAACGTCCTCCGTCAGGCCGGTCCGGCTCGTCAGGTTTTCGTCCGAACCGTTCAGGGAAACGAGGTCGACCGCCTCGATGCGGGGATAGAAACGCAGGATGGTGTGGGCGACATCGAGAAAGAGGTCCGGTCGTTCGGTGGCGCCGGCGACCGCAAGGGCCGAAAGGGAGGTCAGATGCGCGTCATGCTGGTCCGCCCTCTGGGATGCCTGCCGGAGCAGGCCGCCGGCTTCGGTTTGAAGTTCGCCAAGCAGCCTCCGGTGTTCCAGGACGGCGGAGGCACCGGCGACGGCCGACATCAGAAGTCCCCAGCCCAGGAGGAACCAAAGCAGACCATTCGGGAGGGAGGTTTTCGAACCAGTGGAATTCATTCTGGTCAATCTAGACGCTTTCACCGCCACCGGAAACAGAAACAGGTTTCACGCCATCTCCTCGATATACGGCATTCGGGACGCGCGGGACATCGGCGGAGCCATGCCCGCTTTCGCGCATTGCAGGCTCAAAGGCCCGGTCCGGGCGGCGCGATCAACGCCGTCCGGGGAGCCGTTCGACGGCAACGGGGCAGGTCAGTGCTGCACGCCGCCCGGTCCGTGCCGGAGAAAGTGCCATTGGCCGAAGCTGTCGTTCAGATCCAGGGTGATCGCGGCGTTTGCCGTTGTCGAGGCGCTGCCGATTTCGGCAATGGTGAATTCGATGCCGTTGGGAATGTCGATCCGGACCCGGTGCGCACCGCCGCCGTGCGGAGCCTCGATCGGCCGGCCGGAGGAGGTCAGCACGTCGCCGATCCTGACCTTTGCCGTACGGCCCTCGATGTCCGCTTCGTAGTCTATCGGCAGATAAAGGGTATCGTGTACCGTGCTGCTCATCGCGCGGAATACCCACCAATGCGTGGCCGCTTCCTCGGTTTCCTCGCCCTGAAGGATCCTGCGGAGGGCGTCGCGCTGGGGCGGCGAGGCACTTTCGTCGACGATGACCTGCATCTCGCCGTTGCCTTCAAAGACCGCGCCGGGCCAGGCGTAGAGCATTGCGGCCCGTGTTCCCGCCAGATCGACGCCGCCGAAATGCCCCTTCGTTATCTGGAGCACCTCGAAGCCTCGACAATCTCCGTGGGTCGGCCGTTCCTCGAACTGGCAAGGGCATGCATAGCCACAGTTGCAGTTGGAAAAACTCGGTCCTTCGACGTACCAGTCCGTGTGAGCCATCTTGTCCTCCCAGGTTTCAGGCTACGTTTTGGTGGTTGGATCGTCTGTCTGGTTTGGGGCGATGATAGATTGAAAACCCGTTCCGGCCAAATTCGGGGCGGAAATCATAGCCCTTTCACTTGGGGGAGGCGCGCAGCGGCAGGTGCCGCTCCGCAATGGCGCCGGTCCTGTCACTCCGTCAGGCCCGCAAGCCGCAAGCCTTCGAAGAAGCGGTGCGTCGTGACCGTTCCTTCGCCGGGAAGCAGGGTTCTGAACCGCTCCAGCGAGAAGTCCGGGTTGATCTCGTAGAGCTGACGCCACAGCTCCTTCGCTTCCCCGGACCGGCCGGTCAGCCCCAGCAGCGAGGCGAGGAACACCCGCGTCATGTCCGATTGCGGCACTTCCGCCAGGCGCTTGCGGAAATGCATTTCCGCCTCGTCGAGTTTGCCGAGCGCGAACAACGCCCGTGCCAGAAATTGGCGGGCGACGTCATATTTGGGATCGAGCCGCAGGGCCTGTTCGAGAGGGGCGATGGCACCTGCATGGTTGCCGGATAGCTCGCGCACCTGACCGAGAGTGGTGTAGCCGCCGGCATAATTGGGGTCCAGCTCGAGAGCCTTCTTAACCTCCCGTTCGGCGACGTCATAGTTGTGCAGCCACATTTCCACCAGTGCCAAGGCGCGGTGGGCCTGCGGCTCGTCATCGTCCGCTTGGAGCGCCTTCTGCGCCATCGCCTTTGCATCCTGTAGGCGTTCAGGACCGGCACCGTTCCAGCCGTTTAGGGCTTCCGTGGTATAGCCGATGGAAATCCACGAACAGGCCCTGGCCGTCAGCGCCGGGTCGAGGGCCATTGCCCGTTCGAGCAGGTCCCGGCTTTCCTTCGTCGCCTCCGCCGAGAACCGGAAGAGAATGATCCGAGCCCTCACGAAGCAGTCGTATGCTTCCGGATCGACCTTGCCGCGTTTTTCGCGCCGCGTCTTCTCCATCGGCGTGAGCGCGACCTTGAGCGCCGAGACGATCTCGCGCGTCACCTCGTCCTGGACGGCGAAAATATCCTCCAGGTTCCGGTCGTAGCGCTCAGCCCAAATGTGTCCGCCCGTCGTTCCCTCGATCAGCTGTGCGTTGATCCGCACGCGCTGGCCCGCGCGGCGCACGCTGCCCTCCAGCACGTGCCTCACGCCCAGGTCCTGGCAGACGCGGCGAACGTCCGGGCTTTGTCCCTTGTAGGCAAAGGTGGAATTTCGGGCGACGACGAAAAGACCGGAAACCTTGGACAGGTCCGTGATGAGATCTTCGGTGATGCCGTCTGCGAAATAATCCTGTTCGGCGTCGGCGCTCATGTTGTTGAAGGGTAGCACGGCGATCGACGGCTTGGCCGTATTCGCCCGCTCGCCGGCGCTCTCGTCCGGCCCCGCCGCAGAAGAGGCGCTGGCTGGAAAATCCGCCGACCAGTGCCAGGCGTGCACCGGCTCGTCGATGTTCTTGACGCTCTGCTGGCCGCCGTCCCTGAATACCAGATCGGTGCCGTGCCGGATCTGTTCATAGGCGGTACCGGAAATGCAGACGCCACCGGCGGACGCAAGCCCTTCCAGGCGCGCGGCGATGTTGACGCCGTCGCCGTATATGTCGTCGCCGTCGATCATCACGTCGCCGACGTTGACGCCGATGCGGAACAGGATGCGGCGGTCCTCCTCCTCGGACGAACCGACTTCGGCAACGGCCCTCTGGATCCTGGCCGCGCAGGTCACCGCGTCGATCACGCTGGCGAATTCCACCAGCGCGCCGTCGCCCATCAGCTTGACGATACGGCCCTCGTTTTCGGAGATGATCGGGTCGATTGTCTCTTTGCGCAGCGCTATCAGCCGTGTGAGCGTGCCTGCTTCATCGGCTCTCATCAGCCTTGAATAGCCAACCACATCGGCAGCGAGAATCGCTGCGAGACGACGCTTCATCGGCAATCCTCCCTGACGGCAACAGTAGCGAAGGGAAGGGGAGGAATCCATTGAAAAGAAGAGCGTAGTTCGTCTGGCCGGGCATCTCGGCGCGGGGAATGGCAGCGTTCGAGCCGACTGCCCGTACGGCTCCGGCCCCGCCGTGCCGCGCGGTTTTCCAAATTGTCAACGCGCGGACCGTAGCCGGTCTGGCGGAATATTGAAATGGCACAGAACATCCATGATGGACCGGCCTTCCTTGGACGCTGTCGCAGCCTGCCACGGTCGAGATCCTGCCTGAAAGGCGCGTCCGAATGGCCTGCAGTACGATCCCTTCTGTGGGATCGCCAGTCTGGAGGCACTTGAGCTGTCGGCCGAGACCTTCGATTTCACCCATAGCTCGCTTGACGTCCACTATGTGGAGGACTTCAGCCGACTGGCAGCGCGTCAATTCGATGAACCGGAACTGCCCAAGCGGGGCGCTGTCTAGTGCCCTTCGTGGTCCTGCATGTAGCTCAGGTGATAGGAGGAGTTGATCACCACGGTCCCCAGGATCAGGTCATGCAGCAAGCGCTTGCGGTCGGAGAAGAGCGAGACCAGCAGCACCAGCGGCGTCAGCAGTGAGATTGAGAACCAGAACAGCAGCGCGTGCACGGCCGCCAGCAGCGGATAGGGCTTGGCGCCGTACCAGAGCCGCATTTCCAGCCCCATGGCGCGCATGCCGGGGGTGGAGGCCTGCGGTCCGCCGAGCGTGAATGCGACATAAAGCAGTGCGACGGCGGTCGGTAGGATGGCATAAAGCAGAAACCCGAGGCCGAGGGTGAAGACGCCGAGGAAAAACACCAGGATGCCTGCGCCGAACGTCAGCAGCGCGATGACAATCGCGTCGATGAAGAAGGCAAAGATCCGCCGGCTGCGCACGCCCTCAAAAAGCTCCGGGTTCCTGACCGGATCGAAGGCGTCCTGGCGCGCGTAGTCGGATGTGGTTTCCGCGGACATGGGCAAGGCTCCCGAAAGTGTGATGTCCTCAATGTGGGGACCCTCGGGAGAAATCGCAAATCTTTCCGTCACCTGCGCCCCGGCTGGTTAATCCGGATGAATGTCCCGTGGCGTGCACCCGGCTTCCAGAACGACCTCGATCCAGTTGACCTTCGCTTCAAGACCGAATTCGGCGAGCCACGCCTGCTGCAGCCTGTAGGCGGGAAGCTCCTGAGCGCCCGCGCAATACCAGTGTTTTGCCGAGGTTTGCCGGTGATGGATCAGTTCATGTAGGAGAACGCTGACGTCCAGAGGGTCATGCGGGCTCCACGGGCGTACCAGCCAGATGGTCCGCCTGTCCGGATCATAAAATCCGCGCGACTTTTTGCCGTGCGTATCGAAGCGGGTGGACGTTGGAACCGTAACCGGACCGGCGTCGACCCAACGTAAAGCCGGTATGTCTTCCTGCCGTGGGAGGGACGTGTTCCCGTCGAGCCAGAGTTCAAGATCCTGCATCACGTCTTGCAGGTCTTGAACCTCGCGCGTGTCTTCCATTGACGCGGGTTGCGCCGACATAGGTGCGCAGGACGCAACAATAAAAAACAGAAGACGTCGTGCCAGCCGCTGGCCGGCTCGGGTGTTGAGGGCCATATCGGCCCCTTTCGGTTTGGGAAACGGTTGGGAGAATGTTAAAATTCGTGGGTTGTCGTAACAAACGGCTTAAATTCATCTGCTGCTGAAGGGAATTCATTTGCCATGGGGCGAAAGTTTCCACCATTTGCGGCGGTCCGTGCCTTCGAAGCAGCTGCGCGCCACAATAGCTTCAAGGAAGCCGCGGACGAATTGTGCTTGTCGCCTTCCGCGATCAGCCATCAGATAAAGGTCCTGGAAGGTTATCTCGACACTGCGTTGTTCGAGCGCAATGGTAATGGGGTAAAGCTGACGCTGACCGGAGCCAGCTACGCGGGCAAGCTGACCAGTCTGCTGGACGTCTTCGATGAAACAACCCGTGCTGTAATGACAGCCGGGCAAAGGCGGTTTCGCATATTGTGCACGCCGGGTTTTGCCGCGCGCTGGCTGGTGCCCCGATTGGGCCGTCTGAGTTTCGAAGACCAAGTGCGCCTTCGCGTCTCCACCGGAGCACCTTCGACGGATTTTGCGACCAACGATAGCGATTTCGTCATCCAGTGGGGAGATGAGCGGGTCCCCGGCGTGCGCAGCGAGAGGCTGATGGTGTCGCGGCGATATCCCGTGATCAGTCCGGAACTGAAGGCCCGGGAAAACATCCGCGTGCCGGAGGATCTGCTTCGGCTCCGGTTGCTGCATGACGAAACGGCAGATGCCTGGTCCGATTGGTTCAAGGCCGCCGGGCTGACGCCGCCGGAGACGCCTCGCGGACCCGTCTTCCCGAATTGCGAACTGGCGACCACCGCGGCGGAACAGGGACACGGAGTGTCATTGGCTTATGACACGATGGTTCGCAGCACTTTGGCTTCCGGACGGTTGGTTCGACTGTTCGAAGCTGTGACGATGCCGATCGTCATCTATTCGGTGGCTTATTCGGAAGCGCGGTCAGCCGATCCGATGATCCGTGAATTTCGTGACTGGATTTTCGGAGAAGTTCTGCGAGAGAGCACTGAGCACCCGCCGATGCCGGAGCCGCATTGAATCCCAAGCTTGCGATAGCTGCCGCGCAACAAATCTTCATGACGGTGTCTTTCGACAGACCGCGTCAGTCCATCCGCTCGCCGATCTCCAGATAGCGCACCACGAACGCGCGTTCACGCAGAGCGGCGACGATGCGTTCTCCGTGGGGCCGGTCGAAGGCCTCGAAGGTGACGTCGAGCGTTGCGCCTTTGGCAGGCACGTTCAGGAACAGCCGGTGATGTTCCACGTCGACGACGTTGCCCTGCATGTCGCCGATTGTCGTGGCGATTTCGCCGAGGATCCCCGGTCGGTCCGGCGTGTCGATGCGGATGGAGACCAGGCGGCCGTCGCGGGCAAGCTCGCGCACCACGATCTTGGAAAGCAGCCTCGGGTCGATGTTGCCGCCGCACAGCACAAGGCCGACCTTCTTGCCGGCAAAGCGGTCGCGGTTCGTCAAAAGCGCTGCCAGACCGGCCGCTCCAGCCCCTTCGGCAATGGTCCGCTGCAGGGTGAGATAGGCGTTGATCGCCTGTTCGATGCTGCTTTCGGACACCAGCAGGATGTCGTCGACGGTTTTTTTCACCACTTCCGTGGTCAGGACGCCGATGTCACGGACTGCGATCCCCTCGGCGATGGTCGCACCCTCGCAGCGAACCTCCTTGCCGTAAAGCGCACCCCACATGCCCGGATAAAGTGTCGTTTCGACGCCGATCACTTCGATCGACGGCTTGATCGCCTTGGCGGCGGTCGCAATGCCCGCGATCAACCCGCCGCCGCCGACCGGGATCACCAGCACGTCGAGATCCGGCTGGCTTGCCAGCATCTCGATGCCGATGGTGCCCTGGCCGTGGATGACATGGGCATCGTCGTAGGGATGCACCCAGACGAGATTGTTTTCCTCCGCCAGCCGGTCGGCTTCCGCCTTGGCCTCGGCCAGGGTGTTGCCCGCCAGGACCACCTCGGCACCGTAAGAGCGCGTCGCGGCGATTTTGACGAATGGCGTCAGCACCGGCATGACGATGGTGGCCGGAATGCCGAGCCTTCCGGCGTGATAGGCTACCCCTTGCGCGTGGTTTCCGGCCGAAACGGCGATGACGCCGCGCTTCCTTTCGTCCTTGTCGAGGCTCGAAAGCTTGACCAGCGCACCGCGTTCCTTGAAGGCGCCGGTGACCTGCATGTTCTCGTATTTGACGAAAACCTCGGCCCCCGTAAGTCCGGAGAGGCGAGGGGCGGGAAGGCACGGCGTTTCCAGAACCGCTCCTTTAATGAGGTCGGCGGCCTTGCGAACTTTCTCGAAGGTGACCTGGGCGGCATCGCCCGGTTTGGTCCCGGTCATTATCTACCCGCCAGCAACTCGGCGACCTTCGGCGCGAAATAGGTGAGGATGCCGTCGGCACCGGCGCGCTTGAAGGCCAGCAGGCTTTCCATCATGGCGCGCTCGCCGTCCAGCCAGCCGTTGCCGCTGGCCGCCTTGATCATCGCGTATTCGCCGGACACCTGATAGGCGTAGGTCGGCACCTGGAACTCGTCCTTGATGCGCCGGACGATGTCCAGATACGGCATGCCCGGCTTCACCATGACCATGTCGGCGCCTTCGTTGATGTCGAGGGCGGTTTCGCGCAGGGCCTCGTCGGTGTTGGCCGGGTCCATCTGATAGGTGCGCTTGTCGCCCTTCAGCGTGCCTGAGGAGCCGACCGCATCGCGGAAGGGACCATAGAAGGCGGAAGCGTATTTGGCCGAATAGGCCATGATCTGGGTGCCGCGGAAGCCCTGGCTGTCGAGCGACTGGCGGATGGCCCCGATGCGGCCGTCCATCATGTCGGAGGGGGCAATCACGTCCGATCCGGCTTCCGCCTGCACAAGGGCCTGGCGGCACAACTGGTCGACGGTTTCGTCATTGAGGATCGTCTCGCCCGCCATCAGCCCGTCATGGCCGTGGCTGGTATAGGGATCCAGGGCGACGTCGGTCATGAGGCCGAGGTTCAGGCCTTCCTTCTTGATCGCCCGCAGCGCGCGGCAGGTAAGGTTGTTGTCGTTCAGGGCTTCCGACCCGGATTCGTCGCGCAGGTCCGGGTCCGTATAGGGAAAGAGCGCCAGTGCCGGAATGCCCAGGCTTGCCGCCCGTTCCGCCTCGCGCACCGCTTCGTCGACGGACAGGCGATACACCTCCGGCATGGACGGAACGGCCTGACGGATCTTCTCGCCGTCCACCAGGAAAATCGGCCAGATCAGGTCGTCTACCGTCAGCGCGTTCTCGCGAACGAGGCGGCGCGACCAGTCGGTCTGCCGGTTCCGGCGCATGCGGGTGCCGGACAGAAGCGTGTCCATGTAGTCGGACGTGATCGGCGGAAGAGAGGATTTGGACGGCATGGAACCTGCCTGTTCGATGAAGGAAAAAGCGTGGATTTGCATTCTCGGCAAAGTGAGCGGACAATCTATCACGCAGATTGACGCATTCCAACATTCTGTAAAATAACTGAAATTAAAAACGAAAAAGAGATTGTTTGACGTTTGCGTCAAATGTGGTTTAGTGCGGCCCCGACAAGAGATCGCGGCAACCGGCCCATGAGGATTCGAGGCCGCCACTGCCCAGGGAGGACAATCGTGGACTTTTCCTTGAACGAAGAACAGCGCGCCTTTCAGGACATGGCCGCAAGCTTTTCCCAGGACGAACTGGCGCCTTTTGCCAAGGCGTGGGACGAGGACAGCTATTTCCCGGTCCCGACCCTGCGCAAGGCGGCCGAACTGGGCTTTGCCGGCATCTATGTGAGGGACGATGTCGGCGGCTCGGGGCTGACGCGGCTCGACGCGGCCCTGATCTTCGAGGAGCTTTCGAAAGGCTGCACCTCCACCGCTGCATATCTTTCCATTCACAACATGGTGTCCTGGATCATCGACACCTACGCTTCTGAAGAGCTGCGCCGGAAATATCTGCCGAGGCTCTGCACCATGGAGCTTCTGACCAGCTACTGCCTGACCGAACCGGGCTCCGGTTCGGATGCGGCTGCCCTGCGCACGAGCGCGAAGGACGACGGCGACCATTACATTCTGAACGGCTCCAAGGCCTTCATCTCCGGCGGGGGCGTGAGCGACCTTTACGCGGTGATGGTCCGCACCGGCGGCGAGGGCCCGTCCGGGATCTCCTGCCTGCTGGTAGAAAAGGGAACGCCGGGCCTCAGCTTCGGCGCCAACGAGGTCAAGCTCGGCTGGAAGAGCCAGCCCACCGCGCAGGTCAATTTCCAGGATTGCCGCGTGCCGAAGGCCAACCTGGTCGGCGTGGAAGGCCAGGGCTTCAAGATCGCCATGTCGGCTCTCGACGGCGGCCGACTCAACATCGGGGCCTGCTCGCTGGGGGCTGCTCAGGCCTGCCTCGATCACGCGCTCGCCTATGCCAGGGAGCGCAAGCAGTTCGGCAAGCCGATCGCTTCCTTCCAGGCGCTGCAGTTCCGCCTTGCGGACATGGCAACGGAGCTGGAGGCGGCACGTCTTCTCCTCCACAAGGCCGCCCAGGCGGTCCAGGCGAAGGCGCATGACGCGACGAAGCTTGCGGCCATGGCTAAGCGGCTGGCGACGGACACGGGCTTTAATGTGGTCAACGAGGCCCTGCAGATGCATGGCGGCTACGGTTACTTGCGCGACTATCCCATCGAACGCTATTTCCGCGATGTCCGGGTGCATCAGATCCTTGAAGGCACCAACGAGGTCATGCGCCTGATCATCGCGCGCGAGCTTTTGAAAGACTGAACGAGCTCTTTCCCGTTGCCCTTTGAATTGACTCTTGATTTGGAGAGATGTCCCCGTGAGCGACGACATCCTTTTTGAAAAGCGCGGCAAGGCCGGATTTGTAACCCTGAACCGGCCGAAGGCGCTCAATGCGCTGACGCTTGGCATGGTGCGCGCGATGACGGGGCAACTCGACGCCTGGGCGGACGATCCGGCGGTCGAGCGCATTGTGATCGAAGGTGCGGGCGACAAGGCGTTCTGCGCCGGCGGCGACATCCGCAGCATCTATGATGCGAAGCTCGCCGGCGAGACGGAAGGCCTCAGCGCCTTCTTCCGGGACGAGTATCTCCTCAACGCCCGCATCAAGGCCTTTCCGAAACCCTATGTCTCTCTGATCAACGGCATCGTCATGGGCGGTGGTGTCGGCGTGTCCGTGCACGGCAGCCACAGGATCGGCACGGAAAAGACCCTCTTCGCCATGCCTGAAACTGGTATCGGTTTCTTTCCGGACGTGGGCGGAACGTTTTTCCTGCCGCGAATGCCGAAGAAAACCGGTGTCTACTGCGCCCTCAGTGCCGGGCGCATGAAACAGGGTGACGCCCTGGCAACGGGCGTCCTGACCCATGCGATCGCCGAAGCCTCTCTGCCCGGTGTGGAAGAGGCGCTGGAGACGGCGACCGACATCGGTGCCGCCCTGGCTCCTTTTCTGGTGACGCCCGACAAGGGGCCGCTCGGTGAAAACGCCGAACTCATCGAGGAGCTGTTCTCCGCGGAGACGTTCGAGGAGGTTCTGCAGCACCTTCAGGACTGCGAGGCCGAATTCGCGCAAAAGACCCTGGAGGCGATTCTGCAGAAGTCCCCGACCAGCGTGCTGATTGCCTTCGAGCAGATGAGGCGCGGGGCGGGCCTTTCCTTCAACGAATGCATGAAGCTCGAATACCGGATCGTGTCCCGCATCCTGCAGGGCGTGGACTTCTTCGAAGGGGTCCGGGCGGTGCTCGTCGACAAGGACCAGACGCCGAAATGGGCACCTTCCCGGTTTGGCCAAGTGGACAGGGACGAGCTGGCGTCGTATTTCCTTGAGCCAGCCGACGGAGACCTGCCTCTCTGATCGGGCCTGCAAACCCGGACAAGCGGCACGCCAGTAAAACCCATGATTACCAGTTTTCAGGATCTGATCGAATCCCGCCCGCCCTGGAGTACCTTTCTGATCTGGTACCTGCGCGGCATTGCGGTCATCCTGTTCTGTGGCGGCGTCATCTACTGGGCGCGCATCATCGGCGTCGTCGAATGGCGCGGATACTGGTTCTGGGACATGCCGATCGCCATGCAGGGAGCAATCGTCTTTTTCGCGGTTCTGGACCTGGTCGCCGCGACCGGACTGTGGCTTACGGTGTCCTGGGGAACCGTCATGTGGCTGTTCCGCTGCTTCTGCCAGATCGTCATGCACACCGCCTTTTCCGATCTCTACGGACGCCGTCCCTATGAGATCTCGTTCTACCTGCTGACGGTCGCCATCTATGCGCTGCTGGCCTACCTGATGCACAAGGAAAACCGGGCCGGTTCGAGCTGACGCGGCAGGGTTCAAATTGAATCAATTCCTGAAGATCCTCGGACAGGACTTCAGCCGGGTTGATCAACAGATTCAAATTCAACGCAAATTTTCGTTCGGGAGGAAACTATGACAAGTACGGTCGGATTTATCGGTCTCGGCAATATGGGTGGTCCGATGGCCATCAATCTGGTGAAGGCCGGACACAGGGTGCTGGGCTTCGACCTGTCCGAGGCAGCCATGTCGGTTCTTGCCGAAGCAGGTGGCGAAAGGGCGGGCAGTATTGCCGAACTGGCCGGCACGAGTGATGTCATCGTCACCATGCTTCCCGCAGGCAAGCACGTGCGGCAGATCTACATGGGCGAGGGCGGTATCCTGGAAAACGTCAGGCCGGGAGCCGTTCTGATCGATTCCTCCACCATCGATGTCGAGAGTGCGCGCGCCGTTGCCGCCGCCGCGACGGAACAGGGCATGCTGATGGTCGATGCGCCGGTATCCGGCGGTGTGGGCGGCGCCACGGCGGG
>JBNKGB010000033.1:0-39709 GCA_050289605.1 Roseibium sp. | reverse complement strand
GCCACCCCGCCCGAAACCATTATGCTGGAGGCCCCGGCCACGGTCGTGGAGACACCGGTCCCGAGGGGATTGCCCGCGCTGCCCTCGATCACGACAACGGTGACTGCTGCGTCCGCCGTGGTGCTGTTGTTGCTTGCGGTTGCGGCGGCCTGAAACGCAACAGTGATGTTTGCCGCGGCCATCGCGGAGAGCCCGGCTGCAGACAGAGTCGTCCCGTCGAACTTGATCGAGGCCGTCGGAATGACGGTGACCAGAGAGGCATCGACAGTGCTGCCGATCGTCGAAGGAGAGGCAATCACATTTGCGATCGCGTCAGCCGAGAGGGTGACAGCACCGGTCGCAGTCAGCGTGCCGCCCGTCAGATCGATCACGGCGGTCGGCAAGGCGACAAACAGTCCGTCCAGCGCCTGCCCGGGGGGATCGATGTGCCCGTCGTCGGCGTCGTCGGCGTCGAGAATGATGCTTCCGGTCGCGGTGATGGAACCGCTGACGGTGATGTTTTCAGCGTTGATCGTGACGTTGTTGGCCGTCAGCGTACCGGCGACGATGACTTCGTCTTTGCCGTTCTGGCCGTCCACGATCAGGTCTATGCCGGTGAGGTCGACCGTGCCGCTGATGGTGAGCTGGTCACGCGACACAACCGGCAAGTCCTCGTCGTCACCGAGATTGATCGTCAGGCTGCTGCTCGGCTTGGCAAAATTGACCGATTCAAAAGTGAAAATTGCAAAGGGATCGGTGTCGCCGACGGTCAACATGCCGCCGGACTCGGTCAGCGTGGCGGTATCGGAAAAGGCGGAGAGATCGATGACACGGTCGGTCGTGTTGGAATTGTCGGTGATCGGCTCGAGGCCCGCATAGGTCAGCACGTCACCATCGCGGCTGACTGTACCGGAGTGGGCGTCATAGGCCACAAATTCGACGGTCCCGTAGGAACCGCCTGTCAGCACCAGGCTGTCGAAACCGCCTGCACCGCCGTCGAGTATCCCGGAAAGCGATCCGGAATCGGCCACAAAAAAAGTGTCCTCGTTGTCAGCGGAACCGAGAAGGTTCTCAACCTCAACGAAGGACACTCCTGCAACATCGCCCGAGTCAGGCCCGGTAATGTTCCAGTCCGTATCCTGCGGTGGCCCGACAACCGCGTCGGACCCGGCGCCGCCGGACAGCAGCACCTTGCCGTCGATCATGGTGTCGAAGCCTTCCAGAAGGAACGCGTCGTCGCCCTCGCCGGCGTCCACGGTCAGGCGTGTTCCGGGATCGGCAAACCCATAGGAAACGAAGGCATTGGTGCCGGCAGCGTCGATCATAGACATGCCGTCCCCGCTGCCACCGATATCCTGGATGCGGATGCTCTGGCCTTCGCCCGTCAGGTCGGCGAAGACACGCTGCTGCGCGCCCGTCGTATCGCTTACCGCGGACACGCCGGAGAAGCCGATCATGTGCTCGATATCGCCGCGCGTGATGGTGACGTCGCCGGTATCGCTGCCGCGAACGCCCAGAAGGACCTCATCGAAATTGCCGTCGGTGAGCAATAGCGTGTCGTTGCCCTCGCCGCCGTCGAACTGGACGTCGATGGACTGCAGGAATTCCTTGCCGAAATCAATGGTGAGCGTGTCGTCGCCGGACGTTCCGGTCACACGAATGTACTCGATCTGCTGAATGGCACGCTGGTCGATCAGGTTGCCGGTCCGCTCGTCAAAGATCTTCACCGCCTGAATGAGGTTGTCGTAGCGCAGCGCATAATCGGCGCCGTTGTCACCGGCCATGTCGACCGTGAGCGGCATGATATCCGCCGACAAGAGGTAACGGGGTTCGAGAGCTTCCAGCGTCAGTCCCGGCAGGTGACTCGTCTGCGACCCGGGCAACGCTCCCCTGGTGCGCCGTCGTCCGGTCCAACGCATGAGGCGTTGGACAAAACTGTCCTCCAAAGAGGAGGCTAGCCAGTCTCCTCTTTTGCCTTTTCCTTTTTTTCTTTGCGATGCTTACGGGGCTTGTTGCGAATGGAATCAAAAGAAATAGACATGGAGATCACCTTGAAAAAAGTGACGTAAGGAAACGCCAGTTAACGCCCGTTAACTTATCGTTGCAAGTGGATTTATTGCTATTTTTTTCATCGCGAAAACAACAGAGTGCAAAAAACGCTTTGCAATCAATTTGTTATAAAAGGCTCTTTGGAAAGAACTCAAAGCCGTGGCCGACAGGCACGGGAACCTTGCCCGAATTCGCGAGGAGGCCGCACGCCAGAACGGCGGTCATCGACTGTCGAAGGTTTGCCGGTATTTTTCGAGATTGGCCTGCGTGTAGGCACCGTAATCGAAGTCGAGGTCCGAGGTGATCTCGGACACCATGCTCCACATGGTCTCGCGCAGCAGCGAGGCGCATTTCATCGCGCCGTAGCTGCGCAGCATCGCCTCGTCCGGCTCAGTCCCGAAATAGCTTGCGAGCATGAGATGCTCGGCGTCCTGCGGCAGGCCGCAATTGGTGGCCAGGCCGCCGAGGTCGAAGAGCGGTGAGTTGAAGCCGCCATATTCCCAGTCGAGCAGCCAGAACCGGTCGCGCGCGCGCAGAATGTTGGCGGGCAGAAGGTCGTTGTGGCCGAGCACGAGGTCGACCTTGCCGACGGCTTTTTCCAGCACGCCGGCCTCTTCCAGGAGCTGCGCCAGTTTCGGCACGTGAACCGATTTCCTTTCTTCCAGGAACGCCGCGTAGCTCCGCAGCACGTGGAACACCCAGAAGGTCAGCACCGGCCCGCGGGCCCGCGCTGTGACGTCCCGGTGTGCCTTGCGCACCAGCGCTGTGACCGCAAGGAGCGTGTCCCGGTCATGCAGATCGCTCGCGGTCAGGGCCGCACCTTCGATGAAGTCCAGCACGAGAACACCGGGTTCGGCATGGTGGACCCTCGGAGAAATGCCGGCATCTGCCGCGGACCGGCTGATCGCCAATTCGTTGAACCGCATCACACCGTGCACGGGGATGTCGTCGCCGAAACGGACCACGTATTTGCGGCCCCCGTCGGTCACGGTCAGGTTGACGTTGGTGATGCCACCCTCGAGCGGCGCAATGTCACGGGGGTCGCTCCAGCAGGCGAGCGTCCGGGCTCGCGCGACGGCTTTTTCCAGTGCACTCATTTCAGTCCCAGCTTCTGTTGCGAGGAGCGCGCAAGCGCGGTGACGATCCGGTCGGCGATGATCGCGATGAAGGCGACCGCAAGGCCCGCGACGATGCCCTGGCCGGTATTGGCCTTGGTGAGTGCGACATAGACTTCCTGTCCCAGGTCCCGGGTTCCCACCAGCGCGGTGATCACCAGCATGGAGATTGCCAGCATGATGGTCTGGTTCAGGCCGAGCAGCAACGAGGGAGCTGCCAAAGGCAGCTTGATCCGCCACAGGATCTGGCGCTCGGTGCAACCGGACACCTTGCCCGCCTCGATCACCTCGCTGTCGATGGAGCGGATGCCGTGGGCGGCGTAGCGGACCGCGGGGGCGAGCGCATAGAGAACGATGGCGATCATCGCCGAGAAGTCGCCGACCCGGAACAGCATCACCACCGGGATCAGGTAAACGAAGCTCGGCAGGGTCTGGAGCGTGTCGATCATCGCGCCGATGACGGAATTGGCCCGGGCGCTCTGGCCGGCCCAGATGCCGAGCGGAATACCGATCAGGCTCGCCAGCAGCACGGAAACCGAACAGAGATAGACGGTCGTCATCGCCTCGCGCCAGAGCCCCGAAGCCGCGATGAAGGCGGTCATGGCAGTGGCCATCAGCCCCAGTCTCCATCCACCGACCCGGCCCGCGGCAAGACCGACGGCAACGATGCCCCAGATCCACGGAATACCGGCGAAGAACCGTTTGACCGGCAGCAGCAAAACGTTCAGCAGAAGCGTCTTGGCCGCCTCGATGCTATTGAAGAAATTGACATTGATCCATTCCATCATGCTGTTCCAGAACGATCCCGTCGTCAGGGAGAGACTGTCGGGATAGTCGCGGAACGCGGGCAGGAAGGCGCCGGCCAGCGTCGTCGTCACGGCGATGACGGTGACAAGACTCAGGCGCGGATAGCGCCGGTAAAAGGGCAGGGTCCGATCCGTGCGTGGACGCACTCGCCTGATGGCAAAGGCCTGACTGAGACGGTCGAGCGCAATCGCCATGACGACGATGGCAAGGCCCGCTTCCACGCCACCGCCGATGTCGAGGCGTCGCAAGGCGGTCAGCACGTCGTAGCCGAGCCCGCCCGCACCGATCATCGACGCGATGATCACCATGTTCAGGGTCAGCATGATCACCTGGTTGACGCCGACCATCAGCGACGGCATCGCGGTCGGAATGAGCACCTTCCACATGAGCTGGCGAGGGCGGCAGCCGACCATGCGTCCCGCTTCGATCACTTCCTCGGGCACCGACTGCAGGGCGACGGTCGAGATGCGCACCATCGGCGGCATGGCATAGATCATGGTGGCGATCAGCGCCGCTACCGGTCCGAAGCCGAACAGAACCAGGATCGGCACGAGATAGGCGAAGACGGGAACCGTCTGCATGAGGTCGAGGACCGGCCGGAGCATGCGTTTGAAAAGAGGATGGCGATAGGCGGCGATCCCCAGCAGGAGGTCGCCGGCAACTCCGAGCGGAACGGCGATGAGCACAGAAGCCAGCGTGACCATGGCGCTCTCCCACTGGCCGAAGACGGCCAGATACAGAAAGCAGCCACCGACGAGAAGGGCCAGCTTGCGGTCCCTGGCGTAAAACGCCAGGCCGACGGCGATGGAGATGATCGCGATCCAGCTGAGCGGCGGTGCCAGTTCCACCGCCTGCTGGCCCTGCCCGAGCTGGAAGCCGCCTACCAGGAAATCCCGCACGATGTCGTAGGGCGCCTCGATCATGGCGGACATGAACCGCGTGACATCCCGGAACGTGAACAGCCCGAAGTCGAGATCGTCCACCAGCCAGTTCATCGCGGCGGTAATCCAGACGTCGAGCTCCAACTGGTATTTCTTGGGGTACTGGATGATCCAGCGCGCGTCGAGCGCCTTGTAAAGCGGCAGCGACCAGGTCGACAGCGCCCAGGTGGCGGCAAAGAGCCCGAGCCAGAAGACCCGCGGCGCGGTGACAAGACCGGACACGGGAGAGGCCGCCGGCCGGGACGCGCTCGCCTCGTTGTGAACGTGATCGGTCATGCGCTCGCCCGGCCGATCATGACCTCGATGGCGGCGCGCGCATCGATGGTGCCGACCGCCACCCCGCTCTCGTCGGTTACCTTGAAGGGGTGTTCGGCGGCATCGATCTGACCGATGGTCGCGTCGATGGTCAGACTGCCCGCAAGTTCGCCCGCGTAGATGCCCTCCGGAACGCCCGGAGACATGACGGAGCGCAGCTTCATCACCTTGGCGCGCGACACGTGCCGCGTGAATTCCTCGACATAGGGCGTTGCCGGATTGAGCACCAGCTCTTCCGGCGTTGCCGTCTGTTCGATGCGCCCGTCCTTCATCACCGCGATCCGGTCCGCCAGGCGAATGGCTTCGTCGAAATCATGGGTGATGAAGACGATGGTCTTGTGCAGCATGGACTGCAGGCGCAGGAACTCGTCCTGCATCTCACGGCGGATCAGGGGGTCGAGCGCGGAAAACGGCTCGTCCAGGAACCACAGGTCGGGGTCGGCGACCAGCGAGCGGGCGATACCCACGCGCTGTTGCTGCCCACCGGACAACTGGCGGGGATAGTGATCCTCGCGCCCGGTGAGGCCGACGATGTTGATCATCTGCCGCGCCTTTTCCTCGCGCGTGCGCCGATCGACCCCCTGAACTTCCAAAGGAAAGGCGGCGTTCTGCAGAACCGTAAGATGCGGCAGGAGGGCGAAATGCTGGAACACCATGCCCATCTTCTTGCGCCGGACCTGGATAAGCTCCGCCTCGCTCATCGACAGGAGATCGCTGCCTTCGAAATGCACCTCGCCGGCCGTCGGCTCGACAAGGCGGGAGAGACACCGCACAAGCGTGGATTTGCCCGATCCCGACAATCCCATGATGACGAAGATCTCACCCTTGCGGATTTTCACGCTGACGTTCCGGACGGCGCCGACAACGCCATTGGCCTCCAGGTCCCGGTCGCTCGGCGACCCGTTATGCTTTTCAAGAAAATCTCTGGTCTGGTAGCCGTACAGTTTCCAGACGCCGCGGCAATCCAGGATGACAGGGCGCTCCATCATCAACTCCGGTCAAGTGGTCTGCGGACGGTAGTGGCGGACCCGAGACGGGTCCGCCGCAGCTTTCGTTACTGGATCCAGGAGCGCCAGGTATCCTCATGCGCAGCCATCCAGGCGGCAACAACGTCGTCAACCGATACGCCTTCGAGATCGACCTTGGCGATCATGTCACCCATGTCGTCGTTGCTGACCGTGAAGGCTCGGATGGCGCTGGCAGCTCCCGGCCACTTTTCCTCGACGCCTTTCCAGGCAACTTTCCAGATCGGCCCGTTCGGTTTGCCGCAGTCGTAGGCCGCATCCGGATTGATGCCGGCGGACGGGTCATTGTAGCATTCGGGCGTATACGGGGGAAACTTCACGTAGCTGCCCGCGTATTTCTTCGGCGCCCAATGGGGCGAATATAGCCAGAGCACGATCGGCGCCTTGCGCTGGTAGGCGGATTCCAGTTCCGCAAAGAGCGCCGCATCCGTGCCCGCATGCACGACCTCGAAATCCATGCCGAGGGCTTCGACACGCTCGTCGTCAAACCCGCCCCAGGTGACCGGTCCGCCGAGATAGCGGCCGAAGGGAGCCGTTTCCGGGGTCGAGAATTCCTGGGCGCAGTCGTTCAGGGCCTTCCAGTCCGGCAGACCCGGGCAGATCTCTTCCATATAGGCCGGGTACCACCACTCCTCGATGGCCTGCATGCCGGTCTCGCCCAAGTTGACGACCTTGCCGGTCGCCGTGGCTTCGTCCATGGCCTCGCGCCCCGTGGTCTCCCAGATTTCCATCGCCACATGAAGGTCGCCGGTTTTCAGGCCCGCGAACTGGGCAATGTAGTCCGCCTGGACGTAGTCGACATTGTAGCCGGCATTCTTCAGCACTTCGCCCATGATCGTCGTGGTGATGATCTGACCGGTCCAGTCATGTGTCGTCAGCTTGATCGGATCGGTCGATTCCGGCCCGGCCACCGCGGCCTGCCATGTCAGTGTTGATAGGGCAGCCACAGCCGCCAGAAGCTTACGCGTCATTTTGCTAGTCCCCACTCTGTCATTTTGTCCGATCCGTTTGCCGGCCGGTTTGAAAAGCGTAGCAACAATCCCACAGAACGCAACATTAAAACAACACTAAATGTGGGAATGAGTGTTTTTGATGTGGCTGTTTTGCCTGTATTTTTGGCACCTCCTCCGGAATTGCGAGAAAATCGACAATGCGTTCCCTCGCGAAACAAAAATGGCGAAACCCGAAGGTTCCGCCACCAGTTGCACCCCAGGGAGAGATAAAGTCGATCTAGCCCGCCCTGACCGCCGCCAGGTGGCCGCTGAACCCGGGGCTCTGAATCAGGGTCTTGCAGCGTTCGAAGCGGTTCGTCGCATAGGCCCAGAAGTCTTCCGCCGGATTGCCGTCCGCATGCTGGATCAGTCCCCAGAGGGTCCAAAGGAGATCGCACATGGCCTTGTAGACGACGACACGGCCCTTTTGCGCCGCGCTCGGCTCCCCGCCGAAATAACCGAGCAGGAGCTCGCGTTCCTGCGCCTCGTCCATACCGGCCTCCACGCAGAGGTCGCCGACGTCCCACAGCGGATCGTTCATGCCGGAATACTCCCAGTCGACGATCCACATCGCCTGGCCGTCATCGAGAAAGTTCTCGCACAGCGGATCGCAGTGGCAGGGCGCAAGTTGCGCCGGGCTGACCGCCAGGGCGTCCTTGACCGGTGCTGCCGCCCGGACGATGTCGTGATAGCCATCCGGCAGTTCGGCCGCCTTCCTGGACAGTACGGCCAGATAGTCCTCAATCATGGAGAACAGCTCGAAGCGGAAGTCGAAACTTTCCCCAGACCTGTGCAGGCGGGCAAGCGCCGCCCCCGCCCGGCCCGGCGAACCGGCGCGGGATTTGAACAGCGCCGGCGTCATGGTGGTGATACCGCCGATGGTCCGGGTGACCATCGTACCGGACCTTGCATCCGCCCAGATGACTTCCGGCGAGACGCCGGCCCGATGCGCCGCGTTGGCATTGGTGATTTCAACGGAGCGGTTGATGTATTCCTCCGTTCCCTCCCCCGGTATGCGCACGATGACGTCCCCCTGCGGCGAGACCACCCTGTGAACTAGGTTGGTCAGACCGCCGAGCCGGGTGATCGTGCAGTCCCGGGCCCTGACCTCGGAGAAGCCGGGCGCGTTGCGAAGCGCCAGGACGACCTTGTCTTTGTCTGCCGTCATCTTTCCTCCCTCAGGATTTCAGTCGTTCGTTGTCCGGATCGTAGAGCGGCTCGTCGACCCGCCGGATCGGGTGGCGGTCGCCGAAGACCTCGATCTCGAAGTCCTCCCGGCTGCAGAGCGCGGCATCGAGATATCCGAAGACGATCGTCCGGCCGACGGTGTGGCCAAACCCGGCAGAGGTTGCCAGGGACACCGTTCGTCCTTCGCTCAGGATCGTCTCGCCGCCGTAAAGCGGCAAGCGGGTTTCGGTGACGAAGGTACAGAGCCTGCGGGCTGGGCCTTCGGCTTTCTGTTTCGCAAGCACTTCGCGGCCGATGAAATCGCCTCCGGAGGTCAGGTGAACGCGAAAACCCAGTCCGGCCTCGACAGGCGTATAGTCGGGCGAGATGTCGCCGGACCAGTAGAGATAGCCCTTTTCGAGCCGCAGACTGTCGATGGCGCGATAGCCGACATCGCGGATGCCGTGCGTCTCGCCGGCGGCGCGCAGCGCGTTGTAGACATGCGCGCCGAATTCCGTAGGCACATGCAGTTCCCAGCCGAGTTCGCCGACGAATCCGATGCGCACGGCACGCACCGGCGCCGCGCCGATCACGATGTCCCGGGCCGTTGCGAAGGGAAACGCCCCGTTGGAGACGTCTTCCTCGCTGACCGCCTGCAAGACATCGCGTGCCTTCGGACCGCAGAGATTGATGACGGCACGCGCCGAAGTCATCTCGACGAGGTGAACCGAGCCGTCCTTCGGCAGATGGCGGCGGATCCAGTCGGCGTCATGGGTGCCGAAGCCGGAGCCCGTGACGATGTAGAAATGGTCCCTGCCGAGGCGGGTGATGGTCAGATCCGCCTCGATCCCGCCGCGCTCATTGCACAGTTGCGCATAGATGACCGAACCCGCGGGCCGGTCCATGTTGCAGGCTGCAAGCCGCTGCAGGCAGTCGAGCGCACCGGACCCGATCAGCTCGAACTTGGCAAAGCTCGACTGGTCGATCAGTGCAACACCTTCACGCACCGCCTTGTGTTCTTCTGCCGCGAAGCTGTGCCAGCCCGGCGCCAGGAAATCGAGCTGGTCGACCGCTTCCACGCCCTCCGGTGCAAACCACAGCGGACGTTCCCAGCCGTTCTTGGAGCCGTACACCGCGCCGCGTTCCTTCAGGATACCGTGAAGCGGCGACAGCCGCAGGTCCCTGGCGCTTTCATGCTCTTGGCCCGGATAGCGCATCTTGTAATGGTGAGCATAGTGCTCCACGGCCCGCGGATACATGAAGGCCCTGGTGCCGTGGTGAGGACCGAAGCGGCGGATGTCGAGCGGCCACAGGTCGAGGCTCGGCCTGCCTTCGGTGATCCATTCGGCGATCATTTCACCGGCGCCGCCACCGGCGGCAATGCCATAGAGAAAGCCCGTGGCGACCATCAGGTTCTCGACTTCCGGCGCCCAGCCCATCACGAAGTCGCCATCGGCGGAATAGGGGATCGGGCCGTTGATTACCGTGCGCACGCCAACCTCGTTGAGAATGGGCGTCACCTCGGCCGCCAGCTCGGCCAGCGGGCCGAAGCGTTCCAGGTTGTCCGGCAGGAGCTGCCGGACGAATTCGCCGGGGATGCCCTTGTCGCCGAAGGGCAGCGTGCCCTCCTCGTAGCCACCGATCACCAGCCGTCCGCCGGCGTCCGGCTTGTAGTAGACGAGGCGTTCGGGATCGCGCAGCGTCGGCAGGCGCTTGACCAGATCGACGTCCGGCAGGGGTTCGGTGACAATATACTGGTGTTCGACCGCGCAGGCGGGAACGTGCAGGCCCAGTTTGGCGCCCAGTTCCCGGCTCCACATTCCGGCGGCCAGGACGACGACGTCCGCCCGATAGTCGCCATCCGAGGTCATCACCCCGGTGATCCGACCGTCGGTCACCTCGAAATCCTCGACCTTGACTCCCTGCCGGATGGTGGCACCGTGCTTGCGCGCGCCCGCGGCAATCGCCTGGGTCAGGCTCGCCGGGTCGACATGACCGTCGGAGGGGATGAAGGCGGCGCCGAGAAGTCCCGTCGCATCGATATAGGGAAACAGCTCCTTCGCCTCTTCAGCCGTGATCATGTGCATTTCGAGGTCGAAGCTGCGGGCCATCGTGGTCAGGCGCTTGGCTTCCAGGAGCCGCTCCTGTGTTGCCGCGAGCCGCAGGCTGCCGACTTTCTTCCAGTCGAAGGCCATCCCGGTCTCGGCCTCCAGGCGGTCATACATGGCGACCGACCGCTTCAGCATGCGGGTTGTGTTGCGCGAGGACCGGAGCTGGCCGACGAGACCGGCCGCGTGCCATGTCGCGCCTTCCGTCAACGAGGATTTCTCCAGCAGGATCACATTCTTTTCGCCGTTTTTCGCCAGATGATAGGCAATCGAACAGCCGATGATGCCGCCGCCGATGATGAGGTGTTTCGTTTCCTGCCGGCTCATTCCCAACCCCTCGCTTGCACATCACGCCTCATCAGGAATGAGACCATGATCTATGAAAGCAACAAAAATCCACATAGATCAACATCTGATGTTGTATTTTGTGGATTTTTTTAGAGCAGACACACCGACAGTACCCGTGCGCTTCCCGCACGGGCCAGTTCACATCAGGATGGGAGGACGACAAGTCGTGCAGCGTGGATCCGCTACGCGGCCTTATGAGGCCAGATGGACTTCGATGTTCCACTCGTGCAGCGCGTCCCGCAATCCATCCACGGGCATGGCGTCGGTGACCAGATGATCGACCCGCGCCGGATCGCCGATGGTCACCGGCGCCTCGCGGCCGAACTTGCTGGAATCGCACGCCATGATCCGCACCCCGGAATTGCCCATGATGTTGCGCGAGAACTTGGCTTCCTCAAGATCGAACAGGGTGAAGCCGTTGCGCTGATCGAGACCGGCGGCGGAGAGGATCGCGAAGTCGGTGTGGAAATTCGAGACGAATTCCATCGCATCGGCGCCGAACACACCGCCGTCCTGGCTGCGCAACTCGCCGCCCGCCATGAAGACGCGGTTCTCGTTGCGCATGGACAGCCGGTAGGCGACGTACACAGAGTTCGTCATGATCATCAGCTTGCGGTGACCGCGCAAGGCGTCGGCGATATAGGCCGTCGTGCTGCCGATATCGAGAAACAGGGAACTTTCGTTGGGAATCAGACGCGCAACTGCGGCGGCGATCCTTTTCTTCGCATCCTGGTTCACGTTCAGGCGTTCCTGGAGATTGCCGTCTTCTTCGTCTTCAAGGTCGACCAGTTGCACGGTGCCGTGGGATTTCTCGACGGCTCCGATCTCCACAAGCCGCTTGACGTTCCGGCGGACGGTTTCCCCCGACACGTCGAGCATTTCGGCCAGCGAGCTGATCTTCTGCAATCCACCCGACTTGCGCAATTCGTTGAGAATTTGCCGCTGCGTGTGGTTGGGATACGGTTCCATCCGTACGACGCTCCTCCGATAGTTATGTGCCATAGCCTAGGTCAGTCGCCCACGAAAGACCACGGCCATTGTGGAATTCGTCAGAAGAACACACGATTCAACATTTCTATGTTGGTTTTTCGTGTACTTTTGGGGTTATATGTGCATATCATGATAACAAATGTGGATTTCATGGTAGGAGAATGTGAATCGTAGGGACCCGGCTGCGTCTTGGCTGCGGATGCTCCAACGGATCAGATCCTTCCGGGAATCGTCGGAATCAACAAGGTGTCCGGGTTGAACAGGACCCGATCGAAGCGAGGACCATATGAACGACATTCCCTCTTCTTCTCAAGTCGTTGTCATTGGTGGAGGTATCGTCGGCTGTTCGACGGCCTATCATCTGGCCAAGGCCGGGGTCGAAGTGGTCCTGCTGGAACGAAAGAAGCTGACCTCCGGGACCACCTTCCACGCCGCCGGTCTTGTCGGCCAGCTGCGCTCCAACGCCAACGTGACCCAGTTGCTGGGATACTCCATCGACCTTTACCGCAAGCTTGAGGAAGAGACCGGCCAGGCCACCGGCTGGAAAATGAACGGCGGCCTCAGACTTGCCTGCACCGAGGAACGCTGGACGGAGGTGCGCCGCCAGGCGACGACCGCGCACAGCTTCGGCCTCGACATGCAGCTGCTGACGCCGAAAGAAGCGCTTGAGCTGTGGCCCCTGATGAACATCGACGATCTCGTCGGCGCCGCCTTCCTGCCGACCGACGGCCAGGCCAACCCGTCGGACATCACCCAGGCCCTTGCCAAGGGCGCGCGCATGGCCGGCGCGAAACTCTTCGAGGACACCAAGGTCCTGTCGGTCAACATCCAGGATGGCGTCATCAAGGGTGTCGTGACGGAACGCGGCCGGGTCAACTGCGAAAAGGTGGTGGTCTGCTGCGGCCAGTGGACCCGGACTTTCGCCAGGACCTACGGCGTCAACGTGCCGCTGGTACCGGTCGAGCACCAGTACATGGTGACCGAGCGCATCGAAGGCGTTCCGTCCAACCTGCCGACCCTGCGCGACCCGGACCGGCTGACCTACTACAAGGAGGAAGTCGGCGGCCTGGTGATGGGCGGCTATGAGCCGAACCCGATCCTGTGGGCGAAAGACGGCATCCCGAAGGGTTTCCACTACACGCTGCTCGACAGCAATTTCGATCATTTCGAGCAGCTGATGGAACTGTCGCTCGGCCGCGTTCCCGCGCTTCAGACCGCCGGCATCAAGGAACTGATCAACGGACCGGAGAGCTTCACGCCCGACGGCATGTTCATCCTCGGCGAAGCCCCGGAACAGCCCAACTTCTTCGTCGGCGCCGGCTTCAACGCCTTCGGCATCGCCGCCGGGGGCGGCGCGGGCATGGCGCTCGCCGAATGGGTGAGAACCGGCGAGGCCCCCTTCGATCTCTGGCCGGCCGACATCCGTCGCTTCGGCCGCCCGCATTTCGACGACGACTGGATCCGCAAGCGGACCTACGAGGCCTACGGCAAGCACTACACCATGGCCTGGCCCTCGGAAGAACATCACTCGGCCCGCCCCTGCCGCAAGTCGCCGCTCTACGACACACTGCTTGGCGACGGCGCGGTCTTCGGCGAGAAGCTCGGCTGGGAGCGGCCCAACTGGTTCGCGGACGTTGCCGGCGGCGAGGAACAGCAGGACATCTACACCTTCCAGCGGCCGAACTGGCACGACGCCGTCGGGCGGGAACACCGGGCCTGCCGGGAGGCGGCCGCGCTGTTCGACCAGACCTCCTTTGCAAAGTTCCTCCTCAAGGGGCCGGATGCCTGCGATGCCCTGGGCTGGATCGCCGCCAACGATATCGACAAGCCCGTCGGCACCCTGGTCTACACCCAAATGCTGAACGACCGGGGCGGCATCGAGTGCGACCTCACCGTCGCCCGGCTGAAACGGGACGAGTTCTACATTGTCACCGGGACCGGCTATGCCACCCATGATTTCGACTGGATTTCCCGCAACATCCCGGTCGGCATGAATGCCCAGCTGGTCGACATCACCTCGTCCAACTCCGTGCTTTCGCTCATGGGACCGAAGTCCCGCGAGATCCTGAGCCGGGTCACGTCGGCCGATGTCTCCAACGAAGGCTTCCCGTTCGGCACGGTCAAGGTCATCGGCATAGCCGGCTGCCCGGTCACGGCCCTGCGCGTCACCTATGTCGGCGAACTCGGCTGGGAGCTGCACATTCCTGTGGAATACGCGACCACCGTTTACGCGGCCCTGCAGGAGGCCGGAAGGCCTCTCGGGCTGGTCAACGCCGGCTACCGGGCCATCGAGACCCTGCGTCTTGAAAAGGGTTACCGCGCCTGGTCCTCCGACATCGGGCCGGATCACACGCCGGACGAGGCCGGCCTCGGCTGGGCGGTGAAGATGAAGAAGAACATCAACTTCAAGGGCCGCTCCGCTGTGGAAGCACAGCGCCTTGAAGGCGTGAAGAAGAAGATGGCGACCTTCGTCACCGGTCCGGACATCATCCTGCTCGGACGCGAAACCATCTACCGCAACGGCGAGCGCGTCGGCTGGCTGACCTCCGCCGGTTTCGGCCACACCATCGGCAAGTCCATCGGCATGGGCTACGTCCGCAATCCGGACGGCGTGTCCAACGATTATGTCAGGGACGGGGAATACGAGCTGGAGGTCGCCACGGAACGGGTGCCCTGCAGCGTGACCCTTGCCCCGCTTTACGATCCGAAGATGGAAAAGGTGAAGGCGTGACCGCCGCCGGGTTGCGATGCGCACGGCCGACTACGTGATGGGTCAGCCCCCGGGCCCGATCACGGATGCGGGGCCCGCTTTTCAAGCGGGCCCCGTTTTTTTGTTCAGATGTCGAACTTGACGCCCTGGGCGAGCGGCAGTTCTGCGGAGTAGTTCACCGTCGAGGTCTGGCGGCGCATGTAGCCCTTCCAGGCATCGGAGCCGGACTCGCGGCCGCCGCCGGTTTCCTTTTCGCCGCCGAAGGCGCCGCCGATTTCGGCGCCGGACGGGCCGATATTGACGTTGGCGATGCCGCAGTCGGAGCCGGTGGCCGACAGGAAGGTTTCCGCTTCGCGCACGTTCAGCGTGAAGATGCAGGAAGACAGACCCTGCGGCACCGCGTTCTGCATGTCGATGGCTTCCTTGAGGTCCTCATATTCCATGACATAGAGGATCGGGGCGAAGGTCTCGGTCTTCACGGTGTCGGTCTGGGACGGCATTTCGATGAGGGCCGGGGCAACATAGGCGCCGCCCGGGACGCCTTCGCTGACCGGGGCGCCGCCATGGACCGTGCCGCCTTCCGCCTTGGCGCTGGAGATCGCCCGCTGCATGCCTTCAAGGGCCGCACCGTCGACCAGCGGACCGATGAGGGTGCCTGCCTTGCGCGGATCGCCGATCGGCAGGCTGGAATAGGCCTTGACGAGCTTTGCGACCAGCTCGGTCTTGATCGACTTGTGAACGATGAGGCGGCGCAGAGAGGTGCAGCGCTGGCCGGCGGTGCCGACCGCAGAGAACACGATGGCGCGCACGGCCATTTCCAGGTCCGCGGACGGAGCCACGATCATGGCGTTGTTGCCGCCGAGCTCCAGGATCGGACGGCCCCAGCGGGCGGCGACCTTCGGACCGACGATGCCGCCCATGCGGGTGGAGCCGGTGGCCGACAGGATCGGCACGTCGCGTGAGGAGACGAGGGCTTCGCCGACGTCGGCCTTCCCGATGACGACCTGCATCAGGCCTTCCGGGGCGTCCGCACCGAAACGGGCAACGGCCTTCGCGAAGATCTTCTGGCAGGCGAGCGCCGTCAGCGGCGTCTTTTCGGACGGCTTCCAGATCACCGGGTTGCCGCAGACCAGCGCCAGCGCGGAGTTCCAGGACCAGACCGCGACCGGGAAGTTGAACGCGGTGATGACACCGCAGGGGCCAAGCGGATGCCAGGTTTCGGACATCTTGTGTCCCGGACGCTCGGAGGCAATCGTGAGACCGTAAAGCTGGCGGGAAAGACCGACGGCGAAGTCGCAGATGTCGATCATCTCCTGGACTTCACCCAGGCCTTCGGAGGTGATCTTGCCGGCTTCGAGCGTCACCAGGGCGCCGAGTTCGTCCTTCGCGGCGCGCAGCTCCTCGCCCAGCAGGCGGACAAGTTCACCGCGGCGGGGTGCCGGCACGGAGCGCCACTTCTTGAAGGCGGCTTGGGAGCGGGCAATAACGGTGTCCATTTCGGCAAGCGGCGTTTCGGCGATGCGGGCGACTTCAGCTCCGTCGATCGGCGAGCGCACGGCAAGGCTTCCACCCGTCAGCTCTTCGTTTTTGAAACCGAGAGCACTCAAGACCTGTGCGTGTTCCATGTTTATCTCCTGTGATGTGTGGTTCGGCGTCACCGGTTTCGGTGAGCGCCCGAATTGAGCTTTGCGACGGCCTCGGCGATGCGGGCGAGACCCTTTTCAAGATCCGCCTGTGCGTAGGCGAAGGATATCCGCATATGTCCGGGAAGGCCAAAGGCGCGCCCGGGAACCGTGGCGACATGCGCGTCCGTTAGCAGCCAGGCGCAGACCGCTGCATCGTCCTCGAAGCCGCCCTTCCCGATCAGGCCCTCGATGTTCGGAAAGACGTAGAAGGCCCCGTCCGGGACGGGACAGTCGATGCCCGGGATTGCATTGAGGCGGCTCACCACAAAATCCCGGCGCGCCCGGAAGGCGGCGTTCCTTTCGGCGAGCAGGTCGCCGTCCCCTGACAGCGCGGCAAGGGCCGCAGCCTGGGAAATGGAGCAGGCACCGGAGGTGACCTGACCCTGCACGGCGATCATGCCCGAAATCAGATCCGACGGGCCGATGCCCCAGCCGATCCGCCAGCCGGTCATGGCATAGGATTTCGAAACGCCGTTGACGATCAGCAGCCGGTCACGCAGCGCCGGTGCCGCGTCGGCGAAGCTGACGAAGGGCTCGAAGCTCAGGTGCTCGTAGATCTCGTCGGCGAGGATCCAGACCTGCGGATGGCGCTCCAGCACCTTTGCGAGCTCCCGGATGTCGTCCGCGGAATAGATCGCTCCGGAGGGATTTGACGGCGAGTTGAGCATCAGCCAGCGGGTCTTGGGCGTGATCGCCGCTTCCAGTTTTTCCGGCGTCAGCTTGAAACCCTCGGACATCGGACAGGTAATGACGACGGGCGTACCGCCGGCCATCGCGACGATGTCGGAATAGGACGTCCAGTAGGGCGCAGGCATGATGACCTCGTCCCCGGCATCGAGGCTCGCCAGCATGGCATTTGCGAGCACCTGCTTGGCGCCGGTCGAGACGATCACGTTCTGCCGCAGGACACCGGCTCCGGCGGCGATGGCATCGCGCAGGGTGGGCGTGCCGCCGGTCGGCGGATATTTGGTCTGGCCGTTCAGCGCCGCTTCGTGGGCGGCGGCGATCACGTGGGGCGGCGTCGGAAAGTCGGGCTCGCCCGTGCTCAGCGCGGTCACGTCGTGGCCCTCGCTGCGCAGAAGATTTGCCTGTTCGGAGATCTGGACGATCTCCGACAGGGCGATGGCGCCGATGCGTTCGGCCCGACGGAAGGTGGCGTGACTACCCATTGTAGCGGGCGCCGTTCCGGGTCTTCAGGAATGCGTCAAGCGGCACGTCTTCCTGTTTCAGGAAGCCCTTGGACGGCAGGGTGCCGTCGCGCACCATCTCGATGACGGCAACGACCGAGGAGGCGGTCGTCCAGGCGATGGCGGTGCGCTCCTTGCCGGCGATCACTACCGGCTTCAGCCCGCGGACGAATTCGCTGCGCTGCATGCGGCCGTTGAGTTCACCTTCCGCGGCAACGTGGATGTAGACGATGTCGTCGCTGACCGGCGGCTTGGCATGAACCAGGATCTCACCGGCTTCCTTGCGGCGCTCACGCATGAGCAGCTCGTGGAAGAAGAAGTTCATCAGCTTCACGTGGCCCGGATAGCGCATGGTCTTGTAGTCCATGTTCGGCACGCGGTCCTTGTAGGTGTCGCACATGGTGCCGAGGCCGCCGGAGGTCGTGAAGGCTTCCAGCTCGATGCCGCCGATGACGATCTTCTCGATCCATTCCATCGGCGAAACCCATTTGATCTCGCCGTCCTCAAGGACTTCGCAGTCGTTGAGATATTCGTTGACCACCCCTTCCGGTGACCAGTTGAAGGAATAGCCCATCAGGCCCGCCGGGTTCTGCGGCAGCGCCCCGACCCGCATCTTGCAGGACCGGCAAGTGTCGAGCTGTTCGATCAGATGCGCGCCGACGATGCCGACGAAGCCTGGAGCCAGGCCGCATTGCGGCGCCATCAGGCCCCTGGAGGTTTCCGACAGCTTGAGGATGGCCTTGGTGGTCGGCACGTCTTCGGTCAGGTCGAAATAGTGCATGCCGAGATCATGCGCGGTGTTGGCGACGCCGATGTTGAGGAAATACGGCAGGCAAGACAGAACCGCGTCGAAGCCGGTCAGGGCCGTCTTCAGGGCATCCGTGTCGCTAACGTCGATCCGCCGGGTCTCGAACGGCAGGTCCGCGGCGGTGTGGTTGTCGAAACCGGTGACGGAAAAGCCGCTTTCATGCAAGAGCTCGCTGGCAAGCGTGCCGACTTTACCAAGACCAAGGACTGCAATCTTTTGCATGTCCGAAACTCCCCTTAAAAACTCCATGAGGAAGAATACCGCGACTTGACCGGCACAATAACGCGTGAAAAATAGATATTTTCATGACTAAAACTCATGCAAACAGGTGACCAGGTGAACCGGGACATTCCGATACCGAGCATTTCCGTGCTCCGCTGCTTCGAGGCAGCGGCAAAGCATCAGAGCTTTACCGCGGCGGCCGAGGAGCTCGGATTGACGCAAAGCGGCGTCAGCCGGCAGGTGAAGGAACTGGAGGACCAGATCGGCGCGGCCCTCTTCCGGCGCGAGGGGCGCGGCATTCGCCTGACGCGGGCGGGACGGTCCTTTGCGGACGCCATATTCTCCGATCTCGCGCGGCTGCGCAGGACGGTTTCCCAGGCGGTTGCTGCCGGAGAATCCCAGGAGGTGCTGTCCATCGCCGTTCTGCCGACCTTTGCGGAACGCTGGCTGGTACCGCGGCTCGGAGACTTCAAGGCAAAGCGCGCGAACCTGGACCTGATGGTCTACAGCCGGTCGGACCCCTTCGACCTCGCCGACCAGGGCATCGAGGTCGCCATCCACTTCGGAACGAACGACTGGCCGGGTGCGAAGCTGACCCCGCTTTGCCCGGAGGACCTGGTGGTGGTGGCCTCGCCTGCGCTGATCGAGGCCAATGCGGTGAAAGACGCCACGGACATCTTCAACATGCCGCTGCTCCACCTGACCTCGCGGCCGCACCTGTGGCGCGTCTTCCAGAAAACCCTTCCGGAGGTGACGGCCTATGCTCAGCAGGGCAGCTATTTCGACCAGTTTTCGCTGATCATCTCGGCGGCGGTGAGCGGCCTCGGTGCGGCCATCCTGCCGACTTATCTCATCGAACCGGAGCTTGCCTCCGGCACCCTGATCCAGCTTGCCTCCGTGATCGACGGGTCGGGACACAACTATTATGTGGCAACCCCGCCGGGAAGGCGGAGCGCGGCGGCGGTCGAATTCACCACCTGGATCCAGAGGCAGGTCAGCCGCCGGGTCGCCCGCTGAACGGATAATATCCGCGCGCGTCCCGCCCGGTCCGGCTTCGCACCGGGCGGGAGGCCTTCGGGAACTAACCCCTGCCGACGAAGGGCATCTTGGTCGCCATGACGGTCATGGTCAGGACGTTGGCGTCGAGCGGCAGCCCGGCCATGTAGACGACGGCGCGGGCGACGTGCAGCGGATCGATGGTCGGTTCACTGGCGAGTTCGCCGTTCGCCTGCCGTACTCCGGCGCTCATGCCGGCGGTCATGTCGCTCGCCGCGTTGCCGATGTCGATCTGGCCGCAGGCGATGTCGAAGGGCCGGCCGTCAAGCGCGGTGGACTTGGTCAGACCGGTGATGGCGTGTTTGGTCGCCGTATAGGGGGCCGAGTTCGGCCTGGGCGTCGTCGCCGAGATCGAGCCGTTGTTGATGATGCGGCCGCCACGCGGGTCCTGCGCCTTCATCAGCCGGAAGGCTTCCTGGGTACACAGGAACGCGCCGGTGAGGTTGGCGGCAACGACGTTGCTCCACTCCTCGAAGCTGATTTCCTCCAGTGGTACCGCGGAGTTGAACATGCCGGCATTGTTTACGAGAAGATCGAGGCGGCCGAAGGAACGGCCGATTTCCTCGAAGAGAGCACGCACGGACGCCGGATCGCCGACATCGGCGGCAATGCCGGTCACCATTCCACCGGTCTCGTCGGAAAGCTCTGCCGCAGCCTTTTCAAGGACTTCCATGCGGCGGCCCGCAATGACGATGGTCCATCCCTCCCGGCTCAGCTCCCGGGAGACGGCCTTGCCGACGCCCGTACCGCCACCGGTCACCAGCGCGACCCTGCCTTTCACGTCGAAATTTCCGTTGGTCATGCGCTGGTCCCTTCCAGTTCGTCTTCAATGTGAATTCGGATGATGTCGTCGAATTTGGTTTCGGCCCTGAAGCCGAGGTCTAACGCCCGACGGGCATCGAAGTCCGTCGGCCAGCCGCTGACGATCTTCTGAATGTCGGCGTCCGGCTCGCGGCGAATGAGGCGGACGGCCTTTTCACCGGCCACGCGGCGCAGGGCCTCGATCTCTTCGCCGACAAGCGCGGACAGGCCCGGCATGGTGAGGCTGCGCCTCGGACCGATCAGGCCGGTGTCCATGCGCGCCGCGTGGACGAAGAAGCCAACGGCGGCACGAGGGCTCGCAAACCAGTGGCGCACATTTTCATCAACCGGCAGGACGGCTTCCTCGCCAACGAGCGGCTCGCGCAGGATGTTGGAGAAGAAGCCGGAGGCAGCCTTGTTGGGCTTGCCGGGCCGGATGCAGATCGTCGGCAGGCGGAGGCCGATACCGTCCAAGATACCCTTCCGGGTGTAATCCGCCAGCAGCAGCTCGGTGATCGCCTTCTGGGTGCCGTAGCTGGTAAGAGGCGTGGTAAAGAATTCGTCGCCGATCTTCTCCGGAAAGGGCTGGCCGAAGACCGCGATCGACGAGGCGAAGAGGAAACGCGGAAAATAGGGCTCCCTCAGGCTCTCCTGGCGGATGGCCTCGAACAAGGCCCGGCTGCCGTCCAGGTTGACGGCATAGCCCTTTTCGAAATCGGCCTCCGCTTCCCCTGAAACAATGGCGGCCAGATGGACGATCACGTCCGGCCTGTCCGCGATCAGTTTCTCGGGATCCCCGGGCCTGGCAAGGTCCATGGTCCGCGTCGTGGTTATCTCCTTCAAGGCCGGCGGCACCGGCGGCTCGATGGCATCGGCAAGGATCAGCCGGTCGACCTCGAAACCGAAGACATCCTGCTCCGCGCCAAGTCTTTCAACCAGCTTGCGGCCCACCATTCCGGCAGCGCCTATCACGAGTACACGCATTTCCGGCTTCCCTCCCCCTATTGTCTTGCCCGTCCGGTCAGGGACGAACTGTTGCTGCTTCCAGAGGCTCCGGCAGTTTATCCTGTCCTGCGCCCCAAAGCGGTTTCGATATTGCGCGCCGACCGGCCAACCTCGTCGACCAGGTGGTCCATCTCGGCGCGGGCTCTCGTTTCCGGTAGCACGATGGAAATGGTCGCGACACAGGTCCCGGTCTCGTCGCAGATCGGCGCCGCAATGCAGGCCACGGCGAATTCGGATGCGCTCATCTGCACCGCCAGCCGCTCCCGGAACTCCTTGCCGGACAACTCCGCGAGCTTGACCGGGTCGGTCTCGGCCCGTCCGGTGGTGGAAGGCCGGGCGATCTTTCGGAAGATCCGCACCCTCTCCTCCTCGTTCAGGTGACCCAGCAACAATCGTCCGGACGCGGTCCAGTTGAGCGGAACGCGGGTGCCGACGTCGGAGGCGACGTTGAAATGGTCCTTGCCACGCGACATGCCGATCACCGCCATCATGTCCTCGTCGCGCGCGCAGATCTGGATCGTTTCCCCGAGCCGCTCGGCCAAGGCCTCCATTTCCCGCTTGGCCTCGTTGAAGACATCCATCCGCGACCTGTAGGTGAGGCCGTAGCGCATCAGGCGCGGACCGAGCCAGACCGCGTTGTCGCCGACGCGCGAAAGCATGGAGCGATCGATCAGTTCGTCGACGATCTTGTAGATGGTCGAGACCGGCGCGCCAGTCTTCTGCGCCAGGTCATAGGTGCTCATCGGTTGCTGGCGATCCGTCAGGACGTCGAGAATCTGAAGCGCTCTTTCAATGGCTCCAACCCGTTTTCTCGTATCGCCGGTCATCGTCTACTCCCCTGAAGTGGCTTCTATAACTATGGAGCCTTGCGCGTGAGGTCAATCCGACCGTTCGCGGCAAGTTTCCACCCGCTTGACGTCGGACTATAGCTCGAGTACCGTTATTGTGATATATATTTCATAATAATGGAGGTGGAAATGAAATACGGTCTCCCCGGCAGGACCAGGGTCCTTGCCGCTCTCTTCGCAGGAAGCATGCTCGTTGCACCCTCGACCGCATCTTTCGCGGCCGGCAAGACGCTTGACGTCGCTATCATCGGCGAAGCCGACACGTTCGACCCGATGGTCTCGACCAAGGACGTGGTGTCCATCGTCACGCAGCATTTCGTCGAAACGCTCTATACGTTCGACGCCAGCTGGAACATCGCCCCGCTGCTGGCGACCGGCCTTCCGGAGATTTCCGCGGACGGCCTGACCTACAGGATCGGCATCCGGCAGGGCATCACTTTCCATGACGGCTCGACCATGGACGCAAAGGATGTCGTCGCCTCCCTGGACCGCTGGCTGAAGGTCGCCTCGCGCGGCAAGGGCGTTGCCGACAAGGTCGACGCGGTGACCGCCACAGGCGATTACGAAGTCACCATCACCATGAAGGAACCCTATTCGCCGCTGCTATCGCTGCTGGCCTTCTCCAACTCCGCCGCCGTGGTCTACCCGGAGGAGATAATCGCCGACACGATCGAAAAACCCGTCGGCACCGGCCCCTACAAGATCGCCGAACATGTGCCGGACCAGCATCTCCAGCTGGTGCGCTTCGACAATTACGTCTCGCGGGACGAGCCGTCCAACGGTGCCGCCGGCGCCCGCAAGCAGATCGCCGACGAGATCCGCTTCATCCCGGTTCCCGATCCCAACACCCGCGTCGAAGGCCTTCTGTCCGGCCAGTTCGACTTCGCCGACGGTCTTCCGGCGGAAAGCTATGCCCGGCTCGCCGCAAGCGAGGTGGCCGATCCGCTGCTGCTCAAGCCCTTCGGCTGGCCGATCTTCGCCATCAACCACAAGGCGGGCCTTCTGACCGACAAGACGATCCGTATCGCGCTTCAGGCGGCGCTGCCCGTCGACGACATGCTCTTTGCTGCTTTCGGTGACGACAATTTCTTCATCACCGACGGCCCGATGTACCCGGAGGGCTGGGCCTGGCGGAACGACGCCGGAACCGGGCTCTTCAACCAGAACGACCAGGCCAAGGCGGCCGAACTTCTGAAAGAGGCCGGCTACGACGGCACGCCGCTCAGGATCCTGACGTCGCGCCAGTACGAATTCCACTTCAAGATGGCGGAAGTCGCCAAGGTGGCGCTGGAAGCTGCCGGCTTCAAGGTGCAGATGGACGTCGTCGACTGGGCAACGCTCGGCCAGCGCCGCAACGATCCGGCCCTGTGGGACGTCTATATCACCCACTCGCCGTTCCTGCCGGAACCCGCCCTGACGTCGCTCTACAGCAAGACCTCGCGGCTCGGCTGGTCGAACCCGGAAAAGGACGCCATCCTTGATGCCTTCACCACGGAAACCGATCCTGAAAAGCGCAAGGCTCTCTTCGCCGATCTGCAAAGCCAAGTCTTCGAAGACGTCGGCTTCATCAAGATCGGTGCGTTCAACGCGCTGCAGGGAACCCGGCACGGGCTGGAAGGTCTCGGCGCCACACCCTGGCCGTACTTCTGGAACGCAAAGGCCGAATAACGCCCGTTAGGGCACGGACCCTAGGGGGCTGCATTCCTCCGGCGGCCCCCTCTTTTTTACGACCTGGCTGGAGACCCTGCATGACACGCTATATCGTCAAGCGCCTTTTCGGGATGTTCGTCGTCATCTTTCTGGTGCTGACGATTGCCTTCCTGATCGTTCGCCTGGCCCCGGGAGATCCGGCAGCGCTCATCCTGGGCCCGGAGGCGACACCGGAGGATGCCGCGGCCCTGCGTGTCGAACTCGGCCTCGACCGGCCGATCATCGTCCAGTACCTGGCCTTTGTCGCCAATGCGGTCCAGGGCGACCTCGGGCAGTCGATCTTCTTCCGCCAGCCAGTGACCCAGATTCTTGCCGCCCGCGCCGAACCGACGATTTTCCTGTCCCTGTTCTCGCTCGCCATTGCGCTGATCATTGCGACACCGATCGGTATCTATGCCGCCTACCGGAGGGGTTCGTTCCTCGACCAGGGCGCGATCACCGCGGCCATGCTGGCCGCGTCAATCCCCAGTTTCTGGACCGGGCTGATGTTCCAGCGTTACCTTGCCACCGATCTCGGCTGGTTTCCCGCCTCCGGCTATGGCGGGCCCGACGCCACCTTCCTGGAGCGGATGGGATACCTCGTCTTGCCGTCGATCGTGCTCGGTATCGTCAATTCCGCACTGATCCTGCGCTTCACGCGGGCGTCGATGCTCGACATCCTGGGCGAGGACTACATCCGCACCGCCCGCTCCAAGGGCATGGGCGAGATGCGCGTCGTCCTGCGGCACGCGCTCAAGAACGCCGCCATCCCGATCATCACCGTCGTCGGCCTGACCTTCGCCCTGCTGGTGTCGGGGGCTGTCGTCACCGAGCGGGTGTTCAACATCCCCGGCATGGGCAACCTGGTGGTCAGCGCCGTGCTGCGCCGCGACTACCCGATCATCCAGGGCGCGCTGATCGTCGTGGCGTCCATTTACGTGCTCATCAACCTTGTGACGGATCTGCTTTACCTGACCCTCGACAAGCGCGTGCGGTACTGAGGAGGAGAAACCATGGCCGCCTCGACAGCCGTTGCAGACGAACCGGGCTTCCTCGCCCTGCTCTTTTCCCGGCGCGCGGTGCTGATCGCGCTCCTGGTCTTCGTCGTCATCGTCGCGCTCTGCGCCTTTGCCAACATCGTTGCCCCGGCAGACCCCTCAAAGATGTCGGTGCGAGCGCGCCTCTCGGCACCGGGCACCGGCTTCCTGCTCGGGGCCGACGCCTTCGGCCGCGACGTCCTTTCGCGGCTGCTCTATGCCGGCCGCGTGTCGCTGAGCATCGGGCTCGGCGTCGCCGCGCTCTCCTCCGCCGTCGGCATCGCCATCGGACTGGTGGCCGGGTTCTTCCGCCGCCTCGACCCGCCCATGTCGCGGCTGATCGACGCCATGATGGCCTTTCCGGACATTCTGCTCGCCATCGCGCTGGTGTCCATTCTCGGCGGTTCGATGATCAATGTGATCATTGCCCTCTCCATCGTCTATGCACCGCGCATTGCCCGGATCGTGCGGGCCTCCACGCTGGTGATCCGCGAGCTGCCCTATGTCGAGGCGGCGGTGGCGCTCGGATCGTCGACCTTCACGATCATGACGACGCATGTTCTGCGCAATATCCTGTCGCCGATCATCGTGCAGGCAACCTTCATCTTCGCCTATGCCATGCTGGCAGAGGCCGGGCTGTCGTTCCTCGGCGTCGGCATCGATCCCTCGACGCCGAGCTGGGGCACCATGATCAACGAAGGCCGGCAGTATCTCGATCAGGCTGCCTTCCTGATCTTCTTCCCCGGTATTGCGATCTCGGTCTCGGTCCTGGCGCTGCAACTCATCGGCGACGGCCTGCGCGATGCGCTCGACCCTCGTCTTGTCAAGGAGCTCTAGGTCTGAAATGGCGCTCAAACTCACCAATTTCCGCCCCATCGGTTTCGATGCCGCCCCCGGCACCATCACCGTTGGCGACGACGGCCTCGTCGCCGCTTCCGAGTTGCCGGGAGCCGAGGTGATCGACTGCAAGGGCGCCTTTTTGTCGCCGGGCTGGTGCGATCTGCACGTCCACGTCTGGCATGGCGGCACCGACATTTCGGTGCGCGCTTCGGAAGCGGGCCGTGCCACCGGGGTGACCGCCATGGCCGACGCCGGGTCTGCGGGCGAAGCCGCGTTTCACGGCTTGCGCGAATATGTCATCGACGCACAGCAGGAAACCGTGCGCGCCTTCCTCAACATCGGCTCCATCGGCCTCGTCGCCTGCAACCGGGTGCCGGAACTGATCGACACGCGCTCCATCGATATCGACCGGACACTGGCGGTCGCGGAGGCCAACCGCGACGTGATCTGCGGCATCAAGGTCCGGGCTTCGGGCGTCATCGTCGGCGGCTGGGGCATCACGCCCGCCAGGATCGCCAAGCGTACCGCGGAAATTCTCGGCCTGCCGCTGATGGTTCATATCGGCGAGCCCCCTCCCCTGATCGACGAAGTGTTCGACATCCTGACGCCCGGAGACATCGTCACCCATTGCTTCAACGGCAAGCGGGCGGGCTCGATCCGGGACACGAAGGCACTTTTCGAGCAAGCCATGCGCCTTGCCGACACCGGCGTGCGCATGGACATCGGTCACGGCGTCGCCTCCTTCAGCTTCGACACGGCACGTGATGCGATCCGCGACGGCCTGCGGCCCTGGTCGATTTCCACCGACCTGCACCTGCGCAACATCAACGGTCCGGTTCTCGATCTGGCGACCACCATGTCCAAGCTGTTGGCGGTCGGGCTGGAATTCGACGAGGTCATCGCCGCTGTCACCGATCGGCCCCGCTCCGTTCTCGGCCTTGGCGCCCGTGGAGGAACGCAAGCGGGACAGAAGGCCGATTTCACCATTTTCGACCTGTCGGAAGATGACGGCGAGGTCGTCGACAGCCTGGGCGGGCGGCTGACCCTGAAAGAGGTTTTCGAACCCCGCATGACGGTGATCGGAGCTTCGGCCCTGCCGGCAAGACGGAGGGGCGCATGAACGCACCGGTCCTTGACGTCAACGGTCTGCGCGTCGCCTTCCGCTCGCGGCGCTCAACGGTAACGGCGCTGCGCGAAGTCTCCTTCACGCTTCATCCGGGCCGCACGCTGGCACTCGTCGGCGAAAGCGGCTCGGGCAAGTCGGTATCCTCGCTGGCCATCATGGGGTTGCTGCCGAAAAACGGCTCGGTCAGCGGCGGTTCGATCCGCTATTGCGGCTCCGACGGCAATGTCACAGACATCACGGCCGCCTCCGAGCGAGAAATGCGCAAGCTGCGAGGCGCGGAAATCTCGATGATTTTCCAGGAACCGATGTCGTCGCTGAACCCGCTCTTCACCATCGGTGACCAGATCGGCGAAATGCTGCTGCTGCACAGCGACCTCGACGCGGCGGGACGGCGCAAGCGCGTCCTTGAAATGCTGGAACTCGTGGAGATACCGGCGGCGGTGTCCCGGATCGACAACTATCCTCATGAACTCTCCGGCGGCATGCGCCAGCGGGTGATGATCGCGCTCGCCATGGTCTGCAATCCGACGCTGCTGATTGCAGACGAGCCGACCACGGCACTCGACGTCACGATCCAGGCGCAGATCCTCGATCTCATGCGGCGGCTGCAACGCGACCTCGGCATGTCGATCCTTTTCATCACCCACGACATGGGCGTCGTCGCCGAGATGGCCGACGACGTGGCGGTGATGTACGCCGGTGCAATCGTCGAACAGGCGAACGTGAAGGAACTGTTCTCCCGTCCGAGCCATCCCTATACGCAGGGCCTGCTGCACTCCATTCCGATGCCTGGGCGCACGGAGACCGAACGGCTTGCACCGATCCTCGGCACCGTTCCCCCGCTCAGCGCCATGCCGCCCGGCTGTGCTTTCGCGCCGCGCTGCAAGCGGGCCGACGAAGCCTGCGGACATCCGGTGGCCCTGGAAGATTTTGGCGAAAACCATCGCGTGGCTTGTTTCCACACGGAACGGGAGGTGAGCCATGCATGACACCATGCCAGAGCCCCTCGTCCGGATCCGCAATCTGTCGAAGCGCTTCCCGACAGCGCGCGGCACCATTCATGCCGTAAACGACGTCAGTTTCGACATCCCGCGCGGCTCGATCACCGGCCTCGTCGGCGAGAGCGGGTCGGGCAAGTCTACGCTGGGACGCTCGCTCTTGCGCCTTGTCGAGCCCTCAGGGGGCCAGACCATCTTCGACGGGCAGGATCTGAACACGCTTAACCCGGCCGAGCTGCGCGAGGCCCGCAAGCGCATGCAGATCATCTTCCAGGACCCGGTCTCCTCGCTCAATCCGCGTCTGCGCGTCCTCGACATCGTCTCCGAAGGGCTGCGCGCCCATCGTATCGGCACCGCGCGCTCCCGACGTGACACGGTTGCGGCCCTGCTGGAGGAAGTGGGCCTTCAGGCGGACCACATGAACCGCTTCCCGCACGAGTTTTCCGGCGGGCAGCGCCAGCGCATCGGCATCGCGAGGGCACTGGCGCTGGAGCCCGACTTCATCGTCGCGGACGAAAGCGTATCGGCGCTCGACGTGTCGATCCAGGCACAGGTTCTCAACCTGCTTCTCGACCTGCGTGAGCGGCGAAACCTCACCATGCTATTCATTGCGCACGACCTTTCGGTCGTCGAATACCTGTGCGATCAGATCGTCGTCATGTATCTCGGCCGGGTGGTGGAAATCGGCCCGTCGCGCCCGCTCTATACCAGGCCCGCGCATCCCTATACCCGCGCGCTTCTGTCCGCGATCCCGGTGCCCGACCCGGCCCTGGAGCGCAGCCGCACGATCCTCAAGGGCGACATTCCAAGCCCGCTCGATCCGCCCTCGGGCTGTGTCTTCCGGACCCGCTGTCCTCATGCGGCCGAGGTCTGCGCCAAAGGCGCTCCCGAACCCTATGCTGCCAGTGCCGGTCATCTAAGCTATTGCAAGAGAATTGAAGAATTTTATGCCCCTGCCTGATCAAAAAATCCCTGCCTCCATCGACGAGCGTCTCGCCGGTCTCGGCATCGAGCTTCCCGCGGCCGCGCCCAATCCCATCGGCGCCTTCTGCAACGTGCGCCAGACCGGGCGGCTTGCCTTTGTTTCCGGCCAGGGTCCGGTGCAGGCCGACGGCACGCTGCTCTGCGGCAAGGTCGGCGGCCCGGTCAGCGCGGAAGAAGCGCGCGATCATGCACGTCTGGTGGCAGTCAACATCCTGGCGACGCTGCGCGACACCCTGGGCGGGCTGGACCGCGTGTCCGGCGTGGTCAAGCTCCTGGGGCTGGTCAACGCGACCGCCGATTTCGAACGTCACCCCTTCGTCATCGACGGCGCGTCGACGCTTCTTGCGGACATCTTCGGCGCGGACGGTATCCATGCCCGCTCTGCATTTGGCGTTGCCTCGCTTCCCAACAACATTACGGTGGAGATCGAAGCCGTCTTCGAACTCAGAGACTGAAAAGGGCCTTCCCGATGGCAGAAAATGAAATGTGGTCCTGGCACGACGCCAATGGCTGCAAGCGCCTGATCAACGTTTCCGGGACCATGACGGGCCTCGGCGCCTCGATTGCCAGCGACGAGGTCCGCCGGGAGACGGCCGCCGTCATGGGCGACTTCGTGAGCATGCACGAATTGCAGACCCTGGCGAGCGCGGCGATTGCCGACCTGACCGGGGCCGAGGCCGGCTGCATGACGGCTTCCTCCAGCGCGGGCATCACGCTTTGCGTTGCCGGCTGCATCACCGGCATGGACCCGGGCCGGGCCGAAGCCCTGCCGAAGGATCCGGGCGAGAAGAACGAGGTTGTCGTTCAGCTCGGACACCTGTGCGGATACGGCGCCCCGATTTCCCAGGCGATCGAGCTTGCGGGTGCCACGGTTCGTCCCATCGGCCAGTCGACCCTTGCCATGGACTATCAGCTGGAAAGCGCCCTCACCGGCAAAACCGCCGCCGCGCTCTACGTGGTCTCTCACCATGTGGTCCATTACGGCCAGATACCGTTCCCGCGGTTCGCGGAGATCTGCCGGCGGGCCAATGTGCCGGTCATCGTCGATGCCGCTTCCGAATACGACCTGACCGGCTTCATCGCCAATGGCGCGGACATGGCGATCTATTCCGGGCACAAGTTCCTCGGCGGCCCGACCTCCGGCATCATCGCCGGCACCCGGGACCTCGTCCGCGCGGCCTATCTTCAGAACATCGGCATCGGCCGCGGCATGAAGATCGGCAAGGAAAGCATTGCCGGGGCCATTGCCGCCTTGAGGCAATGGCAGAGGCGCGATCATCAGGCGATCCGCGCGCAGGAACGGGCCACCCTTGACCTCTGGGCGGAAACGCTCGCCCCCTTCCCCGGCATCGATCCGGTGATCGTTCCCGATCCGACCGGCAACCCGCTGGACCGGCTGCAGGTCAACATCGATGCGGCCAGGCTCGGCGCGAACGCGGCCACCCTCGCCCGCGCCCTCGGCGAACAGGAGCCCGCCATCATCGTGCGCAACCACGAGGTGGAGTTGGGTTATTTCCAGCTCGACCCCTGCAATCTGAAACCCGGTCAGGCAGCCATGGTCGCCGAGGCGCTGGCGAAAGTCTGTGCCAGCGCCGCCAGCCTGGAGGAACGGGAAGCGGATGCGCATGCGGCGCGCAACGGCGGCGTCGACGCCTATCTTTCCTGGCTTGCCCCGGCATCATGACATTTCTGCCGGGCTCGCGCACATGGCGCTGGCCCGTCGATCAGGCGCCGATGGGGGAACACCGGGGCATGTTTTCGATCAGACGGGTCTCCAGCAACTGGCCGTTGCGATAGAGGATCGGATAGGCAACAGCTGCGATGTGGCTGTTGAACTCGCGCAGTGCCCTCAGCGTCTCCAGATGGCAGTCGCTGGTTTCGAAGCTTTCCGAATTGCCCAGTTGCAGGCGCTTCAGGTGGCGTTTTCGGCTCTGGCCTTCCGCGCGCTTTACCTCGGTCTTTTCAAGACTGAGCAGGCGCGCACTCTCCAGGTCGTCGGAAATCAGGACATTGGAGGCGAGCTTCAGGTTGGAGAGGATCGCCCCATGCATCTGCATCAGCTCCTCATGTCCTTCGCGGGAGAAACGGGCGCCTTTCTTGCGCATCTCGTCCGCCAGCACCGCAAGGCGTTTCGAGACCACGTCACCGGCCGTCTCCAGCCGGATCGCGTACTCGGCCAGGTCCAGGGCGGCGCGGGCATTTTCCTCCCCGAAACTTTCCCGCGGGATAGCAGCCACATATTTGCGGATGCCTGACAGACAGTCGTTCACTTCGAGATCCATGGCCTGCAGGGCGCGGATGGTTTCCTTGTCGCCGCCCTCGTAAAGCGACATCACCGGCCGGAACATTGCCTCGACCGCGCCGAGCATGCGCAAGAGCTCGCGTTTCAGGCCCGTCAGGGCCAGAGCCGGCACCTTGATGTCGGCCATGTCGAGGGCGCTGACCGGCTGGCGCAACATATCCGTCTTGTCCCTGGCGCGTACCCCTGGTTGCGACAGAAGACGGGCCATCGGCACCGCCAGCAGATTGCAGAAGGGCAACGCCAGAACCAGCAGCAGGACGTTGAAGCCGATATGGGCGTAGACCAGCATCTGGCCGCCTTGCGGCATTGCCAGCCAGCCGGAGTTGAGGAGCTTTTGCACAAGGACGAGAACCGCCACGGCCAGCGCTCCACGCAGGAAGAGGTTGGCAAGCGGGATCCGCCGCGCTGGGATGTCCATGCCGCGGGTGAGCCAGACCGGAATGAAGGCGCTGCCGAAATTGGCACCGAGCACCAGCGAAAGGCCGGCCTGAAACGGCAGCGCCCCGATCTGAACGAGCGTGACGCACATCAGGATCGCTGCCACGCTCGAATGCATGACGAAGGCCAGGGCGCCGCCGACGATGAAGGCGGTGATGTAGTCCCGTTCCAGATAGGCGGCAATGGCAGGCAGGAAGGCGCTGTCGCGGATCGGCTCCATCGCCTCGCGCAGGAACCGCAGGGAGATCAGGATGAAGGCTACCCCCATCAGGATACGGCCGAGCTGGCGCCATTTGCGGGTTTCCGTCTTGACGAAGAGCCAGCCTCCGGCGGCCAGCAGAAGCGGCACCAGCCAGTCCAGCCTGAACGACAGGAGCTGGATGATCAGCGCCGATCCGAGGTCGCCGCCGAGAACGATCGACAGCCCCATGCCGAAGCTAAGCATTCCACTCGCGGCAAATCCGGCGGCGAGCAGGGCGACGGCGGCCGAACTCTGCAGGATGATCGCCAGCACAATCCCCATGAAGCTTCCCTGCAACTGGCTGCGATGGCCGGTCAACAAGTGCTTGAAGGAGGCGCCGTAGCTCCGCTCGATACCGGTCCGGACCATCCGCACCGCGAACAGAAGCAACATGGTCGCGCCGAAGAGACTTACGAGAAAACTGACGATCGCCATTGATCACCCCCTTAGCAAATCCAGCATTTGGGCGTGCAGCTCGGGCGTTGCGGCGGAGACGACGCAGCCGTCGGACTCCATCGTGAGCGCCCTTCCCTGCCAGTCTGTCACGCGGCCGCCGGCCGCCTCGACCACGCAGGATACCGGCAGGTAGTCGTAGGGCTGCAGATCATAGTCCACCACAACGTCCACATGGCCGGCGGCCAGCAGTGCGTGCGGATAGCAGTCATAGGCAAAGCGACGTGTCTGTCCGCTTCGCATCAGGCGTTCGAAAACCGCCGGGACATCCCTGTAGAGTTTCTCGCCTTCGTTGATGAAAAGGATCGCCTTGTCGAGGTCCGCCTGGCCGGAGACATGGATGGGCTCGTCGTTCAGCCAGGCCCCCTCCCCCTTGATGCCGATGAATGTCTCCCGTAGTGCGGGCATGCCGATGACACCCAGCCGGGGATCGCCCTTCGCCAGGAAGCCCAGCAGGAAACCGAACAGCGGATGGCCGGACAGGAAGGAGCGTGTGCCGTCGATCGGATCGACGATCCACATGTTGTCAGCGTTTTCCCCTTCAATCCCGTGCTCCTCGCCGTAGATGCCATGATCCGGAAACTGCTCCGACAGATAGGTCCGGATCCGGGTCTCGATGGCCCTGTCGGCCTGCGTGACGGGACTTTCGTCAGCCTTGAATTCAATGCCGAGCCGACCACGGAAGAACCCTCGGGCCAATTCTTCGGCGATGTCCGCCATGCGCAGGGCATGCGTCCTGATTTCATTCATTTCCATCCCCGCGCACATGCTCCACAGCAAGGCCGATTGTCACGCTCGACACGGTCGGTGCATCGACAAGGTCCCCGCTGCGGGCGGATCCCCGGGCATTTTCGAAAAGTTCAGCAACTCGATTTCCCGGTGGGGATGAACGCTCAAGTTTCTGGCTCAAATTTTCGACAATTCACACATTACTCCACAATTCCCACAAAAACACAACTTTCTTTTTCTCAAACGGGCAAAATCACTCAAAATTGATGCAAATGGCCGAGGCTGGCCGGATACTGGCGAACTGCATTCGTTATCGAGGTTTGAGATTGGAAAAATATAGCAATTGCTATGTAGCGGAATGCGGGAAGGAACTTCAGACATTCCCGACGAGACATGGCGGAGCTGACGCGCAAAGCCGCGTGCGACTGTGTAGAGGTCGCCCTCCACGGCTATCCGGCGTGGAAGGTTTCCGTACGGCGTGGTAGAACCGGGAGCTTGACAGCCCTGCCACTGAGTAGCACCTTTGACGTGAAGGAGAGTTCCCGTGAGCATCAAGTCTTCCATCTCGCTGACCGAACAACAGGACGCATTTGCGCGGTCCCTGGTCGAGTCCGGCCAATATTCGAGCCTCAGCTCCGTCCTGCAACAGGGCCTGGAACTGCTGCGTCAGAAGACCGAGCTGGAGTCCCTGGAGATCCTGGCGCTCCGGAAGCTGATCGGGCAACGGCTGGAAGGTCCGACCGTTCCCGCCGCGGACATGGAGCGCCGCCTGGAAAGCATGATCGAACGGAAACGGCGCGACCTCAGTGTGGACGCTTGAGTACTCGCTCGCCGCGGAGCGTGATTTCGAGCTGATCTTCGACCATCTCTTCGAAACCTATGTCGATCTGGGCGAGGACGCGGAGGCGGCATTGGAAAATGCCGCGGACCGGATCAGGTCTGTTCGTGCCAGCATCGACTCGCTCGTCCGCATGCCTTTCATCGGAACCCTCCGGCAGGATGTCCTGCCTGGATTGCGCTTCGTTCGGATGGAACGCGCGGCGGTGTGGTTTCTGCCGGACGAAAGGCAAGAGCGGATCGTAGTGGCTGCCATCTTCTTCGGAGCGCAGGATCACATCAGAAGAATGCTGACAAGACTGCTGGAAGAACGGGAACCGCCCTCCCCCTGACAAGGCCGGTTGATCAGGACGCCCACACCCGGCGATGGGCCTGCCTCGCCGGACGAGACGGAAAGCTTTGAAGCATGGAACAGTTCGGATGTTCGGAACCATCCTTCGCCGTTGAAGCAGGTGAGGTAGCCGGCAGCCTTGCGGTCGACCCGTCGCGCGGTCTGACCGAAGGAGACGTCGCCCTCCGGCTCAAGGTGCACGGGTTCAACAGGCTCCGCCAACACAAGCCTCGTAGCGCCCTCGCAATCCTCCTGCATCAGTTCACCAGCATCATCGTATGGCTTCTGGGCGCCGCTGCCGCTCTGTCGCTTGCGCTCGGAGATCTTGCCGACGCGATCGCGATAACGATCGTGCTGGTCCTGAACGGGGCCATCGGGTTCTTCACCGAGCTTCGGGCGGCCCGCTCGATGGAGGCCCTGTTCCGCATTTCACAGGTCCGCACCCGCGTGCGCCGCAGCGGCCGCATTCAGGAGATCGATGCGCGCGAACTCGTTCCCGGCGATGTCGTCATTCTCGAGGCAGGAGACATCGTCACCGCGGACCTGCGACTGATATCCGCATCCAACCTGTGCTGCGACGAATCCCTGCTTACGGGAGAGTCCGCTGCCGTGACGAAACAGGCCGGCAGGCTCGCCTCGGACACCCAACTGGCCGACCGCACCAATATGGCGTTCAGCGGCACTGCGGTTACCCAGGGCCTCGGCGTGGGTGTTGTCGTCGCCACGGGGATGGAGACCGAACTCGGACACATCAGCGCCATGGCTCAGGAGGCGGAAGCCGAAGCATCGCCCCTGGAAAGGCGCCTCGACAAGCTGGGGCAAAAGCTCGTGTGGCTGACCCTGGTTCTCGCCGCCCTGACCAGCGTGACAGGTATCCTGTGGGGACATTCGATCCCCGACATGCTCAAGACCGGCGTGGCGCTGGCCGTCGCGGCGATCCCGGAAGGCCTGCCGGTGGTGGCCACACTGTGCCTTGCGCGCGGCATGTGGCGGATGGCGGCGCGCAACGCGCTTGTCACGCGGCTTTCGGCCGTCGAAACGCTGGGAGCGACGACGCTGATCCTCACCGACAAGACCGGCACGCTGACGCAGAACCGCATGTCGGTCGTCGGATATCTGCTCGCCCAGGAGGATGTCGCCGTCCGGCGCCAGGGGGACGACCTCCATTTTCGCGCCGGGGATCGAAAGCTCAAGACGGACGATATGGAGAGTCTCGCCCGGGCACTGGCGACGGGTGTGCTTTGCAACACGGCGGAGTTGCCGGACGACAAGGGTGGCGACAGGATCGGCGATCCGATGGAAATTGCGCTTCTTTCGGTGGCGGCAGGAGCCGGGGTCACAAGAACCGATCTGCTGACCGAACTTAAGCCGGTCAGCCAGCACGCATTCGACCCACTCCGGAAGATGATGGCGACGGTGCACTCCCGTGGTGACGGGTTTCTTTATGCCGTGAAGGGCGCTCCGGAATCCGTGATTGAAGTCTCCGACATGGTTCTCGGCAAGGATGGCCCACGGGAGTTGACGGATGCGGGCCGAGCCGACTGGTTCGCGCGCAATGAGCAGGCGGCCCGGTCCGGCCAGCGCGTGCTGGCTCTCGCCCAAAAGGTTGCCGGTTCGGATGCGGACGATCCCTATGACGGGCTCACCCTGCTTGCCCTCGTGTGTTTTCTTGATCCGCTGCGCGAGGATGTGCCGGCCGCGATCCGGGCCTGCAGGCAGGCCGGTGTGCGCGTTGTCATGATGACGGGCGACCACGCCGAAACGGCCGCCAAGATCGCGGGCGATGCCGGTCTCGGAACGGGAGAACTGAAGGTGCTGACCGGTCGTGACCTCGTCGGGTTCGACCCTCGGCAGGTTGAACCCGACAAGCGCGAGTGTCTGCTGAAAACCGATATTTTCGCCCGCGTGGCACCGGACATGAAGCTCAAGCTGGTATCGCTCTTTCAGGCAAACGGCGATGTGGTTGCAATGACCGGGGACGGCGTCAACGATGCGCCGGCATTGAGGAAGGCCGACATCGGCATTGCGATGGGATTGCGGGGCACGCAGGTTGCGCGCGAAGCGTCCGAGATAGTTCTGAAAGACGACGATTTCGCCACCATTGTCGTTGCCATGCGGCAGGGCAGGGTCATCTTCGAGAACATTCGCAAGTTCGTGGTCTATTTGATGTCGTGCAATGTAAGCGAGGTGCTCATCGTCGGCATTGCGGTCGGCATTGGATTGCCGGTACCTTTGCTACCACTCCAGATCCTGTTTCTGAACCTTGTCACCGATGTCTTTCCGGCGTTCGCCCTTGGACTGGGGAAGGGGGACGCGAGGGTCATGCATCAGCCTCCCAGGGACCCGCGCGAACCCATCGTCGACGGTGCCAGATGGATCCTGATCGCTTTTCTGGGAGGCGCGATCACGCTGGCAACCCTCACCGCGTTTGGGGTGGCGCTTTTCCAGTTGGACATGAATGCAGGCGACGCGGTGACGGTGTCCTTCCTGACTTTGGCGCTGGCACAACTCTGGAACGTTTTCAACGTCAGGCAGTCTTCGTCGGACATCCTGCGCAATGACATCACACGCAACTTGTATGTCTGGAGCGCGCTGCTGTTGTGCCTGGGCCTGATCGGGCTTGCGATGGAACTCCCGTACCTGGCGGACAGGCTCGGGCTGGCATGGCCGGGAAGAGAGGGCGTGGCGCTGGCCTGCGCGATGAGCCTCCTGCCTCTGGTCGCCGGACAGATCTTCCTGGCGATCAGGGCCAAGCGGGAGGAGCGCGGGAAGGAGGCGGCAGGAGCCGATGCCCTCGGCTCCAGATAGCTTCAGTGGGACAGCAGCAACGCTACGCTGCTCAATTCCAGCATGTCCCTGGTCGTTCCGCCCAGAATATTCTCCTGCAGTCGGGAGTGACCGTAGGCGCCCATAACCAGCAGATCGACGGCAAGCTCCTGCGTCGTTTCGAGCAGGACTTCGGACACGGATCTGCCCGCGGAGGCAATGTTCAAAACGTCGATCCGTACATCGTGGCGGGCCAGAACAAGGGCTATGTCAGTGCCAGGGTCCTCTCCGTGATCCTCGTCGCCGACAACCGGGTCGACCACAAGAAGGGTGATTTCCCGGGCCTGTTTCAGAAGTGGCAAGGCACTGAAAACGGCGCGCGCGGCTTCGCCGTGAGCGTTCCAGGCGATCGCCGCGTGACCGCCGAACCCGTTCGGACTGACGGATGCCGGAACGCACAGGACAGGCCTGCCGGCATCAAACAAGGCGCCATCGATCGCCTTCTTCTCGATCATGTTCAGCTCTGTTTTCCCCTGAACGCAAAAGGAGCGTCATGTCGCAATAGATGGCATGGCGCGAGATCAGGTTGTCCTCGCGTGCTGCCGAAACCATATAGGGTCGCACATCGTAGGATATATTCTCTCTCGCAAGCCTTTCCTCCAGGTCGGCCGTAATGGACACAAGCTCGGCCTTGCGCTCATCGCAGTCCTTCGCCCAGATTTCCAGGTAGCCTTGCCCGCCATAGCCATAGAACGGCAAATCCGGAACTTCGCCAATGTTGAGCAGTGTGAGATGGGCCCCGCAGGCCCGCGCCACGGAAATGGCTTTTTCGACATTTCCAAGCGCGGCATGGAGTTCGGTGATCGCCAGAATCGTCTTGATGCCCATCGGAAGACCCTTCCAGAAAGTCGAAGGCAACAGCCCGCGGCCGGTCAGTCTTTCAGTATCACCGGACGCGCCGCCGGCAGGCAAGTTGGTGCCAAATACGTATGACCCGGATGGCTTCCGGGACTGGGGAAGGGGGGGCGTTGCCGTCCGGCGGTGACGAGCCTCACCCCAGCATTCTGGCGGAGCGTCTGCGGCCGCGGCCGGCGTCGTTGTAATAGGACGACGCCTGGGCGAGGGAGCGGTGCCGGGACTGCAGCATGGCGTCCTGGATCGGAATGTCGCGGTTGGCGGCCTCGGTCAGGAACCCGGACCTGAGACCATGCGCGCTGAAGTCGGCAGGGTCGAGCCCGGCACGGGCGCAGCGGGTTTTCAATATGGCGTTGACCGACTGCGCGGTGAGGGCGCGGCTTCTGACATTGCCCCATTGGTCGATCGCCCGGAAGACGGCGCCTTCCGAGATTTTCGCAGCTTCCAGCCAGGCTTTCAGGGCGTCCACGGGCCGGCCGATCAGCAACACCGAATTGTCGTCGGAAGACCCTTCGGTCTTGGTGCGGCCCAGCCGGAGGCTCGCGGTGGGCAACAATGCGCCTGCCGGATCGTCCGGATCGGCGGGCAGGGGATCTTCCCAGGTAATCTGCCCCAGTCTCAGGCCGGCGAGTTCGGACCGGCGCCGGCCGCCGGACGCGAAACCGGTCAGCAACAACGCCTTGTCCCGCAAATCCGCGAGCGACGGTGCCGACACCTCCGATCCGTCACAGGTGCCGAGCAAGAGTTCCAGAAAATCCGCGGTAATCGCCTTGCGGCTTTTTCTGGTTCTGGGACGGTCGGCAACCCGGACCGCGAGACGCATCGCGGAGCGCACGTCGGGAGAGGAAAAGTTTCCCTCGGCATTGCGCCAGCGATGCAGCGTCGACCATGACGCCAGGCGCCGCTGCACGGTCGCCGGCGCATGCGGCAGCCGGAGGCTGTTTGACTTTCGGCTGCGGAGCAATCCTTGCGCCTCGAGCCGTTCGGCAACTTCGTCAGGCATGCCGTGAGACGGATCGGACTTTTTCTTTTCCGGGTCCCACAAATGATGGGCGACGAATTTCAGGATCAGCGTCACTGGTGCTGGCCAGGTGAGAGAAAGTCCCGTCGCCGCGGCGCACCAGGCTTCAAGATAGGAAAGATCAGAGGTGAGGGCTCTCAGGGAATTTTCGCCCATGCCTTCGCGGGCAAGATGGCGGAGCGTCTCGATGTCGTCATCGCTCAAGAGATGCGCCAGTTGCTGCGAACGCTCCGGTCCGGCCATGGCAGGCACGATGGCGGCCAGCATGTCCAGTTTTTCGATTTTTTCGTCCAATGCTCCGGACAAGTCCGGATCCGGACGATCGGAAGGGGAAGGGGGCGTTTCGGGCATGCGCTGTCAGGCTTTCCAGGAACGGATAACGTCCCGATTTCTAACACATGCGGCTTCAAAAGTCTAACTAACGATAAGGGATACTTATCGATGATAAAAAGATGTCTTTTGCGCATATACCGGTGATGATACTTTTTTGCTTGTTTGTTTTCTTTTGTCTTCTAATATCGTTAAATGTCATCGCCCTATGACCTTGCAAAAATTCTGAAAAGCCTGCCGTGGCCGCGTCTGGCCGCGCCATTGGATGTTTCAAGCCGCGTCCTGACCCGGGTGGACGAACGCGTGAAGCGAACGCCGGACCTCGGTGCGGGGTTCCAGGCGCGGGCCCACTTCTTCGACATCGCCTCCGCCATGGCGCTCGACGGCGAGCTGATCCACCTGGAAGACCTTGTGCTGCATGACGCGGGAACCGACAGAAGAGCTCCGACCCATGAGCTCACCCGCGCCGCAAGACTTCTGGATCTGCGCCGCCGCCTGGAGCGTCAGTCCCCGG
>JBNKGB010000032.1:0-40052 GCA_050289605.1 Roseibium sp. | reverse complement strand
AAAGCCATGGGGACCTCTTCTTTTTCTATTGACCGATAGCTCACCGGCAGCGCCGGCGTTGAAACGACGAACGTTTCAAGTCTGTAGAATGGACCAGTCGGCGCCGAAGCGCCATCCCCTCTTTACGCCATGAGGGCGCTGCTATAATTGCGCCATCGCAAAGAGTCAATTGAATATAAAAAAACCCGCGGCCCGCCTGAATTCTGCGCGTGAATTCAACATATTGTTTCAGTGGAAATCGCCGAATAACCGGACGTGGCGTGCGGCCACGGCAAGATCGCAGGCGGCCACGAACACTAAATTCGCGTGTTTTTCTCGCGGCGGCGCTGAACCGACGAGCCGATTTTCATGGCTTCCCGGTATTTGGCAACGGTTCTGCGCGCGATATCGACCCCTTCGTCCTTCAGAATTTTCACAATCGTGTCGTCGGACAGGATCGCCTTGGGGTCTTCCGCATCGATCATCTGCTTGATCTTGTGCCGGACCGCTTCGGCGGAATGGGCGTCACCGCCCACGGTCGCGGAAATGGCCGAGGAGAAGAAATATTTCAGCTCGAAGATTCCGCGCGGCGTTGCCATGTACTTGTTGGAGGTCACGCGGCTGACCGTCGATTCATGCATGCTGATCGCGTCCGCAATGGTCTTCAGGTTGAGCGGCCTGAGATGCGCGATGCCATAGGTCAGGAACCCGTCCTGCTGGCGCACGATTTCCGTCGAGACCTTCAGGATTGTCTTGGCCCGCTGGTCCAGGCTCTTGGCCAGCCAGTTGGCCGTCTGCAGCGATTCCGTCAGATATTCCTTTTCGGTCTCGTTGCGCGCCGTCTTGATCACCTTGGCGAAATAGGTCTGGTTGACGAGAACCTTCGGCAAGGTGTCCGAATTCAGCTCCACCGCCCAACTGCCGTCATTCGCGGGTCGGACGAATACGTCCGGAACGACCGGCTGTACCAGCGACGAGCCGAACACGCTGCCGGGCTTGGGATCCAGTGCCCGGATCTCCGCGATCATCTCCAGGAGATCCTCGTCGTCGACGCCGCAGATCTTTTTGAGCGCGGCGAGGTCCCTTTTGGCCAGCAGTTCGATATTGGCGATCAGCGCGTCCATCGCCGGGTCGAAGCGATTCCGGTCGACAAGCTGCAGTTTCAGGCATTCGGCAAGGTTCCTGGCGAAAACCCCGGCAGGCTCGAAGGTCTGCAGCACGGCCAGAACGGTTTCGACGCGCTCGAGATCAACGCCGAGCTGGTCTGCGACCTCATGAAGGTCGACAAAAAGATAGCCGTTTTCGTCCAGCGAATTGATCAGATGGCCCGCGATGAGCTTGTCGGCCTCGTCGCTGAGCGCCAGATGCATCTGTTCTTCCAGCGTGGCGCCGAGCGAAACCTCTTCGGCCACGAAGGCTTCCAGATTGTAGTCGTCCGACGCGCTGCTGCTTGTCGCGTTCTTGTAGCTGTCGCCGGCCCTCAGAAGGGCGGGATCGGGAGAGGCGGGAACTCCCGGTTCGTCGGGAAAAACATTTCCGAGATCGGTATCCATGCGCGCTGCGATGGCCTCCGATCCGGTTTCCAGATCGTTCTGCATCCAGTCGCCGGTATCAGGCTCGTCGCCCGACCCGCGCATGCCTTCGGTCGAAACCGACTGGCCATCGGGGCCTGCCCCGAGGTCCATGTCGCCGGCCGGTCCCTGCTCGCCGCTTTCTCCGTCGCTCTTCTCGAGCAGGGGATTGCGTTCCAGCTCCGCTTCCACATAGGCCACGAGATCGAGATTGGACATCTGCAACAGCTTGATCGCCTGCATGAGCTGAGGCGTCATGATCAGCGACTGGCTTTGCCGCATCTCCAGCTTTGTTGAAATGGCCATGTATTTCCCAGGCTAAGACTTTTTGGTCTGCTTTTTGCTTATTCGTTGCAGACTGACTTTATATCCTAGGCGGCGACCTGTCATCAAAGCGTAAATTGCTCGCCGAGATAAAGGCGGCGCACGTCGGGATTGGTGACGATTTCCTGGGGCAGTCCTTCGGTCAGGACCTCGCCGGCCGCGATGATATAGGCGCGGTCGATCAGGCCGAGCGTTTCGCGCACATTGTGGTCGGTGATCAGAACGCCGATGCCGCGCTGTGTCAGGTGCCGCACGAGCTGCTGGATGTCGCCGACCGCGATCGGGTCGATGCCGGCGAAGGGTTCGTCGAGCAGCATGAAGGATGGCCGGCTGGCAAGCGCCCGGGCGATTTCCACGCGCCGCCGCTCCCCGCCCGACAGGGCGATGCTGGGCGACTTGCGCAGGTGTGTCAGGCCGAATTCCGCCAGCAGCTCGTCGAGTTCCTCGCGCCGTTTCTGCCGGTTGGGCTCGATCACTTCCAGGACGGCACGAATGTTTTCCTCCACCGTCAGTCCACGGAAGATGGAGGCTTCCTGCGGCAGGTAGCCGATCCCGAGGCGGGCCCGGCGGTACATCGGCATGCGGGTGATGTCGAAGCCTTCGAGCGAAATCTGGCCCTGATCCGGACGAATGAGGCCGGTGATCATGTAGAAAGTCGTCGTCTTGCCGGCGCCGTTCGGCCCCAGAAGGCCGACCGCTTCGCCCCGCTTGACCGACAGGCTGACATATTTCACGACCTGGCGGCGACCATAGGTCTTGCCGATGCCCTCGACGACGAGCGCCTGCGACAAATCCTCGCCGCGCTGATCCGTGCCGTGACCCGTTCCGGGCATGCTTCCATGCAACCCGTTATAATCCGAAGCAGTTCTCTTCACCGATACGCCGCCCATCCGTTGCCGCCGCCGCTTCACATAAGCACTACGGCAAAACCTGTCGAGTCAGAATAGCGTTCCGCGGAACGCCGCTTTCCGCCTCAGTTGTTCTTCTGCACGCTGTTGGGTTGGATGCGAACCTTCACCCTGCTGCCGTCCCCCTGGCCGCTGACCTTGCCGGAGCCTGCCGTCAGGTTGGCCTTGCCGGTCTTCAGGTTGACGACGAGCTTGTTGCCGACCACCACGTTCGGTCCCTGGCTCAGCACGACTTCCTTTCCGGTCATCTCCATGATTTCCCGGGTCATGTCGAAACTGGCCTGGTCGCCCTTGGCGGTCTGGTCCTTGGAGGAAATGAAGACACCGCCTTCCGCTTCCAGCCTGGAAATCTTCTGCTGGACGGCTGTCTCCGCCTTGTCTGCGCCCGATCCGGCATAATAGACCTTCAGGCGCTGGGTCTTCAGGCTGGTTTCGCCCTGCGTGACGACCACATCGCCGACGAAAGTCGCCGTGCTGTTCTTGTCTTCCACCCGCAGTTCGCTTGCCTCGATCTCGATCGGCTCGCCATCGTTCGATCCGAAACCGGCGAAAGCGTCGGAAAATGTCTGGGCCTGCGCCGTGCCGGCGGCAAGCAGCACCGCGACAACTGCAAATGCATATTTGAAATAAGTCATTCCCTACCGTCCTTCCGATACCGGATTGATGGTCATCTTGATCCCGCCCGAAAAGCGGACGAGGCTCTTGTTCTGATCATAGCTGAGACTGCCGGACATGATACGCCCCTGATCCGACCGGATTGAGACCGGTTCGTCGGTCCGCAATTCACCGTTGCTCAGATCGATCTGCACCTCGCTCAGGTCCACGGTGTAGCCCTGGCTCCATTCGAGCTGGATGCCGTCGAACAGGCGCAGCGTTTCGGCGGCATTGTTGTAGGTTCCCTTCAGGGCGACGATCTTGGCGCCTTCGTCCTTGCTCAGCACGATGTCGGCCCGGATGCTTTCAAGGTCGATGATCCGGGGATCGCTCAGGCGCTGGATGGCGCGCTGCGCGGTCACCTTGTAGGAGCGCTCGCCGTCATGTCCGGAAAGCTCCGGGTGGTCCATGACGAGGCCTTCGCTTGTCAGCATCAGATTGGTCGCGCCAAGACCGCTCAGCAGGTTGAACAGAACCACCAGACCGATCATGCCTGCCAGGATCAGCAGGCCGACGGCCGGAAACAGCCAGCGCAGAATGCGCACCAGCAGGCTGTGCCGGCGCGCAGACTTCTGCGCCCGGCTCGGCTCCCGCCGGGGAGCCAAACCTCCCGGATGTCCACTGACTGCGTTCAACAAAGTCTCCGAATTGCGTCCACCACCGGAGAACTCCTCCGTCGCGGGCAGAAAAAATCACGAATGTGCAAAAATATCGTTTTCGTCCCAGCCCTTCAGGTCAAGTTCGGCACGCATCGGCAAAAATTCAAAACACGCCTTGGCAATATGGCTCCGCTCCTCGCGCGCAAGCATGAATTCCAGTTTCGCCTTCAGGGCGTGCAGGTGAAGCACATCGGAAGCCGCATAGCTCAGTTGCGCCTCCGACAGCGTGTCCGCCGCCCAGTCGGAACTCTGTTGCTGTTTCGACAATTCCACGCCCAGGAGTTCCCGGGTGATGTCCTTCAGTCCGTGCCGGTCCGTATAGGTGCGCACAAGCTTGGACGCGATCTTGGTGCACCACACAGGTGCGACTTCAATGTTCAGATAGTGACGCAGCACCGCAACATCAAACCGGGCGAAGTGAAAAATCTTCGGCTTGGACGGATCCGTGAGCAGGGCTGCGAGGTTCGGAGCCTCGGTCTGCCCTTTCGCGATCTGGACCACGTCCGCCGTACCGTCGCCCGGAGAAAGCTGAACGACGCACAGACGGTCCCGGAGCGGATTGAGACCGAGTGTCTCGGAATCGACAGCCACCGCGCTTGCCCTCTCATAGGCCTTCAGATCCGGAAGATCGCCCCTGTGGTAGCGGATGGTCATGTCTCGTCGTCTCCTTCTGCCGGCTCGGCACCTAGCAAACTACTGCAGTTCGTGACCGTCAGGTAGAACATGGCACCGGATGTGGCAAGCGGATTGCCGAAGATCACCCTGAGTCAGGCCTCAAGAAGACTGTTTTTTGATGCGGGAGGGCCCATGACGGCCTTCCGGTCAGTTGATGTCGTTCGCTCTTTGCAGGGCGCGCACGTAGACGACAATCTTGTCGACATCCTGCACGGTTACATTCTCGACAGGCGGCATGTCGCCGAATGGCCAGTGATGCGCCCGGGTACCCCGCATCGCGGCCACGTGGAAGGCGCCGTCGGCGTGATGGCCCGGCTGATAGATCTTGTGCACCAGCGGCGGTCCGAAACCATTGCGCCCGGCTGCGTTCTTGCCATGGCAGGCCGCGCATTTGTCGTTGAACAGGGCTTCGCCCTCCAGGGCTGTGCCGGCGAGATCCGGCACGGTCACCGCGGCAAGGGCCGCGCCGGATTCCGGCTGGCCGTCATCGCCGGAAAACCGTCCCCAGACCAGCGCCGCCAGGACCAAAAGGGACACGGCGCCGGTCACGATCAGAAGTTTCTTGGTCATCGGCTTTTCTTCGTTCCATTGATTTCGAACACCGCTTCCGGCCGGCCGGCCAGATCGTCAATGATCGGACAATCCGGCCGATCGTCGCCATGACAGGCCCTCACAAGGTCTGTCAGCACGCGTCTCAGCGACTGCAGTTCGGCGATCTTGCGGTCGACCTCCCCGATTTTCGATTCCGTAAGGGCCTTGACGTCCGCGCTGGCGCGGTTGCGGTCTTCATAGAGCGAGAGAAGCTCCCGGCACTCCTCAATCGAAAATCCGAGGCTGCGGGCTCGCTGCAGGAATTTCAGCCGTTCCAGATCGGAAGGCGAAAATTCCCTGTAGCCGTTGCCGCCGCGGTCCGGCCGGACGAGGCCGATGTCCTCGTAGTAACGGATCGTCTTGACCGGAAGGCCGCTGCGGTTCGAAACGGTACCGATATTCATCGCGATCACCTCACAGTTTCAGCCGCCGCCAGCATGGGCGACAGCAACACGCCGACGACGGTCGGAACGAAATAACCGGAAACCCTGTCCGCCAGACCCTGGATCGGCGCGCGCGAGCGCTGCGCCGAGGCTACCATGTCGACGATCTTGGCGAGCAGCGTGTCCGCGCTAACGAGTTCGGCTTCCATCGTGAAAGTGCCGGTCTTGTTGAGCGTGCCACCGGTCACCCGGTCGCCCGACATTTTCTTCTTGCTGTTTCCCGAGAGATGGAAACAGGAATCGGTTTCGAACCGGTCGTGGCACTTTGGGTTGCAGAATTGATAGTCCTGCCCCTTGTATCTCATGGTCGGTTTGCCCTTGCCCAGGGTCACGGACATGCCGCAGACCGGATCTGTCGCCTTCACGGTTTCCTGCGTTTTTTCCGGCTGGATGGATATATCCTGCATGATCTTCGCCAATCTGGTTGAACTCCCCGAACCAGCAGTTAGGGTCTCCAGTCACTGGACGGTCAAGATATGAATCTACGTGTAAAAATTCGGATGTCCTGCCCCGGGCTGCTACGTCGTCGCCTCGTTGGCGTCCTCGCCGCTGTCGATCGCCTTGTGCAGCATGTACGAAACGTCGCGGCAAAAGCCGGAATAGGCGGGTGATGTGCGGAAGTCCTCGTCTCTGGGATAAGGCGCGTTGATCTCCAAGTCGCCGGCGATCCTTCCGGGCCGGGCCGCCATGACGACGACGCGATTCGACAGGAAAACGGATTCGAACACCGAGTGGGTGACGAATACGACCGTCAGGCCGGCACTCTGCCAGAGCTGCAGGAGGTCGTTGTTCAGCTTGAACCGGGTGATTTCGTCGAGGGCGGCAAAAGGCTCGTCCATCAGCAGGATCTTCGGCCGGGTCACCAGCGCGCGTGCAATGGAAACCCGCATTTTCATGCCTCCCGACAACTCGCGCGGGTAGCTGCCGGAAAACTGTACCAGTCCGACCATGTCCAGCGTATCCATGACACGGTCCCGAACCGCATCCCTGGACTGCCCATTGAGGCGCAGAGGCAGCCAGACATTGTCGAAAACCGTCGCCCAGGGCATCAGCGTCGGTTCCTGGAACACGAAGCTCAGCGCGTGGTCCTGCTGGCCGGCATCCTTTTGACCTGTGCCCTCAAGCGGCCAGGCGACTGATCCCGCCGTCGGGTCGGTCAGGCCGGTGATGATCCTCAGAGCCGTCGACTTGCCGCAGCCGGACGGCCCGAGCAGCGACACGAATTCCCCCTGCCGGACGTCCAGCGAAAGATCCTCGAGCGCGGTCAGGCCGTTCTGAAAGGTCTTGGATATGCCCTTCAGCGACACAATCGCCGGCGCTTTTCCCGAAGCGGTCTGTTTGCGCGTCTCAATCATGGCGGTCATCGATTCCCTACGCGCCCATGGATACATGTTTTCCCGCGATCGCAAAGCCACAGGAATGCACCACAGGTATGCAATTGAATCGTGCTGTTCCAAAGACGGGAAAGGACCCGGCATCCAGGGGAGATCACACGCCCGGCCCACTTCGGATATCGCGGGTATCCGGGTCGAAATCGTGTCCCGAACCGCAAAACAAAAAAACCGGCCAAAGGCCGGTTTCTTGTGTCTCGGAGGGAAAACTCCGAGGGAATTGGTGCCCAGGAGAGGACTCGAACCTCCACGCCCGTAAGGGCACTAGCACCTGAAGCTAGCGCGTCTACCAGTTCCGCCACCTGGGCTGTGAGGGGGGCTTGTAAGGGTCGGAATTGGCCTTGTCAATCACTCAATGATACTTTTTTTGTTCATTCACACGCAGCCCTTCACAGGCACCTTACAAAGGGCTAAGAGACTGTGGGAATTAACCGGTGAAACACTTGGGGGAAGCTCCGGGGCCGGATATCATTTGAGACGCGACAGAAGGCATTGCAGGATGTCCACACCTCTTAACGGCAAACTCGTCACGGTATTCGGCGGCTCCGGATTTCTCGGCCGGCACATCGTTCAGGCGCTGGCCCGGCGCGGCTACCGCGTGCGCGCCGCCGTCCGGCGTCCGGACCTGGCAACGCATCTGCAGCCGCTCGGCGCGCCGGGCCAGATCATGCCGATCCAGGCAAACCTGCGCTACCGCTGGTCCGTCGACCGTGCCGTCATCGGTGCCGATGCAGTGGTGAATGCGGTCGGCATTCTGGCCCCCTCCGGCAAGCAGACCTTCGACGCCGTGCAGACCTTCGGACCGCGGGCCGTCGCGGAAGCCGCACGCGCAGCCGGCCTGTCCGCCATTACCCACATCTCCGCCATCGGCGCCAATGCCGAAAGCTCTTCGGCCTATGCCCGCTCAAAGGCAGCCGGCGAGGCGGGCGTTCTGGAAACCCTGCCCGACAGCGTCATCATCCGCCCGTCCATCGTCTTCGGCCCGGAAGACAATTTCTTCAACCAGTTTGCCGACATGGCCCGCTTCGCCCCTGTCCTGCCGCTGATCGGCGGCGGCGAGACGAAGTTCCAGCCGGTCTACGTCTGTGACGTAGCCGAAGCAGTCGCCCGCGCGGTCGACGGCAAGCTGACGGCAGGCGCAACATATGAACTCGGCGGTCCGGAAGTGAAAAGCTTCAAGGAATGCCTGGAGGACATGCTTGAAGTGACCCGCCGGTCGCGCGTTCTGCTCCCGCTGCCCTTCCCGATCGCCTCCGCCCTCGGCAAGGTTCTTCAACTCGTTCCCGGCGCGCCTCTGACAGCCGACCAGGTGGAACTTCTGAAATCCGACAATGTCGTCTCCGACGCTGCCCGCGCGCAGGGCCGCACGCTCGAAGGACTCGGCATCAAGCCGACAACCCTTGCCGCCGTCCTGCCGACCTATCTGGACCGCTTCCGCGAACACGGCCAGTACGACGCCCACCGGGCGGTGTAACCGGGCAGGCTCATTCCGAATTGGCGGGCCCTGCGGGGCCCGTTTTCCTTTGAGCTCCCTTCCGGCCTGCAGCTTTTCGTTGCCGCACCAGGACACTTCACCTAGACTACTACGGCTTTGGGGGAAGTGCGGATGACTGTTCTTGCCAGGATTACCCTGCTTTTTGTCGTATTCGTCGATCTTCTGGGCCAGGGATTGGTCTTTCCCATCATCAACAGCCTGGTGATGGAACCCACGACATCGATGCTGCCGAAAGATTCCTCCGACGCGGCCCGCCATTTCGACTACGGCCTGGTCATCGGCGTGTTCTTCCTGTGCTGGTTTTTCGGCGCGCCCTATATCTCCAAACTGTCGGATGTCATCGGCCGCAAGAAGGCGATCCTGATCTGCCTCTTCGGTGCCCTCGGCGGCTACGCGCTGACAATCGCGGCGCTTTTCCTCAACAGTTTCGTTCTTTTGATTCTCGGCCGCGCGATCACGGGCCTGACGGCCGGCAACCAGCCGATCGCACAGGCGGCCATGATCGATGGAAGCACGGACGAAGAAGACCGCAACCGCAACATGGGCTACATCATCACCGGCGTCAGCTTCGGCCTTGTCGGCGGCCCGATCCTCGGCGGCTTTCTGTCGGATCCCGATGTGCTCGGCAGTCTCGCCAGCATCAAGATGCCGTTCTATGCCAGCCTGGCGCTTGTCGCGATTGCGATCGCCCTGGTGCTGACGTCCTTCAAGGAGCCCGAGGACAGCGGCGCGGTGCGCCCGCCCTTCGTGTTCCGGCCAGCCGAGATTTTCGAGCTTTTGTGGCAGATCCGGGATTATCCGAAGGTGATGCGGCTGACGACGGTGTTCGTCTTCTTTCACATCGCCAACCTGTCCTTCTACATCTTCGTCGACAACTATCTGACCAGCCGCTTCGGCTACGGGACACTCGGCGGCAGCATGGTGATGCTGACAATCGGGGTCGCGCTTGCCTTTTCCAGCACCTTCCTGGTGGTGCCGGCGCAAAAACGCTTAAGCAAGGAAGCCATTCTGGCGATCACGTTTATCGTCTGGGCGCTGTCAGCGGCCGCATTCGTTTCCGCCCCGTCCGCGCTTCTGACCTACATTCCGGTGTTCTGCTTCTATTTCGTCTTCGGCATCGCCTACCCGACTTTCCTCGGCCTCTACTCGGCCGCCGTCAGCGACAAGGAGCAGGGCTGGGTGATGGGGGTGACGATCGCCGTCTTCACCCTGGTCGCCGGAGTGATTTCCCTGCTCGGCGGCGAATTGATCGGACTTGACCTCGACCTGCCGTTCTACGGTGTGATCGCAGCGGCACTCATTGCCCTTCTGGTGATGTTCCTTGCCTGGAGCGGTCCGGAGATCAGGACGCTTACGCGAAAGAACGGCGGCTGACAGGGGAGAATGCCAGCCGCCCAAGGAGATTTTCGTCAATCTCGTGCGCGGATCTTCTCCTTGTCCAGGTCGCAACCACCGAACTCGGTTCGAAACAGACCGATGTCCTTGAGCTCCCTTTCGCCCAGACGAGACAGGGCACGATGCGTTGCCCTGCTGACGCCATAACGGCGGAGTCTTTTGGCAATGCCGCGAAAAGCGTCCAGCAAAAGACTGCGGCCCTGTGCGTGGCTGCTGAAAATGGTTTCGATCTCGACACTCATCTCTCTTCTCCTGGAAAACGAGGAAGGCCCTAATCCTGGGGACGAAAAAAAGATGGCGGATCAATCCTGACAGCTGCGCGTCATGTTTGATCCAGCTCCGTTCCGGAAAGGACTTTTTTCGAATGAATTCGACGGATCCCCTTGCCGGACCAGCAACCGATAGCCGAGCGGTTCAATGGCGTTGGCGGCATCAAAGGCCCGGAGCGATATGCGCTTGGAGACCGGAGGAGCGGACCAAGCGGCGTTCCCGTGTTTCAGGGAGCCGCGGTTGCAATCGATTGTTCCATCGATGAAATGATCGATCGCGCATCACATTCCATCCTGATCGGGAAGATGCAGGAGGTCACATTTGACGAGACGACAGGCGCGCTGCTTTACTGGCAGGGCGCTGACCGGCATTTCCAGTGCGGGCCGTGCCTGGGGTAAGACGAGAGCCAGCAGACTGTTCGCTCAAGGTCAGTCCCTCGCCTGCTTTTTTCTGGTTTCTCCCGTCGGCGGCCAGAAAGACCGGCGGTTGGCAAGTAAAACTGCCATCCGCCGATCCGTGTCATTTCCAGACATCCGCGCCATACCGGCCCCTTTGCAGTTCGCGGTAGCCGAGTTCGGTCCGCTCCAGGCCGATGTCCTTCAACTCGCCGTCATTCAGGTGAGACAAAGCCCTGGCAGTTGCCCGGCGGCGGAAATATCCGCGAAGCTCGGCGGCAAATACAAGAACGGCAGATAACAGAACACCGCGGCTGCGCGCACGGCTGCGAAAAATAGTGTCGATCTCAACGCTCATCTCTCTTCTCCTGGGGACGATGGCAACCCGTGTGCCGGGCGTGGGATTAAGATGGCAGGTCAATCCTGACAGCTGCGAGTCATGTTTGATCCCGTTCTGTTCTCGGGGTATTGTTTTTTTTCAAATCATCTCGACGGACCTGTTTCATGAACCCGATTGAACGCGCACTCGGCATCCTCCTGATGCTGACAGGCGGCAAGCTTGTTCCCGCCACGGCCCTTGCCGACCGCTTCCAGGTCTCGCTCAGAACCATCTACCGGGATATGGACCGGCTGATCGCGCTCGGCATCCCGGTCGATGCGGAACGCGGCGCCGAAGGCGGCTACAGGCTCGCCAGCGGGTACATCCAGCCGCCTGTCGCCCTGACGCGGAACGAGACGGCCGCCCTCTTGGCCGCCATGGCGCTTGTGCGCTCCAGCCGGACCGTACCGCTGGCGGCCGAGCTGGCCTCGGCGGAAAAGAAGTTGCTCGCCTCCCTGCCGAAGTCGGTCCATGGCCTTCTGAAGGAAGCCGAGCGCATCGTCGGCATCGAGCCGATTCCTCCGGATATCTTTCATTCCGGCACCAAGGCCGAACCGACGGAAGACTGGCAGACCGCGCTGGACGGCTTCATGGCCGGCATCCTGGACGGCAAGCGCGTACGCTTCAACCATGTCAACCCGACCCGCAGGACCGTGAAGGCGCACGATGTCGAGCCTTACGGCGTCATGTTCGACCGGGACCTGTGGTATCTCGCCGGCCGATGCGTCGACACCGACGTTTTGAAGGTCTACCGGGCGGACCGGGTGCGCAATCTCGAAATCAGCGGTCTCTACTTCCGGCCCGACAAGGACTTCTCGATCCAGAGCCTGCTCGGCGGCGCCTGGCTTTCCAACGCCATGCGCCGCTGGGAACAGGAGGAGGAGATCGCGACGATCCTGATCACGCCGGCCCATGCCAAGAAACTGAGCGCGGACTGGTACTATCGCCACGCGGTGTTCACGCCCGCAAAGGACGGCCGGATCCAGGTCAGCATCCCGAGTACCGAGCGCGCGCGGATACTGCCGCTGGTCCGCTGGCTGGGTCCCGGCACCGAGCTCGTCGGCCCGGAAGACCTCCGGCAGGAACTGGCGGAGGAACTGGAGGAACTCGCCGCATTATATGCGGAGACGACACCGCTCAACCGAACGGCCTGAGGCCTTCGCCTTCCCGGATCATTCCGGACAAGCAAGGCGCAAGTCGAACGCCTTGTCGAATTTCCGGGGCCTGAAAATCAACCCAGGAAGTAAAGCCCCGCAAATCCGGCCAGCCCCACGACAATCCGCCACCAGGCGAAGGGGGCAAAGCCGTGCCTGGAAACGAAATCCAGCAGCCCCCTGACCACGAAGACGCCGGCGATGAAGGAGACGACGAAGCCGATGGCAATCAGCACGGCATCGTTCATCGAAAGCACGTCGAGATTCTTGTAAAGGTCGTATGCAAAGGCCCCGACCATGGTGGGCATGGCCAGGAAGAACGAGAATTCCGCTGCCGACCGCTTGTCCGTCCCCATCAGGAGCGCGCCGGCAATGGTCGCGCCGGAGCGGGAAACGCCAGGCACCATGGCCAGGCATTGGAAGAAGCCGATCTTGAGGCAGAGGGACAGCGGATAATCCATCACATTCGTGTAGCGCGGCTTGAGCGGCAGCCGGTCGATCCACAGGAGGATAATGCCACCGAGCAGCAACGTGGTGCAGATAAGCACCGGTGACTCGAACAGAACCTGCTTGATGAAGCTGTGCAACAGCACGCCGATCACGGCGGCTGGCAGGAAGGCAAGCAGGATGCCGGCCACGAACCGCCGGCTCGACGGATCGCTCGGCAGGGTGATCGCCAGGTTCCACAGGCGGCCGAAATAGACGGACAGGATCGCCAGGATAGCACCCAGCTGGATCAGCACCTCGAACGTCTTGCCCGTACTCTTGAACCCGAGGAAATGCCCCAGAAGCAAAATATGTCCGGTGGAAGATACCGGAATGAACTCCGTCAGCCCTTCGACAATTCCCAAAATCAGCGCATCAACAATCGTTTGGCCGTCCATTGTGTGTCTTTGCTCCAAAGGGCTTGATGGCATCCCGCCCGTCCCGGTATGTGACGCGACTCATGAATTGAGGAAAACCGACGCTTATTTGACGAAGCGAAGGGTCCGCGTCAAACCCTTGATAACCATATTTGAGGCAAACTCTCCGTTAACGCGACAAACAAGACCGGCTGCCGGGCGCCTTTCCGCAGAGACGGATCGGCCTTCACCCTAGTCTTGCCACAGTTCAGGCTCTAAACCGCTACATGCTCACGCTCTACCATCATCCGTTCTCTCCCTCGTCCCGCTTCGTCAGGCTGATTCTGAGCGAATACGGAGCCGCTTTCGAGGAACGCCACGTGAACCCCTGGGAACGGCCTCACGAACTTCTGGTGCTGAATGCCGCCGGCACCGTTCCGGTCATGGTGGAGAACGAGGGTCCCGCGATCTGCGGGCCGGGCCCGATCATGGAATACATGGACGAAACCCGCGGCTATGCGGTCGCCGACCGCCGCCTTATGCCGGACCATCCCGACGCCAGGGCGGAAACCCGCCGCCTGGTGGAATGGTGCCTCGGCAAGTTCGACCAGGAGGTGATCGGACACCTGGTGCGCGAACGCATCTACAAGCAGATCATGCCGAAATCGACCGGCGGCGGCGAACCCGATTCCGCCGCCCTGCGAGTTGCCAGGGCCAATATCCATCATCACCTGAAATACTTCGGCTATCTGGTCGCCTCCCGGCGCTGGATCGCCGGCGACCGGCTGACCTTCGCCGACTTCGCCCTGGCTGCGAGCCTGTCTTGCGCCGATTATCTCGGCGAAGTGCCCTGGAGCGAGGAAGAGGACATCCGCAGCTGGTACGCGCGGGTTAAGTCGCGGCCCAGCATGCGGCCGCTCCTGGGCGAGAAGGTGCTCGGCATGCCGCCTTCGCAGACCTACGCGGATCTGGATTTCTGAAGGTTTGCGCCTTAGGTTTGGCGCGCCGGCCGACCGGCAAGGAACCGACCCCGAACAGCGCTGAACCCGTTTTGGACACCAAGACCCAAAAGCTTCTGGCCGCCTTTCAGGAAAAGGCCGACAGGCTCGGCTTCGACGATGTCAAAATCGCCCCCGCCGACGGTATTCCCGACGCCGGTGAGCGGTTGCGGTCGTTTCTCGGCGACGGCTATCACGGCACGATGTCCTGGATGGCGGAGACCGCGGATCGCCGTGCCTCGCCGTCGGCCCTCTGGCCGGAAGTCCGCTCGGTGATCATGCTCGCCATGAACTACGGTCCGGACGCTTCGCCGGAAAGCCATCCCCTGGCCCACCTGAAGGATCCGGACAGCGGCGGCATTTCGGTTTATGCCCGCCACCGCGACTATCACGACATCATCAAGGGCCGCCTGAAGGAACTCGCCAGCTTCCTGGTCTCCCGCGCGGGCGGCGATGTGAAGGTATTCGTCGACACCGCCCCGGTGATGGAAAAGCCGCTCGGACAGGCCGCCGGGCTCGGCTGGCAGGGCAAGCACACCAATCTGGTGTCGCGGAACCTCGGCTCGTGGTTTTTCCTGGGCGCGATCTTCACCACGCTGGACCTGCCGCCGAGCGGCGCGGAGCGCGACCGTTGCGGCTCCTGCCGGGCGTGTCTCGACAGCTGCCCGACAGACGCCTTTCCTGCACCCTATCAGCTCGACGCCCGCCGCTGCATTTCCTATCTCACCATCGAGCATCCCGGCCCGATCCCACGGGAATTCCGCAAGGCCATGGGCAACCGGATCTACGGCTGCGACGATTGCCTGGCTGCCTGCCCCTGGAACAAGTTCGCGGCCGCGGCCCGGGAAGCCAAGCTGATTGCGAGGGACGACCTGAAATCCCCGGCGCTCGAAAATCTGCTGCAACTGGACGACGCGGGCTTCCGGGCTTTCTTTTCAGGATCTCCCGTCAAGCGGATCGGCCGGAACCGCCTTCTGCGAAATGTCCTGATCGCCGCAGGGAATTCCGCGAACCCTGCCTTCCTGGACAGGATCCGGCCCCTCCTGAACGATCCGGACGCGGTCGTCAGGGCAACCGCCGCCTGGGCGTTTCTTCAACTTGCGGACGAAGGGGAGGCCCGGACTGTGTCACAGGCCGCTCTCGCCCGGGAAGACGATGAGACCGTTCGGGCGGAGTGGCAGGCGGGACGTGCCTAAATCTTGGCGAGGTGAGTCGACCTTGCCCGGAGAATGGGCCATAGTCGCGCATAGGTCCTGACAGGTCCCTGAAACTGCCTTCGGCTGTGTTTGCAATCATCGGAACCGACGCGCTGATTTGGAGCCAAAATCTTGATTTCAATGCATAAAACCACCCCTTCCCCCACGTTTCACATGACCCGAGCCAGGTTCCTCACCCTGAGCACCGCGCTGATGCTGGTATCCGGCTCCGCCTACGCGGAAGACACCGGCGAAGCAGCTTTCAAGGCTTACACGGACGGTCTCGAAAAGCTTGGGATCGAAGTTGAAAACGACAGCATCGCCTACGACGCGGACAACGACACGCTGACGATCACCGGCAGCACGATGTCCTTCGGCGGAACCATTACAAACCTTCCGCCCAAGAAGCTCGAAGAAACGTCTCAGGATGGCGATGGTGACGCTGCTTCCTCGCAACCTCGTGATCTGGACTATCTGCTGTCCCTGTCAAGCGGTACGCTGACCATCACCGGCCTCACCCACGAGGACGGGGAATTTACCTCCACCAGCTGGACCTATTCCGACGACACCCGGCTCACGGTCACGGCCTCCATCGAGAATAACGGGAGGCTGAAAGTCGATGGACGGCTGGCGGGCGCGTCCGCGACGAACTTCGATTTTGCGATACCGGACCTTCCCGATGAAGACCCGGAGCACCAGGTCAGCCGCTGGTTGCCCTTCCTGCAGACCGCTTTGCTGACCTCCTATGACGAGATCAGGATCGACAACAGCGGTCTCACCATCGAGGCCTACGGGGTCTCGGACGGCAAGGAACAGGTTATCCTCGCGGGCACCCTGCAGATGGACGGCTATCGGGCGGCCGGAGCGAAAGACGGCCGGATCGGCGAATACTCCGTCGACCGCGTCGTACAGGAGCTTCAGACACTGGACCTCGACACGGGCCGGATGCTGAACCAGACAACCACCCAGGGCAAGACCCACTATGAAGACATCGACGTTGCCGCAATGATCGACATGTTCGATCCGGACGTGCCTGAAACCGGCGACGAACTGACGCTGATCCGCACCGGCTCGACGGTCGATTACCACAGCAGCCAGGAAATCGCGGCGGGAATTTCGATCGAAATGTCCATGGACAAGGCTTCGATCACCGACGTTACGCTCACCAAGCGGGAAAACAACTTCCTGGACCTCTTCGACCGGCTTCTCGGCAAGCAGACCCCGGCTCCCGAGGAACTGATCACCAACGCCTTCCAGTTCTACCGCTCATTCGGCGTCGCCGATGCCAGGATCAGCGGTCTGTCGATCAAGGTTCCGACACCGGATCCTGACGGGACGATGGGTTTCGAAATCAAGGAAATGGCCATGACCGATGTCGGTTCCGACGGCATCGGCGAAATGATGATCGTCGGTCTCGACGCGCCGAAACTGCCCGAAGGCGGATCGATGAAGCTGGACTGGGCCGCCATCGGCGGCATCGAGTTTGCCGACTACACGCCGATGCGTGCCATGATCGATCAGTTGATCGCCGATCCGGAATATGGCGACAAGAACCCGATGGAAGTCGCTCGAGCCTTCATGCCGCGTTCCTTCGGCTATGAGATCGAGGGCCTGGACGTGGTCGCGCCGGAAATAGGCCGGACGCAGATCGGCAAGGCCGAATTGACGCTCTCCACGACGGTTCCGCCGCTGCCGACGAGCGTGTTCGCCAAGAACGAAGGCATCCGGGTTCCCGTCGGCACCATGCAGGACGAGGAAGCCAAGGCGCTGTTCGCCGCGCTTGGGCTGGACGACGTAGTCTGGTCCGACGAAACCCGGCTTTACTGGGACGAAGCCACGCAGGACCTGCGCCTGGAGCGGCTGATGATGAACATCGAGGGTCTCGGCCGGGTGGAAGCTTCCGCGCGCTTTGCGAAGGTCCCCAGGGAGCTCTTCGAGGATCCGGAAGGCAAGGGCCAGATCGCCGTCGTCACGACGCAGTTCGTCGATGCGTCGATCGTCTACAAGGACGCCGGGCTGGCAACCAAGGGCCTCGCTCATATCGCCGAAACGCAGGGCATTCCGGTAGAAGACTTCCGCGACGCCCTGATCGACCAGGCCGGCCAGGCCGCTGAACCGATCCAGAACGCGGCTTTCACCAGGATGGTCAGCGAAGCGGCCTCGACGTTCCTGAACGACCCGAAGGAGCTCAAGGTGACACTCACCCCGGCCAACCCGGTTCCGCTCGCCCAGATCCTCGGCAGCATGGCAGCGCCCCAGACCCTGCCAGACCTTCTGAACGTGAAGATCACGGCGAACTGAGCGATCAGACATCCTGACGACGAAAGGGCGGCCATCGGTCGCCCTTTTTGCTGACAATGGTAATTCCTTTCCTTGGTCATCTCGGCCAAGCAAAGCGCGAGCCGAGATCGGAGAGGCAAAACCCCAGACATTGTTGCATTATGGATGCGTTCCTCCCCGGCTCTCCGGTCCCGGATCTTCGCTACGCTGCGTCCGGGATGACGACGGAGGAGAAGCGGCTTTGCGTTGTCGGTAGGAAAAGCGGCCACCGGCCGCACTGTACCATTCGCCACCAACAAACAACCTCACCCTGAGGAGGACCGGCAGGTCCGTCTCGAAGGGTGGGCGGCAAGTTCCTGAAATCGCGGCCCATCCTTCGAGACAGCGCTCCCGCGCTTCCTCAGCATGAGGACGTGCGTTTGATCGTCCGGATTTGGCATAAAAAAGGCGGCCATTGGCCGCCCTTTTGCTGTTGGTTTCGAGCCCCTATTCCGCAGCCTGCCTCTGGCCGGACGGTCCGATCCTTGCCGCGCAGAACTTGAACTCGGGGATCTTGCCGAACGGGTCGAGCTGCGGGTTGGTCAGGAAGTTGGCCGGAGCCTCGAAGAAGCAGAACGGGATGAAGAGCATGCCCGTTGAAACGTCCCGGTCGGCACGCAGCGTCAGGGTAATCGCCCCGCGCCGGGTTTCCACCGTCACCTGCTGGCCGATTTCCAGCCCCGCCAGCTTGATGTCGCGCGGGTTCATGGAGACGACCGGTTCCGGCTCGATGGCGTTGAGCACTTCCGCCCGCCGGGTCATGGCGCCCGTGTGCCAGTGTTCCAGCATGCGGCCGGTGGTCAGCACCAGCGGATAGTTTTCGTCCGGAAGTTCGCTCGGCGGTACGAGGTCCGTCGGCACGATCTTGCCGCGTCCGTCGCTGGTGGGGAAGGACTGTCCGAACAGGATCTCGTTGCCGGGCTTGTCCGGGGCATCGGCCGGATAGGTGACCGTGCCGTCCCGTTCCAACCGCTCCCAGGAGATGTTGCTCAGCGAGGCCATGTGCGAGCGCATTTCCTCGTAGATCGCCGGAACGCCGTCGTAGGACCAGTTAAGGCCGAGCCGGTTGGCGAGATCGATGAGGATCTCCCAGTCCGCGCGGGCTTCGCCCGGCATCGGCACGCAAGGGCGCCCGATCTGGACCTGGCGGTTGGTGTTGGTGAAGGTGCCGAGCTTTTCCGCATGCGCCGAGGCGGGCAGGATCACATCCGCATGCCAGGCGGTCTCGGTCAGGAAGATGTCCTGCACGACCAGGTGTTTCAGGCTGGCGAGCGCCTTGCGGGCGTGATTCTGGTCCGGATCGGACATGGCCGGGTTTTCGCCCTGGATGAACATGGCCTCGATGCCACCTGCAAGGATGTCGTCCATGATCTCCACGACGGTCAGGCCGCGCACCGGATCGAGCTTCCGGCCCCAGGCATCCTCGTATTCGGCCCGGATGTCCGGGTTTTCCACCGAGCGGTAGTCCGGGAAGACCATCGGGATGAGGCCGGCGTCGGACGCCCCTTGCACGTTGTTCTGGCCACGCAGCGGATGCAGGCCGGTGCCGGGACGGCCGATCTGGCCGGTGGTCAGCGCCATGGCGATCAGGCAGCGCACGTTGTCGGTGCCGTGAACGTGCTGGGAAACCCCCATGCCCCAGAAGATGATCGACTTCGCGCTGGTCGCATAAAGGCGGGCAACCTCGCGCAGAGTTTGCGCCTCGATGCCGCAGACAGGTTCCATCGCTTCCGGCGTGAAGTCGACGATCTTTTCCTTCAGGGCCTCGAAGCCGTCGACATGGGCCGCGATATACTGGCTGTCGTAGAGCTCCTCGGTGATGATCACGTTGAGGATCGCATTGAGCATGGCAACGTCGGTGCCCGGCTTGAACTTCAGCCCGTAGTCCGCATGCCGCATCAGGTCCTGGCCGCGCGGATCCATGACAATCAGCTTGGCGCCCCTCTTGGCAGCCTGCTTGATATAGGTCGCGGCGACCGGATGGTTCTGGGCCGGTCGGGCACCGATCACGATCATGCAGTCGGCATCGCCTGCGGCATTGAAGGGTGCCGTCACCGCGCCGGACCCAATCCCCTCCATGAGCGCCGCCACGGAGGAGGCATGGCAGAGCCGCGTGCAGTGGTCGACGTTGTTGGTCTGGAAGCCCTGGCGGATCAATTTCTGGAAGAGATAGGCTTCCTCGTTGGAACCTTTCGCCGAGCCGAAGCCCGCGATCCCGGCTCCGCCCTTGGCGTCGAAAGCCGCCTTCAGGCCACCGGCGGCCCTGTCAAGCGCCTCTTCCCATGTCGCTTCGCGGAAGAAGTCGAGGTAGTTGTCCAGGTTCATCGAGATGTCGCCGCGTTTCGGCGCATCGTCCCGGCGGACCAGCGGCCTGGTCAGGCGTTCCGGGCTGGAAACATAGTCGAAGCCGAACCGGCCCTTGACGCAGAGGCGGTTCTCGTTGGCCGGACCGTCACGGCCCTCCACGCTGACGATCTTGCCGTCCTTGACCGAGACGCTCGTCAGGCAGCCGACGCCGCAGAACGGGCAGACACTGTCGATGGTCTCCTCCGCCCAGACTTCCCGCTTGCTTGCGCTGGCGTCCAGAAGGCTTTTTTCCATCAGCGCGCCGGTCGGACAGGCCGAGACGCATTCGCCACAGGCAACACAGGTGGAGAGGCCCATCGGGTCGCGAAGGTCAAACGTCGGCACAGTGTGCGAGCCGCGGTCGGCCATGCCGATGACGTCGTTGACCTGCACTTCGCGGCAGGCGCGTTCGCAAAGGTTACAGGCGATGCAGGCGTCCAGATTGACGGCAATCGCCGGGTGCGAAATGTCCTGCGCCGGCTTTGCACAAGGGGCAAACCGGCTGGAGGTGACGCCGATCCTGTCGGACCACTTCCAGAAGTCGCTGTCGGGATCGGGGTGATTGTCCCGGCTCGGCTGGTCGGCGACGAGCAGTTCGAACACCATCTCGCGGGCTTTTTCGGCCCGCTCGGTCGCGGTCCTGACCACCATGCCTTCGGCTGGTGTACGCACGCAGGAAGCCGTCAGCGTACGCTCGCCTTCCACGTCGACCATACAGGCGCGGCAATTGCCGTCGGAGCGGTAGCCCGGCGCATCCTTGTGGCAGAGGTGCGGAATGGCGACGCCTTCACGCTTGGCCACCTGCCAGATGGTTTCGCCGTCTTCGGCGGTAACCGTCTTGCCGTCGAGGGAGAAAGTGATCCGGCTCATTTCTCGAACTCCTCAGCGAAAAACTTCAGCACTGACATGACAGGATTGCTGGCCGCCTGGCCCAGACCGCAGATCGAGGCGGTGCGCATGACGGCATCGAGATCCCCGATCTTCGCCTCGTCCCAATCCCGGTTCGCCAGCAGATGTTCCATTTTCTCCGTGCCCGAGCGGCAGGGCGTGCACTGGCCGCAGCTTTCGTGGCTAAAGAAGCGCATCAGGTTCAGTGCCACGTCGCGCATGTCATCCTGATCGGAGAAGACGACGATAGCGTGGCTGCCGATGAAGCAGCCGTGCTTGTCGAGCGTGCCGAAATCGAGCGGCTCGTCGGCAAGCGAAGCCGGAAGAATACCGCCGGACGCGCCGCCCGGCAGATAGCCCTTGAAGCTGTGCCCCTCTTCCATGCCGCCGCAAAACTCTTCCAGGAGCTCGTTCATGGTGATGCCGGCAGGTGCCAGCTTCACGCCCGGTTCCTTCACCCGTCCGGAGACGGAAAACGAGCGGAACCCCTTGTGACCACGCCGTCCTTGCGAGGCAAACCATTCCGGCCCCTTCTCGACGATGTCGCGGATCCAGAACAGGGTTTCGATATTGTGGTTCAGCGTCGGACAGCCGAAGAGGCCGACCTGGGCGATGAAGGGCGGGCGGTGGCGCGGCAGGCCGCGCTTGCCTTCGATCGATTCGATCATCGCGCTTTCCTCGCCGCAGATATAGGCCCCAGCCCCGCGGCGCAGCTCGATGTCGATGGTGGTGATGATCCCGGCCGCGCGCAGGGCCGCGATTTCGGTTCTCAGGATTTGCAGAACCGCCGGATATTCATCGCGCATGTAAAGATAGACACGCTCGGCGGAAATCGCATGGGCGGCAATCAGCGCGCCTTCGAGCAGCCGGTGCGGATCCCGCTCCAGATGGTAGCGGTCCTTGAATGTGCCGGGCTCGCCCTCGTCGCCATTGATGGTCAGATATTTCGGACCGGGCAGATCATGGACGATCTTCCATTTGGTGCCCGTCGGGAACCCCGCCCCGCCAAGGCCGCGCAAACCTGCTTCCAGGGCCATGTCGGCAATCGCCGCGGCGTCCAGCTCCCCGGCCCGCACGCGCTCCAGAAGCTTGTAGCCGCCGCCTGCGCGGTAAGCCTTGAGCGAGATGTAATCCGGAATGACCGGCGCGCTCACGTCCTCGAAAAGGGTTGCGCGCACTTTTGCCTCGTCGGCATCGTCGATCGCCCGCTTGCCGGCCTGGACGGCGGGCGCCCCGGCGCAGCGTCCGATACAGGCAACCTTCTGGATGCGGACCCGTGCCGGATCGGTGCTCTTTTCCAGGGCTGCGGCCAATGCATCCGCGCCCTTCAGGGAACAGGCGATACTGTCACAGACCCTGATGGTGACGGGAGCCGGCTTTGCCTCACCTTCCCGGACGATGTCGAAATGGTGGTAGAAGCTCGCGACTTCATGCACTTCGGCCTGGGACAGGCGCATTTCTGCCGCCAGGGCCCTCAGGTGACGGGCCTCCAGGCAGCCATAGGCATCCTGGATCTTGTGCAGATGCTCGATCAGGAGATCACGGCGGCGCGGTTCGTCGCCGAGCAGGGCCCGGACTTCGCCCAGGGCCTCATCTTCCAACTGACGCCCTTTTGGCTGGGACGGCTTCCGTGAAAGCCCCTTGCCGAAAGACATAGGCGTTCCTCCCAAGTGTTCCGCGGCGCTTCATCGATTTTGTGAAGACACACAAGAATTTGACACGAGGCGCGATCGAATCGGAAACAGGCTCTGTTCCCGCCGGCAGCGCTCCTTTTGGGCGGCATGGTATCCGTGCGTATCTGACCTGTCTGTTTGAAAAACGACAACCAGACTTCAAATGCTGACGCTTTGACGACGCTGCAGGCGCAGCACCGGGAGGGATGGGAACCTCCTCGTCAGGCGGTCAGATGGGAGAAGGCTGCCACGACCCGCTCATAGACGGGCCGCTTGAAAGGAACGATCAGTTCCGGAAGGCGGCTTGCATCTTCCCAGCGCCAGGAACTGAATTCAGCCTTGTGGCCGTCAGGCGGCGTGAGGATGTCGATTTCCCGATCCTCGCCCTCGAACCGGTAGGCGAGCCAGCGTTGCGCCTGGCCGCGATATTTGCCTTTTCGCGATGTCGCCACGACTTCGGGGGGATAATCGTAGGCGAACCATTCGGGAGCTTCTTCCAGAAGAGTCACGGAGCTGATCGAGGTTTCCTCGTAAAGCTCCCTGCGGGCAGCGCTCTCCGGCGTCTCGCCCCTGTCGATCCCCCCCTGGGGCATCTGCCAGGAATATTGGTACGTGGAGGATCTCGCGCCGTCGTCGCGGCTGCCGATCCAGACCTTGCCTTCGTGATTGATCAGCATGATCCCGACGCAGGGGCGGTACGGCAGCCCTTCCGCCGGCTCCGGAAATCCGGGTCCCAGTTCAAGCTTTGTCACGCATACCCCTACTGAAACTTGCCGTGCCCCAGGATCAGGACTCTAGCGGTCGATCGTCGCGCTGATGGGTACCAGCTGCAGACCCCGTTCTTCAAGATCCTGGGACCATTTTTCCAGTTGGCGTACGGTGACCGGCAACGCGGACCCGGCTGCCACGGCAACGCCGCGCGCCCGGGCAATGCCTTCGAGCTGCAGCAGCTTGGCGTCGATGTTGTCTTCACGCGGCACTTCATCGAGAACCACATCGACCCCGCTGAAGGGCGTGCGTGTTTCCCCCGCTACCTCACCGGCGATGCTGCGCGATGACGTCCCGTTGTCGACGAACATCAGCCCGCGGGCTTTGAGCTTTTCCAGAAGGAACTGCATGGACGGCTTGGTCGAGGTAAACCGGGCACCCATCTCGCCAATCGTGCCGACATAGTTCGTCGCCCGGGACAGGAGATAGACCAGCCGCGAGACCATCTCGTCCGGACGCAGGCTGACGAGAAGCGTGTGCGGGCCCGGATCGTTGTCGGGGAAGTCGAAGGGCTCCAGCGGCAATTGCAGCAGCAGCTCATGCCCTTTCGAGCGGGCCTGCTGCATCCAGCTTTCCAGGTCCTCGCCATAGGGCGCAAGCGCGAAGGTGACATCGGCAGGAAGGCTGCCGATCGCATTGCGCGTGCCGGCCTCGCTCAGGCCGAGACCGCTGACGATGACCGCGATCTTGGGAACGGAAGTGAATTCACGCCGGATCGGGCGGGCATAGGCGTCGAGCGGACGAACGCCCGCATCGCTCACCTTCGGCAGCAGGCCGTTGTCGGAGCGGCCGCTGACGCGGGTGTCCGGTGTAACAGAAAGGTTCGTAACCGGTGCATCCGGTTCCAGTCCGTCCGGCCGCAGAATCATTTCATAACGCGGACCGAGAAGATCTTCGCTAGACTGACGCCTCAGGCTCGGACCGAGATTGTCTCCCAGGCCGGGGCGGATTTCGACGACTTCGATATCCTGGGAGGTCACACCCTCGACCACCGCATCGAGCGGCAGCACCGCGACCGGCTCGCCACCGAATGGATCGTCCACAACGGCCACCCACACGATCGTGGTCGTAACCACCACACTGAGAATCCCCGCGCCGATAAGACCGAACGGCAGCCGGACAAGCCGCCGCTTTCCCATTCCTAGGGGAGCTGTGAGATCTTCGCTCGACATACCGTCCTGAGCCTTTTGGCCGGCAATCCGCCGGCAACATCGTTGTTATTGGAATACGCAGAACGAAAATGGAGGAAGCGCGCCGGTAGCCCGGCGCGCCTGTTGCGTGTCAGTTCTTGACAGCCGCGCTGTCGGAGACCGGCGGGAAGGCGCTGTTGACCTGAACGCCCCGCAGCAGGTCCAGAGCCAGTTTCAGCTGGCTGTCGTCCTTCGGATCCGGCGGCACATAAGCCTGGCTGCCGCCCTGCTCTTCGCCCTCGACCGCCGACAGGTGACCGCGCAGACCGGCTTCACCCTTGGTGTTCACGCGGCCCACCAGTTCGTCCGGCAGATCCTGCAGGGACTCGATGTCCGGCACGATGCCCTTGGCCTGGATGGAGGAGCCCGACGGCGTGTAGTAGCGGGCGGTGGTCAGGCGGATCGCCCCGTTTGCGCCAAGCGGAATGATGGTCTGAACGGAGCCCTTGCCGAAGGAACGCGTCCCCAGGATCGTCGCGCGGCGGTGATCCTGCAGGGCACCGGCAACGATTTCCGACGCGGAGGCGGAGCCGCCGTTGACAAGCACGATGACCGGCTTGCCGTTCGTCAGGTCGCCGGCCCTTGCGTTGTAGCGCTGGGTCTCGTCCGCTTCACGTCCCCGGGTGGAGACGATTTCACCACGATCGAGGAACGTGTCGGAAACGGCAATCGCCTGGTCGAGAAGCCCGCCCGGGTTGTTGCGCAGGTCGACGATGAAGCCCTTCAGATTCTTCTCGCCGATGTTGGCGGTCATTTCCTCGACGCCCTGCTTCAGGCCATCGAAGGTCTGTTCGTTGAACTGGGTGATGCGGATGTAGCCGACATCGTCTTCCTCGCGCCAGCGCACGGAACGGATCTTGATGATGTCGCGGGTGATGGTGATATCGAACAGGTCCTGGACACCCTCGCGGCGGACGGTGACCACGATGTCGGTGTTGACCGGGCCGCGCATCTTCTCGACGGCCTCGTTCAGCGTCAGGCCCTGCACCTGTTCGCCGTCGATGGCGACGATCAGGTCACCGGCGAGGACGCCGGCCTTGGCGGCGGGCGTGTCGTCGATCGGAGAAACGACCTTGACCAGGCCTTCTTCCATGGTGACCTCGATGCCGAGGCCGCCGAATTCACCGCGCGTCTGCACCTGCATGTCGCGGAAGCTCTTGGGCGACATGTAGCTGGAATGCGGATCGAGCGAGGTCAGCATCCCGTTGATGGCGCTTTCGATGAGCTGGGCATCGTCGGGAACTTCCACGTAGTCCGAACGCACCCTCTCGAAAACGTCGCCGAACAGATTGAGCTGCCGGTACGTGTCCGTTGCCGCCGCGTTGGCTGCCACGGAAACGTTGAGCGGCATCTGGGACATTGTCGTGACTGCCACGGCACCCACGAGGGCCCCTACCAGCAGCAAGGAAGCTTTCCGTATCATCCGCGAGCCTTTTCTTCTTCTGAGTGCGCCCACCAAGGGGTAGGATCGATCGCACGGCCGTCTTTCCTAAATTCTACATATAGTATCGGCTGGGTCGAGCCCAATCCGAAAGTCGAGGCGCTTGCCCACTGGGTTGCGCCCATCGCACCGACCGGCTCCCCGGTCAAAACGAACTGTCCCAACTCCGCATCGATCCGCTCCATTCCGGCCAGCAGCACATGGTAGCCGTCGCCGGTATTCAGGATCAAGAGCTGTCCGAACGACCGGAAGGGTCCTGAATAGACCACCCAGCCGTCGGCGGGAGACGTGACATTCGACCCCGGCCTTGTGGCGATAGATTGACCTTCGGTCATACCGCCGAATTCGTCTGCCTCGCCGTAATCCTTCAGCAGGGTTCCGGCGACGGGCTGCGGCAATTGGCCCTTGGCGTCCTGGAACGCGATCGCCGGTGCCAGTCTGCCTGGATCCGAGAAGGGATCAAAACTGCGCGAGGCCTTCCGCCGGGCGTCAAGCGCGGCCTGGCGCGACTTTTTCGCCGCTTCCCGCGCGCTCTCGATCTCTTCTTCCAGGCTCGCGATCAGTTCCTGGAGAGATCCGGCTTTCTCCGCCAGTTCGGCAGCTCTTTTCTTCTCCGATTCAAGGACCTGAACCGATTTCAGATGTTCCTGCCTTTTTGCGCTCAAGAGAAGCTCAAGCCGCGACTTTTCCTCAGCCAATCGCATTGCATCGCCGCGCAAGCGGTCTTTCTCCTCGGCGATCACGTTTTTCAGCCGTTGCAATTCCTGAAGGTCGGCCGCAAGCGCCTCGGTCTCGACCTTCAGTTCCGGCATGACGGCATTGAGGAGAATCGCACTGCGGACCGCCGACAGGGCGTCGGCGGGGCGGACCGCGAGCGCCGGCGGAGGACGGCGGCCGATCCGCTGCAGTGCTGCGAGAACCTCCGACAGCACATCCCGGCGCGCGATCAGCGAGAGCTTCACGGCATCCTCGTTCTCGCCGAGGCTCCGGAGACGCCGTTCGGTGTCGCTCAGCTCCGTTTCAAGGCCCTTGATCGTGTCGGAGGTTCCGATGATCTTCGCGTTCAGCGTCTCCCGGTCACGGTCGAGCGCCCTGATTTCGCGGGCGATCGCCGCCTGTCTGTCCGATGAAATCTCGATATCGCGGGAAAGCGAGGCGAGCTCCTCTTCACGGGCCTTCTTGCGCTCGAGCGCCGCGTTCATCTCCGGTGAAACGGCACTTTGAGCCTGCACCGTTTCCTCGACGCTTTCGGTGGCCAGAGACGTGAGGGGAATCAGGGAGGCCGACAGAAGCACACCGCTCAAGAGAGGCGCAGCGAGCAGTCGCCTCTCAAGTGCTGAACGCATGTACCTGATGCGATCCGGTATCAAGCTGATTTCGCTCCCACCTGGCTTGGCTCCCGAAGAATACCTTTCTGCGATACACAGTCTGCGTTAACGAACCGTTTACCCTGATGACCGGACGTTAACATCTGTGCATGCCCATTCGCTGCCCAACCCTGAGAATTCCGTTACGTGTTGAATGCGGCGAGATACAGGCAAAGCCGCATTTTTCCGCCAATTGTTAACATTTATAGCGCACCTGTGACCGATCCGGCACGCCGCCGGCGCACCACCCGGTAATTCCTGTTCACATCCGCGTGGGATGCCTCATCACCAGATCGCGCGGGCCGGGTCTCGGCGCCTGCGGGTCCGGGACGGCGCCGAGCCTTTCCGCAAGACGTCGGGATCGCAGGTTTTCGGGGTCCATGTAACTGACCAGCGACGGAAGCCGACGGACCTGAAAGGCCCAGTCCCTGAAGACCGCGGCAGCCTCGAAGGCGACGCCTTTTCCTTCCGCTTGGCGATAGACGAACCAGCCGAGTTCGTGCTCCGGAAACAGCGGACCGTGATTGAGGCCGACCTGGCCGAGACACAACCCGGACTCCCGATCGTCGATCATCAGGGCGCCGTGTCCCATGAGCGCCCATTGCCCCGCGTCGTTGCAGAACATGCCCCAGGCGGCCTCTACCGAATGCGGTCCGCCCATGAACCGGGCGCGCTCCGAACTCATCAGTGCGGCGTATTCCGGCCAATCGTCCATCGTCATCGGACGCAGGATGAACCGGTCCGTTGCAAGTGTCGGAGCCGTCGGGAACGCTGGCATCTTCAGGATCCGTCTTTCAAACGCGGTGATAGGGATGTCCGGACTGTATGGTCATGGCCCTGTAGATCTGCTCGGCCAGAAGGATCCGGGCGATCTGGTGCGGCCAGGTCATCGCGCCGAGGGCCAGCTTCAGGTCGGCCCGTTCCAGAACCTCGGCCCCGTGGCCGTCCGCTCCGCCGATCGCGAAGACGACTTCCGGAACGCCTTCGTTCTTCCAGGCTTCCAGTTTCTCGCTGAACTTCGGGCTGGTGAGGTTCTTGCCGTTCTCGTCCAGCACGACCAGGCGTGCACCGTTCGAAACCGCGTTGAGGAGACCCTTTGCCTCCTCGGCCTTGCGGTCATCCGCACGCTGCGCGCGGCTTTCCGGCATTTCTTGAAGGTTGACGTCGGTGATACCGAGACCGCGTCCGGTCTTTCGGGCCCGGTCCATGTAACGGTCGAAAAGGTCTTTGTCCGCACCGGCTTTCATTCGGCCAATGCAGGAGAGCGTAAAGCGCATAAGATCTCCGCCGGAACTGGTCCGGTGCAGCGGTTGCAGGCAGGGTCCGGGCGGCCCCTTCAACGGGGCCGCGGCCACCTCAACCGATATATTGCGGCGCTTCGTCCGTGTCCGGCGCCCACATCTTTTCCAGATTGTAGAAGCTGCGCACTTCCGGCCGGAAAATGTGAACGATCACGTCGCCAGCATCGATCAGTACCCAATCGCAGACGGTCTGCCCTTCGACCGTGGCCGAACCGGCACCGGACGATTTCAGATCCTTCAGCAAATGATCCGCGATCGCGCCCACATGACGATGGGAGCGTCCGGACGCGATCACCATGTGATCTGCCAGGGAACTTTTGCCTGCGATATCGAGAGTAACAACGTCCTCGGCTTTGGAGTCATCAAGACTGGCGAGAACCGTATCGAGGAGGACTGCCGCAAGATCTTCGCTTACGGAAGCCTGCAGAGGAGTGGACATGTCTGCCCGCTCGCTTTCAAAGGTCATGGTCAGGTGTTGTGCCTTTCGCCGTTTTTAAGCCGTCCTGCGTCCAACGTCGTCACGAACAATTGCGTTCGACTTCGCACGTCACCCGTTTTGGATGCAGGACCGGTGACCGTACCTCGGCCGCGTTTGCCGCGACCGTCTTTATAATACCGCGTCCCCTTTGGCATTTTCAAGACATGGGAATTTTCATGGGAAATTCCGCGTTTACCGTTTCCTGAGCGCCCGTAAATCAGTGGATGAAGTCTGGTCCAGCGGCGTGTGCAAAAAGGTCCAGGCTGGCGCCTCAAGTTCCGGCAGGAGTGCTGCGTCCTCTTCCCTAAGACGATATTTTTCAAAGGCTTTGGCCATCGGTGACGACAGGGCCGGCAGGGACGCCCCGGGCCTGTCGACGATCGCGATCGGAATTGATCTGGCGATGGATCGCCAGTCCTGCCAGCGGTGGAAGCTTCTCAAATTGTCAGCACCCATGACCCAAACGAATCGTACGGCCGGACGCATTTTCTTGAGTGCGGCAATCGTCCTGGCCGTATAGGGAGTGCCCAGAACCATCTCATATGCCGTCACCTTCATGCGCGGGTGAGCGGCAAGTGCCCCGGTCTGCCGCAATCGGGCTTCCAGCGGCGCCAGTTCGGAATGGCTCTTGAGCGGATTGCCGGGCGTCACCAGCCACCACACCTGGTCGAGGCCGAGACGCTTCAGCACCGTCTCGGCGACGAGCCTATGACCGGAATGAGGCGGATTGAAAGACCCGCCGAACAGGCCGACCGTGTTGCCGGCCTCTGCATGCGGCAGTGTCAACCATTCCCCGCCAAGTCCTGACCCGGGAGTGTCGAAGTTCATGGACGCGTCTGACCCGTCCCATGAACCTTGTATTTGAAGCTGGTGAGCTGCTCGACCCCGACCGGACCGCGTGCATGCATGCGGCCCGTGGCGATGCCGATTTCCGCCCCCATGCCGAATTCGCCGCCGTCTGCGAACTGCGTCGAGGCATTGTGCAGCACGATGGCCGAATCGACCTCCGCCAGAAACCGGTCGGCTGCAGCCTGATCTTCGGTCAGGATGCAGTCCGTATGGCTGGAACCGTAGGCCGCAATGTGTTTCATCGCGGCATCCAGATCCTTGACCACCTTCACCGACACGATCTTGTCGAGATATTCGGTCGACCAGTCCTGTTCGCTCGCCGGCACGATCTTCTCGCAGATGTCGCGCACGCAATCGCAGCCGCGAACCTCGCAGCCCTTTTCCTGCAGTGCCTTGACGATGATCGGCAGGTGGCTGTGCGCGACGGCGCTATGCACCAGCAGCGTTTCCAGCGCACCGCAGATGCCGGTGCGGCGCAGCTTGGAATTGACGATCACGTCGACGGATTTCTGCAGGTCCGCCGCCTTGTCGACGAAGATATGCACCAGGCCTTCCAGATGCGCGAACACAGGCACGCGCGCTTCGTTCTGCACGCGCTCCACAAGACTGCGCCCGCCGCGCGGCACGATGACATCGAGATTGCCGTTCAACCCGCGCAGCATTTCCCCGACCGCGGCGCGGTCTGCTACCGGCACGATCTGGATGGCGTCTTCCGGCAGGCCGGCGGCGGCGAGTCCCTTCTGCAGGGCGGCGTGAATGGCCATGTTGGAGCGGATCGTGTCGGAACCGCCGCGCAGGACCACGGCGTTGCCGGCCTTCAGGCATAGCGCCCCGGCATCCGCGGTTACGTTCGGGCGGCTTTCGTAAATGACGCCGATCACGCCGAGCGGGGTGCGCACGCGTTCGATCTTCAGCCCGTTCGGGCGCTCCCAGGCGGCGATGACGCTGCCGACGGGATCGTCGAGCGCGACGATGTCCTCAAGCGCCTTTGCGATCGCCTCGACGCGTGCCTCGTCGAGCGTACCCCGGTCCAGGAACGAAGCGGTCTGGCCACGGGACTTCATAGTCTCCACGTCGATCCGGTTGCCGGCCAGGATGTCGGGTTTTGCGGCCCGCACGGCGGCGGCCATTTCGGCGAGCGCCCGGTTCTTCTGCTCCGCTGGGGCCGTGGCGAGGGTCCGGCCGGCAGCCCGGGCACGCCGCCCGATCTCCGCCATCAAGTCCTCGGTCGTCCTTGCCTCGACTGCTTCCAGCATACTCACCAACTCCTGTCTTCCCGGCTCATCCAAGCCGTATTTCAAGAAAGGTTTTAACCTGTTCCGTTCAAAAACGCATCATCCAGAACCAGATCGTCCCGGTGGATCATTTCCGCCCGGCCCGGATAACCGACGATCGCCTCGATCTCTCGGCTGTTGCGTCCGGCGATCAGCTGCGCCTCATCGGAGTCATAGGCGATCAGCCCGCGGCCGATGGTGCGCCCTTCCGGGCTCAGCAGGATGACCGCATCGCCGCGGGAGAACGAACCAGACACGGAGATCACTCCGGCCGGCAGCAGGCTCTTGCCGGACCGCATGGCCCGGACGGCGCCTTCGTCCAGCCGAACTTCGCCGCGCGGTTCCAGATGGCCGCCAATCCAGGCCTTGCGCGCGCTGGCCGGCGAGCTGAGCGCCGGGAACCAGGTGCATCTTGCGCCCTCGTCGAGCCGCTTCAGCGGATTGAGTTCCTTGCCGGACGTGATGACCATGGTGGTTCCGGCGGCGGTCGCGATCTTGCCGGCGTCGATCTTGGTCTTCATGCCGCCGCGCGAAAGCTCCGAGCCGGCGCTGCCGGCCATCGCCTCGATGTCCGCCGTGATGCGGGGTACTTCCGGCAGGAAGACCGCGTTCGGATCCTGATGGGGCGGGGCCGTGTAGAGCCCGTCGATGTCGGACAGCAGCACCAGGCAGTCGGCGCTGGCCATGGTCGCGACGCGCGCCGCCAGGCGATCGTTGTCGCCATAGCGGATTTCGGACGTCGCGACGGAATCGTTTTCGTTGATGATCGGCACCGCGCCCATCTTCAAAAGCGTGCCGATGGTGGCGCGGGCGTTGAGATAGCGCCGCCTTTCTTCCGTGTCTCCAAGCGTCAGCAGGATCTGCCCGGCCTTCTTGCCATGGGCGCTGAGAGCATCCGCATAGGCCTGCGCCAGCGCAATCTGTCCAGCCGCGGCAGCCGCCTGACTCTCCTCAAGCTTGAGCGGCCCCTTCGGCAGGCCGAGCACACCGCGCCCGAGGGCGATCGACCCGGAGGAGACGATCAGCATCTCCGTTCCCGCTTCCGACAGGGCGACGATGTCGGAGATCATGGCGTCAAGCCAGGCACGCCTCAGAACGCCCTCCCCGACCAGCAGGGCGGACCCGATCTTGACGACGATGCGGTTGAAGGATTTGAGGCTGCGGGGCGCGGTCATCAGGGATGCCACCCCTCCTGCTCGGGCGAAGGCACCTGATTGGCGGCGTCTTCCTTGTCCTTGTCGATCGCCCGGACGATCATGCGCAGCGCCCGGTCGACATTGAGCCCGCTCGCCGAGGACAGGATCAGCGGTTTCTGGCCACAGGCCGCCTCCAGGCTGGCCGATCTTTCGGCGATCAGCTCCTCGGACAATGCATCGCATTTCGACAGGGCGACGATCTCCGGCTTTTCGGTCAGGCCCGCGCCATAGGCTTCCAGCTCGCCCCGGACGATCCGGTAGGCTTCGCCGGGATCCTCCATGCCCGATCCGTCGACCAGGTGCAGGAGCACCCGCGTGCGCTCCACATGGCCAAGGAAGCGGTCGCCCAGCCCCGTGCCCTCGTGCGCGCCCTCGATCAGGCCCGGAATGTCGGCCATGGCAAAGCTGTTGCCGTCGATCTGCACGATGCCGAGATTGGGATGAAGGGTGGTGAAGGGATAATCGGCGATCTTCGGCTTGGCAGCGGAAACCTTGGACAGGAATGTCGACTTTCCCGCGTTGGGCAGGCCGACGAGGCCCGCGTCGGCGATCAGCTTCAGCCGCAGCCAGATCCATTTTTCCTGCCCTTCAAGGCCCGGATTGGCGCGGCGCGGCGCCTGGTTGACCGAGGACTTGAAGTGCGCGTTGCCGAAACCGCCGTTGCCGCCCTTCAGAAGCAGCACCTTCTGGCCGAGTTCGGTGAGGTCCGCGATCAGGGTCTCGTTGTCTTCCTCGAGGACCTGCGTGCCGACGGGTACCTTCAGCACCACGTCCTCGCCGTGGGCGCCGGTGCGGTTGCGGCCCATGCCGTGGATGCCGGTGCCGGCCTTGAAATGCTGCTTGTAGCGGTAGTCGATCAGGGTGTTGAGGCCGTCGACGCATTCGATGATGACGTCGCCGCCCTTGCCGCCGTCGCCGCCGTCAGGTCCGCCGTATTCGATGTATTTCTCGCGCCGGAAGGACACGGAGCCCGCCCCGCCGTTGCCGGAGCGCACGTAGATCTTGGCCTGATCGAGGAATTTCATTTTCTTCTCTTATTGTCCGTTGTCAGGCCATGATCAAACGTCAGTGGCCGTTCAGAAACTCTGTTCGCGTCATTTCCATGCGGATGGCAGGCATCGTGCCGCCCCGCGACAGGCTTTTGCAGCCCACTTCGCCGACGGTCCGGAAACCCAGTTTCTCCGCCACCTTGAGGGACCCTGCGTTTTCCGTCATGGCTTCGCAGGCCAGCCGCTCGCGATCCGTGTTTTGAAACAGCCAGGCCACCGCCGCCCTTGCCGCCTCGCTCATATAGCCTTTGCCCCAATAGGGTCGCCCCAGCCAATAGCCGATCTCGGGGGTCTCCTGCAACTTTTTGAAGCCGACCCCGCCGATCATCTCGCCGTTCAGATCGACCTGAAAGCTCAGCTCTTCCGCGTCCGCACGGTCCCGCCAGCGCTCGGCGCCCCGCGTCAGATAGGTCAGGCCGACCTCCCTGTCGTAGGGATAAGGCACACGCGACAGCATCTTGGCGACCTCATAGTCGCTGAGGAGTTCCGCGCAGCGGTCGAGATCCTCAGGGCGGGGCGCCCTGAGGACCAGCCGACCTGTCCGGATGACAGGCGACGTCATGCGGCTTCCTTCCGCGCCTCAAAGTCGGCCCGGGCCAGCCGGACGACCACGTTGGAGACACGCCGGTCGAGCGCGCGGGAAAACCGCTCGGTGATGCTGTACGGCTTGAAGCCCATCTTGCGCAGCAGCCCGCGCGAACGGAAGTTGTCCTCGAAGGCCCGAGCGGCAATCGCGTCCGTACCGTAGACCTCGAACGCCCATTCGAGCACCGCGTCCACCGCCTCGCTGGCATAGCCGTGCCCCTGGAAGGCGCGGCCGATCCAGTAGCCGATGGTTGGCAGGTCCGAGAGCTCTACAAGGTCGCCGGGCGCCTGGACCGCCACAACGCCGATGAAGACACCGCCGAGCGTGACGACAAAGGCCGCTTCCGTTTCCATCGGATCGGTGCCGACGACCTTGCTGACGAAGTCCTCCGCCTCGCCTTCCACATAGGGCCAGGAGGCTCCGGTGAGCCAGCGCACGATTTCGAAGTCCCGGCCGCCGAGATCGGCGATCGCGGCGGCATCGTCTTCTTCCAGCGGCCGCAGAACCAGGCGGCGCGTCTTCAGTTCCGGCAAAGTGATCATCGGCCCTGCCCCCATCCTTTCAACGACTTCCAGACTGCGCGTTCCAGCGTGTAACGCTCGATCGGCACGGATCCGCCCGCCCCGACGGAGCGGATCATGGACTGGTCCCTATACTGGAACCCGGACTTGACCAGGACCCGGCGCGAGGCCGGGTTGGTCACCCGGCAGGAGCCCTGCAGTTCGTCGATATCGTTATAGGTAAAGGCATGGTCGACCAGCGAATGCACCGCCTCGGTCGCGAGTCCCTGTCCCCAGAAGGGTTCGCCCAGCCAATAGCCCACGTGGACGGGGCCACCGGCCTCCATCAACGCGTAGCGCGCGACGCCGATCAGCCGCCCGGTGCTTTTCAGGCGGATGGCGAACATGGCGCTGTTCAACTGATTGAGCCCGGACTTGGTGATCAACGCCCGGCCGTCGGAGACGGTAAAGGGATGCGGCATGGTGGCAAGGTTTGCCGCCACGGTCTTGTTGTTGGCCAGGAACACAAGGTCGGCCAGATCGTCCGCTCGCGGCCTGTCGAGCCGCACACGAACCGCTTCCTGCGGCAACGGGGCCGCTGCCAGACTGCTCTCGTCTAATAAACCGTCACTTTCAACAACCATCTTTTCCTCCAGCAAAAACAAATCAAGGGGAGATGGCGCCCCATCTCCCCTCTTCATCTTTGACTGGCCGGTCGTTGACCTGTCTCGAAGTGCCGGGGTCTTACGGGACGCCGGCGTTTCGAAACTTCACGTCGGCTTTACTCCGCTGCTTCCGCTACCGGGAGCACGTTAATGTAGGTTCGCTTGTTGGCTTTCGCCTGGAACACTACCTTGCCTTCCACGGTCGCGAAGATGGTATGGTCCTTGCCCATACCAACGCCGGTGCCCGGATGCCAGGTGGTGCCGCGCTGACGTGCGATGATGTTGCCGGGAACCACGGATTCCCCGCCGAACTTTTTGATGCCGAGACGGCGGCCAGCTGAGTCGCGGCCGTTGCGGGACGAGCCGCCTGCCTTTTTATGTGCCATCGTTAGAACTCCTCGTTCTTCGAATTCTCTTAAAACAGTCGTCGGAGCGGCGGCTTACTTGCCAGCCAGTTCCTTGGCCTGCTCAACCCAATTTCCGCGTTCGAACTTGCCTTTCAGGCCAGTCTCTTCTTCAACGCGGGCGACATCGTCAGCGGTCATGGCTGCGATCTGAGCGAAGGTGGTGATGCCCGCCTCGTTCAGTTTTTTCACAGCTGCCGGACCGGCGCCGTCAAGCTTCTTCAGGTCATCTCCGCCTTCTGCAGCAGCTGCAGCGGCCGGAGCCTCTTCCTTGGCTTCCTCAGCCTTCGGCGCGGCCGTCTTCGGCGCTGCCTTCTTGGCTGCTTTCGCGCCACCGGTCAGGATGTCGGTCACCTTGACGAGGGTGAAAGCCTGACGATGGCCGTTGCGGCGGCGGGAATTCTGACGCCGGCGCTTCTTGAAAATGATGATCTTGCGGCCACGGCCCTGATCGACCACTTCCGCAACAACGCTGGCCCCTTCCACAAGCGGAGCGCCAACGGTAGTTTCGGTGCCGTTGCCAACCATGAGCACTTCGTCAAAGGTGACGGTGCTGCCGGCTTCGGCGTCCAGTTTTTCGACCCGGAGGAGGTCGTCAGCGGCAACAGTGTACTGCTTGCCACCGGTTTTGATCACTGCGAACATGTCGCGCACGTCCTTCTTTTCGTTTTTGACACACCAGCTGCCGATACCGGTCATCTGGCTGTTTTCAGGTCGAACCGAGGCGCCTGTCCCTCCGGAATTATCCGGTCAGACAAGTCTTTGTGTCGGGTTGCTCGTGAAGCTTAGAAAAGCCCGGCAGGCCTTGAACGACAAACAGAACCCGAAAAAGCGAACCTTTTCGAGCCCGCGCAATATAGTCGGCGCGTACACGATGTCAAACGGAAATCCGCGTGTTCCGGCGAGAAAGCGCTTGTTTCTGAATCACATGTCCCAAGCCCGGCGTCCACCGTCCGCCTTCCGCCCCTCCAGACGCGCCGCACTTCCGGGGTATGCAAGGAGGCGACAGGCAAACGCCGAGCAGGCTTCGACTCTGTCGAAATATGCTCAAACTTGAACTTCTCCGTATTGTCATCCCGACTGAAGCGCAGCGGAAAGCCGGGATCCAGTAACCACAAACAGTGGAAACAGGCACGAACGCATGTGTTTACTGGATCCCTGCCCGCGCAGGGATGACAAGTGTTGTAAGGCCCGTCTCCCATAATTCCGTTGAACAAATTCAAATCGAACAGCAACGCCTCAGGATATGGCAATCACGGGCAACCTGCCGGACCTCGACCCGATTTCCCGTTTCCTTTCCGTCCATTACGCTCGCAAGTCGCCTCGGAAACGGTCTAATCCACATTCCTTTCAGAAGAACGCATTTCCGGGCTTGCAGGGCGCGCAGAGTGTGTCTATGTTCCGCGCCACTTGAGACCCGTTTTTCTCAAAGTGCCGCGGAGAGGTGCCGGAGTGGTCGAACGGGGCGGTCTCGAAAACCGTTGTGCCCGCGAGGGTACCCAGGGTTCGAATCCCTGTCTCTCCGCCATTAGCTTTTTGCCGAGCGCAACGCCCCCACACTTTTCCCGATATCTCTCGCTAACCTTTTTGCCGCTTTGGTCACCGGCCTGAATGTTAGACTTGCGTGGCCCTGACCCGCGGCATCCTCTGGCACTGACCAGCTCCGACACTGATCTTTTCGCCGGACGGTTTCGAAGCCGGACGCGTAGCTCCGTCAAAGCCCGGCAAAGCATGGACACAAGTTGCGAAATCCGAGAAGGTCGTTCGCGTCTTTGCTAGTGTCCAACACACCAAATGCTTTCGGGTCAACCAAAAGGAAATTGCATGGGCGTCCTGCGGACCATTCGGCGGATCTGGTGGCTGACCAAAGTGTCCTTGATCATGACCCTCGGCGCCGCACTCGCCATCGTCGTCATCGGGGTCATCTACCTGACCAGCCAGTCCGATCTTTCCATCTGGCATACCGTAGCGCTCAAGGAGGAGTTCACGGCGGGATCGAACGTTTCGACGTTCCAGGACTATCTCGCGCTCGAGGACAGGCTGTTCCGGGAACTCGACGAAAAGGTCGTCCGGGAAGCGACCTGGGGAAAGCGGGACGAGATCAACCGGTTTCAGCCGGGAAGCGTCTCGGATCCGACGCGCTGGCAGCGGAACTGGAACCGGAGTTTTCTGCTCCAAGCGGAAAATCCTCGGGCAACCGTTCTGCTGCTCCACGGCATGTCGGATTCTCCTTACAGCTTGAGGTCCGTCGGAACGGCCTTGCATGAAAACGGCTATACGGTTCTGGGGCTCCGCCTGCCGGGGCACGGCACCGCGCCGTCCGGCCTGCTCGATATCACCTGGCAGGACATGTTTGCCGCGACAGAACTCGGCGTAAGATACCTTCACGGCCTTGCCCCGGATCGCCCGGTCTATATCGTCGGCTACTCCAACGGCGCGGCGCTGGCGGTGCTTTATGCGCTCAGGCAGGTCGAGGATTCAAAACTCCCCAGGGTGACAGGCGTGAGCATTCTGTCCCCTGCAATCGGTATCACGCCGGCAGCGGCCTATGCCAAATGGCTGATAAGACTGGGTCATGTTCTTGGTCTGCAAAAGCTCGCCTGGAACGCGGTGCTCCCGGAATATGACCCATACAAATACTCCTCCTTCACCGTGAACGCAGGCTACGTCACCTGGCAGCTGACCCAGCAGATACAGGCAGCTCTGACGACCGCCGTAGCAACCGGAAAGCTTGAGGAGATACCGCCGATCCAGGGTTTTTCCTCCGTCGTCGACGCGACGGTTCGCCCGCAGGATCTCGTCGCCAGACTGTTCAACCGGCTGCCTGACAACGGCTCCGAACTGGAGCTTTTCGACATCAACCGGGCAATCGCCGACACGCCTTTGTTTTCATTCGACCCGTCGCCTATTCTGACCCCGCTCAAGTCGGATGAGAACCGCAGCTACACGGTGCATGTGGTCACGAACGCCGGCAAAGGCGACGCGACTGTCGTGCGCCAGTCCTTCGCACCCGGCACCACCGTTCCGGCGGAAACGCCGCTGACGGCGGCGTGGCCAAGCGACATCTATTCGCTCTCGCATATCGCCCTGCCCTTCAGGGCAGAGGACCCTCTCTACGGCCACATCCGGCAGCCCGAAATTTCGGAGTTGCAACTCGGATCGCTCGTGTTGCGCGGTGAAAAATCCGTCCTGAACATTCCGGCAGCGGACCTTTTGCGGATCCACTGGAACCCATTCCACGATTATATGCTGGAAGAAATGCAGCGCTTTCTCGAGCGGACAACGAATGCCCGTCAGCACAGCGAACAAGCCCAATAAAACACCGCCATGTCCCGATCCGAACGCCTTTTCGATCTTCTTGAGGTGCTGCGCCGTCACCGCAGGCCCGTGAGCGGGAAAGTGTTGGCGGAGGAGCTTGGGGTGAGCATTCGCACGCTCTACCGGGACATTGCCAGCCTGCAGGCGCAGGGAGCGACGATAGAGGGGGAGCCGGGGGTGGGCTATGTGCTGAAGCCCGGTTTCCTGCTGCCGCCGCTGATGTTTCCGCCGGAAGAGATCGAGGCCATCGTGCTCGGCTCCCGCTGGGTGGCCGCGCGCGGGGATGAGCGCCTGAAAAGTGCCGCCAAGGGCGCGCTGGCACGCCTCGCGGCGGTTCTGCCGCCGGACCTGCGCGAAGAGCTTGAGGTCTCGCCGCTGCTCGTCGGCCCCGGCGCCAACATTGCCGCCGACAGCGTGGATGCGGCGCTCCTGCGCAAGGCGATCCGGACCGGGCACAAGCTCGCCCTCGCCTACCGGGACGGAAAAGGCGCATCGTCGGAGCGGATCGTCTGGCCGGTCGCGCTCGGCTATTTCGATTCCGTGCGGCTACTGATCGCATGGTGCGAACGGCGCGAAGCCTTCCGCCATTTCCGCACCGACCGGATCGACCATGCCGAGTTACTGGACGAGCGCTACCCGAAGCGGCGGCGGGTGCTGGAGAAGGAATGGCGGCAAGCAGAAAAAATTCCCGACCGCGATATCTGATACTGCCAGAAACTGACAGCATACCGTTCTAGAACCGGCTCCAGTCAACACCCAACTGGAGCACAGACATGAACGGCATCAGCACCCTCCTCCTGCACGTCACTGACCCGGCCGAGACCGCGCGTTTTTACGAGACGATCTTCGGCTGCGCGCCGGTCGAGACCAGCGCGACCTTCGTTCTCTTTGTCCTGCCCTCCGGCCCTGCCCTCGGTCTCTGGAAGAAGGACGGCGTGGAACCGGCCCCGGAAGGCACCATCGGCGGCAACGAGATCGGCATCCGGGTAGAAAGCGTCGAGAAAGTCGACGACATGCATGCGCTCTGGACATCGAAGGGTGCTGAGATCCTCATGCTGCCCGCCGATCTCGACTTCGGCCGCAGCTTTGTCGCGAGCGACCCGGACGGCCACTGGCTGCGG
>JBNKGB010000031.1:0-40215 GCA_050289605.1 Roseibium sp. | reverse complement strand
AAACCGGACGGTTTCCTGCAGCTTTGCGCCTCGTATCCAAACAAATTCATCCCTACCATTTCATCCAAATTAATGGGTCCTGACCCTAGTCTCTCACGCCGTCCGTCTCGTCCTTGAGGTTCTCGCGGATCTTCCGGGCGACTTCCAGAAAGCCGGCAATTTCTTCTTCCGTCAGGCCCTGCAGCATCTTCGCCTCGACCGCCTTGAGCTTGGGGCCCAGATCCTCATAGACCGCCCTTCCTGTCTCGGAGAGCCGCAGCAGGTAGCTGCGCCCGTCGGCTTCGTTCGTCTCCCTCGTCAGAAAGCCCCGCTCCTCCATCCGCTTCACAGCGCGACTGACGACGACCTTGTCCATGCTGGAGCGGGCGACGATTTCGGTCGCCTGCAGACCTTCGGGCGCAGGTCCGAGGATGGCCATCGTGCGCCATTCCGCCGGCATCATGCCGTAGTCGCGCTGATAGATCGCCGACAGGGCGCTGGTGACGTCCGAATAGAACACGCGCACCCGGTAGGGAAAGAAGGTTTCCAGCCGGAAATCCGTCTCCGGGTTGTCCCGGCGGCGTGCTGAAATGCCGGTTTCGGACTGGCGGCCGTTATCAGCTCTGGGTGTCTCGGTCATTGGGTTTCTGCGCAATTCGTAGTGGTTCGTACAAATTTCCGATTGACTTGGTTTCATTTGTAACTATTTTCATGGAACTAGTTTCATATGCAACTATATGCCATGAACCTGATCCGAAGGCCAGTCTCCAATCAGGAAATTCGGCCCTGCGACATCAAGCGGGAGGAAAAATCCGTGAAGCAAGTCAAATACCTTTCCCTTCTGGCCGGTCTGACGGCCACGGCCCTGACCGGTCTCGTTGCAAGCGCCTCCGCCGACGAACTCGTGCTGTCGTCCTGGCTGCCGCCAAAGCACCCGATCGTCACGGGCGTGATCGAACCCTGGGCCGAGCAGGTCGCGAAAGTCACCGACGGCCGCGTCACCGTTCGCGTCCTGCCGAAGCCCGTCGGATCCCCGCCCGAGCATTTCGACCTTGCCGCGGAGGGCATCGTCGACATCACTTACGGCCTGCACTCCTTCACCAAGGACGATCGCTTCCTGCGCTCCCGCATCGGCCAGTTCTCCTTTATCGCCAACACGGCCGAGGAAGGCTCCAAGGCCTATTGGAACGTCTACGGCGGCACGCTTGATGCCCAGGCCGAGCATAAGGGCACCAAGCTCCTGGGTCTATGGGTGCACGGCCCGGGCATGTTCCACAACAACCAGCGCAAGATCGAAACCGCGGACGACTTCACGGGCCTGAAGATCCGCACCCCCGGCGGCTATATCGCCAGCCTGTCCCAGGATCTCGGCATCATCACCCAGTTCATGGGGCCGGGCGAGGTTTACGAGAAGCTGTCGCGCGGCGTGATTGACGGCGTCACCTTCCCGATGGAAGCGATCAAGTCCTTCAAGCTGACGGATTACATCAAGTATTCCATGAAAATTCCGGGCGGCATCTACAACACCTCCTGGTTCCTGGTGATGAACGAGGACGCCTGGGACGGCTTGTCGGCCGAAGACCAGGCAGCCATCGAGAAAATCTCCGGCGAGGCGCTTGCGGAGCTTGCGGGCAAGACCTGGGATGCATCCGATGCCAGCGGTGCGGCCTATATCGCCGACAAGGACGTCGAGGTCTATGACGCCCCTGCCCCGGTTCTGGCGCGGATCAGGGAGCTGGCCGACAAGGAAGAGGCCGCATGGGCCGAGGCGGTCAAGGCGACCGGCTTTGACGGCCTCGCCGCCATTGCCGAGCTGCGTGCCCAGACCGGTATTTCCGAGTGAGCATGTCCGGCGAGGCAAACAAGACGGCACCGGGCCGGATCGCTATGATCCGGCGCGGCGCCACATGGCTGCTGGGCCTGGCCTGTCTCCTGGTCCTGGCAGGCCTGATCGGCCTGACCTGCGTGGACGTCGTCGCACGCTACGCGTTCAACAGCCCGGTCAAGGGAGCCTATGAGCTCACCCAGTTGCTTCTGGCTTCCCTTATCTTCCTGGCTCTGCCGCTCACGACGGCGGCCGGAGAACATGTCGAGGTCGAACTGATGGACGGCCTCAAGAGCCGCCTTCTGAAGCAGGTCGGCGCGGTTGTCGCCGGTGTCGCGACCGTCGCTGTCTTTGCGCTTGTGGCCGTGGAACTGTCCGAACTTGCGGACAAGCTGATGAGCCGGGAACGGGTCACGGATTCGCTCGCCATTCCGCTCTACCTGATCGGCCGGCTCGGCGCGGTTTCCTTCGCGCTTTCGGCCGTTGCCGCCCTTTTCTGGTCCATCAAACGTTTTCGTGCAAAGGCCTGACCAAGTGTTAGAAGCTCTGATTGGTTTTGTTGCGCTTTTTGCCCTGGTGCTTATGCGCGTTCCGATTGCCGTTGCCATGATCATCATCGGCACAGTGGGGTTCGCAGCGCTGCGCAACTGGAACGCCGCCTTTAACCTGCTGGGCAACGCGGCCTTCGAGACGGGACTGTCCTACACCCTGTCGGTCATCCCGCTGTTCATCCTGATGGGCAATCTTCTGACGATTTCCGGCGTCAGCCAGTCGCTGTTCTCGACCGCCCACCGGATGCTCCACAGGCTTCCCGGCGGCCTTGCCATGGCTTCCATCGTGGCCTGTGGCGGCTTTTCCGCCGTCTGCGGTTCCTCGCTTGCCACTGCCGCGACCATGTCGAAGGTCGCCATGCCCTCCATGCGCAAGGCCGGGTATGCCGACAGCCTGGCGACCGGCTCCATCGCCGCCGGCGGCACGCTCGGCATCCTGATCCCGCCGAGCGTCATTCTGATCATCTACGGCCTGCTGACGGAAGCCGACATCGGCAAGCTGTTCATCGCGGGCATCATTCCCGGGTTTCTGGGCGTCGTCTTCTATCTCGCCGCCATCTACGTCACCGTGCTCCTGAGGCCGTCCCTGGCACCGGGCGACCATGACGACATCCCTCTGGAACGTAAGGACCTCTGGGGCGTTCTGGCGGTGGTCGGCCTATTCGCCGTGATCATGGTCGGCATCTACGGCGGTTTCTTCACGCCGACGGAAGCGGCCGGCGTCGGAGCTGCCGCGGCCCTTGTCATCGCCCTCATTTCCGGCGGCCTGACCTTCGAGAAGCTTTACCAGGCGGGCCTCAATTGCGCCCGCACCACGGCGATGATCTTCGCGATCATCATCGGTGCGGAAATCTTCTCCAATTTCGTCAGCTATGCAGGTGTACCCGACGCGCTTCTGAACTTCGTGCAGTCGCTCGACGTCAATGCTTATGTGGTCATGCTCGTCCTGGTGCTGATCTACATGGTGCTCGGAGCCGTGCTGGAGAGCCTGTCGATGATCCTCCTGACCGTGCCGGTATTCTTCCCGCTGGTCACGTCCCTCGACTTCGGCACGGGCCTTCTGGGCAATCCGGAAATGGTGCTGATCTGGTTCGGCATCATCGTCGTCGTGGTCACGGAGATCAGCCTGATCTCGCCGCCCATCGGCATGAACGTCTTCGTGCTTCGCTCGGTGCTGACCGACGTTCCGCTCCGGACCATGTTCGCCGGCATCCTGCCCTTCTGGGCCGCCGATATTCTGCGTCTGGCGCTGCTGATCGCCGTCCCGGCGTTCTCGCTGATGCTGATCTGAGGCAACCCCGTGCGTGAAATGCACGTCAACGCCAGCCCCCAAAATCCCTCATCCTGAGGAAGCGCAAAGCGCTGTCTCGAAGGATGGGCCGCGTGCTCCGGGAGTATGCTGCCCATCCTTCGAGACGGACCTGGAGGTCCTCCTTCAGGATGACGTGGTGGTTCGGTTTTGGTGGCGGGCTCGAATGGACCAGACTTGCGGGCGGCGTGTCATCAAACGTTCTGAAGCGTCCAGGCGGCCATTTCCGTGAAGACCCGGTCGGCGGAGGCGTTCATCGCCTCGACGGCCTTATCGACCGAAGTGCTGCCCGACGGCGTCTCGGCCCGGAACACCTTCGTCGCCACGGTTCGCCCGTTGCGGTCGTTGACCACGCGCGCCGAGATCTCCACGGCGCCTCGGCTGGCGCCATCGATCCGGAGTTCGAAAGCCCGGATTTCGGTCTGCAGCTGGTAGTCGATCAAAAGGCCGTCGCCCGGCACGCCGACACCGCGCAGGCGGCCGGTGTTCTGGAGGGTCTCGACCAGCTTCGACTGCACCACGTTCGGCAGCGTGTCCGCCCAGGCGGTTTTCGGGAAGTAGCTGTAGACCAGCCCCCTGTCGACGACAGCGATATAGGTGGTGTCCAGCGCCTTCAGCGCCCGGGGTGCCGCGACAAGTACCTGCACACGGCTTGAGCGCCCTCTCAGGCCGCCGACATCGGCGGCATCGAGGCTGTAAAAGGCGTTGGGCGCAGTACTGGCGCAGCCGGAGACGAGCACACCGAGACCGAGAGCGGAAAGAACGCTCCTGCGGCTCATATCTGTGGTTGCATTCGTCATACGCCCCAGTCCCTGAAACTCTATCTTGTTACCGCCGGCGGCCGCCGGAATAGGTCGGCACGTCCTCGCCGCCGAAGATCACCCGATTCGGGCTGCGTTCAAAGCTTTCCGCGGCCCTCTGGATGGAAATCAATGTCCGGTTGACCTGTGCCAGCGCCGCCGTGAAATCAGCCGACCCCTGCGTTGCGAACTTGGAAAGCCCTCCGGCAATCGCATCGGCCCGGCTTTCGAAGGCGACCGCCACCTTGCGGATCGCCTGCGCGGCCAGGGTGGCTTCCTTGATCAGTCCCTCGCCGTCGCCGTCCACCATGGTCGAGACCTTCTCGATCAGGCTTTCGACCCGGACGGAGGTGGAATTGAGCGTTGCCGTCATCTGCTTGGCATCGGTGATGATCTGGTCGACGTCAGGCGTGCGTTTCGTCAGATCGGCGGTCATCTGCTGCACGTTGTCTGCCGCCTTGCGCGCGCTTTCCAGGATCGCGGGAATGCCGTCCTCTGGGCTGGCAAGGCCGGAAGCCGCCGTTTCCACCGAGCCGACGATATTGGACAGTTTCTCCGGGTCGACTGCCTTCATCAGGTCGTTCGCGCTCTGCAGGGTTTCGGCGAAGCGTTCGGCGGCAGCCTGCACGTCCGTTATGAGGGCTGCGATCCGGTCGTCCTGTCCCCGGACCGTGGCGGACACGGCCTCGAAATTCTGGACCGTCGACTTGGTCGAGGCGATGATCTCGTTGATCTGGCTCTGCTGGTTGTGGAAGTTCTCGACGATGGCGGAAACGCTGTCCACGGCCTTGCCGACCTTCTCCGGGTCGACGCTGGCAACAATCGCATCGACACGCTCCAGCGAAGCGTTCAGGCCGGTTGAGAACTCGCTGATGGACGTCACGACCTCCTCGACCTTGAGCGGATCGATGGCCGCGGCGAGCTCGACACCACGGGAGACGATCGTGTCGACCTTGGTGACGACGTCGCGCGCACCGTCGACAATCGCCTTGATCGAGCCTTCCTCACCCTTGATCGTCGCGATGATCTCGTCGACGTTCTGCATGGTCTGGCTGGTCGATACGATCAGCTTGTCGATGTCGCCAGAGCGCTGCTTGAGCAGATCCCCAAGTGCCGCGGCTCCTTCCGCCACTCTCTGGACCTGTTCCGGATGAACCGCGTTGACGACCTTCTGGACGTGATCCAGACCTTCGTTGACTTTCTTGGTGAAAGCCTCCAGCTCCTTGGCCGCGTTCTGGGCATCGGCCATCAGGAGATCGACATCCTCGCTCGCCTTGCCGAGGCTTGCGGAAAACTTGCTCAGGTCGTCGACAATGCCGGTGACCTTGTCGGAGGGAACCGCGGCCATCAGGCGCTCGCCCTGGTCGACGAGTTTCTCAAGACGTCCGGACAGGCTGGAAAAGGCGTCGGAAGCCTTGCCGATGCTTGCCATGAAATCCTTCACACCGTCGGAATTGGCAGCAAGCGCTTCTGTAAAGGTTTCAGTGTTTTTGACGATCGCGGAGATTTCCGGGCCGTTGTCCTTCAGAAGGTCATCGATCGACTTCATGGTCGAATCGGCCCGCTTCAGCACGTTCCGAGCGCCGTCGACGATATCGTCGAAGAAGGATTTTTCCGCGTTGATGACGGGGATCTCGCCGTCATCACGACCGAGCAACAGCGGCGAATCCGACGTGCCGCCGCTGAGATCCACATAGGCCACGCCGCTCAAGCTGGTGAAATTCAGGGTCGCCTTGGTGTCTTCCCGCAAGGGCGTTTCGGGCTTCACACCGACAATGGCCACCACCTTCGTCGGGTCCCCGGGAGCGAATTTCAGCTCCTTCACATCGCCGACCTTGATGCCGTTGAAGAGCACCTGCCCGCCCACCGACAGGCCCGTCACCGGGCCGGGATAAAGAATTTCGACCTTCACGTTCTGTCGGGATTCCGCCGTTGCGGCGAGCCAGTAGACGAATCCGAACGCGCCGATCAGCATTGCCACCACGAAGGCGCCGATCCAGATGTAATTCGCGCGGGTTTCCATTCAGTCCAACCTATGCTCGGCGCAATGCCCGTTCACCCCGGAAGTAAGATTTTATCCAGGGATCGTCGTTTTTCATCATGTCGTCCAGTGTTCCGATGGCCAGAACACGTTTTTGCCCGAGAACGGCAATTCGATCGCAGATAGAGTGAAGACTGTCGAGATCGTGCGTCACCATGTAAACGGTCAGTCCGAGGGTCGAACTGAGATTAGCAATCAGCGAATCAAAGGCCGCCGCCCCGATCGGGTCGAGGCCGGACGTCGGCTCGTCCAGAAACACCAAATCGGGGTCAAGCGCAAGGGCACGGGCCAGACTCGCCCGTTTGACCATGCCGCCGGAAAGCTCGGAAGGCAGCTTGTTGGCGGCGTCCTGGGGCAGTCCGACAAGGTCCAGTTTCAACGTCGCCAATTCGTCCATGAGCTGCGGCGACAGCTTCAGATGCTCGCGCATCGGAACCTGGATGTTCTGCTTTACCGTGAGCGAGGAGAACAGGGCACCCTGTTGAAAGAGCACTCCCCAACGGCGCTCGATGGTCTTGCGTTCCTTTTCGGTTGCCAGATCGAGGTCGTATCCGAAAACGGAAATTCTTCCGGTTCGCTTGGGTGTCAGCCCCAGAATGGTGCGCATCAGCACGGATTTGCCGGTTCCCGAACCGCCGACGAAGCCCAGAACCTCGCCCCGCCGCACATCCAGATCCAGATCCTGAAGAATGATCTTGCTGCCGAAGCCGACGGTGACGCCCCGAACGCTCAGCACGTGTTCCGCGCCTTCTTCCGTCGGAACGCCCTGGTTGCTGAGATCTTCGGTGACGGCTAGGGACATGGAAACGGTCAAACTCCGATGGCTGCAAAGAACATGGCAAACAGACCGTCGACGACAATCACGAGAAAAATGGCCTTGACGACCGACATGGTCGTATGGCGGCCAAGGGATTCAGACGATCCTTCGACCTTCAGGCCTTCCACGCAGGCGATAAGCCCGACGATCAGCGCCATGAAAGGGGCCTTGACCAGGCCCACCACCAGCGTTTCTTCCGTGATCGCAGCCTGAAGCTGCACCAGAAAGGCCGCCGGCGGAATGTCGAGATAAGCCCAGGTAACCAGCCCGGCGCCGAACAGCGCCGCCATGTCGGAAATGAAGGTCAGGATCGGCAGGGCCAGCATCAGGGCCAGAATGCGCGGCAGAACCAGCACTTCGGTCACGCTGAGGCCGATCACATGCAGCGCATCCACTTCTTCCTGCATGCGCATGGAGCCGAGCTCCGCGGTGAAGGCCGAACCGGACCGCCCGGCCACCATGATCGCCGTCAGAATCACGCCGATCTCGCGCAGCACGAGGATGCCCGCCAGGTCGACGACGTAGATGTCCACACCGAACTGCTTGAGGTAGAAACCGCCCTGCTGGGAAATGATCGCCCCGATCAGGAAGCTCATCAGGGCAACGATCGGCACAGCGCCGATGCAGCTGCGGTCGAACTGCACCGCGATGGAGATGCCGCGCAGACGCTTGGGATCCAGCAACACGGTGGACATGACAACACCAAGCGAGCCGAGGATGTGCAGCATCGCCAGGCCGTCCTGGACGGCTTCCACCATGTGCCGACCGACGCGTTCCAGGAACCCGAGAATTGTAAAGGGACTCCGATCCGGTTTCCAGTTCGGCGGATGGTGGCGTTCGATCTCGTCGAACAATGTCTTGCGAACCGGCGTGACACCGGCGAGCCCGACCCTTCGCCCCTCGAATTCCAGGCGCCCCCGGGTGCGATGGATGAGCCAGGCCCCGCTGGTGTCCAGGTGTTCGATCCCGGAGACGTCGATGCAGGTCAGCCCTTCCATGGAGACATCGAGCTTGGCCAGCTCCTTTTCGGCATCTCCGACCGTGTTGACTGTCCAGTCTCCGGACAGCGCGAGGAACTGTCGATCGCGGCCATCCGCTTCCAGGTGCATCTCCGGCGCAATGTTTTTTTCCAAGAATGCCATTCCGGAGAGCTGCCCTCTTGCCGCTGGTTCCACATCCCCCGTATACCTGATGCAGAAGTTCAACGTCCAGCAGCCACTTGAAAGCTTTGTCCATGGAAATAGCCCGCCCCTACCTTTTGTTCCTCGGTGATGTTCCCGATGCGCTCGCCGCAAAGACCGCGACAGGCATCGTGGACTGGCGCAAGGACTGGTGCCTGGGCCAGATGCGTCTGGAAGGATGCGCTGCGGATACCGGCCTTCAGGACATGACCATCGCAGAGGGTGCCGCAGCCGGCGCGAAGACCTTCATCATCGGTGCGGTGAATGCGGGCGGCCGGTTGCCGGAGCACTGGGTGGAGTCCGTCGTCGAGGCCCTTGATGCGGGCATGGACATCGCCTCCGGCCTTCACATCCGCCTTGGCGACGTCGCCACCATCCGGGAAGCCGCACAGAGAAACGGGCGCCAGCTTCACGACGTGCGCCACAACACCATGACCTTTGCCACTGGCAAGGGCACCAAGCGCCCCGGCAAGCGTATCCTGGCTGTCGGCACCGACTGCTCCGTTGGCAAGAAATACACCGCCCTCGCCATGGACAAGGCGATGAACGAGCGGGGTTATAAAAGTTCCTTCTGCGCCACTGGTCAGACCGGCGTCTTCATTTCCGGCCGCGGCGTCGCCCTCGATGCCGTTGTCGCCGACTTCATTTCCGGCGCCGCCGAATGGCTGTCCCCGGCGACCGAAGAAGACCATTGGCAGATCATCGAGGGCCAGGGCTCACTGTTCCATCCGTCGTTCGCCGGCGTGACGCTTGGTCTCCTGCACGGCTCCCAGCCGGACGGCTTCATCGTCTGCCATGAGCCGACCCGCACGAAGATGCGCGGCGTGGAAACCCCCTTGCCGACGATCCAGGAGGTCATCGACCTGACTATCCAGTGCGGCAAGCTGACCAACCCGGACATCCGCTGCGTCGGCATCGCGGTGAACACCGCCGCCCTCGACGACGACGAGGCTCTCGCCTATCTCGCCAAGGTTGGCGAAAAGCACGGCTTGCCGGCCACCGATCCGATCCGCCATGGCATGGAAACCATCGTCGACAAGGTCTCCGCCGAATTCGGTGCCCCATGAGCCTCTCCGTCATCGTCGAGGCGGAACGCTTCGAAATCGCGGGTGGCTTCCGGATCTCCCGGGAAACGCGCACCCATGCCCAGGTTGTCGTCGTCACGCTGGAAGACGGCAGCGCTGTCGGCCGGGGTGAATGCGTTCCCTATTCGCGTTACGGCGAATCCCTTGAAAGCGTCCAGACGCAGATCCAGGAAATCACCCCGGCCCTGAAGTCAGGCCTGACAAGAGCCGCGCTCCAGCAAACCATGCCCGCGGGCGCCGCCCGCAACGCGGTCGACTGCGCGCTCTGGGACCTGGAAGCGAAAAGGTCGGGACGATCCGCCGCGGACCTTGCAGGTATCGGCGCGCTCAAGCCGCTGACCACCGCCTTCACCATCAGCGTCGACACGCCGGAGGCAATGGCGCTCAAGGCGCAGGCGGCCGCGCACCGCCCGCTTCTGAAGGTGAAACTGGCCGGCCCCGGAGACGATCAGCGTATCGCCGCAGTCCGCCAGGCGGCGCCCGACAGCACGCTGATCGTGGACGCCAACGAGGCCTGGGACGAAAGCTGCTTCGAGATCAACATGGCCGCCTGCCGGACGGCCGGTGTTGCCCTGATCGAACAGCCGCTGCCGTCGAAGAACGATGCCCTTCTGGCACGGATCGACCGGTCCGTGATCATCTGCGCCGACGAAAGCCTGCATCCGGGCAAGAGCATCGACGGACTGCGTGAGAAATACGACGCGGTCAACATCAAGCTCGACAAGGCAGGTGGCCTGACGGCCGCTCTGACCCTGTTCGATCAGGCAAGAGCACAGGATCTGCAGGTGATGGTCGGCTGCATGCTCGGCACCTCGCTGGCTATGGCGCCCGCAGTACTGGTCGCCCAGCAGGCCGACTACGTCGACCTGGACGGCCCGCTGCTGCTGGCAGAAGACCGCACGCCGGGACTGAGGTTCGAGGGCAGCACGCTTTACCCGCCCCAGCCGGATCTCTGGGGCTAGCTCAGATCCTCACTCAAGCCGGGACATGGCGGCGCTTCATGCTGCCGCCATTCTCCTGCGCACCATCGGCGCCAATGCCAGCATCGCCAGGACACCGACCGCCGAAACGGCAGCCATCAGGTAGAACGGCAGGGACGGATCGACACCGTAGAGCGCCCCGCACACGCTGAGCCCGACGGCGGACTGAATGCCGATGGACGTGGCGAGCAGCCCCTGCCCCGTCCCGCCCCATTTGCCGGGCACCACTTTCGCAAGGATCGCCACCGCGCCCAGATGGGCCGCACCGAAAGTCAGACCGTGCAGCAGTTGCAGGACCGCCATGGCGACAAAGGTGTCCGCAAGGGGAAACAGCGACCAGCGCAGCACCGCCGCGATCCCTGCCACCATCAGAAAGATCGGCGGATCGAAGCGCCGCGACAGCCGACCGGCAAATGTGAAGAGTGCGATTTCCGCGACCACCCCGGTTGCCCAAAGAACACCGATGGTGAAATCGGGGACGTCCTTTGCCCTCCAGAAGAGCGTTCCGAAACCGTAAAAGGCGGAGTGGCTGGCCTGAAACAGTCCCAGCACGGCGAGGATAGGCCAGAACCAGACCGTCCTGAAAGGCGTGTCCGGCTCGTCGGCGGGACCATCCGAATGGCGGCCGGCACGCTGCTGCGAGCCCATCGACATGGCGACGAGACCGGTCGAGACGGCCGCAAGCGCGATCAGGACGAGGATGATCCAGGACGTCGTTTCCGCCGCCAAGGCGCCGCCGGCAAGATTTGCCGCGACGAACCCGACGGAGCCCCAAAGCCGCATGCGGGCGTAGTCCGCGCCGGTGTTGCGTGCCGCATCGAGCGCGTAGGCGTCCGCAAGCGGAAGGATCGGAGCCTGGAACACCATGTAACCGACGACGGCAATAGCAATCAGAACAAATCCGGCAGGCAGGGAAAACAGGGCAATGAACAAAGCCCCGAGGAGGGCGTAGATCAGGATCGACAGGCGCCGCTGCCCCGTGCGGTCGGCAATATTGGCCATAACCGGACTGGCGGCAATTCGGGTGATCGTGCCCGCGCCGAGAATAAATCCGATCTGCGCTGCATCGACGCTCCGGAACTCCAGCACGACCGGCAGAAAGGGAAGGAACAGTCCGTAGCCGAAAAAGTGGCTGGCAAACAGTGCTGAAATGCGTGCACTGGTGGTCGGGGAAGGAACGCTCATGTGAGATTTGCCGGGTATCCCGCCTAGGGAGATGTTAACGATTTTCACCTTACCTTGCAGGACAAGCCGTCCGTGTACGGCAATTCGTGTCCCTTAGGCAAGTTGAGAATCGCGTCCTTATGAAAGCGGAAGCAGCACAGGAAGAGCCGGAGCTGATCGGCGAAGCCGAGTATCACACGCTCGAACAGACCCTGATGGAGTCCGATCGCGGGCGACGGTTCCTGAAAGAGTTTCTCAATCGCAACAAAACCCCGGAAACCACCGAAATTCTGGGAGCGATCCATCGGCTTGAGAAAGTCGTGACCCGTCAGCGCACGGTGCCGGACCTCGACAAGATCCGCCTCGACATCGCGGACATGCACGAAGCGATCGAGCGCACCAAGGCCGAGATTGCCAACATCAAGGCGGAAGGCGAGGAAAACAATCGATTCGTCGATGCCTCGAACGAACTTGACGCGATCGTTACCCAGACTGAGGGAGCGACCCAGACGATTCTGGAGGCCGCCGAGCAGATCCAGGAAAAAGCCTGGGTGCTGCGCGAAAGCGGAGCCGACGACGCCACCTGCGACGAGATCGACGCAAGGGCGACTGAAATCTTCATGGCCTGCTCGTTCCAGGATCTCACCGGCCAGCGTACCAACAAGGTGGTTCAGGTCCTGCGGTACCTGGAAAGCCGTATCAACCTGATGATCAGCATCTGGGGCATCGAGGAAATGGAGGCCGACGCGACGGCCGGTCCGGTCGACACCCGCCCCGACGCACATCTCCTGAATGGCCCGCAGCTTTCCGGCGGCGGCGTGTCCCAGAACAGCGTCGACGAGCTGATGTCGGCCAGCGACGACGTCTTTAGCGCCGCTCTGCTGAACGCCGGCGTCAGAGAATCCGCCCCCGCCTCGGAACCCGACCAGCACGCCAGCGAAGCCGACGTCGAGGCCATCATGGCAAGCGAAGCCGATATCGAGGCCATCATGGCCGGTGGCAGCGAACCGATGGATGCGGCGGCGATCGACGACATGTTCGCTTCCGCTCCGGTGGCCGAAGACGACGATTTCTCCATCGAGGAAGACGAATTCGCCGGTATCGATCCTGATGCAACCCTCGACGAAGCCGCGATCGAAAAACTGTTCGACAGCGAAGTCGGAACGGCTGGCGACGACGAGGCCGAAGCGGACGACGAATGGAAGATGATGGAAGCCGACACTGAGGAAAGCAGCGATGACCCGCTCTCGCAGATGACGGAAGCCGAACGTCAGGTCCTGTTCAACTAAGACCGGGCGCACCTGCTCGCCGGGTGTTCAATCAAAAAGGGGCGCATCCAGATGGATGCGCCCCTTTTTGTTCCGCTGCCCTTGCCGGGACGAAGCATCATCCTCAAGCGTCGGCAGCAATTTTCCGAAAGAATATCTCTGCCTGCCGGCCAAGCCGGTCAGCCTGGTCCTTGAGGGATGCCGACAGGTCCCGGACCGACCCGACCGTGTCCTCTACGCTTTCCACGGAGCCGCGAACGGCAGAGACCTCGTCGGTAATGACCTGAGTGCCCTGCGCAGCAATCTGCACGTTCGACGAGATTTCGCCAGTCGCCGATGTCTGTTGCTCGACTGCACTGGCAATACTGGTCGCGATTTCTGACAATTGACCGATCTGCCTCGAAATTCCATCGATATCCTGCACGGATTGTTGCGTGGCGCGCTGGATGCTGGCGATCTGCTCGGTGATTTCCTCGGTTGCCTTGGTGGTCTGGCTGGCAAGCTCCTTCACCTCTGCCGCCACCACGGCAAATCCCTTGCCCATTTCCCCTGCCCGGGCCGCCTCGATCGTGGCGTTGAGCGCCAGCAGGTTGGTCTGGCCCGCGATATCGGAAATCAGCCCGATCACCGATCCGACCTGTTCCGCGAACCCGGCGAGTTCCGCCATGGAGGCATTGGTGTTTCGCGCGCCCTCAACCGCCGCGAGCGCCATTTCGCGCGACTGGCCGGCCTGCCGGCCGATTTCGGCGATCGATGCCGTCATCTCTTCCGTAGCGGTCGCGCTGGACTGCACGCCGCTGGCCGTTTCCGCCGACGAGAGATCCATGTTGACCATGCGGTCGCTGATGACCGCGGTCTCCCGGCTCAGGCTGGCGGAAGATTGTTCAAGTTCGTCCGAAGCGGTTCCAAGCGCCCGCACGGCCCCGCCAAGCTCCTCCTGGAAGCCACGGACTGCTGCCTTGAGCTCGCTCTCGCGTCCGGCCGCTTCCTGGACCATATTTTCGTGATAGGTCGAAATCGCCAGATCCATGTCCAGCGTGAGAAGCCTGGTGACGGTGTTCAGCGCCTTCGCCTGCTTTCCCGCGGACACGAACCGCCGCCGCAGAAGAAGTTCCGTCAGATGCTGAAGCACGAAGGAATACCCGCCGATATACCAGCTCGGCTCGAGGCCGATCCTGACATGGGCAAGGCCGATCCGCACTGCCCGCTCCCGATAGGCTTCACTCACCCCCTCCGTGAACAAGCACTCCCAATGGGAAATCTGTGCGGCCACCAGGCGGCCTTCCTCGTCGCCGACCAGCGCCTTCAGATGCGGAACCGTTTTGACGTGTGCATAAAATCCCTTGAGAAGCGTGGGCAATTCCAGCTTGATAGCCGGCCACAGCGACCTGGCAAGAGTGCGGTCTTCTTCCGAATAGCGGAAAAACGTCAGTCGATCGCTCAAAGTCTTATTCTGCATTTCAGTCCCTAGGGATCCAATGGAGCGCAAATCCGACAGGCCCCGATGGCAGCCAGGCAAGCCGCGCATTGGACCCTGCGCCATGCGCATGGTGTACGGAACGCCGGACTGAACATGTCTTTCATTGTTGGAAAGGGTGCTGAAGTTTGACTTTTCCGTCCCCGGAAGCTGCTTTCAGCCTGTGAGCGCCCTCCCCCTCGTTGCAATCCGGCCAAGAGGCGGCTTTCCCGTTTATGTGCAGACAAGTATCTGACAAAACAGGATTTGCCTTCCTTCTTCCACTAAAGGGAAGGATGCTAAGGCAGGGTTAACGCGAGAGCGCTTTCACCAGCATCTGCGGATCGATATTGCCGCCCGTCAGCACCACTCCGACGGTCTTGCCTCTTATTGGCAGCTTCCCGGAAAGGATTGCCGCCAGGGAGACGGCGCCCCCGGGTTCGACAACGAGTTTCAGCTCGTTGAAGGCGAAGGCCACCGCGTCGAGCGCTTCCTCGTCGGTGACGGTAACCCCCTCCCCGGCCAGCCGGCTCAGGATCGAAAATCCGATTTCGCCCGGAGATTCGGACAAGAGCGCATCGCAGATCGAGCCGGACTTCGCCGCATTCGACAACCGCGTCCCGGCCTCCAGAGACCGCTTGTAGTCGTCGAAGAGCGCCGGCTCCGCGGTATGGAAGACGGTTCCGGGAGAAACATGCGAAAGGGCCAGCGCGATCCCGCTGGAAAGGCCACCGCCGCCGGTACAGGCAAGCACGTCATCCAGCCGGAGACCGAGCTCCTTCGCCTGACGGGCCAGTTCCAGCCCGATGGTACCCTGGCCCGCAATAACGGCCGCATTGTCATAGGGGTGCACGAAGGTTGCGCCCGTTTCCGCGCAGAGCCGTGCGGCAATCGCGTCCCGGTCCTCGTTCTCCCGGTCGTAGGTAACGACCTTCGCTCCGTAGCCGCGCGTGCGCTGCAGCTTGATCACCGGCGCGTCCGACGGCATGACGATGGTTGCCGGCATGCCGAGCAGCTGCGCGCTTGCAGCGACGCCTTGCGCATGGTTGCCCGAGGAACAGGCGACCACTCCCTTCGGCCGGTCCGCCACGGGGATCTGGCTGAGGCAATTGAAAGCCCCGCGAAACTTGAACGATCCGCTACGCTGCAGGTTCTCCGGCTTGATCAGGACCGTCGCGCCGGTGCGCTCGTCCAGGAGCGGATGCCGCAGGACCGGCGTCAGCAACGCCTCGCCGCGAATTCGCTCCGCAGCGGCCTCGATATCTTCGAAGGAAACGGCTTTCCGGGAAACGTCAGGGCTTTCGGCGGGTGCGGAAAGAGCATGCAAATCCGTCATCAGAACTCACTCTACGGCCGGAATGGAATACTGGGCGTCCATATCCGGAGGAACACGGGACGAGATCAGCCGTCCAGCTTGAGGCGGCTGTCCGGCGCCCAGTGTTTTCACAGGCAAGCAGGCAGTTCCAGCGGGAAATTGTCCCGGTGTCAATTTAGGAGACACCGGGAATCGACCGGCTATTCGGCAGCCCTGGCGCCTGCGCCGACGCGGTAGAAAATGTCCCGCGCCTCGATGCAGTTGTCCAGGAACTGCCGGGCACTCGCCGCCCAGGTATAGTTCATGGCTACCTTCCGGCAATGGTCGCGCGGGATGTCCAGAGCCGCTTCTGCTGCCTCTCTCAGGTCGTCGCAGAGGACCCCTGCTCCGGTATCGCTGATGACGTCGAGCGGGCCCATGACGGGATAAGCAGCCACCGGAACGCCGCAGGCCAGCGCTTCCAGCATGACGTTGCCGAACGTGTCGGTCAGAGAGGGAAAGACGAAGACATCGGCGTCGGAATAATGGCGGGCAAGGTCCTCGCCCAGTTTCGGCCCCGTGAAGAGCACGTCTGGATAGTCCCGCTGCAGCGCTTCAAGTTGCGGCCCGCCTCCGACGACGACCCTGGAACCGCTGAGCTTGAGATCCAGAAACGCCTTGATGTTCTTTTCAACCGCGACACGGCCGACATACATGAAGACCGGGCGCGGTAGATCGGCGGGCAGAACGGTTCCTTCGTAGGGTTTGAACAGCTCTTCGTCGACGCCCCGGGACCAGCGCATCAGGTTCAGAAATCCCCGGGCCCGAAGATCCTGTTCCAGCGAGCGGGTGGCCACCATGCAGCCGGAACCGGAATTGTGGAAGCGCCGTAACCAGCTGTAGGACCAGGACATCGGTACCGGCAGTCGGGCGGAGACATATTCGGGAAAGCGCGTGTGGTAACTCGTGGTGAAAGGCCACCCGGCCTTGCGCGCGGCGCTGGCCGCCAGAATCCCGAGCGGCCCTTCCGTCGCGATGTGAAGATGCTCGCAGCCGAGCTCCTCGATTTTCCTGCGGACGATGCCGCGATGGGTCAGCGACAGGCGGATTTCCGGATAGGTCGGACACGGAAGCGTCCTGAACGATTGCGGCGTCAGGAACTCGACCCGAATGCCGAGGACTTCAAGTTCCTCTGCGGTGCGCTCGATCGAGCGGACGACACCGTTTATCTGCGGATGCCAGGCATCCGTGACGATCAGAACCGAACTCATGCGGCGACCGGCGTTTCCTTGGACTTTGCCGGCACGGTTCTCGTCTGGGTCTGCTCTACCCATCTAATCACCTCGAATGTCCCATCATGATGCTCGGCAACGGCCGTGCAACTCTCCACCCAGTCGCCCGTGTTGATATAATGGATGCCATCCATATCCCGGTTCGCGGCATGGTGAATGTGGCCGCAGATCACTCCGTCCGCACCCTGCCGCCGCGCTTCGTCGGTCAACGCGTCCTCGAATCTGCCGATGAAACTGACGGCATTCTTCACCTTCAGCTTGGCCCAGGCGGAAAGGGACCAGTAGGTCAGTCCCACGCGACGGCGGATGGCATTGACCCAGGTGTTGAACGCAAGCGCGCTCACATAGGCCTTGTCGCCGAAGAAGGCCAGCCACTTTGCATGGCGGATGACGACGTCGAACTGGTCGCCATGGATCACCAGATAGCGTTTGCCGTTGGCTGCCTCGTGAATGATGCTGTCGCGCACTTCCACGCCGCCGAAATGAGTTCCGAGGAAATTGCGCAGGAACTCGTCGTGGTTGCCCGGAATATAGACGATCCGGGCGCCCTTGCGGCCCTTGCGCAGGATTTTCTGGACCACGTCGTTGTGAAGCTGCGGCCAGTACCAGGAGCGCTTGAGCCGCCACCCGTCGGCAATGTCGCCCACAAGGTAGATGGTCTCGGCGTCGTTGTCCTTCAGGAAGTCAAGCAGCATCTCCGCCTGGCAGCCGCGTGTGCCAAGATGAACATCCGAAATAAACAAGGCCCGGTAATGCCGCGCTACGCTTGCGGTCGACATGGCGCTTCTCCAATTTCCCTGGAGCGCTATAGACGCGATTCAAGTTTCACTATTATGACAACCCGCCCCCTGTTCGGCTTAGAGGTTGTTTTCCTTGCCGCTGACGAATACCTGCCGGTCCGCCGATCCCGCAGGATCTATCCTGCCCGCCCGCCTTCAATTCTTGCGCGAACCTCCCTTTGCACGGACCTGTTTCCTTTCGTTTGACAGCCCCCTGCCGCCCGGACCACAAGGAGGAAAGGTAACGGCAACAAGGGAGACCACCGATGGATCTGGGCCTAAGGGGAAAGAAGGCAATCATCTGCGCATCCAGTCGCGGTCTCGGGCGCGGGTGCGCCGAGGCGCTGGCGGAAGCGGGTTGTGAAATCGTTCTGAACGGGCGCAACGAAGCCGTTCTCGCGGACACCGCGAGAGTGATCGGGGAAAAGTTCGGCGTCGCGGTCCAAAGCGTTGCCGCGGACGTCTCGACGCCCGACGGACAGCAGGCGCTGCTCGCCGCCTGTCCCGATCCGGACATTCTCGTCAACAACAACGGCGGCCCGCCCCGCCGCGACTACACCGAGCTGGACCGGACCGCCATGCTGGAGGGGGCGATCCAGAATTTCGTGACGCCTGTCGAGCTGATCCAGGCCGTGGTGCCGGGCATGAAGGCGCGCGGTTTCGGACGGATCGTCAACATCACCTCGCTCTCGGTCAAGATGCCGATAGAGGGGCTCGACCTGTCGAGCGGCGCGCGTGCCGGACTGACGGCCTTTCTGGCAGGGGTCTGCCGGCAGCTCGCCCCGCACGGCATCACGGTCAACAACCTCCTGCCGGGCAAGATGGATACGGACCGCCTGAAAGGCGGCTTCGCACGCTCGGCGGAACAGTCGGGCCGGTCCGTCGAGGAGGTCCGCGCGCAGCAGGCAGCCGAAATCCCCGCGCGCCGCTTCGGCAACGCGGCCGAGTTCGGCCAGACCTGCGCCTTCCTGTGCTCCACGCACGCCGGCTACATCACCGGCCAGAACATTCTCATGGACGGCGGGCTCTACCCGGCAGCCTTTTGAGCGCAAACAAAAAGGCCAGGGCATTGCCCTGGCCTTTTTTCGTAGTCCCGGCCGTATCAGAACTTGTAACGCAGCGACGCCGCAAAGATGTCGACATGGCTGTCGACATCCGCCGTGTAGGTCCCGAATGCGGCGTTGTAGTCCTGGTGGCTGGAATCGATGTTGATTTCGGTCGATTCCGGGATGATGTGCGTATAGCCGAGATCGAAGGCCAGATGGTCGTTGAAGGCATAGCTTGCCCCGGCGGACATCCACCAGCGATTGTTGTCGGGAAGCCGCGTGGACCGGATTTCCTCGTCGATCGGCGAAACTTCATAGGCAAAGCCCGCCCGGAGGGTCAGCTTGTCGTTGAAGTCATATTCGCTGCCCAGCGCGAAGAACCAGCCGTCGTTGTAATTGAAGTTGAGCGTGGTCAGGGTCGAACCCGAGGTTTCGGAAACCGCGCGCGGAGCCTTCAGACGGCTCCAGTTCGTCCATTCGATGGTTCCGAGCACGCGGATCTTGTCCGTGATCTTCTGCTTGGCGGAGAAATTCACCATGTCCGGGGTGATGACACCGAGGCTGATAGCACTCGTCGCCCCGCCGACGAAAAGGTCTCCCTTCAGGTCATGGGAGACGCCGGAGCGGTAGCCCAGCCCGAGCTCTGTTCCCTCGAAGGGCTTCACGGTCACGCCCGCAGTGACGCCGAAGCCGACGCCATCGCCGGAAATCTGGTTGGATCTAGCAAAGCCGGAAGACGTTGCGTCCGCCGACTTGAGGCTCACGTCGAGATACTGGATCTGAACGCCCGCGGCGACCGAAACCATGTCATTGATCTGGTAAGCGATGGTCGGATTGACGTTCAACGAAAAGACCGACGAGGATCGGGAATAGAACTGCCCCGCCCAGTCCTGCTCCGGCTTGGTCGACAATCCGAACGGCGCATTGACCCCGAGACCGAAAATCAGCTTGTCGTTCAGCCGGTAGGCCGCATAAGTAGCCGGAATCCAGGCATCGCCGGCGATATCGCCGCTGCCGACCGTGGACGACCCGAAGAAGCCACCTGTACGCGTGCCGTCGATTTCGGAATAGGGAAGCAACCCGGAATTGTGCGATTCCACCGTCAGCCCCTGCTGGACGCTGATGAGCGAAGCGGGGTTCCAGTACATCGACGAGATCGAGTCGCTTGTCGTGCCATACCCAGCAAAGGACATTCCCTGATAATAGGCACTCTGTTCACGGATCGCGAACCCGCCGGCGTGCGCGGCTCCCGCAACCATTGAAAGCACAATTGCAGTCGAGGCGACGAGCGCAGTCTTTTTGTTTGCCCAAGACATTGAGTTTCCTCCCACCCTTTATCCTCCGGATGTTTCGTGGCGTCTGACGCCAGAGTTTTCCGAGAATGGGAACGGTTTCAACTCAAGAATTAAACATGAAAAAAAACATATATTTTATGCTGCAATGCAAAATAAGCAGATATTTTTCCGATTATTGCGGAAGTTTTTCAGAGAATGCAGGTAAAAGCCCGCGATAGACCACAGTTCGTCATGAAACCGTCACGCCTTCACACTTTTGCACAAAAAACAGGCATTTCACGCTCCGCCTTCCGATAACGTAAATTAACGGCCCCGCGTTGCCGCATTGCCACACGTATCGCAAGGGAAACCCTCAGCTTTCGAGCGCATTTCCCCATCCCGGAATCGCACTTCCTACGTTTCGGAGGTTTGACAAAAGCCGAAAAGGCGGGACGCCCGGCAAGAAAAATACCGCGAACTCTATGGCCGCGGCATTCGTCAAATTCGCGGTCCCGAACTCAGATGTCACCGTCCCGCGCCGCCATGAAACGCCGCATTGCAACGTTGCTCCACGGGGCAAGCCGGGCACGGGCGGCACTGTTGCTTTCATAGATACGGCGGGCCAGCGGGTCCTTTTCGGAAAACTCTTCAAGCACGACTGTGGCAGTCTCCCGCAAGGCTACGATGACCTCTTCAGGATAGGGTTTTACGGTCACCCCGTCCTCTTCCTGAAGCAACTTGAGGCTGCCGGCGTTTTCCCAGTCGCTTTCCGCCAGGGATCGGCCGTTCTCCGCCTTGCAGGCTTCCAGCACCATGGTGCGCAGCTCTTCCGGCAGGCCGTCAAGGGCCAGTTGATTGAAGAGCGCCTCTCCGGTGCCGTTCGGTTCGTGAAAGCCGGGCGTGTAATAGGACTTGGCGACCTTCTGGAATCCCATGGCCCGGTCCGACCACGGCCCCAGAAACTCCGTCGCATCCAGTACACCGGACTGGAGCGCCTGGAACAGTTCGCCGGGCGGCAGGCTGATGGGGGTAGCGCCCAGGCGGCGCATTACCTCCCCGCCGAGCCCGGGCATGCGGATCTTGAGCCCCTTCAGATCGTCGAGGCCGTTGATGTCCCGCTTGTACCAGCCGCCCATCTGGACGCCGGTATTCCCGGCCATCACCGATTTCAAGCCGAAGGGAGCGTAAAGCTCCTCCCAGAGTGCCTGGCCGCCGCCCTGTTCGATCCAGGTAATGTGTTCATGCGGCAGCAGGCCGAAGGGGATCGCGGTGAAGAAAACCGATGCCGGGATCTTTCCCTGCCAGAAGAAGGAAGCCGTGTGCGCCATCTGCGCCGTGCCGGCGGAAACGGCCTCGAACACACCAAGGGCCGGCACAAGTTCGCCGGCGGCATAAAGCCGGATCCGGAACCGTCCGCCGGACATCTTCGCCACCTGGTCGACGATCCTTTGTGCGGTCACGCCGGGTCCCGGCAGGTTCTTGGGCCAGGACGTTACCATCTTCCATTCTATGGTAGCCGTTTCCTGCGCTATGGCGGGGGCGGGCAGAGCGGCCACACCGGCGCTTGCCGCCGTTCCCAGTAGAGCCCTGCGGTTCAGCAGCTTCCTTCCCTTCGTCTTCTGATCAGACATCTTGCTTGCTCCAGAAGTCGTAAAAATGATGAACCGGTCCATGACCGGCGCCGATTTCGAGCCCGTCGGCCGCGGCAATCGCCGCGTGGATGTAGACCTTCGCTGCCCTGATTGCCCCCTGAAGATCCAGGCCCTTGGCAAGGCCTGCCGCGATGGCCGAGGAAAGCGTGCATCCGGTACCGTGGGTGTTTGTCGTGGCAAGACGCCTTTCGCGCAGCCAGATCGCCTCGCCGGTTTCGCCGAGAAACAGGTCGGCGCTCTCCTCGCTGGTCCCGTGCCCGCCCTTGATCAGGACGGATCTGGCGCCAAGGCCCAGCAACCGCTCCGCCTGGTCCAGCATGGCGTCCTCGTCTCCGGCAACTTCCGTTTCCAGCATCCGGGCCGCCTCATGCAGGTTCGGCGTGATGACATCCGCGAGCGGAACCAGAACCGAGATAAGGCTGCTGACGGCACTGTCGGCAAGCAGCGGATCACCGGAGGCGGCCACCATGACAGGGTCAAGGACCACTGGCCCCGTCTCATGCGCCTTCAGGCCATCGGCCACTGCCTCGATGATATCGACGCGCGACAGCATGCCAATCTTGGTGGCCTTCACCTTCAAGTCCGAATAGACCGCGTCCATCTGGGCACGCACGAATTCGGGCGGTACGTCGTGAATGGCGCTGACGCCAAGCGTGTTCTGGGCTGTCAGCGCCGTCAGAACGCTTGCTCCGTAGACGCCGTTTGCCGAAAAGGACTTGAGGTCCGCCTGAATGCCGGCACCTCCCCCCGAATCCGAGCCTGCAATGGTCACCGCGATCGCGGTCATGACGTACTCCTTCGCTGTTTCACGGAAAACCGGCACTCAAGCCGTCTTGAGACGGGTGTCGATGTCGCGGTGGCTCATGCCGAAAAGCGCATCGAGCAATTCGGGTACGAGCGTCCCCGGCCCGCCTGCCCTTTCGGCAGCCATCTCGCCCGCGATGTTGAAGACCGAAAGGCCACAGGCGGCTGCCAGCGAGTAATCCGGTTCCACGCTCATGAAGGCTGCCAGAACGGCACCGCCCGCGCATCCCGTCGCCGTCACGCGCGCCATGAGCGGATGTCCGTTCAGCAGCCGGAAGTCCTCGCCTCGGCTTTCGATCTTGTCTTCCCCACCCGTCACGGCGAAGACCACGCCTGCATCAATCAGTGCCTCGAGCCCGGCGCGCTCGGGAAAAAGCGCGGCCATTTCCGGCTCGTTGAGGCGGACGAGATCAGGCTTGCGCGCAAGCAGTTCCCCGGCAAAGGCGCATCGGACGGCGGAGCGATTGATGAAGACGGGATCGAGCAGGACCGGTTTTCCTGCACCTTTGGCTGCGTCCATGGCAAGCGGGATCGCCTCGCGCCGGGCTTCGTCCAGCGTGCCGAGATTGACGAGAAGAGCATCCGCGCTCGCGGCAAATTCCGCCACTTCCTGCCTCGCCAGCGTCATGGACGGCACCGCGCCGAGGGCAAGGAGCACGTTGGCCGTAAAGGCCTGCGCAACCGCGTTGGTGACGGCATGGACGCGCGGCGCCTTCCGGCGGACCCGTTCCAGCCGGTCGAACACGGCCTCTGCGCTCAGCTTCTGTGTGGAGGCGGCAACGCTCAGCATCCGGCTCCTCCCCCGGGAGCCGGACGGCAGTCGGTCCTGATTCTCTTCCGGAAGACGCCCGCGGCGATGTGCTTCGTCATCTCAAATCCCTCCGCCGGTACAAGCCGGATCAGGTTCCAGGAGTTGGCCGCTCGCCTCTCAGCCCGATCCACGATTGCCGGGCACCCCCATGAGATATCTGAACTGCTAACAAGGCCGACCCGTCTTTGCAAGGTCTCCGATGCAGGCACGCCTCATTCGCATTGACTGTCGCAGTCAGATGGGCGATGTCCTTGGTCGACCCATTTCAACAGCAAATGCTTCGGAGCATCGCATGACCCCGTTTTTCGTGATGATCAAATGCCAGCTGGGCAAGACCTATCAGGTCGCCAACGCGATCGCCGATGCCGAGATTGCCTCCGAGGTCTATTCCACCAGCGGCGACTATGATCTTCTGGTCAAGTTCTATGTAGAGGAAGGTGCCGACATCGGCCACTTCGTCAACGAGAAGGTGCACCCGATCGACGGCATTCAGGACACCAAGACGATCATTACATTCAAGGCTTTCTAGCAAGGCCGGCCTTCAACGAAGGCGCGCCTGCCCGCATTCCCCCATCAGGAGATATCCATGCGTTTCGCGAAATCTGCCGCACTTCTTCTGGGTCTGGGCCTCCTGCCGTCGTTGGCGGCGGGACACGCGAACGCGCAGGGAATGCCGCCCGAGCAGATCAAGCAGATCCTCGACCTCACCAAGGCCAACTGGGTGGCGTTTCGTGACTGGGAAGGCCAGGAACTGATCTATTTCACGCATCTGGAATCGTGGAAATGCGGCATCGACTACGTCTTCTACGGCTTCAATGGCGGCGACCTGGATCAGGAATGGGAGCTGGAGGCCTGCGATCCGTCCAACCCGAACGCGGTTCTGAAGGAAAAACCCTATCTCGAACTGCCCCTTGGATCCGTCCAGTCGATCAGCGTGCAGCTCGTTTTCCCGGACGGCACCAAGAGCGCCGTTGAGACCTTCCCTTACAAGCCGCAATAACACCGGCAACCGTATGGCGACGGCAAAGTCCGCGAGTACCGGACGCCGTCAGCGTCCGGCGAGAAGATAGCAGCAGCCCGCCGCATCAAACCCGCAAACACGGTAGCCCTTCGCGAAAGCCGCAGTCATCTCCTCGCGTACGCGAAGGCGCTCGCTGAGCGCCTTGCCGGGATCCGAGCGCAGGAGACCATCGAGATCTTCCGGAATTTCGATCCTCAACAGGCCAGTCGGCTGCGCTCCCGGGACCGGCTCGCCGCCGGCTGCCAGCGCCGCTACACGTGGTGAAGTGAGATCCCAGTCGACCAGAAGCCGGTCCGACGGCACACCGGCATTGATGCCTTCCATCGGGCCGTAATAGTCCTCGTAATAGGTGGCCGATGTCGCGCCGAGACCGGCGATGTTCAGGCTTGCGTTGATCCGGCGCAGGGGATCGTAGGTCCAGCGGACCAGCGTTATTCCGCGTTCGAGGCACCAGTCGCGCTGATACCATTTCAACCGGCCGCCCAGCCCCATTCCCCTGGCATCGGGATGAACGGCAAGCCTGTGGGAATGCTGAACATGCGGCCGGCTCGTCGGAAAGCCGAACAGAAAACCCAGCAAGCGTCCATCCCGAAAGGCCCCGGCGACCAGCCCGCCTTCGTGCTGGATCGCCAGCATGATGTCGGAATTGTCCGCCGGATCGCTCTCGCCCCAGACCGTTCTCTGAAGGGCCTCGGCCTCCTTGAGTTCGGCGACCCCGGCCAGATCGCGAAAATCGATGCCGTCCTCGGTCCTGCTCATGCCGTGAATTCCTCGACATGTTCGGTAACCGTTTCCAGATAGTCCCTGTCCAGCGCCACGCCGATGCCCGGGCCGTTCGCCGGAACGCTCATGTCGCCGCTCGAGGCTTCGAGGGCATCCTCGACAATGTCCCGCTCGAAGTAGCGACTGGCACTGGAGGTATCTCCGGGCTTGGTGAAATTCGCCAAGGTCGCCAGATGAATGTTGTGAGCCCGGCCGATGCCGCTTTCCAGCATGCCCCCGCACCAGACCGGGACATCGAACGCCGCGCAGGTATCGTGGATCGCGCGCGCCTCGGCATAGCCGCCCACGCGGCCGACCTTGATGTTGATGACCCGCCCGGCCCCGATTTCCAGCGCCTTGCGGGCATCACGCGCGCTGCGGATGCTTTCGTCGAGGCAGATGGCCGTGCGCAGCGCTTTCTGCAGCTTGGCATGATCGTGAAAGTCGTCGAACGCGAGCGGCTGCTCGATGTAGTCGAGGGTGAATTCGTCGAGGGCCTGCATGACGGACAGATCCGCAAGGCTGTAGTCGGTGTTGGCGTCGACCGTCAGCTTGACGCCCGGAAAGCGTTTCCGGACCGCCGCGACGACGTCGACATCGTGCCCCCTGGCGATCTTCAGCTTGATCCGCCTGTAGCCCTGCCGAACGGCTTCCTCCACCCGTTCCAGGGTCTTCTCCACCGGAGCGATGCCGATGCTGACGCCGACAGGAACGCTGTCGCGGATACCGCCGAGCGCGGCTTTCAGCGGAATTCCGAGGCTTTTGGCCCAAAGGTCCCAGAGGGCCATTTCCACGACGGCCTTGGACATGCGGTGCCCACGCCAGGGCGCCAGGAGCGGCTGCAGGTCGTAGGGAGACTGAAAGCTGCGCCCGGTGACCTGCGACAACACGACCTCGCGCAGAAACACCATCGCGCCGGAAATCGTCTCTTCCAGATAGTCCGGGTAAGGATCCATCACGGCCTCCGCGACGCCCTCGATCCCCTCACCCTTGAGCACCAGAAGCGGAAAGGTCTTCTTGGTCATGGTCCCGGTGGAGATGACGAAGGGGGTCAGCAACGGCAGGCTGACGATGCGCAGCTCGGCGCTCTCGACACGGATACCGGAACGAAGTTCGGTGGCGGACATGGTCGACTTTCAGGTTTTCAAATCGGGACCGGCGGGTATGCCGGCGAAGACAGATCCCCCGGCAACGAATACCGGTAAAAACACCGGCAGGCGCCCTTGCCGGGGGACCGGTGCATTACTTCATCGTGTAGACGTCGATGTCGAAATACTTGTCGTTGATTTTCTTGTAGGTGCCGTCTGCGCGGATTTCCGCAAGGGCCGCGTTCAGCTTCTCGCGCAGGTCGTCATCCTCCTGACGCAGGGCGATGCCCACTCCGTCGCCGACGAAGGCCGGATCGGTGATCGGTTCACCGGCCAGCTCGCAGCAGCTGCCCGTGTCGGTTTTCTTCACCCAGTCCAGCATCGGCAGCATGTCGCCGACCTGCAGGTCGAGGCGTCCGTTGACCATGTCGAGATTGACCTCGTCCTGGGTCGGATAGAGACGAAGGTCGGCATCGGGATACTGGGCTTCGACGAATTGAGCCTGGGTGGTGCCGACTTGCGCCCCGATCCGCTTTCCGGCCAGGGCTTCATTGGTGAAGACGGTGATGTCGGAATCCTTCGGCACCACGTGGACCATCGCCGCCAGGTAATAGGGGTCGGTGAAATCCACCTTCTGCTTGCGTTCTTCTGTGATGAACATGGAGGCGATGATGAAATCGTATTTCTTCGCCAGCAGGCCGGGAATGATGCCGTCCCAATCCTGCGTCACGACTTCGCACTCCTCGCCGAGCCGCTTGCACAGCTCCAGCCCGATTTCGACGTCGAACCCGGACACGTTGCCATTGGCCTCGACGAAGTTGAACGGGGGATAGGCGCCTTCGGTTCCGAGGCGCAGCCCGGCAGCCGACGCGCCCGACACGCCGAGTGAAAGCGCCGCAGCGGCAAGTACCAGTCTCATTTTCCGTTTCATGGGATGTCCTCCTGTTGAGCCCATATCCTGTTATTTTTCGATTGTTGCGACCGGATCGCCGACATGTCCGGTGTATCGGCCGTAAAGATTTGCGATCCGGTCGAGCCGTTCCTGGACCCCGGGTCCCAGTTCAACGCAGACGCTGTTGATCAGGAGGTTGCTCAGGGTGGCCATGTGCGCGGTGGAGTCCCAGAACTGGTTGAACTGGGTCGGCACGGCGAACACCTCGTCGGTGACTTCATGTCCCCAGTCGCAGAACTGGTCGGTGATGAGGGTGACCGGAATGCCTGCCGCGCGGGCGTCCCTGGCCAGCAACCTTGCCAGCCGGGAATAGCGCCGGGCCTCGAAGATCACCAGGCAGGCATTCGGGTCCGATGCCAGGATTTCGGCGAAGTTTCCGCCGGCCAGGTCGGTCAGATACACACGGTCCCTGAGATACTGCATCTGGTTGGCAAAATACTGGGCAAGGCCGCGCTCGGTCTGGAAACCGGCGACGAAAACGCTCTCCGTCGCAGCCAGCCGCCGGACGGTGCTCTGCCACTCGGGAGTGCGCGCGTATTCGTAGATCTTCACCACCGCGGCGATCTCCAGCTCCATCCCGCGCGAAAAATGCCCTTCGTCTTCCCGGGCGCTCTTCTGCATTTCGTCGAGCCTGTCGCTGACCAGCCAGGGATGGTCACCCAGATCCGCCTTCAGGTGTTCCTTGAGATCCTTGAAGCTCTTGTAGCCCATGGAACGGCAGAACCGGCCGACGGTCGCCTCGCTCACCCCGACCTTTTCCGCAAGGCTCGCGGCGGTATCGAAGGGCACCGTGTCCAGCGCGCTCAGGACGTAGGCGGCGATTGCCTTGTCCGCCTTCGAGCCGGTCTCAAGGGCTTGCTGCAACTGGCTGCGAACGGGAAGCGGCACGAGAACGACCCTCCCTCAAATTGGAAGATTTTCTTTCACATTAACAATAATGCAAGTTTTCTTGCAAAACGTCAAGCAGGTTTCAAACGCGGGTGACTGGTTCGTACCGGGCGGCACAAGTAATCAGCCGGCTGAAAGCCAGACGTGCGAAGACACGTCTGGCCTGTCGCCGGATCGAGATCCACGGTTCACGGGAAGGACGGAAAGGAATTCGCCGGGGGATCGGCCGGTCCGGCTACACCAGACCGGCAAAGGATCAGGACCTTGACGGCGTGGACGCGCGGCGAGCCCGGGTGCGGTCGAGGCCCAATTTGTGCTCGCGATAAATGACGAAGACGCCGGCGGCAATGACGATCCCGGCACCGATCATCACTTCCGGAACCGGGATCTCGGAAAAGACCACCCAGCCGACGATGATCGCCCACAACATGTTGACGTAGTCGAAGGGGGCGATGGTGGACGCGTCGGCATAACGGTAGCTCTGCGTCATCAGGATCTGGCCGACGCCGCCGGCAAGCCCGATCGCCAGCATCAGTCCGCCGGTATAAAGATCCGGCATGATCCATGCCTGCCCGGGCAGAACCAGGCCAAGCGGCAGGGTCAGGAGCGAAAGCAAGGTGGCAGCCCCCGCAAACCAGGTGACGATGGTCGAAGTGCGCTCGGTCTCGCACAGCTTGCGGACGGTGATCATGGCAAATGCCGAGAACGCCGCCGCGGCGGCACCGACGAGCGCACCGATGGCGGACGCATTGTCGAGGTCCGCTTCCCCCAGATGCGGCGACAGCACCACCAGAATGCCGATGAAGCCGACACCGATGGCACTCCAGCGGTAGATCCGCACCTTTTCGCCCAGAAGAAAGAAGGCCAGCACCACCACAATCAGCGGCGTGGCGAAGCCGATGGCGGTGGCATCGGGAAGCGGCAGCAGGTGATACGCGGTGAAGGAACAGACCATTGCGGTCAGCCCCACTGCCGAGCGGGTCAGGTGGCCTTTGGGGTTGGTGGTCCTGAAGGCAAGGCCCAGTTCCCCGCGCAGACCCACCATCAGCAGCACCGGAAACAGGCCGAAGAAGTTCCTGGCAAAGACCAGCTCCCCGATCGGCACGGTTTCCGCCGCGATCTTCAGAGCCGTCGCCATGATGAAGAAGACGATCGTGGAAGCCAGTTTCAGGCTGATGCCGAGCAGGGGCGCCTGGCGGGTCATGCCTGCCGGAACAGACGGGCTGGAAAGGCGGGAACTTTCGCTTGAAAGCGACATGAAGACAGTCCACGGCCCGGCGCTGAAACGTAAAGTTGACCCATGGTGCGCCAGACCGAAAAACCATGGCTGCCGAAATTCCAGTCCTCGCGGCCGTCTTTCGACGCCGTGCGGCAAGCTTCAATCTGACGGAAACAGATATCGGGCAGGAATTCATTCAGGTAGCAAGCTCAATATCACGTCGAGTTGCGGACTTGGCAATGCATTGTCAGACAAATTTGTCCATTTCGCCCGCATGGCAGCAATGCAATATCCTGATATCTGTCAAAATCTCTTTACAACTGCGCCATTCGCCACTGCTGCCCTCCCTTTGCGGCACCGGCTACCTATAATTCTGAAAAACCGATTCGAGAGGCAAACCGCCATGTTCCGTTCGTTCTTCATGAACCGCCAATGGGTGCTTTGGGCCTGGGTCGGCTCCGCCCTCATTCTGGGTGTCACCTGGTACAAGGTTCAGGTCGACGTCCAGATCAATGAATGGTTCGGATCCTTCTACGATCTGGTCCAGAAAGCACTGACCAAATCCGAAGCAGTGGATCAGGGCCAGTACTGGAGCGAGCTGCTGACATTTCTCAAAATCGTCAGCGTTTACATCATCATCGTCGTGCTTCTTGAGTTCTTCATCAAGCATTTCGTGTTCCGCTGGCGGACAGCGATGAACGACTACTACATGTCTCACTGGCACGTGGTTCGGCACATTGAGGGCGCTTCCCAGCGCGTGCAGGAAGATACGATGAGGTTCGCGCGCATCATGGAAGGCCTTGGCGTCTCCTTCATGCGCTCAGTCATGACGCTGTTGGCATTCCTGCCCCTGCTATGGGGCTTGTCGGAGAACGTCACCGAACTTCCCTGGATCGGGCCCGTCAGCCATTCGCTCGTCTATATCGCCATCCTGTCCGCTGCCTCCGGAACGGTTCTGCTGGCCATGGTGGGATTCAAGCTGCCCGGCCTGGAGTTCAACAACCAGAAGGTCGAAGCCGCTTACCGTAAGGAACTTGTTTATGGTGAGGACAGCGAGGATCGCGCGACACCCCCAAAGGTGGTGGAACTCTTCTCCCATGTTCGCCGGAACTATTTCCGGCTGTTCTTCCACTACATGTATTTCGACGTCGCCAAGTGGACATATCTGCAGGTCACCGTACTCGTGCCCCTTGTCGCCCTTGGACCGACGATCCTCAGCGGGGCCATCACCTTCGGCCTGATGACCCAGATCACGCGCGCTTTCGACCGGGTGGAAAGCTCGTTCCAATATCTGGTTCACGCCTGGCCGACGATCGTCGAACTCATTTCCGTCTATAAACGCCTGCGCGCTTTCGAACAGAACATCTGGATCTATCAGAGTGAAGGCGGAGAACCCGTTCCGCTGCCGGCGGAATAGATTTCTGAACTTGAAAAAAGCCGCTGCATCGCAGCCCAGCCCCTAACCTAAATGTGGGCGCATAGTATATGGTTGACCAGAACCTCTTGGTTTCACTAGACTTTCGAGGTTTGGACATACTTCAAAAATCTGAAACAAATAAAAGAGCTAGAATTCCTCCGCAGCGCTCCGATCTGAGCACCTCTTCATGAAAAGTCGAAGGGTTGATACTTGAGAAATTTTTTCAAGCTTTTGAAAATGCTTCTGTTGCCGGTCATCGCAACCCAAGCAACACTCGCGTTCGCCGATGAAGCGACAGCACGCAAGGAACGTTCAATCGAGATATTGCGTTCGAAAGGTGTGAAGTACATCGACCATTTGCCAGTAATTGAAACCGTAAAAGAAAGTCTCAGGCGCTCAATGGAAGAGGTGGTTGAGCGTACAATTGCACTCGCAATTGTCGCGGTTAAGGGGGAAACGGGTGATCACGCTCTTGCGCAGAGTTTGATCAGCCAGTTTGAGGCCGAAGGGTACTTCACACCTGCAGAACGCGCCTTCATAGAGAATCCTGAGCCATCGGAAAATGACCGTAATCAGTTCGTGTGGCGCTATGAGGCGGTGCACGTGTTGCTATGGGCTATGGGGATATACGATAAAATTGGTCACCCTGACACGCTGACAGATGTGTCGCTTCTTGCTGTGACGCTTCGCGATCTGGGGCTTGAGGGGCTGCGTAAAAGGGCACAGCTGCGTCCTCAGTCTGAAATCCTAGATGCCGCCGATTCGATCTATCGCTATCACTGGGCTGTTGTCGACGCACGAGTGAACGGAGGTCCTGTTCCTCCAACCCTTGATCCCGGAGTTGTTTATGAGCGCCACTATACGCTGAATTGGCTGATCGGCTATGAAAGCCAATCCTGGGACGAAATTTCAACTGATACTTGAACGGCTTGAAGGGGCGGAACAGTCCTTCGTTCTATTTGCTCCAAAGTTCGCTTTAGGAATGTTGATCCGCAAAACATTGGATAAAGCTTAAATATCAACGTGGCCCAAAGAGTAAAACTCAAAGGGCCACATTTACGTTAGGGGCTGGGCATCGCAGCGGCCTTTTTTGTTGGTCATTCAGATCGAGCGGTCTAATGCGCCGCCTGGATCGTCTCCCATACACTCAGCGGCGTCGCCGGCATATCGACCAGCTCCGAGACGCCCGCGCCATCCCTCAAGGCCCTCTGCACCGCGTTCATCACCGAGGCGCAGCCGCCGATGGTACCAGCTTCCCCCGCCCCCTTGATACCCATCGCGTTGGTAGTGGACGGGATGTTGCGGGTCTGGAAATCGAAATCCGGCAGGTCCGCCGCGCGGATCATCCGGTAATCGAGGAGCGAGGCCGTCAGAAGCTGGCCGTCCTCGTCATAGACCGTGTGCTCGCACAAGGCCTGGCTGATCGCCGAGGCCGCTCCGCCATGGACCTGACCGGCCAGCAGAAGTGGGTTCACGGTAACGCCGAAATCGTCGACGATGACGTAGTTCACGACCGAAACGTCGCCGGTCTCCGGATCGATTTCCACCTCGGCGATATGCGTGCCGTTCGGGTAGGTCGCCTCGCTCTGCTTGACTTCCTCGCGGGCCATCAACGGCTCACTAGCAGAAGCGGCAATTTCAGCCAGCGTCACCTGCTGGTCGGTACCGACCACGCGCACGACACCGCTTTCCAGCTCCAGGTCTTCGACACCCGCCTCCAGCCGGTCGGCCGCCAGTTCCTTGACCTTCTTCACCAGGGAAAGACCGGCATCGCGCACGGAGGGCAGGCCGATCGGGATCGAGCGGGAGCCGCCGGTGCCGCCGCCCTGGCGCACCCGGTCGGTGTCGCCCTGGATTACCTGGATGTCCTCGATGTTCACGCCGAACTGTTCCGCCAGGACCTGGCTGTAGGCCGTCGCATGGCCCTGACCGTTGGTCTGGGTGCCGATCAGCAGCGTCAGCGTGCCGTCGTCCGAGAGTTCCAGCGTCGCTTCCTCACTTCCCGGAAAGGCGCAGGCCTCGATATAGGAGCAGATGCCGATCCCGCGGTATTTCCCGGCCGCCACGCTTGCCTTCTGGCGGGCCTCGAAGCCGGCCCAGCCGGCCTGTTCCAAAGCCTTGTCCAGATGACCGGCAAAATCGCCGGTGTCGTACATTCGTCCGGTCTGGGTCGTATAGGGCAGTTGATCCTGCCGTATGAAGTTGCGCTTGCGGATCTCGACCGGACCGAGCCCGGTTTCCTCGCCCGCCTTGTCGATCAGCCGCTCGATCAGATAAGCCGCTTCGGGCCGCCCGGCTCCTCGGAAAGCATCGGTCGGAACGGTGTGCATGTAGACACCCTCGACCTTGGCAAAGAGTGCCGGGATGTCATATAGCCCGGACGACATCGACGTGCCGACAAAGGGGATGAACGGGCCGAACTGGTGGAGATACGCCCCCATGGCGGCCTTCACATGAACCTTGAGGCCGAGGATCCGGCTGTTTTCATCGAGCGCCAGTTCTGCGTGAGTAAGATTGTCCCGTCCGTGGGCGTCGGTGACGAAATGGTCCATGCGCTCGCCGGTCCAGCGCACGGGGCGTCCGAGTTCCCTCGCGGCGATCATCGTCAGCGGATATTCCCGGTAGCAGAACATCTTTGTGCCGAAGCCGCCGCCGACTTCCGGCGTGATCACCTGGACCTGGCTGTCCTCCAGTTCCAGGATGCTGCACAGGACGCCGCGCATGCCGTGGCCGCCTTGCGTTCCGAGCGTCACCTTGAAATGGTCGCGCGCGCCGTCGTATTCGGCAACGCAGCCGCGCGGCTCCATGTAGTTCGCCACGATCCGGTTGTTGACGACGTCGATGGAAACGACCCGGGCCGCCTTGCCGAACGCGTCATTTGCCTTCGTCTCGTCCCCATGCCCGAAGGTAAAGGCGACGTTGGTGCCGAAGTCCGGCCAGACCTTCACCGCGTCCGGTGCCAGCGCGTTTTCGATACCGACGACGACGTCGAGCGGGTCGTAATCGATCTCCAGCATCTCGGCGGCGTCGCGGGCGGCATTGATGTCGTCGGCCACGATGAAGGCGATGGCATCGCCGACATAGCGGACTTCGTCGGAACACAGCACCGGCTGAACCGGCGCCGTTATGCTCGACCCGTCGATCTGTTTCGGCCGGCCGTTGCAGGGCATGGAGCGTCCCGCCACATCCGCCCCGGTCAGGACCAGGCGAACGCCGTCCATGTCCCGGATATCATCGACATTGCCGAGGCTGATCCTGGCATGCGCCATGGCTGAGCGGACGACAAAGCCGTGCAGGCAGCCTTCCGGAGCGTAGTCGCCCGTATAGATCCCCTTTCCCGTGATGAGCGGCGCGTCTTCCTTGCGGCGCAACGGCGCGCCGACACCGAATTTCGGAGTGACCATGTCGTTCATGAATGTGACCTGCAATTTTGGGAAGACTTTCCCGGGAAAATCGGCGCACCGGAAACGGTGGCATTTACGTCAACATAATGCCCAAACCCCGATGAGACCAGAGGGGCGGCACCCGCTTGCCCTCGCTCAAGGGCAAAACACCTGTGCCGCGGATGCGTGGCCTAGATGATTTCGTCCTCGTCGAACAGCGGATCGGCCTCGAGCTGCGAGGCCAGGCTGTCGAGCCTTTGCTCCGCGTCTATCTTGGTGCTGACGTCGGCTATGTGATACAGGCCATCCCCCTCGTTGACGACGGGCAGATTGGTGCGGCCGACGATCAGCCCGCCATACTCGGCAAGAACAGGCCGCTCGTTTTCACCGAAAGGATCCGACACGATGCCGAGCAGCATCTGTGGCTCGACGACGTCTCCAACCGACTTGTAGGGCCTGAGCAGCCCCCCCGCCGGCGAGCGGACCCAATAGCTGGACTTGGTCACGATCGACTCGGCCTTCGGGCGGGTAACGCCCTTGGCACCGATCATCTTCAGGGCACGCATCACCCTGAGGACACCGGAAACGCCGGCGCGAATGGCCAGTTCATCGAAACGCAGCCCCTCGCCCGCCTCGAAGACCAGCACGTCCTTGCCCTTGCCCTGCGCGGCTTCGCGCAAGGAGCCTTCGCGCACCTTGGAGGTGAGAACGATGGGTGCCCCGAAGGCCTTGGCGAGGGCCAGGGTATCGGGCCGCGACGGCGACACCCGGATCTGCGGCAGGTTGGTCCGGTGGATTGCCGCCGAATGCAGGTCGATGCCGTAATCGGCCCGGATGACTATTTCGCTCATGAAGAGATACGCCAGCCGCCCCGCCAGGGACCCTTTCTGGCTGCCCGGGAAGGAGCGGTTGAGATCGCGCCGGTCCGGCAGGTACCGGGAATGGTTGAGAAAGCCGAAGGTGTTCACGATCGGGACGACGAGCACCGTCCCGCGCAGCTTTTCAAGTTCGGGCGCTTCGAACTGGGGTGCCTTCAGCAGGCGCCGCGCGATCTCGACCCCGATCACCTCGTCGCCATGCACCGCCGCGCTGACGAAAAGAACCGGTCCGGGCTTGCGCCCGTGCAGGACGTGCACCGACATGGTGACCGGCGTGTGATCCGACAGCACGCTAACCGGAAGGTCGACCGTGCGCCGCGTGCCAGGCGAGATGGTGTGCGCGCCGATCGCAAAAGCTGTCGTTTTCGTGCTCAACCCCGCCCCTTGGTCTTGGTCTTTCCCGCCACCGCGTTCTTGGCCAGAAAGTCGATGATCTTGCCGGCAACGTCAATGCCCGTCGCTTTCTCGACCCCTTCGAGCCCGGGCGAGGAATTCACTTCCATCACCACCGCGCCGTGGTTCGAGCGCAACATGTCGACGCCGCAGACGTTGAGGCCCATGGTCTTGGCCGCTCTGATCGCCGTAGAGCGCTCCTCCGGCGAAATCTTAACGGGCGACGCACTGCCGCCCCGGTGCAGGTTCGAGCGGAATTCGCCCTCTGCGCCCGTGCGTTTCATGGCCGCGATCACCTTGCCGCCGACCACCAGGGCGCGGATGTCGGTACCGCCGGCCTCCTTGATGAATTCCTGGACGAGGATGTTCACATTCGCGCCCCGGAACGCCTCGATCACCGATTTGGCCGATCGTTCCGTATCGGCCAGGACCACCCCGATGCCCTGGGTTCCCTCGAGCAGCTTGATCACCAGGGGAGCGCCACCGGCGGTCCTCAGCACTTCTTCGGTCATCTTCGGATCATGGGCGAAGGTCGTTACCGGCAGGCCGATGCCGTCGCGGGCAAGGAGTTGCATGGAGCGCAGCTTGTCCCGGGAGCGGCCGATCGCGACGGATTCGTTCAGCGGATAGACGCCCATCATTTCGAACTGGCGCAGCACCGCGAGACCGTAAAACGTGATCGACGCCCCAATCCTCGGGATGACGGCATCAAAGCCGGTCAGTTTTTCGCCGTTGTAATAGATTTCCGGCCGCCGGGACGCGATGTTCATGTAGCAGCGCAATGTGTTGATGATCTCAAGCTGATGTCCGCGCTCTTCGGCGGCCTGTTTCAGGCGCTGATGCGAGTAGAGTTCGGCATTGCGTGCCAGCATTGCAATCTTCATTTGTGTCAGCCCTTTGGGTTCGGTCCGGTTTTCACGAGGCAGGACATGGCCCTGCGACGCGGAAATCGGCCTCCCGGTATAACCCTTAACGGATGCATCCTGCATTCGGATGAAACGGGATAATTAGTGTTTTGTCATTGGGGTGGGTTTTCCCGCCAGGAAGGAACGGCCGGCGTCCACCAGGACCCGGTGCCGCCGGATGGCGGTGCGCCCCAGGATCATGTCGAATCCCATTTTCGCCCGGTCGGCGAGCGATACGTCCACGTGCCAGTTGTGCGAACCGAGATGCAGGAGGGTGCGAATGACGATGCGCCGTTCCGGGATCCCGCTGGTGTTCTTGATACTCCGCTCGTCCAGCACCGGCACTTCGACCCTGAAATCGCTGTGATGGCGGGAAGCCGGCACGCGGAACCGGACCCACTTCCTGCCGTCTCTTTCGAAGACTTCCTGGTCTTCGGCATGAAGTGCCGAGGTGCGTGCACCCGTGTCTATCTTGGCCCGCATGTCGAAGACACCGAGCTCCGGCAGACTGACGATTTCACGCCAGCCAATGATATCCGCAGCGAGTGCGGTGCGACGCTTTTTCATTCCTGTCATTCATCGGAACCATGGCGCAGATTTCGTACGGCGCGCCGCATTGCCTGCCCGCACACCGACCTTTGCATGGCCCCCTATCCCAGCGCAACGAGATTGCAAAGAGGGAAAATGCAAGCCGTCGCCTCCTGCCTTCGCACCGGGCCTGTTATGCAGCGCTTTCTTCGAGCCTGTTTCCGGCGCGGCGTCGCATCGCACGCCGTTTTGCCCCCATCGGGAGCGGTGCTACCGGTAAGGGTTCCTGGGCCCCCTGTCCACGGACAGGCTGCCCCGCTTTTCCCGGACCAGCTTTTCGATCGCATCGGCCAGATGCACTTCCTGGATGTTGTAGTCGCCGCTTGCCACGCGCAACCGGTGGGCCTCGAGCATCACCTCTCCCATGGAAACACCCGCGGGCGGCACGAAACGGTAGCTCGCAAGCTCGATCAGGAGGCCGAGCGGGTCGCGGAAATAGATGGAATCCATGAAACCGCGATCCTTCGGCCCGCTGTGCTCGATGCCGCGCGCCTCCAGGCGTTCCGCCACCTGCCGGAAGGTCGCCTGGGAAACGTCGAGTGCAAGGTGGTGGACGCAGCCGATGGTCTGTGGTGCTGCTTCCGGATCGGGCTTGCGGTCCTCGTTGGTGAAGACGGTGATCAGCCTGCCGTCACCCGGGTCGAAATAAAGATGGCTCTGGTTGGCATCGTCGAGGTTCGGCTGCTCGAACACGAACGGCATACCGAGGATGCCTTCCCAGAAATCGATGGACGTCTGCCGGTCGGCGCCGACCAGAGTGATGTGGTGAATCCCCTGGGTCTGTATCTTGCGCATGGCGAGCCTCCCTTCATGCGTTCCCCCTGCTGCATCAGAATATGAACACCAGGCCACCGAAATCAAATGTCTCGGCGCCCCTTCCCTTAAATGGGAAAAACGCTAATCTGGAACGCCCCACAACCAGTGGCCGACCTTTTCGAAAACCACCGGGCTCCCGCCACAAGCGCGTTGTTTCGCATAGCCTTCCGGCTCAGGATCTGACATGGACATGCCCCGAAACGACCCGGACCCTTCCGAGGCTGGCGGTCTTGCCGGCTCTTCTGAAGCAAGCAGTCTGCGGCAAAAACTCACGAAAACGACCGCGCAGCTGCCGTCCAACACCATCGGCGCACTCTGGATCCTTCTGGCCGCCTTCCTGTTTTCCATCATGGTCGCGGGAATCAAGTTTCTCGGCAAGGATCTCAGCGTCTTTCAGATCCTGGTCGTCCGCCAGGCAATCATGCTGGCGATCGTCGCGCCCAGGATCCTGAGCGGGCTGCCCACGTCGCTGGCCACCAAACGGCCCTGGCTGCAGTTCACGCGCGTTGCGGTGGCGACAACGGCGATGCTCTGCGGTTTTACCGCCGTCATCGAGCTGCCGCTGGCCGACGCAACGGCCATCAGCTTTTCCAAGACATTCTTCCTGACGATCTTTGCCATCTGGCTGCTTGGCGAAAAGGTCGGCGTGCATCGGTGGGGGGCGACCATCGTCGGTTTTCTGGGCGTTCTCCTGATGGTACGTCCCCAAGGCGATGGCCTGGTCGATCCCTATGCCCTGCTCGCCATTGCCGGCGCAGCCTGCGCCGGCATGGTCATGATCGTGGTACGCATGCTGACCCGCACCGATCCGCCGGTCACCATCCTGACCTACCAGGCGTTCGGCGTCGGCATCATCATGCTGGTCCCGGCAATCGTGACCTGGCACCCGCCGACGCTGGAGCAATGGGGTCTTTTGCTCCTTGTCGGGGTCGTTTCCTGGGCAGCCCAGATGGCCAATATCCGGGCCTTCCGGGCGGGAGAGGCAACCGCCATCGCCTCGCTCGACTATACCAGGCTGCTCTATGCGACGATTTTCGGCGCCCTTGTCTTCAGCCAGTGGCCCCGCACGGAAACGCTGATCGGCGCGGCCGTCATCATCGCCGCCTCGATCTACACGGTCCGGCGCGAAGCCAAGCGCGGCCGCGAACTCGCCCGTGCCGCCGAAGGGCGCGGTTATTCGAACTAGTCCCTATTGAGAGCCTGTTCCGACAAGTCCGTCAGGCCGCAGGCAAGGCGCTATCCTTTCCGCAGTCATCCCGGCCAAGCGACACGCAAGCCGGGATCGGAGAGGCACAGGCGATGATGCTCGCCCAACGTCAAAACCGTCAGCCCCAGGCCCTTCGATCCCGGATCTTCGCTACGCTGCGTCCGGGACGACGAATTCGAAATCTATCTTCAGCCGTTTGCGCAGCTGCGAGCAGTTTCAATAGCCTTCAATAGTCCGCTCAAGCACTTTTCGCCTGCGCTGCGGCCCTTTTCTCAGCCTCTTCCTCCACAAGCTCCTTCTTCGACAATTTGCCGACCATGGTCTTGGGCAGGCTGTCGCGAAACTCGATCTCGCGCGGCAGCTCAATAGCTGAGAGATGGTCTTTGAGGAACGCCTTCATATCGTCGTGGGTGATGGAATACCCTTCCTTCAGCTTGATGAAGGCTTTGGGCGACTGGCCGCGATATTCGTCCGGAATGGCAATGACGATGGCTTCGTCGACCGCTTCGTGCAGGTAGATCGCTTCCTCGATGATACGGGGATAGACGTTGTAGCCGGAGCACAGGATCAGGTCCTTGATCCGGTCGACCAGATAAATGAAGCCGTCCTCGTCCTGGTAGCCGACATCGCCGGTATGCAGATACCCGTCTTCGTTGATGGTTTCCGCTGTGGCGTCGTCCCGTTTCCAGTAGCCCTTCATGATCTGGGGGCCGTGCAGCAGCAATTCGCCTTTTTCGCCCCTTTCCACCTCGGTCTTGCGGTCTTCGATGCTGACGAATTTCGCCGTGGTGCCCGGCACCAGCCGGCCGATGGACCCGGCCCGGCGGTTTTCGTCGAGCGGATTGACCGCCGCGACCGGCGAGGATTCGGTCAAGCCATAGCCCTCCACGAGCATGCAGCCGGTGATCTTTTCAAAGCTGTCCTTGACCTCCACCGGCAGTGGCGCGCCCCCCGACAGGCAGATTTCGATGCTGGAGAGATCATAGTTCCGGGTCAGCGGAGAGTTGCTGATGGCGGTGTAAATCGTCGGAACTCCCGGAAAAAGCGTCACCTTCTTGCGCTTGATTGCGTCCAATAGCGCCTTCAGTTCGAAGCGCGGCTGCAGCACCATCTCGGCACCCAGAATGATCGACAGGTTCTGCGCCACCGTCATGGCAAAGACGTGGAAGAAAGGCAGCACGCACAGCATCTTCTCCTTGCCCGGCTGCGCCTTTCCGAAGACGCAGCGCATCTGCTCGATGTTGGCCGAGAGGTTCTTGTGGGTCAGCATGGCGCCCTTCGGAACCCCCG
>JBNKGB010000030.1:0-41509 GCA_050289605.1 Roseibium sp. | reverse complement strand
ATGGCACGGGCGAGAACCGGGTTCACCTCGTATCGCTCGCAGGGTACTGCAAAGCACATGTGCAGAAAGTTGGCCGCATAGCCAAGGTCGTTGCGCGGATAAACGAACGGCTGACCGACGTGGTACTTGTATGCCATTGCCGCGATCGTCGGCATCTTCGCGATCATACGCAGGGACGCAACCATGCGCTGGTGCGGATCGGTGATGTCGGTGGAGTCATGATAGAAGGCAGACAGGGCGCCCACAGTGCCGACCATTACTGCCATCGGGTGCGCATCCCGACGGAAACCGGAGAAAAACTTGGACATCTGTTCGTGAATCATCGTGTGATAGGTCACACGATGCACAAAATCGTCCTTTTGTGCCTTTGTCGGCAATTCACCGTAGAGAAGCAGATAACAGGACTCTAGAAAGTCGCCGTGGTCAGCCAGTTGCTCGATCGGATAACCGCGATAAAGCAGCGTGCCTTCGTCGCCGTCGATATAGGTGATCTTGGATTCGCAGGAGGCAGTCGAGGTAAAGCCCGGGTCATAGGTGAACATGCCGGTGTCCTTATACAAGGACGCGATGTTCACGACTGACGGTCCGATGGATCCGTCAAGAACGTCTAACGTGTGCTCTTTGCCTCCGACACTGAGCTTGGCGTTGTTGTCGGCCATACAGATACCCCTCTAGTTACCCTGATGTGCATTCCGGTCGCCAATTGTCTCCTGGTGTGTGTCCGGGAGACCGGCTACCGTGCAGCACGTGAGAAATTTTCGCGTCTTGCGTAGCTCATTTACTGCACTGCCGCAAGCAGGCCGATATAACGCTTTGGTCATAGGCCATGCGCACCGCGGATGGCGCGCCGGTTCAACATATAGTCTCTTCCGGCGATCGCCACCACGGAATGATGTTTTACAACGCCTGATCCTTGATGCGCGACAAGGATTCGTCCCGTCCAAGGGCGACCAGGACATCGTAGATGCCGGGGGAAGTTCCGCGTCCGGTGAGTGCAGCGCGAAGCGGTTGGGCCACTGCGCCGAGCTTCAGCTCCTTCTGTTCCGCGTAGGCCTTGACCGCGGTTTCAAGCGGTTCCTCGGACCAGTCCACAGCGGCTGAGAGGACGCCGTGCAGGTCCGCCAGGATCGCCCTGGCATCGTCTGTCAGGATCTTTTGTGCCTTCTCGTCAAGGCCAAGCGGGCGCTGGCGCCAGAGATAGGAAGCGCTTTCGGTCAGTTCCACCAGCGTCTTTGCGCGTTCCTTCAAGCCGGGCAGGGCTTTCAGGGCAGTGGCTTCATTGGCACCTTCCGCGAACCATTTGCGCACGTCGGCGCCGCCCTCGACATGCGAAAGATAGACCTTCCAGTGACCGAGCAGTTCGCCGTCCTCCGTGGCGCGCATGTAGTGGCCGTTGAGGTTTTCCAGCTTCTTGAAGTCGAACCGGGAGGCCGACTGGCCTACCGAGGTCATGTCGAACCACTTGATCATGTCCTCAAGCGACATGATTTCATCGTCGCCGTGGCTCCAGCCAAGGCGCGCCAGGTAGTTGCGCATGGCCTGTGGCAGGTAACCCATTTCCCGGTAAGCCTCGGCACCGGTAGCGCCGTGACGCTTGGACAGCTTGGCGCCGTCCGGCCCGTGGATGAGCGGAATATGGGCCATTGCCGGAACATCCCAATCGAGCGCCTTGAAAATCAGGGTCTGCCTGGCCGCGTTTGTCAGGTGATCGACGCCGCGTATGATGTGGGTGATGCCCATGTCGTGGTCGTCGACCACAACGGCAAGCATGTAGGTCGGCGTGCCGTCTGACCGCAGCAGGATAAAGTCATCGAGGTCCTTGTTCGGGATGACGACCCGTCCCTGGACCATGTCGTCGACGACGGTCTCGCCGTCCTGCGGTGCCTTGAGCCGGACCACTGGTGCGACGCCTTCCGGAGCTTCGAAAGCATCCCGGTCGCGCCAGGTGCCGTCATAGCGCGGCGGGCGGCCCTCGGCGCGCGCCTTTTCGCGCATCGCCTCGACTTCCTCGGGGCTGCAGTAGCAGCGGTAGGCGGTGCCGTTCGCGATCATCTGTTCAACGGCTTCCTTGTGCCTTTCGACCCGGGAGAACTGGGAGATCGGATCACCGTCCCAATCAAGGCCCAGCCAGCTCAGGCCGTCCAGAAGGGCGTCGACGGCTTCCTGCGTGGAGCGTGCGCGGTCGGTGTCTTCAATGCGAAGCAGCATCCTGCCGCCGTGGTGCTTGGCGAAGAGCCAGTTGAAAAGCGCGGTGCGGGCTCCGCCGATGTGCAGAAAACCGGTCGGGGAGGGGGCGAAGCGCGTGACGATTTCTTGTGCCATGGTGCTTGTTGAAAGTCTCTGTAAGAATGGCGGCGCGGGACGCGCCAATGTCGGTGGCGCGGTCTTAGCACAGGCTTGAGCCGGGCTAAATAGGCCGTGGCCCGTTTCCTGCAGCGAGAAAGGGCGGGAGTGACGACTGGGTACAGGGATTTGCCGGAGAATAAAGACCGCCCCATTTCGGCGTCAGTCGATGATTCTTCGTCTGTAATACATGGGGGAAGTAGAGGCTCGAGCCGGCGCGGAAAGAGCGGCCCGCAGCGTTCCGCAGACGGCATGTTTCGGATATGGCGCGGGGCGAGCAGCGAGTATTCCCAGGACAAAAAGATCGCCGACAGCCAGGCACTGCTATGGAGTTCATTTTCCTTTTCCGCGGGCATTGCCGTCTACGCCATTCTTCCAGAGGAACCGTTCGTACCGCTGTTGACCGTTGCATTCATCCTGGCATTTGTCGCCGTGCTGCGGTTCGGCAGGGCGCGGGCTGTTGGGCGCGTCCTGGTTCTTGCCCTGGCCTTTGCCGGAGGGCTGACTGCCGCGTCCGTTCGTACCGCCTGGGTCGATGCGCCGAGGCTGGGAGAGGCGATGAACGCAACGCTCACGGGCCGGGTGCTGGAGCGACAGGCCGATCCTTCGGGTGCAAGGGTCGTGCTGGCGGTCATGGCCGTTGACGGACGTCTGCAGACCGAATTGAGTTTTCCGGAAAAAGCGAGACTTCGGATCCCCGGCGGCGACAGGCTCGGCGTCGGCGACGTGATCCGCGTCCGGGGACGGCTCTTTCCGCCCTCCGGTCCGGTGAGCCCGGGCGGCTATGATTTTTCGTTCAGGGCCTTCTTTTCAGGCATCGGCGCGACCGGCTTCGCGTATGGACCGGCCGAAACAATCGAAACGGGCGGCGGAAACTTTGCCAGCCGAGTTGCTGCGAAGGTTCAAGGATTGCGGGACAAGGTGGCTTCCAAGATCGAGTCCGTGCTCGGAGATCGACCGGAAACCGGTCTTGCTGTTGCGCTATTGGTCGGAGACCGCAGCAATATCAGCCAGGATCAGGAAGAAATGCTCAGAAAAGCGGGCCTGGCACATATCCTGGCGATATCTGGTCTCCACATGGCGCTGTTCGCATTCGGGGCTTATGGCATTTCCCTGTTCGTCCTGGCGCTTTTTCCCGCCCTGGCACTCAGATGGCCGACCCACAAATGGGCGGCGGTGGCGGCTCTTTGCGCGGCCACCGGCTACCTTTTTCTGTCCGGTGCTGCGGTGGCGACGCAGCGCTCCTATCTGATGATCGCGCTGGTCTTTCTCGGCATTCTCACCGGGCGACGGGGGCTAACGCTTCGCAGCGTTGCTCTGGCCGGGTTTGCGCTCCTCCTGCTCGCGCCGGAACGCTTGTTCTATCCGGGATTTCAGATGTCATTTGCCGCCGTGATCTGCCTCGTGGCGGTCTACGACATCTGGAAACGCCGGGCTGCGAATGGATTTCGCAATGACCGGGTAGCTTCCGGGGCGATCGCTCGCGCCGGGCGTTCAGTATTCAGGTGGAGCATGGGGTTATTGGTGACCGCGGTCGTTGCAGGTCTGGCGACCGGGATCATCGGGGCGCATCATTTCGGGCGCATTGCTCCCTTCGGCATTCTCGGAAACCTACTCGGCATGCCGGTCTTTACTCTCATTGTTATGCCGATGGGAGTGCTTGCACTCGTTCTGATGCCGTTCGGTCTCGCGGCACCACCGCTTTGGCTGATGGCAAAAGGGTTGGCGGTCCTTGAGGCCGTTGCCCACTATACCGCGGACCTCAGCCAGGACACCGGAACCGTCGGGAACCTGGGTTCGGCGCCGGCCCTGCTATTGATATCCGCCCTGTTTGCCGCTCTCCTTCTACCGGGAAAAAAACGGTTTGCCGCAGCCGTGCCGTTGCTTGCCGCGCTTGGGCTGATCGCAATCACGCGCCCACCGGACATACAGATTTCAGCCTCCGGGCGCGTCGTTGCAGCCCGTGACCGTGACGGCCTGCTGCGGATATCTGCCGGGCGCCGTTCCTTTGCAGGCGATATCTGGTTTCAGAGGGAAGGCGTTCCGGAGAGCGCGATAGGATCGCGCAAGATGAAGTCGCCACAATGGCGCTGTGATCCGCATGGATGCGTTGTCTTGGCTTACGGTCCTGCGAGTGCCGACATACGGCAAATCGGTACCGTTCATCCGCTCTTTGTCGCGATGCCGAAGGCGCCCGAGGCGCTGGAGCAGGATTGCCGATATGCAGATATTATCGTGAGCGATTTAATCGCTCCAGATGAATGCCATGCGAAAATTTTTCTGGACGGAAAAATTCGGGAGGCGCGCGGCGCCATGTCGATATGGCTTGATGCAGGACAGGTGAGAGCGCAAAGCGGCGGCGCAGACCTGCAGGACAAGGAGATGAGTGCGGGCGGCAGTCCCGAAAAGCTAACAATCAGCCGGATAGAATACGCGCTGCCGGACCCGCCAAGGCCCTGGCACCGGCAAGGAACAGTCACACGGGCCAGTTTAAGGAAAGACACCGGCACGAAGGCCGGCGTCGAACATTAAAGATGCGAGGCTTCGAAGGTCAGTACTGACGGAACAGGGCAACCAGACGACCCTGCACGCGCACGCGCCCCGGGCCGAATATACGGGTCTCGTACGCCGGGTTGGCAGCTTCAAGCGCTATCGATGCGCCTTTCTTGCGCAGCCGCTTCAAGGTGGCTTCCTCGTCATCGACAAGGGCGACGACAATGTCGCCGCTGTCGGCACTGTCGGTCTTGCGGATCAGAACCGTGTCCCCATCCAGGATGCCGGCTTCAATCATGGAGTCACCACGCACTTCCAGCGCGTAATGCTCGCCCCGGCCGATAAGTTCGGGCGGAACGGAAATCGAATGGCTGTGGGTCTGGATCGCCTCGATGGGAACACCGGCGGCAATCCGGCCCATGACGGGTACTTCGACGGAGGCATGTACAGGTTCGGCAACAGGTTGAGCCGCACCCTGTTTGCCGAGAGAGCCTTCGATGACCTCCGGCGAGAAACTGCCGCGTGCCCTTGGTGTGCCAAGACCCGGTGCAATCGAGTCCGGAAGCCGGACCACTTCCATGGCGCGGGCCCGGTTCGGCAGCCGGCGAATGAAGCCGCGCTCCTCAAGAGCGGTGATCAGCCGGTGGATGCCGGATTTCGAGCGCAGGTCGAGTGCATCCTTCATTTCATCGAAAGACGGCGGAACACCGGTTTCCTTGAGCCTTTCGTGGATGAACATGAGCAGTTCGTACTGCTTGCGCGTGAGCATATCGGCTTCCCCTGACCACGAGAACGGGTTGGTACAAATCGAGAACACATTACCTGTTCCTATTGTGTTCTGCAAGGGTAAATGTTCTCTTGCTGTTCCCCGTACAGATGGCTGCAAAGGAGATTGGAACTTATGCATCAACGTCTTATAAGCCGGCAGGCGATCTCCTGAGGAGCAACTCGCAGGTGATCAGCGTCGGGGCTGCGCCCGGTAGAATCACTCCCGCATGGAGATTTCCGTCGAGATCGACGCAGCGCACCGGTACCGAAAGACCGTTCTCAGAACCTCCTGACGGTCTGCGCAGCAGAATTTCCGAGATAAGGCCTGTCATGGCAGGGGCATCCCGGAAACCGGCGCCTGCCAGGCTTCCAAGTCCAAAGGCCTCGAACGGCCCCGGTCCCAACTTCTTCGAAAGCGTCGCGATGCCGTCGTGGAGATCTTCAAACGGGGCGAGGGTCGCGATCAGGGCATTGGGCTCGAATTCACTGGCACTCTCCCGGTCCTCTTTTATCCTGAAGAGCGTGAATTCCGTTTCCGGATCGGGTTCAGCCTCGAACCTTGCCCCCTTCAGCCCAAATCCTGTTATCCGGGAGAAGCTCTCCACGGTCAATGTGTGCGGCAGAAGGTGTCCGAGATGCCAGGTTCCGGCCTCGTCCCAATAGGCATGGACATGGGCGAACCAATTGCCTTCCCGCCAGCCGAAAATAGCAACGGCCTCCCTGAGAACGGCTCCCGCCGACGATCTGGTGTCGCTGTACCAGGCGGCATGACGGTCGTCGATCGCCCTGTCCGGCATGACATAGTCGAAAGGGGCCAGCGAGAGCGCCTGAAAATCCAGCACCGCGGAGCTGTAGCCGTTTTGTTCCGCCCATCGGCCCAGCGCCTCCAGCAGCGAGGATCCGGCCGGAAGTTCGATGGAAACGGGCAGTGCCGAACACATGGCATGGGGCCGCCTGTCAGGTGCCTTCGATCCCGGATGTCTGATGCCGGCGAGGGTTTCGGGAGCCGCCCTTCTCATAGCAGGCCTTCATCGGTCAGGAATTCCCGAACCAGCTTCTTGGTGATCTTCCCGTAGGCGCTTTTGGGCATTTCCTCGATGAACAGGTATCGCGCCGGCATCTTGTAGCGGGCGACCCTGCCGTTCAGAAAATCGGCAAGGATGGCCGCGTCCAGCGCGGTGCCGGGTTCGGCAACGCAGACCGCAAGGCCGACTTCACCCCATTGACGGTCGGGAATGCCGAGGATGGCGACCTCGGAAAGATCCGGGTGGGCAAGGAGAACTTCCTCTACTTCACGCGGATAGACGTTGGAACCGCCGGAGATGTACATGTCCGACGCACGTCCGGTCAGATAGAGGTAGCGCTGTTCATCCATGTGGCCGATGTCTCCTGTCCGGAACCAGCCATTGCGGAAGGACTTGGCGTTTGCCCCGTCGTCTTCCAGGTAGCCGGCACAGACAGCGGAGCCGACCACACAGACTTCGCCGGTCACGTTTGGCGGAAGGATATTGCCGTCGTCGTCCTGAATGGAGACCTCAATGCCGGTCCGTTCCGTCCCGCAGGTCCCGGTCCGTGTTTGCGGTCCATCTTCCAGGGAATGGTCCTGCGGCCGAAGGACCGTGATGTTCCCGGTGACTTCACCCAGACCGTAATATTGAACCAGAACCTTGCCGAGTTTCTCAAGGGCCCGTCTCTGGTCTTCGCGGTACATGGGCGCGCCCGCATAGATGACGTGCCGCAGGCTGGAATGATCGTAGGCGTCGACCGACGGATCCTCGACCAGCCGCTTCACGATAGTCGGCACGGTGAAGAGGTTGCTGACCTTGTGCCTTTGAATGAGCTCGAAGGCGTTTGCCGGGTTGAAGCCGCCGGACGGCATGAGGACATGGGCCGAGCCTGCCACAAGCTGGGCGATGAGCTGAAGCCCGGCGCCGTGCGAGAGCGGGGCGATCACCAGGGAAGCATCCTGTTCGCTCGTGCCGGGAAGAAGATCCGCCATGTAATTGACGGCCACGAAGCCGATCTGTCCCTGGGTCAGGACCACTGCTTTTGGCCTTCCCGTTGATCCGGAGGTAAAGAAAAACCAGCACGGGTCGTTGTGGTCGACCGGGACATTGAACAGGTCTGAACCCAGATGTTTCTCAATCAGGGCCTCATAGGAAACACCGTACTCGCTTTCTCCGACCGTGATTGTCCCCGCAAGTTGCGGGCGCGACACCCTCACGGCTTCCGCCTGGGCTGCGAAGTCGGCGTCGCACAGGAAAACCTTTGCCCGGGATTTTTCGGCCGCATAGGCCGTTTCACCGGGTGCCTGGCGGAAATTGCACGGAACCCAGACCGCGCCTAGACGGAAAGCGGCCAGCATGATCTCGATCATCTGGTTGGAATTCTGTGCCTGTACGAGCAGCCGGTCGCCTTTTTCGACGCCGAAATCCGATCTAAGCGCCTGAGCCAGGGCGGAGACACGGCGATCCAGTTCGAGCCAGGACCAGCTGCTTTCCTCCCAGATGATCGCGGGGCGCTTCGGCCATCGAGCGGCATTGCGCGTCAGGAAATGCGCCAGATTGGCCACACGGTTGGAACAGCGCTCCATCATCTGCTTTGGTCTCCCCGACACGACTTTTAGCACGACGTTATGTCGGGCCCTGGTCCCTTGACAAGGAGAGGTAGAACACTTCCCGTTCCGCTCACAGTTTAATTCGTGCAAGTATGCTTTCACGAGTTTTCAGAATCGGCAGGGAATTTTGCATGACTGCTAGCGACATCGTGGATTGGGACGATGCCTACGCCAATGGCGCGTATATCGAGGGCGCGGCGGATTATCCGCAGCGCTGGGCGGAAGCGGCCGAGGCTTTCAGAAAGACATGGATCAAGAAGGATCTCGGCATCGTCTACGGGACTTCGGAGCGTCAGCGGCTCGATATCTTTCATCCCGAGGGCAGATCGAAAGGTTTGCTCATCTTCGTCCACGGGGGCTATTGGCTTAAATTCGACAGAACCTACTGGTCGCACCTAGCGACGGGCAGTCTCGCCAGGGGCTGGACCGTGTGTCTGCCGAGCTATGATCTGGCGCCGGACGTCAGCATCGCGGAAATCACGCGCCAGATAGGGGTTGCGGTTCACAAGGCCGGAGGCAGGGTGGATGGACCGATGCGCCTTGCGGGCCATTCGGCCGGCGGTCATCTTGTGTCGCGCATGGTGAGCGAGAACACGCCTTTGAAACCCGACGCGCTGACGCGGATCGAGAAGGTGGTCTCCATTAGCGGCCTCCACGACTTGCGGCCGCTTCGAAAGACCCGGATGAACGACGAGTTCAAGATGAGCGAGGAAGACGCCATCCAGGAAAGTCCCGCGTTGATGGGCCAGGCTTCGGACTGTCCGGTCGTCGCCTGGGTGGGCGGCTCGGAAAGGCCCGAATTTCTACGTCAGTCACGTCTCCTGGCCGAGGCTTGGCCGAATGCGGACTACCATGAAGATGCGGGCAAGCATCACTTCGACGTTATCGACGGCTTGAAAGACCCGGACAGTGCGCTGACATCCCGTCTGTTGGCCTGATCCGTCCTACGGGAGAGCTGAAATGCGCAGGGAAAGCGACAGTCTCGGAGAGATCGATGTTCCGGAAGACAAATATTGGGGAGCGCAGACACAACGCTCCATCCAGTATTTTTCGATCGGCACGGATCTCATGCCGATCGAGCTTATCCACGCCTACGGCATCCTGAAAAAGGCCGCCGCGCTTGCCAATGCCGATCTCGGGTTGCTGGGTGCCGATCTGGCCGGGCTGATCGCACAAGCGGCAGGCGAGGTGGCTGAGGGCGAACTCGACGCACATTTCCCCTTGCATGTCTGGATGACCGGGAGCGGCACCCAGACCAACATGAACGTCAACGAGGTGATCTCCAACCGTGCCATTGCGCTCGCAGGCGGCGTGCTCGGGTCCAAGGATCCGGTGCATCCGAACGATCACGTCAACATGTCCCAGTCCTCGAACGATACCTTTCCTTCGGCCATGCACATGGCTGCTGCCCTCCAGGCGACGCGCAGGCTGTTGCCGAATGTCCGCGTGCTTCATGACAGTTTGAACAACAAGGCAGAAGAATGGGATCGGATCATCAAGATCGGCCGGACGCACATGCAGGACGCAACGCCCCTGACCCTCGGGCAGGAATTTTCCGGTTATGCGGAAATGCTGCGCCAGGATATTGACCGGCTCAATCATGCGCTGGAGGACGTCTATCCGCTGGCGCTGGGCGGCACGGCGGTCGGAACCGGCATCAACTCGCATCCGGACTTTGCGGTGAAGGTCGCGGAGAGAATTTCGGAACTCACCGGTCTGCCGTTTTGCTCGGCACCCAACAAGTTTGCAGTTCAAGGCAGCCACGATGCTTTGGTGATGTTGAGCGGTGCCCTGAGGACACTCGCCGTCTCTCTCTACAAGATTACCAACGACATCCGGCTTTTGTCCTGCGGGCCGCGCTGCGGTTTCTACGAACTGAAAATTCCGGCAAACGAGCCGGGTTCCTCGATCATGCCCGGCAAGGTCAACCCGACCCAGTGCGAAGCGCTTGCGATGATAGCTGTCCAGGTCATCGGCAACGACGTTTCCGTCGGCATCGGTGGGGCGGGCGGGTACCTGGAGATGAACGTATACAAGCCCCTGATGATCAATTCCATTTTGCAGTCGATCCGCATCCTTGGCGATGGGGTCCGGAATTTCTCGAGATTTCTGGTCGATGGCATGGAGGCGAACGAGAAGCGGATTGCCGAATATCTCGACCGTTCTTTGATGCTTGTTACCGCGCTTAGTCCGGTGATCGGCTACGACCGGGCAAGCCATGCGGCTCATCATGCTTTTGAACATGACCTGTCGCTCAAAGAGGCGTGCCTGGATCTAGGCTATGTGAGCGAAGCCGACTTCGACCGGATCGTCGATCCCGCGAAAATGCTCGGCCCGGCCTTGTGATACGCGGTTGCCGATCGTCGCCCGCCAATTTTGAAAATTTCTTTGAAGGCAGGTTCAAGTCCCCCCGGCTTGGCCTGTCTCCGTGGCTTCATGAAATTTCTGCAAGTTGTCCGGTTGCGATGGCTGGTCAAATTGTCTATTTCGCATATTGGATCCAATGTAGCCGCTAAGATAATTAGTGGACCGGAATGGCTGCGGGGTGCACTTGACGGCAAGGTATCAACATATCAGTTCTTGGGGCAGGGCGTTGCACGCCGCCCTGGACCAATCGTCATTGGCGTCAATCACGTCTGCATCACAACAACCGTAATTTCCCGGCGTCGGCGCTTCAATCGGGATCCGCTCCGACCAGAGAGGCGTCTCGTGCCGGACAGGCAGGATTTCAAAGGGCTTCAGCATGAATTTCACCCCGAAGGGCAAACACCTGATCGCTGGAGATTGGGTCTCTTCCGAACGAACCTTCCAGAACATGCCGGTCGATGGGCAGGCCTCGCTGTTTCCCGAAGGCTCCGCGGCGGATATCGACAGCGCGGTTCAGGCGGCAGAAGACGCTTTCTGGACTTTTTCGGCGACCACCAGGCAGGTTCGGTCCGCCTTTTTGAACCGGATCGCAGACGAGATCGAGGCCCGGGGCGAGACGATCACGGAGATTGGCACTCGCGAAACCGGGCTCCCGGCAGCACGGCTTCAAGGTGAACGCGGGCGGACCACCGGGCAGGTTCGCCTGTTTGCAAAGGTGATCGAAAACGGCACCTATCTCGACCGCCGGCATGACGAAGCGCTTCCCGATCGGGCACCCCTGCCGCGTCCTGACATCCGCCTGATGCAGCGTCCGATCGGACCTGTCGGGGTCTTCGGGGCCTCCAACTTTCCTCTGGCATTTTCGACGGCAGGCGGAGACACGGCATCGGCCCTTGCGGCCGGATGTCCGGTCGTCGTCAAGGGACACCCGGCGCATCCCGGTACCGCCGAGATCGTCGCGGAAGCCATTCTGGCGGCCATCGAGGCCTGCGATATGCCCAGGGGAGTCTTCAGTCTGGTTCAAGGATCCACCAAGGAAGTCGGTGCCGCGCTGGTTCAGCATCCCCTGATCAAGGCGGTCGGATTTACAGGGTCGCTCGGCGCTGGACGCGCGTTGTTCGACCTGTGCGCGTCCCGTCCGGAACCTATCCCGTTCTTTGGTGAACTTGGCAGCGTCAACCCGATGTTCTTGCTCCCCGAGGCCCTGAAGGCCCGTGGTGCGGATATCGGCAAGGGCTGGGCCGGGTCGCTGACGATGGGAACCGGCCAGTTCTGCACCAACCCCGGTGTCGCCATCGCAATCGAGGGGGCAGATGCCGATACCTATCTCCTGGCTGCCGTAGAGGCCCTATCGGCCGTCGGTGAACAGGCCATGCTGACTCCGGGAATCGCGGCTGCCTTTGAGGGGGGACAGCGCCGGGTTGCTGCCACCAGTGGTGTCCGCGAGGTGTTGAAGACGAGCTGCTCGGCCCGGGGTGCTTCGCCGTATCTTTATGCCACGACCGGTGCCGAATGGCTGAAGAACGAGGAACTGGGCGAAGAGGTCTTCGGCCCTCTCGGAATTTTCGTGACCGTCAGGGATTTCGACGAAATGATTGCCGTCGCCAGGTCCTTCGAAGGACAGCTGACCGCAACGCTCCACATGGATGCGGGCGACGCGGCCAATGCCCGGACGCTCCTGCCGATCCTGGAGCGCAAGGCCGGCCGCATTCTGGCAAACGGGTTTCCGACCGGTGTCGAAGTCAGCGACGCCATGGTTCACGGCGGTCCCTATCCGGCGTCCACGAATTTCGGCGCGACCTCGGTCGGAACCATGGCCATTCGCCGGTTCCTGCGCCCGGTCTCCTACCAGAACCTGCCTGTGGAGATCATGCCTGCCGATCTGGTCTGATCCGGTTCACCGACAGGCGGCCAGCGTTGTCTGGTTGCCTGCCGGTCACTTCCCGGAACTGGTCGAGGCAAGGATTTTTTCGGCAACGGTCTTGTTGTGGGCAAGCATTGTGCGCATGCGTTCGCGAGCCAGGTCGGCGTCGCCTGCTTCGATGGCCTGGGCAACTTCGATGTGGCTGCGCTTCGTCACCTGTTCCTCGGGCGCGTTTTCCCGGCCAGTCGTGTAGGAAAAAATCAGGACTGCGTAGATAAGGCTTTGAAGCTGGGACAGCATCAGGTTACCGCTCGCCTGCAGGATCGTCGCATGAAAGGCGTAGTCGGCGCCGATCATGGCAGCTTCCCCGTATTCTGGACGAATGCTTTGTGCGGCCGCCATGATTTTTCCGCATTGTTCCGGGCTTGCGTTGCGCGCAGCGAGCGCGGCAGCTTCCGGCTCGACGATCAGCCGTAACTCCGTGGCCTCAGAGTAGATCCGGGCGGTTTGCGGACTGTCATGGTCGTGCCAGCGTATGACGTCGGGGTCGAGCAGGTTCCAGTCGTCGAAAGGACAGACCCTGGAGCCATAGCGGCGCGCCGTCCTGATGAGACCCTTGCCGCACAAGACCTTGATCGATTCCCGAACGACTGTCCGGGAAACGCCAAGCGTTTCCACCAGTTCGTCTTCCTTCGGCAGAATGGCGCCCATCTCGTATACGCCGCGCGCAATACATCTACCGAGATGTTCCACCGTATCCTTCACTGCACCGGTCGGGAGCGATGTGAGTGTCTTGTCCGGAAATTCAAATGACTGGGAATTTGCTTTGACCATTCCGCACACTCTGGTTCTTCCGGCGTTATTGACAGGTTCGGATTTGGGCGCCGGTTAGGTTCGTCGGTCCGTTTTACATGCGAAATTCCGCGAATACTAGGCGTGAAGCTGGCTGGTTGCCCACAGGACCATTTCGCTGGCCTGCTCGATGAAACATTGAAGGCCCGCGGCGCTAGTCAACACAATGACGAAACGACTCCGGCGAGATCCGTACTGATCGGACTGTGCCAAATAACAATTGATTTTTGCGGAAAATTTAGAAAACTTGCTCAATGTGTTTCCATGACTCAAATGCTGGCCCATCTGGTTGGCATTGACTGTTATGTTGATGGGGCGTCAACGAGATGTTGAAGAGGCAATGAATCACATATTGATTGTCTTCTTCAGGGTTCAGGTTTGACTTGCTGGTCTGAAAGTTGACCGCGATGCAGAGCCGGTTTCGGGTTGCGGAGAATTTTCCGTCTTTTATTGTGTGGAAGCATCTGGTCTGAAGCCGCGTTCAAACCGGAACCGCTTGCACGCAGGGCGCTCGGGTCAACAGGCAACCGGCTTGCCCGGTCCCGGCTGTCCGGAAACCGGCATTAGATTGAGGTGGGCGTCTTGAGTATGAGCGGCAGTACGTCGTTGCCATACACTCCCAAGGAGATGGGCAAGGCCAGCCTTTCCCGGACGTTCATTCTTTACACACTCGGCCTGTTCGCCGTGCTCGGTATTATCTTCGTGGGCATCCTGACGAAGATTACCTGGGACTCTTCGTACGCTCGTGCAATTCGCGTGACGGAGGCCTTTTTTCAGGCAACCAAGCGGCCCTTCGAACGTGCAATCTGGACTGTGAATGCGGAAGCCACGCTACAGCTTATTCGCGGCCTTGAAAGCCTGGAAGTCGTCGAGAAGGTTTGGGTCGAAACGCCGGACACGGGAAATTTCGGCGAGCCGGCGACAGGGCCGCGCCTGAACGAGGCGCTGAGCTATACGCTGAATTCTCCCAGCACCATCTTGCACAAGGATGCCATCGGAACGGTCTTCATTCTCATCGACCGGAACACGATATCCTATGAAATAGCCTCCACGGTCGGGTTCATAGCGTCGGCGATCGTCATCTACCTTATACTCCTGGCGATCGTGATCAGGCTGGTGTTCAGGCGATTGATCGGACGTCCGCTGTCGGCGATCGTCGAATACCTGTCGACACCCAAACTGATCGAGGAACCGCCGAGGGCGGAATTGATGCCCGGACGGCAAGACGAAATCGGCATTCTTGCGAGCAGCCTGCAAGCGATGGTCCAGCGCCGGCATTTGGACCTGAAGAAAATTCACGAATATCAGACCAATCTCGAGGATCTCGTCACACATCGCACGGAGCAGCTGAAACTGGTTCAGGAAGAGCTTATCCAGGCGGACAATCTCGCTGCGCTCGGCGCACTTGTCGCCGGTGTGTCGCACGAGTTGAATACGCCACTGGGAAACGCCCTGATGGCTGCAACGACGATCAAGGACGCCACCGGTTACCTGTCGAGCGAACTCGAGCGGCAGACGCTGAGCAAGGAGGCGCTTGAAAACGAGGTCGGCCGCATATCCGATACCGCGAGCATCATCGAAAAAACCCTTGGCCGGGCCCGCGAACTTGTCGGGAACTTCCGTCAGGTTGCCGTCGACCGGCAGAGCGAGAAGAAACGCGTTTTCAATTTTGACCACATCATTCGCGAAACATTGGCCACGCTCCAGCCAAGCCTGAAGAAAACCTCGTTCCAGATCGAACTGGACCTAGATGCGGATGTCGACATCGACAGCTATCCGGGAGCGGTCAGCCAGCTCGTCTCGAATCTGGTCGAGAACGCGATCAAACACGGATATGATGGCCGGGATGCCGGAAAGGTCGTGTTGTCTTCGGCCGTTGTCGATACGAACGAACGCGGCCGACCGGCTGGTCAGAAGATTGTCTTCCGCTGCAAGGACTTCGGGGTTGGAATTCCCGAGAAGAATCTGAAAAAAGTATTCGAACCCTTCTTCACTACGAAGTTCGGAAAGGGCGGTTCAGGTTTGGGTATGGCGATTTGTTATCAACTCGTGACGGATGCCCTGAAAGGGGGCATCTCGGTTTCGTCCAAAACGGGTAGCGGCACCGAATTCACCATCGAGTTCCCGATCACCATCAAGCAGGACGCCTCGGCCGACGTGAGAAGGAAGGTGTACTGACATGGTGATGGACTTTCTGGCGCCTTCTGGACCGGAAATCAGGAAAAGCACCAAGGCTCCCTGGAAAATTCTGATCGTCGACGACGATCCGGACGTTCACGAGGTGACGAAGATCGCCGTTTCAGGCTGCGAGTTTGAAGGCCGTTCGTTCAGGCTCCTGCACGCACTGTCAGCCCAGGAAGCCCGGCAGGTCTTGACCGAGCATGACGATATTGCGGTGGCGCTCGTCGACGTGGTGATGGAGTACGACACGGCAGGTCTCGGGCTCGTCGGTTGGATTCGCTCCGAACTGGGCAACAAGTTTACCCGGCTGATCTTGCGGACCGGTCAGCCGGGATACGCACCGCAAACCGATGTCATCATGAAGTTCGACATCGACGGCTATGCAGAGAAGGCGGAACTTTCCCGGACAAAGCTCATCACGGCCATCGTTGCGGCGTTGCGCGGCTACAAGCTGGTCATGTCGCTGGAAAACAAGCGAAGAAAACTGAGGCAGCTCAACACGCAATTTGCAGCAATCGTCGAAAAGAATGCCTTGAGCGACTTTGCTTCGGCGGTGCTGAGGTTTTTCAACGATCTGGCCGAACGTCAGCTGGATTGCTTGCTATGCGGGTTGGATTCGCTTCCTGACTATGGTGCGACGGACAAAGCCAACATCAGGGTTCTGTCTGCAACCGGCAAGTTCCTCGAAAAAATCGACTTGCCTGTCGAAGTTATCGAGGAAGACGCGATCAGCCGATCAGTTAGCCGGTGCATCGAAACACAAGCCAGCTATTCGACCGCTCGGGGCGTTGCTTTCCCCCTCATTACCCGCAACGGAATGACCGGAGCGCTCTTCGTCGGCTTGCCGGAAGACGAGCTTGAAAAACTCGTGGGTTCCGATCTTGTCCAGTTGTTCGTTTCGAACATTTCCCTGGCATACGAAAAGACCGGGTTGCTGGAACACATCCGGAACCTTGCCTATGTGGACCGGATAACGGGCTTGTCGACCTATTCGGGTTTTGTCGAAACCTTCCAGCGTCACGCCGCAACGGATACGCCGCTTCTGGTTGTGCATTCGGACATACAAAGGTACCGCGTGATTGTCGACGGCATCGGCGACGAAGGGGCTACCGGTGTTCTCAAGAAGGCAGGGCACCGGTTGTCGCAGATCTTTCCGGACGCACTGACCATCGCCCGCAAGGAAAAGGATGAATTCCTCATACTCCTGAAAGGCGGAGGGACCAACAAGGTCCAGGATATCGTCGCCAGGGTCGAAGATGCCTTTCAGGACCCCATTACACTGGACGACAACCAGATTACCCTGCGAATGCGCCTCGGATTTGCATCGTCCGAAGGAGCAAAACCGGAAGCCGAGCAACTGGTGCGGTTCGCTTCGATCGCTCTGAACGATGTCCGCCAGAAAGGGCTGACCAATCATGCGGTCTTTCATCCGCTGATGCAGGAAGCCGCGTTTGAAAGGTTGCGTCTTGTCTCCCTTTTGACAGGGGCTGCCAACCAGACCGAATTCTTCATGCATTATCAGCCGATCATGCAGGCGCGGGACGAGCGCATCGCGTCCTTCGAAGCGCTCATGCGGTTCCGTTCGCAGACGGGAAGTTTCCTCAATACGGCGCGCATGATCGAAGCCGCAGAAGCCAGCGGTCAGATCACCGAGGTCGGTGCGTGGATGTTCAGGACCGCGTTTTCGGAGTTCAACAAATTCTCCGGCATCTCGGATCTTGTGCGCCTGAACGTGAACCTGTCTCCAAAGCAGGTTCAGGCCGACAGGATCTACAAGGACATCGAAGATGCGGCTTCTGCGGCGGACCTGCCGCTGAACAGGCTCGTCTTCGAAGTGACGGAAGGACTGTTTCTGAGCAACGACCAGGTGACTCTTTCTCTCCTGGCATGGTTACGCAACAAGGGTGCCAAAGTGGTGATCGACGATTTCGGCACCGGTTACTCATCCTTGAGCTATTTGCGCAAACTTCCGGTGGACGGCATCAAGATCGATCGCAGTTTCATCATGAACATGGATCAGGACGTCGATGCGCTGGCGGTCGTCAAATCCATCATTGCCGTTGCGCAGGCACTGGACCTGAGCGTTACCGCAGAAGGTGTCGAAACAGCTGCGCAGCGCAGGATCATGCGGGAGCTGCATTGCGATTATCTGCAGGGATATCTTTATTCAAAGCCCAAGTGCGGCCAGGATCTTGCACCCTTCATACAGAAGGCCGGCAGCGAGGGATTTTCCTTCTGAACCCTTGTGGGATCCGGCTTTGTCGCAACAGGCCGCAGGCGTTCCGGGTTTCTCCTCCGCGGTGAGCGTGCCGGAACACTCCGGATCGGAGGGGTGTTTTCGCGGGGCTTTGGCCCGCAGCAGACCGGATATGAATTCTGTTGCATTTAAGCGATTGAAATTTTGTACCAAACACGCTCTCATGTCGCGAAGAGATTGCTCATAACGCATTTGAGTGCCGGCCAGCGGCACCGCATTGCACATGATCGCCAACGCGCGGCATAGGGAGAAACTGCATGGATATGAACGGCTCCCACAGGATACCGGCGGACCGGGAAACCGTCTGGGCGGCCCTGAACGATCCGGAAGTGCTGAAGGCCTGCATTCCGGGCTGCGAAAGCCTGGAAAAAACTTCCGAGACCGAGATGACCGCCGAGGTCACGTCGAAAATCGGGCCGGTCAAAGCCAAGTTCAAAGGGGCCGTCACGCTCGAGAACATCAACCCGCCGGAAAGCTATACCATCGCAGGTGAAGGCAAGGGCGGCGTCGCCGGATTCGCCAAGGGTTCGGCGGATGTCAGACTGACGGAGGAGGGCGGCGAGACTGTTCTGACCTATGAAGCCAAGGCGCAGGTCGGAGGAAAGCTGGCGCAGCTCGGCAGCCGGCTCATCGACTCCACGGCCAAGAAAATGGCGGAGGAGTTTTTTTCCAAGTTCTCGGAAGTGGTTGGCGGGGAAACCGGCGCGACCGGTGACGAGGAGAGCGGGATCGATGCCGGCGTGATCGAGGAAGCCAAGCGTATCGCCCTTGACGATGCGCCCGGCGAAGTGATCCACGCCATCCAGGAAGCAGAACACGCGGTGGAGGACACCATCCACAAGGCGGAGGAAAATCTGGAGGCCGCGGCGGGACGGAATGTCTTTGGCGGCCCGGTGGTCTGGGGATTGGTTTTGATCGGGGTCCTGATTCTGGTGCTCGCTCTTGCGAGTTGACCCGACTGGCCCACTTTTGAAATGATCGGGGTCTGACTTTTCGCCAGAGCCCAAACAACAAAGAACGCGGCGGCAAGCCGGGATACTCGTGGGCAAAAGCCCAATCGGATTTCATGAGGGAGAGGAATTCATGTCGAAGGTATCGATGGTCCTGAACGGCAAGACGGTTTCGGCCGATGTCGAAGACCGGACGCTTCTTGTTTCGTTCATCCGGGAGGTCCGGGGACTGACGGGCACGCACGTGGGATGCGACACGTCCCAATGCGGCGCTTGCGTCGTTCATGTGAACGGCAAGGCCGTGAAGTCTTGCACGATGCTGGCAGCCCAGGCCAATGGCGCAGACGTCGTGACGGTGGAAGGACTTGCCTCGGGCGGCGAACTTCATCCGGTCCAGGCCGCATTCCGCGAACATCATGGGCTTCAGTGCGGCTTCTGCACGCCGGGAATGATCATGTCGGCGGTGGACATGATCAACCGCCATGGCGCGGGCAAACTGGACGAGGCCACGATTCGGCACGAGCTGGAAGGCAATATCTGCCGCTGCACCGGCTATCACAACATCGTCAAGGCGATCAAGGCGGCTTCCGACCAGATGGCCGGCTTGGCCCAGGCAGCAGAATAGCAAGCCGAACAGTTCCGATTTGAGGCGCGGAGACCGCTCTGCGCCGAGAGACAGCAGGACCAGTCAGCAAAAACGGGCCGGGAGGAAACTGGCCGTTGGAACTGCCCGCCGGGTCTTGCACGATGGGTCTGCCGGCACCGGACAACCGGGTCACGGCATGAAGATGTTTTCCGGCTTCGGCGCGCCGGACAGTCAGGATCTAGGGAGAGAGACGATGGCAGTTGAGGGGATCGGCGCCCGCGCGCTTCGCAAGGAAGACAAGCGCTTCATCACGGGCAAGGGACAATATACCGACGACATGGTGATGCCGGGCATGGGGTACGCGGCCTTTGTGCGCTCACCGCATGCGCATGCAAAGGTGACGAACATTGATGCCAGTGCCGCGCTGGCGATGCCGGGAGTGGACGCGGTCCTGACCGGCGACCAGCTGGTTGGTGACGGTGTCGGCAACCTGATCTGCGGCTGGATGATCCATTCCAAGGACGGCACGCCGATGAAGATGGGCGGCTGGCGCGCGCTGGAGCCGGAGATCGTGCGCCACGTGGGCCAGGCGGTCGCGGTCGTGGTGGCCGACACCCAGGCCCAGGCGCGTGACGCCGCGGACGCGGTCATGGTGGACTATGAGGAGCTGCCGGCGGTGGTCGATGCGCTCGACGCCCTGAAGCTGGGCGCGCCGCAACTTCACCCGGAAGCGGAAGGCAACCTGATCTACGACTGGGAGATCGGCGACGAGGCGGCAGTGAACGCCGCTTTCGAGAAGGCCGCCCATGTCACCCGCATGGAAATCCGTAACAACCGTCTGGTTCCGAACCCGATGGAGCCGCGGGCGGCTTTGGCAGGTTACAACGAGGCGGAGGAGCATTTTACGCTCTACACCACCTCTCAGAACCCGCATGTGGCCCGTCTGGTGCTGTCGGCCTTCTACAACATTGCGCCGGAACACAAGCTCCGGGTGATCGCGCCGGATGTCGGCGGCGGCTTCGGGTCGAAAATCTACATCTATCCGGAAGAGATGGTGTGCCTCTGGGCTTCCAAGCGCGTCGGGCGTCCGGTCAAATGGGTTTCGGACCGCACGGAAGCCTTCCTGACCGACGCCCACGGCCGCGACCATCATTCGGAAGCCGAACTGGCCCTGGACGCGGACAACAGGATCCTCGGGCTCCGGGTGAAGACTGTTGCCAATCTCGGCGCCTATATGTCCCTGTTCTCCTCGTCTGTTCCGACCTATCTCTATGCGACGCTGCTGTCGGGCCAGTACGATATTCCGGCGATCCACGCCAATGTAAAGACGGTCTATACCAACACCACGCCGGTGGATGCCTATCGCGGCGCGGGCCGTCCGGAGGCGACCTATCTTCTGGAACGGTTGATGGAAACGGCGGCGCGGGAAGTCGGGCTGTCGCCGGCGGAATTCCGGCGCAGGAACTTCATCAGGTCTTTCCCGCATCAGACGCCGGTGATCATGTGCTATGACGCGGGCGACTACGACGCGACGCTGGATGCGGCTCTTGCCGCTGCCGACTACAACGGCTTTGCCGCCCGCAAGGCGGAAGCGGCCTCGCGCGGCAAGCTGCGCGGCATCGGGCTGTCCTGCTACATCGAGGCCTGCGGCATTGCTCCGTCGGCTGCGGTCGGCTCGCTCGGGGCCGGCGTGGGTCTCTGGGAATCGGCGGAAGTCCGGGTCAACCCGGTGGGTACGGTCGAGGTTCTGACAGGCTCCCACAGCCATGGCCAGGGCCATGAAACGACCTTCGCACAGCTGATCTGTGAGCGCTTCGGCCTCGACAGCGATGCGGTGTCGATCGTTCATGGCGACACGGACAAGGTGCAGTTCGGCATGGGCACCTACGGTTCGCGTTCAGGTGCGGTCGGAATGTCGGCGATTGTCAAGGCGCTCGACAAGGTAGAGGCCAAGGCCAAGAAGATCGCGGCTCATCTGATGGAAGCCTCCGAAGGCGACATCCAGATCGAGGGCGGCGAACTGAAAGTTGCCGGTACCGACAAGAAGCTGAGCTTCACGGAAGTCGCGCTTGCCGCCTATACGGCCCATAACCTGCCCGCGGGCATGGAGCCGGGTCTGAAGGAAGGCGCTTTCTACGACCCGACCAACTTCACGTTCCCGGCCGGCACCTATGTGTGTGAAGTCGAGGTCGATCCGGACACCGGTTCCACTGAGGTCGTCAACTTCGTCGCCGCCGACGACTTCGGCAACATCATCAATCCGATGATCGTCGAAGGCCAGGTTCACGGCGGCATCACGCAGGGCATCGGCCAGGCTCTTCTCGAAAACGCCGCCTATGACGAGACAGGCCAGCTCCTGACCGCGTCCTACATGGACTACACCATGCCGCGCGCGGACAATGTGCCGTCCTATAACCTGTCGACCCACGTAACCGCATGTCCGGGCAACCCGCTCGGCGTGAAGGGCTGCGGCGAGGCAGGGGCCATCGGTTCGCCGCCGGCCGTGATCAACGCGATCACGGACGCCATCGGCAACAACTCCCTGACCATGCCGGCCTCACCGGAAAAGGTCTGGGCGCTGTGCCAGGCCGGTTTGAGGCAGGCTGCCGAATAGAGGCCGGATCCATAAGATTTCGGGCGGGGTAACCCGCCCGCCATTGAACACGTTGATTGGGGGAGACCCGATATGTATGAAACGACTTATCACCGTGCCGGATCCGTTGCCGAGGCAACCGGTCTGGTCGCAAAATCGGACGACGGCAAGTTTCTCGGAGGCGGCCAGACGCTGCTGCCGACCATGAAGCAGAGGCTGGCCGCACCCAGCGACCTTGTGGACGTAACCGGGATACCGGGGATGAAGGGTATCAGCGCCGACGGCGGCGGCCTCTCTATCGGAGCTGCCACCACGCATGCGGAAGTCGCCTCGTCCGATCTCGTCAGGCAGGCACTACCGGGCCTGGCGATGCTCGCAGGCGGCATCGGCGACCCGGCGGTGCGGCACATGGGTACCATCGGTGGCTCGATCGCCAACAATGATCCGGCGGCAGACTATCCGGCGGCGCTGGTGGCCTTGGGCGCAACCGTTGTCACCTCCAAGCGCGAACTCGCCGCCGAAGATTTCTTCACCGGTCTGTTCGAGACGGCGCTCGACGAGGACGAAGTGGTCGTTGCGGTGAAGTTCCCGGCGGCATCGGCGAGTGCCTATTCCAAGTATCCGAACCCGGCCTCGCGTTATGCCATGGCGGGTGTTTTCGTCGCCAAGGGGGCCGACGGGTCCGTTCGGGTTGCGGTTACCGGTGCCGGTCAAAACGGGGTCTTCCGGATGAATGCCATGGAATCCGCACTGAGTGCCAACTTCTCGCCTGATGCGGTCGCCGGAATTGCACCGGACGCCGGAGACCTGCTCTCCGATATTCACGGATCGGCGGCCTACCGCGCAAACCTCGTCACCGTGATGGCAAAGCGGGCCGTTGCAGCGGCGGGTTGAACCCCGACGCCATTAATTGCACCGGACCCGGCGGACACTCCGCCGGGTCCGATTTTTTGTGTGTTTTGGCCAATCCCTTCATCGAAAATCAAAGACTCCGGGTAATATACTGGTCAGATTTTGGTGCCAACCAGCGGCGTCTGCCGGTCTTGGAGGCAGCAATCATGAAAAGAACACAGTTTGACGTACGTTGTGCGCTGCGAAACGGCTACGCGGCAAATGCGCTGACAAAGTAGCGCGAAGACGCGTGTGATCAGTTAAAAATATGGAAGGGCGCGAGTTGCGAATGACCGGCAACAGGCAACGTAGTGCAAAATCCAGTGCGGGCCGGGATAATCCGGTCGCCACTGCCTTCCATCCCGTCAGAAGTGCTTTCCTGGGTGTCGCCCTCGTCAGTTTCGTCATCAACATCCTGATGCTGACCGGGCCGGTTTTTATGCTTCAGGTATACGACCGGGTTCTGGCAAGCGGCTCAGTCCCAACGCTGGTGGCGATCGGCACATTGGCGATGGTGCTCTACGTCTTCTACGGACTTTTGGAGGGCGTGCGGTCGCGTATCCTGGCCAGGCTTGGGCAACGGGTCGATGCCCGGCTATCCGGGATCGTCTACAGGGTCTCCAACAGTTTGCCGGTCAAACTCGGGCGCAGGGCCGCTGGCCTGCGGCCCGTGCAAGATCTCGATACGGTCCGCCAGTTTCTGTCGGGTCCGGGGCCTGCGGCCATTTTCGATATTCCCTGGTTGCCGTTTTATCTTGGCATCGTGTTCCTGTTTCACCCGTTGCTCGGGTTCGTCGGTCTCTTCGGTACCATCGTGATTTGCATCCTGATCGGCCTGAACGAGATGATGTCCCGCCAGCCTGCGGAAGAAGCGGCCGGACATGCTGCGCGGCGGGCTGCCGACGTTGAAGCCGGGCAGCGCAATTCCGAAGTCGTCGAGGCAATGGGAATGCAATCCGCTCTGGCCGCGAGATGGAACGGCCAGAACTCGGACTATCTGGAGACGCAGCGGCGCGCGACCGACCGGACAGGGCTGTTCAGCACCGCGATCAAGACGATCCGCTTCATACTACAATCCGCCTTGCTGGGCGTCGGGGCGTGGCTTGCCATCAAGCAGGAAATCACACCCGGAGTCATGATTGCGGCTTCGATCATGACCTCCCGTGCCCTGGCACCGATTGAGCAGGCCGTCGCGCAATGGCGCGGTTTCGTTGCCAGCAGGCAGTCTCTGCGGCGCTTACACGAAGTGCTGCAGTTGGAAAAGAGCGAAGCCGGCAAGATGGATCTGCCAACACCGGTGACCAAAGTTACCGTCGAGCAGCTGTTTTGTGGTCCCTTCGGGGAACCTACGCCCTTTCTGCAGAATGTCTCTCTTGAACTTCTGACCGGTGACGGTCTTGGCGTAATCGGACCGTCCGGCTCCGGCAAGTCCACCTTTGCCCGAGCGCTTGTCGGGGCGGTTTCTCCGCTGAAAGGCGTGGTGCGATACGACGGTGCGGAGCCGGGCCAATGGCCGAGTTCCAAACGCGGGGAGTTCATCGGCTATCTGCCGCAGGACCTCCAGCTCTTCGACGGCACCATCGCGGAGAACATCTCCAGATTTCAAGCTCATGGCTCTCCGGAACTGATCATTGAGGCGTCAAGGCTCGCGGATGTCCACGACCTGATCGTGGGATTGCCGGAGGGATACAACACGGTCATCGGACGCGCGGGCCGCATGCTTTCCGCCGGTCAGCGTCAGCGCATTGCCTTGGCCAGGGCGCTTTATGGCAATCCGTTTCTGGTGGTGCTCGACGAACCCAATTCGAACCTTGATTCAGAAGGCGACGGCGCGCTGGCGAATGCCGTGCGGACCATGCGCGAAAAGGGCTCGATTGTCGTTGTGGTGGCCCACCGGCCAAGCGCGATTGCAACGGTCGACAAGATCCTTTGCCTGAAAGAGGGCAGGATGGCCGGATTCGGTCCAAAGGACGAAGTTCTCAAACAGGTGGTTCGGGCCGTGCAGCCTGTTCGAGCCGGCCTCGGGCCGGGAGTTTGAAATGTCGGATCCTATTCTCCAGAGCCAGACCGCAAAAGCGCCGGCAGGTGCCGACGACAAGCTGCACATGACGGTGCGCAACCATCTGCTGTTTTCCCTGATGCTCGTGGCCATTGTCGTTGGCGGTATCGGCGGCTGGATGGCCATGACCGAAATCTCCGGGGCCGTCGTTTCCTCCGGAACGGTTGTTGTGGAAAGCAACATCAAGCAGGTGCAGCACAGGGAAGGGGGGATCGTTCGGCTTATCAAGGTCAAGGAAGGCGACCTAGTGGAAGCCGGAGATCTTCTGATCAGCCTCGACGATACGGTGACCCGCGCCAACCTGTCGGTGATTACCAGCCAACTGCGGGAACTGACGGCTCAGGAACACCGGCTGGAAGCCGAACGGGACGACCTCAGGGAAATTGCCTGGCCGGAAGAACGCCGGGATGACCTTGGAGAGATCGAGCGCAGTCAGCAGATGCTTCTAGAGGCCCGGCTTAACTCCAAGGAAGGCCGCAAGCAGCAGCTCGAAGAGCAGATTCGCCAGTTCAACAAGCAGAGCGAAGGTCTGGAAGCCCAGGTCACGGCAAAGGTGTCCGAGATCTTGTTGATTCAGGACGAATTGAACGATCTGGAAAAGCTGCTGAACAAACAGCTCGTCTCGAAAAGCCGTGTGACCGCGCTGCGCCGGGAGAAGGCGCGCCTTGCGGGGCAGCACGGCGACCTGATCGCCCAGATCGCCCGGACGAAGGAAGCGGTCAGCGAGCGGAAAATTCAGATCCTCCAGATCGAGGAAGCATATAGGGCGGACGTTCTGGAACGGTTTCAGGAAGTCCGCTCCCGCATCGCCCAGCTTGAGGAGCAGAAAATCGCGGCCGAAGACCAGCTGACCCGGGTCGACATCGTGGCGCCCCGCAACGGCTATGTGCACCAGCTATCCGTCCACACGATCGGCGGAGTGATTGCGCCAGGTGAAACGGTCATGCATATCGTGCCGCGTGAGGACCAGCTCATTGTGGAAGCCAAAATTCGGCCGGTGGACATCGACCAGATGGTCCCGGGACAGGAAGCACGTATACGGTTTCCGAGTTTCGACCGCCGGTCCACGCCTGAACTCAGCGCAAGGTTGCTGACCGTGTCAGCAGATCTCGACGAGGACGAGCGGACGGGGGCGAGTTACTACGTCGCCCGGCTGAGCATCGACGACAGTGAGCTTGCCAAGCTCGGAAGTCATTCGCTCGTGCCGGGAATGCCTGTCGAAACGTTCATGAAAACCGGAGACCGGACCGTTCTCAGCTATCTGGTGAAACCGATCGTGGACCAGATCGCTCACGCGCTTCGCGAGCGCTAGAAAATCCTGCGTTCAAATGAACGCGGATAAGATGCTCTAACATTTTAGAAAAGATCAGCTTTTGGTGTTCAATCGATTCAGATTGAACGTCCGCCGATCAAGCACGTTCACAGAACAAGAACGGGGACAGTGGCACCTGATGCTACTGCAGGGGCATGGGGCGGCCGGACGATCAGGACACCGGACCTGGCAAGAAGCGCAAGCATGGAACTGTCCTGCCGCGAGAACGGTGTTGCGACGAGCCGGCCGTCCTTGTCTTCGGTAAGTATGGCCCGTACGTAGTCCTGCCTGCGGTCGTTCTCGCGCAGATCACCGCCGAGGACGGCATATTTTTGTTCTGCGGGATCCGGATCCCGTCCCAGCATCTTTTGCAGGAGCGGCTTTAGGAACAGCAGGCCGCAGACAAGGCTGGAAACCGGATTTCCGGGCAGGCCCAGCACTTTGGTTGCGCCCAGCCGACCCGCCATCAGCGGCTTGCCCGGCCGCATGGCAATGCGCCAGAAGGCAAGCTCCATGCCCTCCTGGCCCAGGACGTCCTGAACCAGGTCATGATCACCGACGGAAGCGCCGCCGAGTGTGACGAGGATGTCGGCACGCTCCGAAATCGCCCGGCGAACATGCGTCGCCAGGTCAATCGGATCGTCGCGCGAAATTCCGAGGTCGAGCGGCTCGCCGCCACAATCTTCGACCAGCGCTGCTATGCCGGCATGGTTCGAGGCGATGATCTGGTCCGGTCCGGGCTCGCTGCCCGGACGCACGAGCTCGTCCCCGGTCGCAAGGATCGCAACTTTCGGCTTGCGCACGACGGGCAGGTCGGCATGGTTCATCGCGGCGGCGAGTGCCAGATGCCTGTAGACGAGTTTCAGGGGAGGCGAAAGCAGCACGTCCCCTTTGGAAAAATCGAGACCGGCAGGCCGCACGAAAGCGCCTTTCGCAGGCGCTTCCACTACGGTGATCCTGTCACCGTTCCGCTCGGCATTTTCCTGGATCAGGATCGTGTCCGCTCCCTCGGGCACAGGCGCGCCGGTAAATATGCGCACGGTCTGTCCCCGGGACACCGCACCGGCAAAGCCGTGACCGGCAGGAGCTTCGCCGATGACGGTCAACTCCGTGCGGCCGTCCGCGATGTCCTGGTGGCAGATCGCGTAGCCGTCCATGGCCGAGGCTGCAAACGGCGGTTGGGTCCGCGTGGCACTGAGGGGAGAGGCCAGAAAACGGCCGTTGGCCCGCTCCAGGGTCACCGTCTCCGTTTCGAGGGTGGTTACGTCCGCAAGAAGCTTTTCGAGCGCTTCAGCAACCGGCATCAGGCTCATCAGGTACCACCCTCGCTGCCGTCGTCAGCCAGTGTCCAGTGGCCCGACTTGCCGCCGGCCTTCTCAACCAGGCGAATGTCCCCGATCACCATTCCGCGGTCGACCGCCTTGGCCATGTCGTAGATGGTCAGGCAGGTGAGGGAACAGGCCGTCAGGGCTTCCATTTCGACGCCGGTCTGGCCGCTGACCTTCGTTGTGGCCGTCACCACCAGCCCCGGCAGCGACTCGTCCGCCTCGATGTCGACGGTCACCTTCGACAGCATCAGGGGATGGCACAGCGGGATCAGTTCATGGGTCTTCTTGGCCGCCATGATGCCCGCGACCCTTGCCGTGCCGATGACGTCTCCTTTCTTGGCATTGCCGGAAAGGATGAGATCAAGGGTTTCGGGGTGCATGGTCACCGATCCCCTGGCGACCGCAATCCGGCTCGTGACCTCCTTGGCGGAGACATCGACCATGTTGGCGGCACCGCTTTCATCGAGATGGGTCAGTTTCGGATCGCGCGCGGCCATGACGGTCTAGACAGCCTTGGACAGGGAAGGGCGGACGAGGAGGTCTCTTGTCGCCTGCGCGACGTCGGCCTGCCTCATCAGGCTTTCGCCGATCAGGAACGTGGAGATCCCGACCCTGCTCATGCGGTCGAGATCCGCAGGCGTGAACAGGCCGGATTCACCGACCACCAGCCGGTCGGAGGGAACTTGCGGCGCAAGGTCCTCGCTGGTTTCCAGCTTGGTTTCGAAGGTCTTGAGATTGCGATTGTTGATGCCGACAAGGCGGGAGGACAGCTTCAACGCCCGCTCCAGTTCTTCGTCGTTGTGAACTTCCAGCAGAACGTCCATGCCGAGGCTGAAGGCGGTTTCTTCAAGCGCTCGCGCAGTGTCGTCGTCGACCGCGGCCAGGATGACCAGGATGCAGTCGCCACCCCAGGCGCGCGCCTCATAGACCTGGTAGGTGTCATAGAGAAAATCCTTGCGCAGGGCAGGAAGCGAGACCTCGTTCCGGGCTGCGGTCAGAAATTCCGGCCGTCCCTGGAACGAAGGCGTGTCGGTCAGGACGGACAGGCACGCCGCGCCGCCTTCCTCATAGGCCCTTGCCAGCAGGGGAGGGTCGAAATCCTCCCGGATCAGGCCCTTTGAGGGACTGGCCTTCTTGATCTCGGCAATCAGCGCATATTCACCCGCTGCATGCTTGGCCTCGATTGCAGCCAGGAAACCCCGCGGTGCGGAGGTCTCCGCGATCCTTGCCTTCAGGTCCGCCAGTGGAACCCGCGCCTTGGCGGCGGCGATTTCCTCGCGCTTGTAGGCTTCGATTTTTTCCAGGATATCGGCCATCTCTGATTATCCGTTCAACTTAGGCATTCGACAGGGCAACGAGCTTTTCCAGCGTATCCGCGGCAGCGCCGCTGTCCAGCGCTTCAGCTGCCATTTCGACGCCGTCCTTAAGCGACAGCACCTTGTCGGAGACAAGCAGGGCGGCGGCGCTGTTGAACAGGACGACATCACGGTAGGCGTTCTTCGCGCCCGCAAGCACGTCGCGCAGGGCCTTTGCGTTTTCGGAAGGCTGGCCGCCTTTCAAATCCTCAGCCCGGCTGACCGGCAGGCCAACATCTTGGGGCGAAATCTCGAAAGTTCTGAAATTGCCGTCCGTCAGTTCGCAGACAAAGGTCGATCCGGTCGTGGTAATTTCGTCCATGCCGTCCGAACCGTGCACCACCCATGCCTTGACGGAGCCAAGTTCCTTGAGGGCGTGCGCAAGCGGTTCGACCCATTTCCGCGCGAAGACACCTGCCATCTGCCGCTTGACCCTGGCCGGGTTGGATAACGGTCCGAGCAGGTTGAAGATGGTTCGCGTACCGAGTTCCATGCGGGTCGGCCCAACGTGTTTCATGGCCGAGTGATGCAGCGGCGCGAACATGAAACCGATCCCGGCCTTGTGGATGCAGGTGGAGATCGTTTCCGGCGAGGCGTCGATATTGACGCCCAGTTCCGAGAGAGCTTCCGCGGCGCCCGACTTGGAAGACAGGGAGCGGTTGCCGTGTTTTGCGACCGGCACGCCACAGGCGGCTGTCACGATTGCCGTGCAGGTGGAGATGTTGTAGCTGCCGGAATTGTCCCCGCCAGTGCCGACAATGTCGATCGCCCCTTCCGGAGCGACCACCGGTATCATCTTGTCGCGCATCGTGTTGACCGCCGCCGTGACCTCGGCAATGCTCTCGCCGCGGACACGCAACGCCATCAGGAAGCCTCCGAGCTGGGAAGGCGTTGCAGACCCGGACAGGATGATGTCAAAGGCTTCATGGGCCTCCTCGAAGGTCAACTCGTGGCCGTCGGCGACCTTGGCAATGAAGTCCTTGAACGTGGTCATGTCGTCAATCCACCTGTGAAATCAATTCCGGTTCAATCCGATCAGCTGGGCTATTCCGGCTTCGTTGATTTTTACGCCGGCCTTGTTTTCCCGGTCGGTTATGAACTGGCTGAGCAACGAATCCTGCATCTGCCTCGATACCTGCTCTTCCAGGGCACTGACCTCAGCGGAAGTCTGGTCGAAGTCGGGCACGTTGCTCCCGGTTACGCGAATAACAAGACGGCCTTCTCCATCGGCAGTTTCCGCCACCGAATTCGACCCCACCGGGCCGCTGAAGGCGGCGGCGACGGCATCCCGGCCGAAGATGCCGGACGGTGTGTTTCGCTTCAGGCCTTCCGAAGACTGAACTGTCAGGCCGCTTTCCTCGGCAATCGAGGATAGCGAGGTTCCACTTTCCATTTTTTCCAGAAGTTCCGAAGCCTTTGCGCTCACGCGGTTGGCAAGCTCCTCGACTTTCCAGGTGGCAATCACGTCATCCTTGACCTCGTCCAAGGTGCGGTCGCGCTCCGGGATCACATTCGTGACGTCGTACCAGAGAAAGCCGCGATCCCCGAGTTGCAGAACGTCGTTTTCAATGCCGATATCGCTTGCAAAAGCACCGGAGACGAGCCCTTCCGCTTCCGGAAGTTCCACCTGCGACCCGGTCATGGATTTTCCGGTCGCGTCGAACGCTTGGGGCGAAACAACGGTCAGCGAGAAGCGTTCGCCGATCTCGTCAAGCTGGGCGCCGCCCGCGCGGGCGTCCTCGATTTCATTGAGCAGGTCGAGAATTTCCCGTTCGGCCTGATCCTTTGCCAATTCCTTGACGATGTCTCCCTTGACGTCTTCAAAAGGTTTGGTGCTTTCCGGCAGGATTTCCTGAACGTTCAGGATAACCGTTGAGAACCGGCCTTCGACCGCACCACTCGTTGCGCCTTCCGTCAGCGAGAAGGCAGCATCGCCGAGTACAGTGTCGAGGAAGTCCGACTTTGTCATCACGCCGAGGGACACGTCGTTGCTGCTGAGGTTACGGTCGCTCATCAGGTCGTCGAAGGTCTTGCCGCTCTGGAGTTCCGCGGCAGCTTCTTCTGCGGCCTCCTTGGACGGGAAGGAGATCTGACGCACCTTGCGGCGCTCCGGTTCGAAATAGTCCTCCGAGCGGCGCTCGTATTCGGCGCGGGCGTCTTCGTCGGTGATGTCGTCTGGCCGGGCAACCGCTTCCGGCGAGAGCGCTACGTATTTGATTTCGCGATATTCCGGCGCGCGGAAGTCCGCCTTCTTTTCCTCAAAAAAGGCCTTGAGGGCATCTTCGGATGGATTGGCGATTTCACCGATGTAGCCAGCGTCGACGAGGAGATACTCCACGCTTCTGCTTTCGCTCTGATAGGCGTCCAGGGCCTCCAGGTAAGTGACGGGAGCCTTCATGCTGCCTGCCAGGCCTTCCGCAAGCTGGCTGCGCTCAGCGATATGACGCCGCTGCACGACGTATTCGTCCTCACGGTAACCGTTGTTGCGCAAAAGCTGCTGAAGCCGGTTGCGATCGTAGCTCCCGCCCGCACCCTGGAATGCAGGATCGCTCTGAATGATGGTGGCGAGACGCTCGTTGGATACGCCGAGCTTCAGCCCCCGTGCCGTGTCGTTCATCGCCGCTTCCGCGACCAGCTTGCCTATGGCCTGTTGGGGCAGGCCGAGCGCGGCGCCTTCTTCTGCCGTCAGGGAGCGCCCGAATTGCTGGCCGATTCTGTTCAGATCCGACCGGTAGGTGCGATCGAAATCGGCGAGTGAAACTTCGGTGCTGCCGACCTTGGCTGCGATGTTCTGGCCGAAGTTCCCCAGGAAACCATTGATCCCCCAGCCGGCGAAGCTCAAGATAAGCACGGCCATAAACAGTTTGGCAAACCAAGTGCCAGCGCCCTTGCGCAGCGCGTCGAGCATGACGACTCCAGTGTTTTTGTTCTTTCCGACAGCCTGTTGAACCGTTTGAAAGTCAGGACGGCCCAGGCCAAAGCGGGCGGATCATAATGAGGAGCCGCCGCCGCCGCAAGGCAGGCACGGCACAAACTTATGTACGGAAACGCATATCCTCCAGGAGAGACTGATTGAAACAGGGCGAGGCATCTGATCTAAAGGCGGCAAATGTCGAACAGGTTTGGGGAGCGAACGGAACATGAGCGTGACTATAAAGCCGCTGGTCGCCGGTAACTGGAAAATGAATGGGCTCAAGTCCAGCCAGGCTGAATTCTACAAGATGATGGCCGGCATATCGGATCAGCTGGCTGATGCTGTCGACGCGATGATTTGCGCTCCCGCGACCCTGATATCCCCGCTGTCCGACAAGGCGGCCGGCGGTGCCGTTGCCCTGGGCGGCCAGGACTGTCATGCGGCAGTCTCCGGCGCTCATACGGGCGATATTTCCGCGGAGATGTTGAAGGATGCCGGTGCCTCCGCCGTCATCGTCGGGCATTCCGAACGTAGAACCGATCACGGCGAAAGTGATGCCGATGTCAACGCAAAGGCACAGGCAGCGTGGCGGGCCGGCCTTGTTGCCATCGTTTGCGTCGGCGAGACGGAGGCCGAACGCAAGGCCGGTCAGGCGATCGCGGTCGTCGAAAGGCAGCTGAACGGTTCCGTGCCCGATGGCGCGACGGCGGAAAATACCGTCGTGGCCTATGAGCCCGTCTGGGCGATCGGAACCGGTCTGACGCCGACGGCGGTGGACGTTGCCGAAATGCACAAGGCGATGCGCGACAATCTGGAAGGCCGTTTTCAGGGCGAGGGCGCGCGGATGCGCCTGCTCTACGGCGGTTCGGTAAAGCCCGCCAATGCCGAGGAATTGATGGCCGTCGATAACGTCAACGGCGCGCTCGTCGGCGGGGCCAGCCTCAAGGCTGACGACTTCCTGGGGATCCTCGCCGCCTATTCCTGAAGGCGGAAGACTTGAAGCTTCTGTGCCAAAGGCGCAATTGAAGGGTAGAAAGCTGGCGGCGTCTGGTGTAGAAGGCCGCCAATCTGAAAATCTTACAAGAATGGCATTCGATGGAAACCGTAGTCATCGTAATCCACCTCATGGTCGTTCTGGCCCTGGTGCTTGTTGTCCTCCTGCAGCGCTCTGAAGGCGGTGCGCTCGGTATCGGTGGGGGTGGCGGCGGCCTGATGTCCAGCCGCGGGACCGCGAACGTCCTGACCCGTGCGACCGGTATTCTGGCGCTTGCGTTTTTCGTGACCTCGCTCGTCCTCGGCCTCATCGCCAAGAACCAGGACAATCCGGCGGCCATTCTTGATGCCGTCCCGGCGGCCACCAACGGTGCGACGGCGCCGGCCGACGGCGGTGCGGAAGGCGGCTCCAACGGGGTTCTTGATTCGCTCAAGAAATTGAACCAGGAGCCTGAAGGTCCGCAGGTTCCCGCCGCTCAGTAAGGTGTTTCCCTGGGCGGCTCCGCCCGATCATCCGACATATGCCCTGCGGCTGAACTCGCAGGGCATTTTTATGTGTTAAGAACGCAACTCCCGAGTGGCCAAACCGCCCTCGGCAAGGATATGGTATTGGTCCATGGCGCGATATATCTTCATTACTGGCGGCGTGGTTTCCTCGCTTGGAAAAGGTCTTGCATCCGCGGCTCTGGGCGCATTGCTTCAGGCGCGTGGCTACAAGGTTCGTCTTCGCAAACTTGATCCGTACCTCAACGTCGATCCGGGCACGATGAGCCCGTATCAGCACGGCGAGTGCTTCGTGACCGACGACGGGGCGGAAACCGATCTCGACCTCGGGCACTACGAACGCTTCACCGGCAGGCCTGCCAATCAGCAGGACAACATCACCACCGGCCGCATTTACCAGGACATCATCGCCAAGGAGCGGCGCGGTGATTACCTCGGCGGTACCGTTCAGGTGATTCCGCATGTCACCGACGCGATCAAGAACTTCGTTCTGACCGGCAATGAGGACTATGACTTCGTCCTGGTCGAAATCGGCGGGACAGTCGGGGACATCGAAGGGCTGCCCTTCTTCGAGGCAATCCGTCAGCTCGGCAACGACCTGCCGCGCGGCGACGTGGTCTACGTCCATCTGACCCTGATGCCCTACATCCCGAGCGCCGGCGAAATGAAAACCAAGCCGACGCAGCACTCGGTGAAGGAACTGCGCTCCATCGGCATTCAGCCGGACATCCTGATGGTCCGTTGCGACCGTCCGATCCCGGAAACCGAGAAGCGGAAGCTGTCGCTGTTCTGTAACGTGCGCGAAAGCGCGGTGATCCCGGCATATGACGTCAAGTCGATCTACGACGTGCCGATTGCCTATCACAAGGAAGGCCTCGACGACGAGGTTCTGGCGGCATTCGGCATCAAGGGCGCCCCGGCGCCGTCGCTTTCGCGCTGGGAAGGTATTTCCGAGGCGATCGCCAATCCGGAAGGCGAAGTCAAGATCGCCATCGTCGGCAAGTACACGGTACTGAAGGATGCCTACAAGTCCCTGATCGAGGCCTTGGTGCATGGCGGCATCGCCAACCGGGTGAAGGTAGAACTGGACTGGATCGAATCAGAAACCTTCGAAAAGGAGGACCCGAGCCCGTATCTGGAAGGCGTTCACGGCATTCTTGTTCCCGGCGGCTTCGGCGAACGCGGTGCGGAGGGCAAGATCGCGGCTGCACATTTCGCAAGAACCCGGAATATTCCCTATTTCGGCATTTGCTTCGGGATGCAGATGGCCGTCCTCGAGGCTGCCCGCAACCTTGCCGGCATCAAGGAAGCCAACTCCACGGAATTCGGACCGACAAAAGAACCTGTCGTCGGCCTGATGACCGAATGGACGAAGGGTAATGCACGGGAAGTGCGCGACGCGGAAGGCGATCTTGGCGGCACCATGCGCCTCGGGGCTTATCCGGCTGCGCTCAAGTCCGGGTCGAAGATTGCCGGCATATACGGGGCCACCGCCATCTCCGAACGGCATAGGCACCGTTATGAAGTCAACATCGGCTACCGGGACCAGCTGGAGAAATGCGGTCTCATTTTTGCCGGAACCTCGCCGGACGGTGTACTGCCGGAAACCGTCGAGATTGACGACCATCCCTGGTTCATCGGGGTCCAGTACCATCCGGAGCTCAAGTCCCGGCCGTTCGAACCGCATCCGCTGTTCGCATCGTTCATCGGCGCAGCCGTACAGCAGAGCCGTCTGGTCTGACAAAAATCCATTGCAAGGAACAGTCTTGGTGCGCGGTCTCGATCATCTTGTTGTAGCAGTAAAGGATCTCGAGGCCGCCGGCCGTGCCTATTCGGAACTCGGTTTCACCGTAACCCCGGAGAACAGGCATCCGTGGGGCACCGCAAACAGGCTGATCCAGCTTGACGGCTTCTTCATCGAACTGCTGAGCGTTGCCGATCCCGGCCTGATCCCGGCGGCCTCCGGCAACGGCTTCTCCTTCGGGGAGTTCAACCAGGATTTCCTGTGCGGGCGGGAAGGGGCCAGCATGCTGGTCCTGGAGAGCGGTGGCGCAGAGGTGGATCGCTCCGAATTCCTCAGCGCAGGGCTTGATGTCTTTGACCCGTTTTCGTTCGAGCGGATTGCCAATCTCGCCGACGGGTCAACAGCCAAAGTCGCTTTCGACCTGACGATCCTGAAAGATCCGAAGAGCCCGAACATCGGCTATTTCACCTGTCACAACAAATATCCGGAAAACTTCTGGAAACCCAGCTTCCAGTCCCATGCGAACGGCGGAAAGCGTGTCTCGACGGTTTACCTGCTGGCTCGCGACCCGTCCGATCACCATGAGTTCCTGGGAAAGTTTATAGGTCAGCGGGAAATGAGGGCGACGAGCCTCGGTCTGGAACTACAGACGGCCAGAGGCAAGATTTTCGTGCTGACTCCCGGCGCTTACCGGTCGCTGGTCGGGGCGGAGGCGGCCGATGCGGTTTCCGGCGATCTTCCCCAGATCGCAGCGCTCGAAATTTCATGCGAAGGCCAGGAGGAACCTCGGGTTGTTCCTGCGGACAAGCTGTTCGGTCTGACCCTTGTCCTGAGCCCTCTTCGCTGACCCGCCAATTTGGTCCTGGCGGCTTCGATGGCCGGCGGGTGGCGATCGGTTGAATTTGAAATCGCGAGTGAATTTGACTCTTTCCGAGGCAGTGCCGCGGCAATAATTCCTTGTTGAATCAACCAGTCCTTTTATAGTGAGGCCGATCATGCGCCTTGGCCACCGGCCGGACTGCGGAGTTTCAAGAATGTCTTTGTCGCGTTTTGCCACCTTTTTCCGTTCCCTTGTCCTTGTTGCTGCGACATCCGCTTTTCTGACAGGGTGTTCGGACGACTCTAAAAAAGCCGCCGCACCGTCCGCACCGCCTCCCTCGGTCACGGTCGCCAAGGTGAGTTCGCAGGACATTCGTCAAACCGCGCGTTTCGTCGGTCAGGTCGCGGCGATCGATTCGGTGGACCTGATTGCCCGCGTCAGCGGGTTTCTTGATCAGAAGGCCGTGAAGGACGGTTCGGTTGTCAAGAAGGGCGATCTTCTGTTCACCATCGAAAAGGCGCAATACGAGGCTTCGCTGACAAAGGCCAAGGCCGATCTGGCAAGTGCCAAGGCAAATGCTGCACTCCAGTCGGCAAATGAAAAGCGCGACAAGGACCTGCTAGACAAGGGGCATGTCTCTGAAGCGAACTACGAGGCCACGCTCGCCCAGAAGCAGCAGGCGGAAGCGTCCGTTGAGGCGGCGCAATCTTCCCTGCAGCAGGCCGAACTCAATCTCAGCTATACCGATATTTCCGCGCCCTTCGACGGTCAATTGGGCAAGACGACCTTCAGCGTCGGCGAAGTGGTGGGGCCTGACGCCGGCTCGCTGGCCAAACTGATCAGCCTGGCGCCCGTCTATGTCAATTTTTCCGTCAGCGAGGCGCAGTATCTGAACGCAGTCAAGACCCATGGCATCAATCCGGAAGACGTCAGTCCGGACAAGTCCCCGGATCTCAGACTGATTCTGCCCAACGGCGAGACCTACGGCGAAACGGGCAAGATTGTTTTCATCGACAATCAGATCGATACGGCCACCGGCACCATTTCCTTCCGGGGGCAGTTCGACAACAAGGATATCCGCCTTCTGGCCGGGACATATGTGACAGTCCTTCTGGAATCGCCGAAGTCCGAAACCGCCCTGATCGTCCCGCAAGCCGCCATCCAGCGTGACCAGCAGGGGGCCTTTGCGCTTGCCATTACCGCGGACAAGAAGGTCGAACAGCGCTACGTCGATCTCGGTCAGCAGGTGGAGACAAATTTCGTCGTCACCAAGGGCCTGAAGGAGGGGGATGAAGTGATCGTCGAGGGGCTGCAGAAAGTCCGTCCCGGCGTCGTGGTCAATCCCGTCCTTGCCTCCAAGCCGGCGGAGCAAAGCTAAATGTTTTCAAGCTTTTTCATCTACCGGCCGAAATTCGCGCTGGTCATTTCCATTGTCATCACTTTGGTCGGCGTGCTCGGCTACCTGTCGTTGCCTGTCGAGCAGTTTCCGAACATCACGCCGCCGGTGGTCAACGTTGCCGCGACCTATACGGGCGCGAACGCCGAAGTTCTGGAAGAGACCGTGGCGGCACCCATCGAGGGGCAGGTCAACGGTGTCGACGACATGCTCTACATGCAGTCGACCAGCAACGACAGCGGCAGTTACTCGCTGAACGTCACCTTTGCCGTCGGCACGGATCCCGACATTGCAACAGTGAACACGCAGAACAGGGTCAGCCAAGCAACCAGCCAGCTTCCGAGCGACGTCACCTCCAACGGCGTAACGGTGCAAAAGGCCAGCACCAACATGTTGCTGGTGATTACGCTCTATTCGCCGAACGGCACCTATGATCCGGTTTTCCTGTCCAACTACGCTTCGATCAACCTGAAGGACGCGCTTGCCCGCGTTCAGGGCGTAGGCCGGGCGGACGTGATGACAGACTTCGCCTACGGTATGCGTATCTGGCTCGATCCCGATCGTCTTACCAGCCTCGGCATGACGCCGACCGATTTCATCAACGCGGTCCGCGACCAGAACATTCAGGTGGCGGCCGGCCAGATCGGTGCGCCTCCCGCGCCGGACGGACAGCAATTCCAGTACACGATCAAGGCCAAGGGACGCCTGGCCTCGGTCGAAGAGTTCGAGAATATCATTCTGCGGACGGGATCCGACGGCGCGGTCGTGAAAATCGGGGATGTCGCCAGGGTGGAACTGGGTGCCCAGTACTACAACGCCTCCGGTGAGTTCAACGGCAAGCCGGCGACGGTTCTGGCCATTTACCAGGCTCCCGGCGCCAACGCCCTTCAGGTGGCCCAGAACGTGCTGACGCGTCTGGACAGCCTGTCCAAGAACTTTCCGCCGGACATGGCCTACGGCGTGCCGTTCAACACGACGGATTTCGTCCAGGCTTCGCTCGACGACGTGATCACCACCTTGTTCCTGACCTTCCTTCTGGTGGTGTCCGTGGTGTTCGTCTTCCTCGGCAACTGGCGCGCGACGATCATTCCGATGGTTGCCATTCCTGTGTCGCTGATAGGCACCTTTGCGGTCCTGCTTGCACTTGGCATGTCGCTCAATACCATTTCGCTGTTCGCGCTCGTGCTGGCCATCGGCATCGTGGTGGACGACGCCATCGTGGTGGTCGAGAACGTGGAGCGTATAATTTCCGATGAAGGTCTGCCCCCCAAGGAAGCCACCGCCAAGGCCATGGAACAGATCACCAGTCCCGTGATTGCAACGACACTCGTGCTTCTGGCGGTGTTTGTGCCGACGATCTTCATGCCGGGGATCACCGGACGGCTCTATTCTCAATTTGCGGTCACTATCTCCGTCTCCGTGCTGATTTCCTCGATCAACGCGTTGACCTTGTCGCCGGCACTTTGCGGGTTGATCCTGAAGGCCCGCTCCGGACCGCCGCGTGGGATCATGGGGCTGTTTGACCGCAGCATCACCTCCGTGCGCAACGGCTATACGGCGATCGTGCGCCGTCTGGTGCGGGTCGCCGTGATGGGGCTCGTTGTCGTCGCCGGGGCTGTCGCTCTCATCGTGACCCTTGGCAGCTCGCTACCCCAGGGCTTTCTGCCCGCGGAAGATCAGGGCTACCTTATGGTCGACGTGCAACTGCCCGACGGCGCCGCACTTCAGCGAACCCAGGAGGTCACCAAACGCGTGGTCGAACTGGCCTCGAATACGGCGGGCGTTGCGAACGTGGTCATCGTCAACGGCTATTCGATCCTGAACGGTGCGTCGTCGTCGAATGCCGCCCTGGTGATCGCGACCATGAAGAACTGGGAGGAACGACAGGCGCCTGACCTGCGCATCAACGCGATCCTTGCCAAGTTCTGGGCCCAGTTTTCCACCATACCCGGTGCGAACATCATTGCATTCAACCCGCCGCCTATTCCCGGGCTCGGCACAACCGGCGGCGTACAGGTGATGCTGCAGCAGACCGCCGGCGGCACGCCGCAGGACTTGGCCTCGGCGGTCGGCTCCATGGTCTATTCCTCCAATCAGAGCCCGGATATCGGCCGGGCCTATTCGACCTTCCGGGCGAATGTGCCACAGGTGTTTATCGATCTGGACCGTGAAAAGGCCAAGACGCTCGGAATCAACGTATCCGACGTGTTCTTGACGCTGCAGGCTTATCTTGGATCGTATTACATCAACGATTTCAATATTTTTGGCCGTGTCTACAAGGTGATGATCCAGGCCGAGGGCGATTTCCGTAACCGGGTGGAGGATATCGGCGCGCTTTATGTGCGCACAACGGACGGCACCATGGTGCCGATGCGCAGTATCCTGACCACGCAGAACGTGCTCGGGCCGCAGATCCTGACCCGCTACAACATGTTCCGCGCCGCCGCGGTCATGGCCGATCCGGCGCCGGGCGCCTCAACAGGCGTGGTCATCAACGAGGTCAACGCCGCAGGGGTGAAAGCCCTTCCGGACGGCTATGCGCTGGAGTGGACGGGAACGGCGCTGCAGCAGCTTGGCTCGGGACAGATCGTCATGTTCATCCTGATGTTGTCGATCCTGTTCACGTATCTGTTCCTGGTGGCCCAATATGAGAGCTGGACCATGCCGGTGGCGATTCTGATGTCGGTTTCCTTCGCGATCCTCGGCGCGCTCGTGGCTGTCTTCGTGACCGGAGGCGACGTCAACCTCTATACCCAGATCGGAATGATCATGCTGGTCGGCATGGGGGCCAAGAACGCCATCCTGATCGTCGAATTCGCCATCGAGCAGAGGGATAGCGGCAAGACGATCAAGGACGCTGCCATCGAAGCGGGGCATCTGCGCTTTCGTGCTGTGATGATGACGGCCCTTGCCTTCCTGCTGGGTGTGGTGCCGCTTATGACCGCCTCAAGCGCGGGAGCGGCAAGCCAGAAAGCGATCGGTTTCGCCGTCTTCGGCGGCATGCTGTTCGCAACCTTCATCGGTGTCCTCATGATCCCGATCCTCTATGTCAGTCTGCAGACGATGCGGGAGACCGTAAAAGGCTGGTTCGGCGGAGGTGGGCGAGAGACGGAAGGAACGACGGCGGCCTGAACAAGGGACCCGGAACGTTTATCTCCTCGCCCGTAAAGGGGAGGAGACGCCGGACCGCTCGGACCGGGGCAGGGCGTTGGTTTCACTCCAACCGGTGTCACGATGAAATTGCAGTGGAAAACCGCTACCGCCAGTCTGCTCGATCCGGGGCGGGCAATGGCTGTGTTCGGCCGGTCCTGTGAAACCGATTCAAAAAAACGATGTGAATTCGGAACCCATGTGGAGGCCTCCGGACGTCACCGACTGTCTACCGGGATACTGCCATGTTTCATGGAAACGAAAGAAAAAGAAACCCGGAGCGTAGCAAGGCTATCGTTTTCGAGCACGAATTTGTCCGTGACCGAAAAGCAAGTTTCAATATTTCCGGGAAAGGGGTCTGGAAATTTTGGTGAGCCGACAGGGGCTCGAACCCTGGACCTACTGATTAAAAGTCAGTTGCTCTACCAGCTGAGCTATCGGCTCTCACCAAATTTCTATGCGCAGAAGCACTTTCGAAGCGGCGCCACCGCGTTGGTGGCGTGTGTTTAGGCCGAGCGGATTGACAATGCAAGAGGCAAATTCGATTTTTTCAACAGGCTCGTAAAAAACAGAATGGCGGTAATATTGTGTCCGGTTTTACTTTCTATTTTCAATTTCTAGAAATTTCAATTCGAGCATCATTCTTTGTGAATGGATTTAATATAAAATAATATCGATAGAATTATTTGAAATCGTCTGTCTGACAGGCCGGATTTGGTTAATTCCAGAGAAATAAAGATCATTCTCCTGCAAAAACTGTCAGGTGGCGCGGTAAAGCCATGTGAGGTAACGTTGCCGGGTACATGAGAGGTTACATGCAGACGACATTTTTGGACAATGGATCCAGCTCCGTGGAGTTCGATTTCGTCAAGGGGCATATCGCGGCGACGATGACCCTGATTCACGGGCTGATCGACCAGGGCCTCATCGACCGGGAACGCCTGGACGCCTTTTTTGCGACGTTCATCGGCGATCTGCCTCACAACAGGGAAACTCTTGGCCTGCGCTTGATCCTGGACCAGTGGCGGCAGGGTCTGAGGAGCGGGGAGCCGGAAGACGAACTGAAAGGAAAGCTGTTCGAAGTTATTCGCGGTGGCCGAAACGGCTGATTCCGTCAGGTCTGTGTGTCCGCAGGCTTGGTTGATATTTTCTGACGATCAGAACGGCGCTTT
>JBNKGB010000029.1:0-41698 GCA_050289605.1 Roseibium sp. | reverse complement strand
TTGTCGATCATGCCCCGTTCGGCCATTGGCGCACGCAGACCTTTGTCGCTGCCCTGCGCCGTGACAGGCTGGCCGCTCCCTGGGTTATCGATGGTGCCATGAACCGTGCGACATTTAACGTCTATGTTGAGACCCAGCTCGCGCCGACACTGCAAAAAGGTGACGTGGTGATCCTGGACAACTTGTCCAGTCACAAAAGCCCTCGCGCTGAACAGGTCCTGCAGGATCGAGGGGCATGGTTCCTGTTCTTGCCGCCATACTCACCAGACCTGAACCCTATCGAGATGGCCTTCTCAAAGCTCAAAACGCTGATCCGAAAAGCGGCCGCACGAACATACCAAGACCTATGGAACGTCGTCGGACACGTCTGCGACCTCTTCACTGAAGAGGAATGCTACAACTTCTTTAAGGCTGCCGGATATCGAACCGATTAAACGCGACACGCTCTAAGCCCGGATTTCGGCTGCACATGGGAAACTATTCCGCAAATTCCCGAATGCCTTGTGTCTCGGCTCAATGGGAGCGAGGAATGTTCTACCCCTCGAATATGCTCAAGATCTCCTCCAGCGGCTTCTTCCTCTTGGCTGCTGCCGGAACCGTGGCGTCCTCCGCCGGGTGGCCGACCGCAAGAATCATCACCGGCTTTTCCGCTTCCGGGCGGTGCAGGATCGCGTTCAGGAACTTCATCGGGTTGGGCGTATGCGTCAGCGCGCTGAGGCCGGCGTGGTGAAGCGCGGTGATGAGCATGCCGGTGGCAATGCCGACGCTTTCCGGGACGTAATAGTGCTTGTAACGCGATCCGTCCTCGTAGATGCCCCAGCGCTGAGCGAAGATAACGATCAGCCAGGGTGCGATTTCCAGATGCGGCTTGTGGGCATCGGTGCCGATGGGTTCCAGCGCCTTGATCCATTCGTCGCCCGCGCCGCCGTCGTAAAACCGTCGTTCCTCTTCTTCCGCCGCCAGACGGATCTTGCTCTTCAGCGCCGGATCGGAAATCGCAACAAAATGCCAGGGCTGGTGATTGGCGCCACTGGGAGCGGTGCCGGCAGCCCGGACACAGGTCTCGATGACCGAGCGCTTCACCGGGCGGTCGGAGAATTCGCGAACCGTGTGGCGGGTGCGGATGTCGTCGTAAAACTCCTCAGCCCGTGCCTGCATTTCCTTTTCGGAATAGTGACGCCGGTCCGGTAACGGCAAGGATTTGTATTCCAATAAGGTCTTTGCGATCATTCCGGCTCTCTCCCATCGGCGTCCGCCCCTTTTCAAACCGGGGTTCCGGACGACTTCGCAATCCGGGGGACTATGAAACGTCTTCCCGCACGTCAGGCAAACCAATTACTCCTTGCCGACTCAACCGGATTTAACAGGTGACGATTTTCTCTCGCTTGGGTAGAACAATCAAACGTATTTCACCTTGATGAAAAAATAACCTTGACCAGCGACACGGCAGCTTTCTAGATTTTCTTGACCAAATGGTCAGTGAAGATCGCACAGAGACAAAAATGTCCGGGTGGTCTTGATGCTGCCGGATTGCCGGGTTCCGGTACGGGGCGGATGGGAGCCGCTCCTGCACACCGGGCCGGCGAGGGGTTTGAAAATACCAGAGAAGGGCGGCACCATGCAGGTGACACCCGTAACCAGTAGGGGAATGGCAATGAAGGCATTGAAAAGTCTGGCGCTTGTATCCGTTTTGGGAGCAAGCCTGGTCTCGGGCGCGGCGAATGCCGCGGACGAGCTGACGCTGCAGCTCAAATGGGTCACGCAGGGCCAGTTTGCCGGTTATTACGTGGCAAAGGACAAGGGCTTCTATGATGAAGAAGGCCTGGATGTAACGATCAAACCGGGCGGCCCCGACATCGCGCCGCCGCAGGTGATTGCCGGCGGTGGCGCTGACGTCATCATCGACTGGATGCCGTCCGCCTTGGCTTCGCGCGAAAAGGGCGTGCCGCTCGTCAACATCGCCCAGCCGTTCAAGAAGTCCGGCATGATGCTGACCTGCCGCAAGGACACCGGCATCTCGATCCCGCCGGACCTCAAGGGCAAGACGCTCGGCGTCTGGTTCTTCGGCAACGAATATCCGTTCCTGTCCTGGATGAGCAAACTCGGTCTCTCGACCGATGGCGGTGAAAACGGCGTGACCGTCCTGAAGCAGGGCTTCAACGTCGATCCGCTCCTGCAGAAGCAGGCCGACTGCATCTCCACCATGACCTATAACGAATACTGGCAGGTGATCGATGCCGGCATTCCGGAGGAAGATCTGGTCGTGTTCAAATACGAGGACCAGGGTGTTGCCACGCTGGAAGACGGCCTCTACGTGCTGGAATCCAGCCTCGACGATCCGGCCATGGTAGACAAGCTCGCCCGCTTCGTGCGCGCCTCCATGAAGGGCTGGGCCTATTCGACCGAGAACCCGGAAGAAGCGGCCGAAATCGTTCTTGAGAACGATGCGACCGGTGCCCAGACCGAGAAGCACCAGATCCGCATGGTCGGTGAAATCAACAAGCTGGTGGACGGGTCCGACGGCAAGCTCGACATGGAAGCCTATGACCGCACCGTGAAGTCGCTCCTGAGCGGCGGTTCCACGCCGGTCATCACCAAGCTGCCGGAAGGCGCGACGACAACTGTCGTGACCGACAAGCTGTAATCATGAAATTGCCCCGGAGCGGGAAACCGCCCCGGGGCATTGCTATTGTGTGATTGAACTTTTCCTTTTAAGCGCATCCCTTCCGGACACTTTTTTCAATGGCGGCGCTGAAGGCGGCCACGGAAGCGGAAACGATGAAACAAGCAGCCGTTCTCGGGGCATACGGGTTTATCGGGGCCGCCTGCGTCAGGGCGCTCCGGGAGGCGGGCTATCGCGTGACCTGTATCGGCCGCTCGCTAGAATGCGGCAGGAAGGCCTTTCCCGATCTTGACTGGGTGCAAAGGGACTTTGCCGACACCCTGGCCGGGGACTGGAAGTCCCTGCTGGGCGGTATGGATGTGGTCGTCAATGCATCCGGAGCCTTGCAGGACGGAGCAAGGGACAATCTCGCCGCCATTCACGAAACGGCGGTGAAACGGATCTGCGAAGCCCTGGAGGGAACGCAGGTCCGCTTCGTCCAGATCTCGGCAGCCGGCGTGTCCGAAGACGCGCCGACAAATTTCTTCCGCACCAAGGCCCGGGGCGATGCGACCATCATGGCCTCCCGGACCGACTGGATTATCCTGCGTCCCGTCCTGGTTCTTGGTGCGGATGCGTATGGCGGTACCGCGCTGCTGAGGGCAGGCGCCGCCATGCCCTTCGCGGGCCTTGAGTTGTTCGGAAACGTAAGGATCCAGACCGTACATGTCGATGACGTCGCCAGGGCAGTGGTGCAGGCGGCAAGCGGAGATCTCGGCACGCGGTTCGTGGCGGATCTGACGGAAGACGGCAGCCGGAGTTTCTCCGAACTCGTGTGCCGTTTCCGGTCATGGCTGGGCTACCCGGACTGGCGCGCCCGGATTGCCGTGCCTGAATTTGCAATCAGCATTCTCAGGAAGGGCGCCGATGCCCTCGGGTGGCTTGGCTGGCGGTCACCGCTCAGGACCAACGCGCTCAAGTCTCTTGACGGCGGGATCACTGGCGACCCTGAGGGCTGGCGGCAACGCGGCGGCATACCTCTGAAGTCCCTGGAGCAGACGCTAGCGGTCCTGCCCTCGACGGCACAGGAACGTGCCTTTGCCAGGCTTTACCTGCTGCTTCCGCTCGCAATCGGCTGCCTTTCCCTTTTCTGGACGCTTTCCGGCCTCATCGGGGTTTTCTCCTACCGCGACGCGATGGCCGTTTTGACCGGCTCCGGCGTTTCGCAGCCAATGGCGGCGGCTGCCGTCTTCGGCGGGGCCGTTGCGGATCTGACGCTCGGCATCGCGGTGCTTTTCCGCCGGTGGTGCCGGCGCGCGTCGATCGGCATGATCCTGGTCGCTCTGGCCTATCTGACCGGAGGCACTTTGCTGACACCCCATCTTTGGGCAGACCCGCTCGGTCCACTGGTCAAGGTCTTGCCTTCCCTTGTGCTCGCCGCGCTGGTGGTCCTGGTTCTGGAGGAACGCTGATGTGGTACGACCTTCTGCGCTACGCCCACGTCGTCGGTGCCTGCGTGCTGCTTGGAACGGGCGCCGGCATTGCCTTCTTCATGGTGATGTCCAACCGCTCGCGGAACCCGGCGCTGATCGCGCATGTCGCAGGGATCGTGGTTCTGGCCGATACGGTCTTCACGGCGACGGCTGCCCTGTTTCAACCGGTCACCGGCGCGCTTCTGGCCCGCGAAGCCGGCTGGCCCCTCTGGGAAGGCTGGGTGTTCGTCTCGCTCTGTCTTTACGTCTTTGTCGGTGCCTTCTGGCTGCCGGTCGTCTGGATCCAGGTCCGGCTACGGCGCCTTGCCGCGCAGGCTGCGGAAACAGGAGACGCCTTGCCGGAGGCCTATCACCGGCTCTACCGGATCTGGTTCGCCTGCGGCTTTCCAGCTTTCTTCGCGGTTCTGGCCATCATCTGGCTGATGCTGACCAAACCGGAGTTCTGACATGAAAAACGCAGGCAAGCGGGGGCTTGCCTGCGTTTGAAGCGTGACCGAATACCGGGATTACTCGGCCGCTTCGGTAACCGCCATCGGATTGTTCGGATGGGTCGTCCAGTTGGCGTAGTCCTTTTCCACGACCTTCTTGGTGCGCGGATCGATGCTGCCCGGAGCCATCGGCTCCATGGTGATGCAGTTCTCGATCGGGCAAACGTTGACGCAAAGATTGCAGCCGACGCATTCCTCGTCGATTACCTCGAACTTGCGCACGCCGTCGACCATATTGGTGATCGCCTGGTGAGACGTGTCCTCGCAGGCGATATGGCAGCGACCGCATTCGATGCACAGATCCTGGTCGATCTTGGCCTTGGCAATGTAGTTCAGGTTCAGATACTGCCAGTCGGACACATTCGGGACGGCACTGCCGATGAACTGGTCGACGGAGGTGTAACCTTTCTGGTCCATCCAGTCGCTGAGGCCGTCGATCATGTCCTCGACCACGCGGAAGCCGTAGGTCATCGCGGCGGTGCAGACCTGAACGGAGCCGGCGCCGAGCGCCATGAACTCGGCCGCGTCGCGCCAGGTCGTAACCCCGCCGATGCCAGAGATCGGCAGGCCGTGGGTGGCCGGATCGCGGGCGATTTCAGCCACCATGTTGAGGGCGATCGGTTTCACCGCCGGGCCGCAATAGCCGCCATGGGCCCCCTTGCCGTCGACAGACGGGGCTGGAGACATGTTGTCGAGATCGACGCCCATGATGGAGTTGATGGTGTTGATCAGGGAAACGGCGTCCGCACCACCTGCCTTGGCGGCCTGGGCCGGCTTGCGCACGTCGGTGATGTTGGGCGTGAGCTTGACGATGCAGGGCATGCGCGAGTGCTGTTTCACCCAGCGGGTAACCATCTCGATATATTCCGGCACCTGACCGACGGCGGACCCCATGCCGCGTTCGCTCATGCCGTGCGGGCAGCCGAAGTTCAGTTCCACACCGTCTGCTTCGGTCTCCTCGACCCGGCGCAGGATGTCGATCCAGTTCTGCTCCTCGCAGGGGACCATCAGCGAGACCACGAGCGCCCGGTCGGGCCAATCGCGTTTCACCTGCTTGATTTCGCGCAGGTTCACTTCCAGTGGCCGGTCCGTGATCAGTTCGATGTTGTTGAGGCCGATCAGCTGCCGGTCCTTGCCATGGATCGCGCCGTAGCGCGGGCCGTTGACGTTGACGACAGCCGGATCTTCCCCCAGCGTTTTCCAGACGACGCCGCCCCAACCGGCCTTGAAGGCCCGGACGACGTTGTATTCCTTGTCGGTCGGCGGCGCGGAAGCCAGCCAGAACGGGTTCGGCGATTTGATGCCGATAAAGTCAGTACGCAAGTCAGCCATGATGGCTCTCCCTCAAATACGTGACGCCGAGCGCCCGGGTCAGGCGCTCAAGGCGGCGTTGATGCTTTCGGCGGCAATCTTTCCGTCTTCCACGGCTGCGACCGTCAGGTCGTCGCCGCCCAGAACGCAGTCGCCGCCCGCCCAGACGTCGGCAAGGCTCGTCCGGCGGTCCGCGTCGACCACGATGCGGCCCTTTTGAAGGGAAAGAGCGCCTTCCAGGCCGGTCTGAACCAGGGTCTGGCCCACAGCCTTGAACACCATGTCGGCGGGCAGGGTGACTGTTGCGCCGGTGCCGGTCAGGGAACCATCTTGCTCTTCCGTCCGCTCCAGCTCAATGGCGGTGACCGACCCGTTCTCGGCGACAAGTGCCTTCGGCTGGGCCCAGGTCAGGATCCGTACGCCATTGGTCTGTGCCAGATGCTGCTCGTATTCGGACGCGTTCATCCGCTCCTGGCCGCGCCGGTAGGCGATGGTGACGTCTTCCGCGCCGAGCAGCTTGGTCTGAACGGCGATATCGACCGCGGTCATGCCGCCGCCGATGACGACGATACGCCGCCCGACCGGGAGTTTGGAAAGGTCCTTTGCCTGACGCAGATCGGCGATGTAGTCGACTGCGTCGATGGCGCCGCCCTTGTCCTCGCCCTCAAGGCCGAGCGCGTTGACGCCGCCAAGGCCGATGCCGAGGAAGACCGCGTCGTAGGACGCGCGCAGGTCGGCCAGGTCCAGATTGTCGCCGAGGCGCATGCCGGTTTTCACCTCGATGCCGCCGATGGACAGGATGAACTCGACTTCGCGCGCTGCGAAATTGTCGACGGACTTGTAGGAGGCTATGCCGTATTCGTTGAGGCCGCCGGCCTTTTCACGCGCATCGAACAGCGTCACGTCGTGGCCGTGAACGGCGAGGCGATGGGCACAGGAAAGGCCCGCCGGGCCCGCGCCGACAACGGCAATCTTCTTGCCGGTGCTTGCTGCCCGGGTGAACGGTGTGGAGGTGTTCTCCGCCATGTAGTGATCGGTGGCGTAGCGCTGCAGCTGGCCGATCTGCACCGGCTTGCCTTCGGCCACTTCCCGCACGCAGACCTGTTCGCACAGGGTCTCGGTCGGACAGACGCGGGCGCACATGCCGCCCAGGATGTTCTGTTCGAAGATGGTCTTGGCCGATCCGGTCGGGTTGCCGGTCGAGATCTGGCGGATGAACTGGGGAATGTCGATGCTTGTCGGGCAAGCCTGCATGCACGGCGCGTCGTAGCAAAAATAGCAGCGGTCGGCTTCGACCTGGGCTTCGTGCTGATCCAGAAGCGGATGCAGGTCGCTGAAATTCTCTGCGTAAACGTCCTCAGGCAAGCGTCCGGCGGCAATGTCCGGTCCGGCTTTGGTCTGGGTCATGGAGATCTCCGGAAGGTTGGCGATCGTTTTTCAAGGCGGCCTCCTTCGTTTTTTGAGGAAGCTCTGAAACCATTGGAAAAAAATTTGAACAGTTAGTCAAATATTTTTAGAACAAATAAAAACTTGAGGTAAAACTTCAGCAATTTTATTGCCGAGAAATCAGTGCGTTAGGCGCAAATTTCAACATGCATAAAATTACGCCACGGAGCAATCCCGAGCCGTTGAAACGGCGCGGACGGCATGATTTTGTCAGAAAACCGGAGATCGTGGGCCCGAAGCGCCAGCGGAGGATCTGCGCCGGGCACTGAAGAGGGTACCCGGACCCGGCCGTCGGGCCTGGGCAGGGGCGACGCAATGAGGCCGTCCCGGTCCAGGCCGATCAAACGGATCGGCGCACCGTCAGTGCGGCCGTTGGGAAAGCAGCGGGGTGTAAGCCAAGGTCCGTTTCGGCCCGGAACCGGCCAGAAACAGGAAGACCGTGCAGAATCCGAGGACGATGAGCGTCAACGGCCACAAGAAACTGGCGCCTGTCCTCAGGGTCAGGCGTGCCAACCGGTCCTGTCCGCGTGCTGGCAGGTCTGCCGTCAACAGAATAAGTATCGAAAGTGCGATGGCGCCATAAAGGCCCATGCAAAACATTGTTACAAAAAACATATCGCTTGCTCACCTCAACTACACAGCGCTGCAACCTCAAGGCCTGATTGCGGCACTGTACTCCGGTTCCCACCGGTGAACTGCCATGTGTAAACGAAACGTTAAGGTTTATAGCGGGTGCCGTAACGTCAAATTTTAAAGTTATCCTCGAAAAATATGCGCTTGGGGAAAAGACCTATGCCGGGGCTCGCGGGCCTTGAAAAAGGCATGGACCGCCACCGGAAGGACAAATTTGGTGGTGGGCTTGCGGACACCGAATCGAAAAGGCCCCGGATTGTTCCGAGGCCCCTGCCAGTAATTGGCCGATTTCCGAACGCCAGGCTGCGGATTTTCACTCCGGGTACCAGAGCTTGGCCTTCTCTGCGCCGCGCTCGATGATCACATGGCCGTTTGCGAAGACACGATAGCCATGGCTCCAGTCACCGTCCGGCCAGCGCACGCGCACATTTGCCCGCTCGGCGACGCCGAGGCCGAAATGGACAAAACCCATCTGACCGGAGGCATGACCCGCCCCGACCTGAATGTCCTTAACGACCGTATGGTTGCCGGTCTTGACGCTGATCCTGGCGCCGACGGCGCGGTTGTTGGGTTGGCCGGGCTGACGGATTTCGACCGCCAGCCAGTTGCCGAGGGGCTTTGGAGCTGCAGCGCTGCCCTGCCCGGTGTTGCGGAAGAGGCTCACCGGGGCTGCCCGGTTGACGACAACAAGATCCAGGAGGCCGTCGGCGTTGAAATCCGCCAGGCCCGCGCCGCGTCCCCGGCGGTCAAGGCCGATACCTGCGGTATCGCCCGCCTCGGTGAACGTGCCGTCCCATTGGCCGAGCAGCAGGTTGTCCGGGTCGTATGAGGCGAAATCCGGCATGGCCTCGACATTGCCCTTGGCGATGAAAAGGTCCCAAAGGCCGTCGTTGTTGACGTCCTGGAATTCGGAATGCCACCCGGTCGACGGTTTCAGGTCGTCACCGGAATAGGGCCGGTGCGCCGTCACGCCGAGGTCGAAGGCGATGTCCTGATAGACGGGAACCGTCTCGTCCGCTCCGGCGTCCAGTTTCTGCAGCTTGGTGTCACCCATGCTGGTAAGCGCATATTCCGGATAACCGTCGACATCGAGATCCACCGAGGCGATGCCCATGCCCCAGATCTTCAGATGCTGCCAGCCGTCGGACTTGCGATAGGGCCGGGGCGGGCGTCCGGGCGGCACGGCCCATAACTGCTCTTCGCCGCCACGATAATAGTGGCGGTCGTTGGAGATCCTGAGCGCCGGCTCGCCGGAACGGTTCCAGTCGGTAAAAAGGATCGACAAGGTGCAATAACCGGGCGACAGGCGTGTTGCCTCCGGATAGCGGAGCGATCCGTCCGCGCCTTTTTCCGGCCGGAACAGGAAATTGTCGTGGCAGGTGCCCCAGGGCGCGCCGGGTGCGGAACGGTCGACATAGTTGCCGAAGGCGAGCGTCGGGTAGTCGAGCTCCGGCTCGAAAGTGGCGGAAAAGGCGGTCGTCCACTCCCGGCCGCCGTCAAACTCCAATGCGCGGTTGGCGACGTCGAACCTGCAGGCGCCTTTGCCTTCAAGCAGGAGGTTCTCCCCGAGCCGCAGCAGAACCAGATCCAGAATGCCGTCGTTGTTGAAGTCGAGCGGGTAGGCGCCGAGCACCTTGCCGGATTGCTTTTCGGTCAGGTCCGTTTCTACCGGTTCGAATTTCAGCGGTCCGGCGGTAAGGCTGAGGTTCCGGTAGAGCCGGGCCGGGTTCTTGCCGCCGGCGAGAAACAGGTCCGGACGCCGGTCGCCGTCGCAGTCGAAAATGGCGGCACCGCCGCCGACGAAATATTCCCAGGCTCCGTCATAGGTGTGGTCGATCCCGGCCGCGCTTGCCTCCTCCACGTAGGACGGGACGGGGGCGATGGAACTCCGGCGAGCGTCCTCCGTTGCGCTGGCCGGAAAGGCCAGGGCCGTCAGCAACAGCCAGGAGACCGGAAAAGCAAGATGTTTCATTCCGCAATCTCCAGGCTGCGCAGGAAGGCGATGATGGTCTGACGGTCGTCCTCTGAAAGGCCGGAGTAGGCCTTCCGGCTGTCCGTGGCTTCGCCGCCATGGGCCAGGATAACGTCGCCAAGATCTCTGATATCGCCGCGGTGTCCGTAAGGCGCGGTTGAACCGATTCCCCAAAGTTCGGATGTCATGAAGACGTCCCGGTCGACGAATCGCTGTGCCAGCAGCTCGTTGCCGAGCGTGTCGTTCTGCGCATCGGCAATCTTGTGGCGTTTCAGGTCGCCGAAAAGCGGTACCAGAACCCGGCCCTGATCGTCCCGGGGCAGGGCCTTTACCCAGTCCAGCGTGCCGAGATCGAGATTGAGCGGCGCCTTGACGTCGCTCTGGCGCAGTGTCCCGGCGGTATCGAAGGGGCCCGGGTCCTGAAAGACAAGGCTCTCGAGCGGCAGAGCGGGCACATGGCAGGAGGTGCAGCCGATGTCAGCAAAGAGCGTCTCGCCCGCAGCAGCGGCATCCTGCCAGACCTTCGGCAGGTCCTGCTTCCGGGTTGGGGCCGGCAGTGTTGCCTGCCAGGCCACAAGCGCCGAAATCTGGCCCGGGGTCAGTTCGTCCGGGTGGCCGTCGCCGTCGAAGTCCGCCGTTCCGGTCCAGTTCGCACCGAAGCGTTCGCTCGCCTGCATGCCGTGGTGGTCGTTCATGGCGTTGACCGTGAACTGGCGCAGTGAGGCAAATACACCCTTCTGGCTGAAGGGGCGCAAGGTGAGATCGTCGTCGATGCCATCAAGACCGGAAACGTCGAGTGTGCCGTCCGCGGAGGCGGTCAGCGTGCCGAACGGGATGCCCTTCGTCTGCAGGGCAACCGTCACCGCCTGCCCGGTTTTCCGGGCCTTGGCCAGCACGTCCAGTCTTTGCCGTCTGAGATCGGCCGTCATTTCCCGGGCGAGCAGCTCGATCAGGCCGGCGCCCTGGATGGCATTGGTGTTGCGTTCGTTGGAAAACTGCGGATCGATCGTGTCGAAATCGGCGCTCTCGAATCCCTCTGACACGAAGACGTTGGCGGTAAAGGCTCCAGCGCCCCCGTCGACCGGCTCGTTGTGACAGGAGGCGCAGGCATTGGCGTCCATTCCGGCCAGCCTCTGGAAGGCGAGGGGGGAATGACGGCGCACCTTGGTCGGCACGATGGCCCCGGTCGCGTCCGGCCTGCCGGCCCCGTCCAGCGTGGTGAATTTTGCTGCAAAAAGCTGTTTGCCCAGAGGTTGAAGAACCGGGATGGGGTCCTTGCCGGATGCCGCCAGCGCCTCGATATCGACATCTTCCAGAACCGCCCGTTCGCTCCAGGGGGCCGGCTCCTCCGCCAGCGCCTGGACCGGTGCAACCAGCCCCAGCACCAGGAGCGAGGATGCCAGTTTCAGTCGCCGGATCATGCTGGCACCTCCTTGCCGTCGGTTCTGGCGGCGCGGCTTCCTTGCGGGGTCGCCGTTCCCAGAAAGTCCTTGTCCAGCCGTTCCATGGACTGGGCGATCAGGCCGCTGCGAATGAAATCCTCGTTCCAGGGCATGACATCGAGGGAGAAGTTGTTGCGCAGGTCCGCGACGAGGGCTTCTTCCAGTCCTTCCCACATGCCTTTTTCCATAAACGAAAAGGCGCGCATGGCCGCCCCGGTCAGCACCACGCGCTTCGGATCGATGATGGCGATCGTCCTGGCAATCCCGTAACCGAGCACGCGCCCGGCCTCGTGAAACGCCTTGCGGGCATTCTCATCGCCGGATCCGGCAAGTTCGATCAGCCGGGCAAGGCCACCGACACCCGCGTCGATGGTGACGGGATCGGTGTCTTCCGCCTGGTGGGTCGCGGCCCGGACCAGCGCGTAGTCGGAGAGATAGGCCTCAAGGCACCCCTTCTTGCCGCAGCGGCAAAGCGCGCCGCCGGGAATGTGGTTGGCATGACCGAACTCGGCGGCCGTTCCACTTGCCCCCGAGAACAGGCGGTTGTTGAGGTAGAGCCCCATGCCGACACCGTAGTCGAGCATGATCACCGCGAAGGTGCCGCTGTAGCGGGCCGGATCCGACCAGTGCAGAGCCTCGGTGATCATGTTGGTGTCGTTGGAGATATAGCACTCGGCGCCGAAGGCGGCATGCAACGGGGCGACGATCGGAATCTTCCGCCCGGCGAAGGCGGGGCTCCAGGCGACGAGTCCCGTCTCCGTTTCCACGACCCCCTGGGCCGCGACGCCGATTTCCCGGACCCGCGACGGCTTGACGCCGGCCTCCTTCAGGAACTGCGAAATGGCGCTGACGAGCGTGTTGGGGAAGCTTTCGGCATCCGCCGTCGCGCTGTCGAAATGGGTGCGTTTTTCCTGGGTCACCTCGCCGGCGAAGTTGACCAGCGCAAGATCGATGTTGTTGACCGACAGGCGGACGCCGATGGTGAAGACGGCGTCCGGATTGAGTTTCAGGAGGGTCCGCGGACGGCCCCTGGCCTGAGGCGCTTTGGGTTCCTCGGTCTCCAGGCTCAGGATCAGTCCCTGATCGAGAAGATCGGAGGTAATGGCCGTCACGGTCGCGGGGCTGAGCCGCGTCATCTGCCCCAGATCGATCCGTGCCATCGGACCGTTCCGGCGCAGCGCCTGAAGGACGATACTTCTGTTTTGCCGCCGGATCTGATCCCGGTCCGCCTTGCGTGTCATGCTCGCTCAGCTCTTCCCAAGGTGTTTCCTCTGTCCCGGGTTTCTCCCGGTTTTTCTACTCTCTAGCGCGATTTTTCAATCCCGTGGAGCAGAGTTTTGCAAAACCATGTTGACAGGAGCTGCGCTTTCCTGCAACTTTTTTTCGGACACCAAAAAAAATAACAACAAGGTTGTCCTTTCTGAAGGCATCTCGAAAAGATGCCGAGACACAGACGCATTTTAGGCGCGGCCGGTCGACGGGCCCGTGCCCACTGGAGGAAACATCGCAATGCGTAAAATCACCACTTTGCTGGCGGGTGCCCTGCTGTCCGCAACCGCAATCAATCTTGCCCACGCGGCAGACCTCGTTGTCGGCGTGAGCTGGTCCAACTTCCAGGAAGAACGCTGGAAGACCGACGAAGCCGCCATCAAGGGTGCACTGGAAGCTGCCGGAGCGAAATACATCTCCGCAGACGCCCAGAGCTCGTCCGCAAAGCAGCTTTCCGACGTTGAAGCGCTGATCGCACAGGGTGCAAACGCGCTGATCATCCTGGCTCAGGATTCCCAGGCAATTGGCCCGGCTGTTCAGGCCGCCGCCGACGAAGGCATCCCGGTTGTCGGCTACGACCGTCTGATCGATGACCCGCGCGCCTTCTACCTGACCTTCGACAACGTCGAAGTCGGCCGCATGCAGGCTCGTGCCGTTCTGGCCGCCGCGCCGAAGGGCAACTACGTCATGATCAAGGGCTCCCCGACTGACCCGAACGCGGACTTCCTCCGCGGCGGTCAGCAGGAAGTCCTGCAGTCTGCTCTTGACGCAGGCGACATCAAGATCGTCGGCGAAGCCTATACGGACGGCTGGCTGCCGGCGAACGCTCAGCGCAACATGGAACAGATCCTGACGGCTGCCGACAACAAGGTTGACGCGGTTGTCGCTTCCAACGACGGCACCGCTGGCGGTGTCGTGGCGGCTCTGGCTGCCCAGGGCATGGACGGCATTCCGGTCTCCGGCCAGGACGGCGACCACGCCGCACTGAACCGCGTCGCCAAGGGTACCCAGACCGTGTCCGTGTGGAAGGACGCCCGTGAACTCGGCAAGGCCGCCGGTGAAATCGCGGCCGCGCTGGCCGGTGGCGCCGACCTGTCGAGCATCGAAGGTTCCGGTTCCTGGACGTCGCCGTCCGGCACCGAGCTGACGGCCAAGTTCCTGGCACCGCTGCCCGTTACCAAGGACAACCTGACCGCGGTTGTCGACGCTGGCTGGATCTCCAAGGAAGACCTCTGCCAGGGCGTCGACAACGGCCCGGCTCCCTGTAACTAATAACAATACGCTCTAAGCGCTGCCCCGGTTACATTGGTTTGTAACCGGGGCAACAATTAAGGGAAAGCTGCTCAAGGGTCAGAACTCTAGGCAGGTCCCCGGGATGGGCCACCCGATGCGAAAGCGCAATGGTCTCCAAGCAGGAGTAACCTCAATGTCCGACACCGCTCTGTCAGGGCCCAAGAGCCCGACAGCACGAAACCTCTTTGCCGCGTTGCAGCTCGACACGCGCCTCCTGGGCATGATCGGGGCGTTCATCGTCCTGTGTCTGGTCTTCAACGTCGTCACGGACGGCCGGTTCCTTACACCGCGCAACATCTTCAACCTGACGATCCAGACCGTTTCGGTCGCCATCATGGCGACGGGCATGGTGTTCGTCATCGTAACCCGCCACATCGACCTGTCGGTCGGTTCCCTGCTGGCGACGGTCGCGGCGGTCATGGCGGTCGTCCAGACCGATGTCCTGCCGCCGATGCTGGGCCTCGGTCATCCGGCCATCTGGATTCTCGCCATTCTCGCCGGGATCATTGTCGGCGTTCTGATCGGCGCATTCCAGGGTTGGATGGTCGGCTATCTCGACATTCCCGCCTTCATCGTGACCCTGGGCGGTCTGCTGGTCTGGCGCAACGTCGCCTGGTTCATCACCTCCGGTCAGACGATCGGCCCGCTCGACGAAACCTTCAACATGATCGGCGGTATCGGCGGCACGATGGGGGAAACCGTTTCCTGGATCTTCGGTGTTCTTGCCGTAGCGGCGGTTCTGTGGCTGCAGATCGGCTCCCGCCGTCGCAAGGCAGCGCACGGCTTCCCGGTCAAGCCGGTCTGGGCGGAAGTCACGATGGCGGTGATCTCGTCGGGGGCGATCCTCGGTTTCGTAGCGATCCTGAACGCCTACGACATTCCGATCACCAAGCTGAAACGTATGTTCAGCGATGCCGGTGAAACCATGCCGGAAGGGTTCACCATGGGCTATGGCATTCCCTATTCGGTGCTGCTGCTGATCGTCGTTGCGGTCGTCATGACCGTGGTTGCCCGCCAGACCCGGCTGGGCCGCTATATCTTCGCAACCGGCGGTAACCCGGACGCAGCCGAACTCTCGGGCATCAACACGCGTTTCCTGACGGTCAAGATCTTTGCGATCATGGGCGGCTTGACGGCCCTGGCTGCAGCGGTCGCCGCAGCCCGCCTCGGGTTCTCGACCAACGACATCGGTACCCTGGACGAACTGCGCGTCATCGCCGCGGCTGTTATCGGCGGCACGGCATTGGCCGGCGGTGTCGGCACCATCTATGGCGCTATCCTCGGTGCGTTGATCATGCAGTCGTTGCAGTCCGGCATGGCCATGGTCGGTGTCGACGCCCCGCTTCAGAACATCGTGGTCGGCACCGTGCTGGTCATCGCCGTTCTGGTTGACATTATCTACCGCAAACGCACGGGAGACTGATCGATGACTACGCCTCTCGTAGAAATGAAAGACATGTGCATCTCCTTCGGGGGGGTGCATGCAGTGGACCACGTCACCGTCGATCTGTTTCCCGGGGAAGTGGTCGGCCTTCTCGGTCACAACGGGGCCGGCAAGTCGACCCTGATCAAGATCCTGTCGGGCGCCTACAAGGCCGACAGCGGCGAGATACGCATCAACGGCGAACTGGCCCACATCCATTCGCCGCGCGATGCGAGGTCCTACAACATCGAGACGATCTACCAGACGCTTGCTCTGGCGGACAATCTCGACGCGGCCTCCAACCTCTTCCTTGGCCGCGAACTGACCTCGCCGCTCGGCTTCGTCGATGACGATGCCATGGAAGCGGAAACCCGCAAGATCATGGGCCGGCTCAATCCGAACTTCAAAAAGTTCCATGCGCCGGTGAAGGCCCTGTCGGGTGGCCAGCGCCAGTCGGTGGCGATTGCCCGCGCGATCCTGTTCAACGCCCGCATCCTGATCATGGACGAACCGACCGCCGCGCTCGGGGTTCACGAAACCCAGATGGTGGCCGAACTGATCCAGGAATTGAAGAAGCAGGGCCTCGGCATCTTCCTGATCAGCCACGACATCCATGACGTTTTCCAGCTCTGCGACCGCCTTGCAGTGATGAAGAACGGCCAGCTTGTCGGCACGGCCCGGACCCAGGATGTGACCGACGACGATGTGCTCGGCATGATCATCCTCGGCAAATGTCCGGAAGGGGCGATCCCGGGACCGGGCGCCCTTGTCGACGACACGGTGGTCGGCTAAACCGGCCGGACCCGCGGGAGAAACTTGCCCGCGGGTCCGTATTATTCCTTTTCCTGTGCCTGGCGGATGACAGGCGCGGGAAAAGCGGACACGATCGTGCCGACGTCCCCGAATGGGACCGGCACTCTTTTTTGAAGTATTCTGAGGAACGCACCTCATGTATATCGGCATCGATATCGGCACCAGTTCGGTCAAGGCCATCCTGCTGGGCGAAGACCAGTCCCTCGTGGCCTCGGCAACGGCGGAGCTGACCGTGGAACGTCCTCATCCCGGCTGGTCGGAACAGGATCCGGACAGCTGGTGGACGGCCTGCGAAACCGTGCTGGACGGGTTGAAGTCCCAGGCTCCCAGGCAATTGGCGGCCGTGAAGGGCATCGGCCTTTCCGGCCATATGCATGGCGCCACTTTGCTGGATGCGGCGGGCAACCCGCTTCGGCCTTGCATCCTGTGGAACGACGGCAGGTCCGGCAGGCAATGCGTTGAACTGGAAGCGGCCGAGCCGAGGTTCCTGACGCTCGGCGGCAACCGGGTCATGCCGGGCTTCACCGCGCCGAAACTGCAATGGGTGCGCGAGAACGAGCCGGAAGTCTTTGCCAGGACCGCCATGGTGCTGCTGCCGAAGGACTACGTGCGCTTCAAGCTGACCGGCGACTATGCCAGCGACATGTCCGACAGCGCCGGCACGCTCTGGCTGGATGTTGCCAAAAGGGACTGGAGCGACGCGCTCCTGGCCGCGACCGGTCTCACCCGGAAGAACATGCCGCGCCTTGTGGAAGGGTCCGAAAGTTCCGGCACCCTGACGCCGGAGCTGTGCGCCCGCTGGGGCTTCGACGCCGCGCCGGTGGTCGCCGGTGGCGGCGGCGACAACGCGGCTTCGGCCTGTGGCGTCGGTGCCGTCGAGCCGGGATCGGCCTTCGTCTCGCTCGGCACCTCTGGTGTGCTGTTCGTGACCAACGACAGGTTCTCGCCGAACGTGGAAAGCGCCGTTCATGCCTTCTGTCACGCGGTGCCCGACACCTGGCACCAGATGGGTGTGATCCTGTCGGCGACCGACAGCCTGAACTGGCTGGCCAAGACCCTGAAGAAAAACCCGGGTGAGCTGACGGCACTGGTCGGCAAGGTGGACGCGCCGTCGCCGGTCTCCTTCCTGCCTTACCTCGGCGGCGAACGCACGCCGCACAATGACGTCGATATCCGCGCCGGCTTCTTCGGCATCTCCCACGGCACGGACGACGCGGTCCTGACTCACGCGGTGCTCGACGGGGTCGCCTATGCGCTGATGGACTGCCTGGAAGCGCTCAGCGTCGCCGGGACGAAGGTCAGCCGCGTGCTTGCCGTCGGCGGCGGCTCCAGGTCAGAGGCCTGGCTGGAGATCATCGCCAGCCTGTTGAACGTGACCGTGGACGTGCCGGTCGATGGCGACTTCGGAGCGTCCCTGGGGGCCGCCCGGCTCGGACAGGCCGCCGCACTCGGAACAACGGAAGGCATCTTTGCCAGGCCGGCACTGAAAGCCAGCATCGATCCCGTTCCCGCCCTGACTGAAACCTATGCCGAAGGCTACGGCCGCTGGCGCAACCTTTATCCGGCGCTCAAGCAGGCCGGTTTTTAGAGCAACGACCAGGTTCCGGATCCTCAGTCGAACGCGTCTGGAGGTCCACCGATTTCAAGGAGAAGAAACATGAGCACTGGGTTCTTTGGCGATCTGCAGCCGATCAAATTCGCCGGACCGGAAAGCCGCGATCCGCTTGCCTATCGTCACTACAACAAGGATGAAGTGGTCCTGGGCAAGCGCATGGAAGACCACCTGCGCTTCGCGGTCTGCTACTGGCACAGCTTCTGCTGGCCGGGTACCGACCCGTTCGGCGGAGAAACCTTCATGCGCTCCTGGATGGCGGCGGGCGGCGATCCGATGGAGCAGGCCAAACTCAAGGCGGATGTCGCCTTCGAGATGTTCCAGATCCTCGGCATGCCCTTCTTCACCTTCCATGACCGCGATGTTGCCCCGGAAGGCAGGACGCTGGCCGAAAGCAACGCCAACGTGAACGCCATAGCCGACATCTTCGAAAAGAAGATGGCCGACACCGGCATCAGGCTTCTCTGGGGCACCGCCAACATGTTCTCCAACCGCCGCTTCATGGCGGGAGCCGCCACCAACCCGGATCCGGACGTCTTTGCCTATGCGGCGGCCCAGGTGAAGAACGCCATGGACGTTACCTACCGTCTTGGCGGTGAGAACTACGTGCTTTGGGGCGGCCGCGAAGGCTACGAGACCCTGCTCAACACCAATGTCAGACAGGAGATGGACCAGTTCGGCCGCTTCCTGAACATGGTGGTGGAGTACAAGCACAAGATCGGCTTCAAGGGCGCCATCCTGATCGAGCCGAAACCGCAGGAGCCCTCCAAGCACCAGTACGACTTCGACGTTGCCACCGTCTATGGCTTCCTGAAGGCCTACGGGCTGGAAAACGAAGTCAAGATGAACATCGAACAGGGTCACGCAATCCTGGCCGGTCATTCCTTCGAGCACGAACTGCACATGGCCCGCTCGCTCGGCATCTTCGGCTCCGTCGACATGAACCGCAACGACTACCAGTGTGGCTGGGACACTGACCATTTCGGCATGAACGTGCCCGAACTGGCACTGGCCTATTACGAGATCCTGATGGCCGGCGGCTTCACCACCGGCGGCACCAACTTCGACGCCAAGCTGCGCCGCCAGTCGCTGGACCCGGTCGACCTTATCCAGGCCCATGTCGGCTCCGCCGACGCGATTGCCCGCGGCCTCAAGGCCGCCGCCGCGATGATCGAGGATGGCCGCATCAAGAACTTTGTCGACGAGCGTTATGCCGGCTGGCAGAAGCCGGAAAACGCCGAGATCCTGAAAGGCGGGTCCTCGCTTGAGGCGCTGGCCGAACGCGTCCTCGCGAGCGATCTGGAGCCGCAGCCGAAATCCGGCAAGCAGGAGTACCTGGAAAGCCTGGTCAACCTGTTCGCCTGATTTTTGGATTGGATTTTGCCATTGGGAAGGCCGCGGTCAGCTGCGGCCTTCAACGTTTGAACAGACCTTCAGTTCGTCATCCCGCACGCAGCGTAGCGAAGATCCGGGACCGGAGAACCGGGGCCGCAATTAGGTGAAACAGCACCAGGGGATTTGCCTCATCGGTCCCGACTCGCGCTTTGCTTGGCCGGGATGACGCAGGAAAGAATATGGCTTTGCCGCCACTGCGAGCCACCGGGGTGTTCCGGAGACGGCTCCGGCCGGCTGTCAGATGCCAGCGAACTTGTCCCGGTACTCGCCGACGGTCGTGTTCAGGTGCCTTTTGAACGCCCGTTGCATCTGCTGGAAATCCGAAAACCCGGAAACTCGGATGGCGCTGCCAACCGGAGCGCCGCCCGCCAGCACGTCCGCCGCCCGCTTGAGCCGGTAGCGTTCGAGATATTTTACGGGCGTGAGGCCCGAGCTTGCTGAGAACCGTCGGCTCAGGGTTCTCGGCGTCAGGCCGGCAGCCTCCGCCATTGTCTCCAGCGTCCAGTCGCCGCCCGGATCGCGTTCCAGGGCCTCGACGAGGCGGCCAAGCTCCCGGTCGCCGGAAAACTGCGCTTCCAGCAGGTCCGCGAACTGGGACTGCCCGCCGCTTCGCTTCAGATAGACCACAAGTTGGCGGGCAACGGTCAGGGCGAGGGGGCTGCCATGGTCCCGCCGGATGATTTCCAGCGCCAGATCGATCCCGGACGCGACGCCCGCCGACGTCAGCACGTTGCCGTCAGCGTGATAAAGCGCGTCGGTGTCCCAGCGCACCTCCGGGAACTGGCGGTGAGCCTGTGCCGCACGCTGCCAATGGGTCGTGGCCTTCCTGCCCTTCAGAAGGCCGGCTGAGGCCAGGATCAACGCTCCGGAACAGATCGAGACGACACGCCGGTTGTCGTCCACCGGCCAGGCGGCAACGATCTCGAGCATCCGCCGATTCTCCATGACCCGGTCGACCCCGCCACCCCCGGGAACCAGCAGATCCTGTCCGCCGTCAGGTGAAGCGATTGCATCGGCCTGCAGCCTCAGTCCGCAGGAGGACGTGACCCCTTTGCCATCCGCTGACACGAACCGCAGCCTGTAGCGCTCCGTCCCGTCGGCATTGGCGGAACTGAGCGCCTGCACCGGACCGGCCACGTCCAGAATGTTGAGGCCGTCGAAAAGCAGGATGTCGATCAGGCGGAATGGTTTGTCCATAATTGACGATACTATGTCATTATCGACAAGGTTGCCAGCCGGTAATGTCGGTCGGTCTTTGGTTCAACCGGTCTGGACGGTCTCATGTTCACGAGAAACTTTCTTCTGATCCTCCTTGCCAACATCGTGCTTGGTTCGGCGATGCCGATGCTGATTATCCTGGGAGGGTTGGCGGGCGGCTGGCTTGCTCCTCGTGAATGGCTTGCGACCGCGCCGCCGTCGATGCAGATGCTGGCGGGGATCATCGTCGCAACGCCGGTGTCGCTGTTCATGGGGCGGTTCGGCAGGCGCGCAGGGTTCCTGCTTGGCGCGTCGTTTCTTGTTTTCGGCGGTGGCTTGGCGGCGCTAGCGCTCCTCCTGCAGAGTTTCATCCTGCTCTGCCTGGCTCACATGGCCCTCGGTGCGGCGTTGATCAGCGTGAACTATTTCCGCTTTGCCGCCTCAGAGGCGGTTCCCGAAGAACACCGGGCACAGGCGATTTCCTTCACACTGGCCTCTGGACTGGTGGCGGCCCTGCTTGGACCCCAGCTTTTCACCGAAGCCAGGGACCTGATGGCGCCGACGCCCCTTGCCGGGGCCTATCTGGCGATCGCCGCCCTCGGTGTGCTGGGCGTCGTGCCTGTCTTGTGGATCCGGATGCCCGCACCCTCGACAAATTCAGCCCGGCGCCGTGCCGGGGACGCGGTCCGGATCCTGAGGGGCAATCCAGGGGCCGTTACCGCCATCGGGCTGGCCGCGCTGTCGCAGGCGATGATGGTGTTGCTGATGACGCCGACCCCGTTGGCCATAATAGATTGCGGCTTCGGCCAGGATCAGGCCGCGGACGTCATTCGCTGGCACGTGATGGCCATGTTTGCGCCGGGCTTCGTCACCGGCTCCCTGATCCGGCGGTTCGGCGGTAACAGGATCGCCATGATCGGGCTCTTTCTCCTGTTTGCCTCCGCCGTGACCGCATGGTCGGGGATCGACTTGTTCGACTTTTACGGCGCGCTAATCCTGCTCGGGTTCGGATGGAACTTCGGCTTCATCGGCGGAACGCATCTACTGCAGGCGGTCCTGACCGACGAGGAAAGGCCACTGGTTCAGGGTGTCAACGACACGCTTCTGGCGGTGTCTTCCTCTTCGGCATCGCTTCTGTCGGGAGCCCTCTTTGCCGGCATCGGCTGGACAGGTCTGGCGGCTGTCGCCGCGCCGGTGCTGGCTCTGCTTGCGGTGATGCTGGCACTCAGGTTCCGCCGCCGGGAAGCCCTGGCCTAGGCTGAAGGCGGGCCTTGCCCGCTGCCCTTTCCTAAAGACCCGGATGGAAGCGCAAACCGTCCGGGTCGGCCAGGTTGTGCAGCCTGTGCGCGGCGTTGCGGGCAAAGCGCAGCGTCACCGACTTGCGGGTCGCTGCGGCGAGCTTGTGCTCGGGCGCCTCGCGCAGGATTTCCGCACCGAAGCCGTCCGAGACGATGAGGCCCGCCTCTTCCGGGAAAATCTCGAGCGGGACGTCCGGGTGGGTCGCGAAGTAGAGACGGTCGCAATGCTGGCGGTAATCCGACCACTTGTTGTCCGCCCTGAAATCGGCAACCGACGATTTGACCTCGACGATCCAGAGTTCGTGTTTCGGCCCGAGCGCCAGAAGGTCCGCCCGGCGGGCGGAGGCGAGCGTGACTTCGGCAAGGCAGGCGAAGTCGAGCTGCCGTAGCAGCCGAGCTGTGCCGCGCCACACTTTCAGCGCAGTTTCCGATTGTCGGCCGTCTTTCAGCGGATCTTCCAGTTGAAGCCGGCCGGCAGGGTGCTGTAGATCGTCGCTCATCCCGGATTTGTTCCACATTTGTTCGCGCTTTTCAAGCAAGCAAACGTAGAAGTTGACTGATGCGGGGAAATTGCGTGTTCTAGCACTATTGTAAAAACTACCGGACCGGTCCCGGAGAGGTGCATGAAGCTGAAATTTTCATCACGTGGCGTATTGCTGAGTGTGCTTGTCATGCTCGCCAGCGGAGCTGCATTCGCCGGCAAGGGCGATCTGAAAATCAGCGTACCGAAATCCGCGCCGCTTCTTCAAGGCAAGACGCTTGACCTGCGGTTCGCCGGTTTCGCGCAAGGGATCTGGGTCACGGACGTGAGCCTTTGCCCGCCACCGAACATCGACCGGACCGAGCCTGGATCGACGCTGGCGATCTATCGCGGGTTGCTGGAGACCAGGGGACGCATCTGCCAGGTCTACGGGGCGGAGAAGGACGGCAATCAGACCCAGCGCGCAGCCATCAACTGCGTCATGGACGACGGCGGCGAGGTGATCCAGCTGGTGACCGTGCAACCGCGTGGCACCGCAGGCCTGATGGTTCAGGAAGGCGAGCACAGCCCGGTTCATTTCCGGTTCTGCGAAAAAATAAAACCGATCCTCCAGGCCGCGGGCGACTGAGCGGAGGTTGCCTGTCCCGCTGTAGGGAGGCGTTCGTAATAGAGGTTCCGCAAAACCCTATACCCTCACCCCCAGCCCCTCCCCACAAGGGGGAGGGGAGCCGGGCTTTGCCGGTGGAGATGAGTTGCCCCATACCGAAAGGATCTGTGTTCGCTGAGGAAGCCGGGGCGCACGGCCCGTCCCCTTCCCCCTTGTGGGGAAAGGGTTAGGGAAGGGGGTGAACGGCGAAGCCGCAACGGGTCGGGCAGCTCGGTCGCCAGGCCCTGTCAGATCTCCGGACCGGCCCAGATGCCTGACCGGGCGACCTTCTTCGGCGTGCGGGATTCGGAGATATGGGCAGTCAGCGGGTCCAGCTCGCACAGGGCTTCGTATTGGCTCAGGAAGATCTTCCCCGACAGGTGTTTCACGAAATCCGTCTTCTTGAGCCGGTCCATGACCGGTCCCTTGACTTCCGACAGGTGGAAGGAAACGCCTGAATCCGACAGCCGGTGATTGATTTCCTCCAGGCTTTCAAGGGCGCTGGCATCGATCTCGTTGACGGCCGGGCACATCAGCACGACGTGTTCCAGATCCGGCCTCTCCGCGACAAGGGCGTAGATCCTGTCCTCCAGGAAACGGGAGTTGGCGAAGAACAGGCTTTCATCCACCCGGAGCGTAAGCACCCGGTCGCCGGTTGCTACCTGGTGCCGATCGACATTTCGGAAATGCTCGGTGCCCGGCACGATGCCGACGATTGCCATGTGTGGCCGGCTGCTGCGGTAGAGGTAAAGGGCGATGGAAAGCCCGACACCCGAAACAACACCGGGTTCAACGCCGAAGAACAGCGTGATCAGGACCGTCGCGGCCATCGCCGCGAAGTCGCTTTTCGAATAGGCATAGGTCCGCCTGATGGCGCCGAGATCCACGAGCGAAAGGACGGCGACGATGATGGTCGCGGCCAGGGTCGCCTGGGGCAGATGCGTCAGGAGCGGCGTCAGGAACAGGGTGGCAAGCGCGATGCCGACAGCGGTGAAGGCCCCGGCGGCCGGGGTCGAGGCGCCAGCGTCGAAATTCACCACGGAGCGCGCAAAGCCGCCGGTCACCGGGTAACCGCCCGAGACGGCGGATGCGATGTTGGCCGCGCCGAGGCCGATCAGCTCCTGGTCCGGCGCGATGCGCTGGCGCTTCTTGGCGGCAAGCGTCTGGGCGACGGAGACCGATTCCACGAAGCCGATCACCGAAATCAGCAGGGCAGGCCCGGCGAGCGCCAGCCAGAGGTCGCTGTCGAAGGCCGGAAGATGCGGCACCGGAAGGCCGGAGGGAATGTCGCCGACAACCCTGACGCCCTTTTCGCCGAGGTGAAAGAACGCGGAGATGCTCGTCGTGACCGCTACGGCCGCCACCGGCCCGGCCTTGGTCAACGTGTCGGCAAGGAAGGGCTTCAGTCCGAAGCCAAGCAGCACTTTCTTCAGGCCCTTGCGGACCCAGAACAGGAAGGCTGTTGCCGAAACGCCGATGACCAAGGTAATCCAGTTGGTTTCGCCGATGTGGCTGCCGATGGAAATCAGGATGTCATAGAGCGTGTGTCCGTTCGCCTTCACACCGAAGATATGCTTGAGCTGGCTGGAGGCGATCAGAAGTCCGGAAGCGGTGATGAAGCCCGAAATGACCGGATGGCTCAGCAGGTTGGCGAGAAAGCCGAGGCGGAACAGGCCGAGCGCGATCAGGAAGAGGCCGGAAAGGAAGGCAAGAACGATGGCGGCCCCCAGGTATTCGGCCGTGCCCTGCTTGGCCAGCTCGCCGACAGCCGAAGCGGTCATCAGCGAGACGACGGCGACCGGTCCGACCGCCAGCGCCCGGCTGGTGCCGAAGACCGCGTAGGCGACCAGCGGCATGATCGAGGCATAAAGACCGACTTCGGGCGGCAGGCCGGCGAGCAGGGCGTAGGCGAGAGATTGCGGGATCAGCATGATCGTCACGATCACCGCCGCGACCAGATCGTTTGTCGCGGTTTCTGCGTCGTAGGTTTTGCCCCACTCGAGAATGGGCAGGTAACGTTTTAGCCGGTTCATTTGCTTTTGCTTTTTTAGGGCAGAAAAGAAGAGAGCCGGTTACCCGGCTCAGGTTCGGTGGGGCTCGTGCTTTTTATGCTGCGGAGACTTTTTCTGGTTTTGCCATCCACTCCTTGCCGCGCAGCATGGCGCGCCAGTAGACCGGTGGCAGGATGCGCTCCTTGAGCAGCCATGCCGTCCGCGTCGGCTTGGTCCCGTCCACCAGCCAACGCGGAAAGCTCGGCAACAGCGTTCCGCCGTAACCGAACTCTGCAAGGACGATCTTGCCGCGCTCGACGGTCAGCGGGCACGAGCCGTAGCCGTCGTATTGCACCGTGGCGCTGTGTCCATTGATGTCGGAAACGATGTTTTCGGCAACCACGGGCGCCTGTTTGCGTGCCGCCGCGGCCGTCTTGGCATTGGGGGCGTTCATCACGTCCCCGAGGGACCAGATGTTGTCGTACGTCATGTGGCGCAGCGTCGACTGGTCGACGTCGACCCAGCCGGCCGCGTCGGCCAGCGGCGAGACACGGATGAAATCCGGAGCTGTCTGCGGCGGCGTGACGTGGATCATGTCGAACTCTACCTCGACCCGGCGCGCTTCCTTCTCGGGTTCCTTCACCTCGAAGAAAGCCTTTTTCGCCGGTCCGTCGATCGATACCAGGTTATGGAAGAAATTCAGGTCGATGCCGTAGCGGTTCACGTAGTCCATGAGCGCGGGGACATAGTCCTTGACGCCGAACAGCACGCCACCCGCGTTCATGAACTGAATGTCGATGTTGCCGAGGCGTCCAGTCTTCATCCAGTGGTCGGCGGAGAGATACATCGCCTTTTGCGGGGCGCCCGCGCATTTGATCGGCATCGGCGGCTGGGTGAAGAGAGCCCGGCCCGATTTTGTCTCCTGGACGAGCTTCCAGGTGTAGGGCGCCATGTCGTAGCGATAATTGGAGGTAACGCCGTTCTTGCCGAGCGTTTCGACCAGCCCGTCGACCTTGTGCCAGTCGAGCTTGAGGCCCGGACAGACCACCAGCCGGCCGTATTTGACCACCCGGCAGCCATCCAGGATGACCGCGTTGTCCTTGGGCTCGAAGGCGGCGACGGCCGATTTGATCCAGTGCACGCCCTTCGGAATGAGCGAGCCCATCGTCTTGGCCGTATCGGACGCCTGGAAGATGCCGCCGCCGACCATGGTCCATCCCGGCTGGTAATAGTGCACGTCCGCCGGATCGATGACGGCAATGTTGAGGTCGGACTTGCGGGCGAGCAGGCTGGAGGCAACGGAGATGCCGGCCGCGCCGCCGCCGACAATGACGATGTCGAAACGTGCGTCTTCAGCCGTCTCCGTCGGCGTGCGGCCGCCGTTGGCGATTCGCCGGACGACGCCGGCCATGTCGTAGCCGGCAGCCTTGGTCCTGGCCAGGATGTCGGCCAGCGGCTGTTTTTCCGCCTGGGAGAGAGACCAGAGGGTTGCAGAGCGGGTGCCTGTCCGGCAGTAGGCCAGAACCGGCTTGGGAAGGCTGTCCATCAGAGTTCCGAAGGCGGCGGCGTCCTCGTCCCGGACCTTGCCGGCAACGATGGGCAGGTACTTCACCTCGAGCCCGAGTTTTGTTGCCGCGGCCTCGATCTCCTCGAAGGAAGGCTGATCGGCGCCTTCGCCGTCCGGCCGGTTGCAGATCACGGACCGGAAGCCCTTCTGTGCGATATCCGCGAGATCCTCCGGCCGGATTTGGGGCGCGACCGATATCTGTGCGTTGATGGCCTTCACTGTCATGGCCGGTTTCCTCCGATTGTCCTGACTTTCACACCGCCATCTGGAACGCCCCGCCCTCTTTCGGGTGAGCGAGACGACGGAGCCTTGCCCGCTTCGGGATTAGAGTGTGTTGACGGGTACCTTCAGGAAGGTCTTGCCGCTATCGTCCGCCGGAGGCAGCTTTCCGGCCCGCATGTTCACCTGAAGGGATGGAATGATCAGCCTGGGCATGTCCAGCGTGGCATCGCGTTCGGTGCGGAACTTGACGAAGTCTTCCCTGGTCTTGCCGCCGCCGACATGGATGTTGTGTTCCTTTTCCGCGCCGACGGTCGTCTCCCACTGGATGTCGCGGCCGTTCGGGCCGTAGTCGTGGCACATGAAGAGGCGCATCTCGTCCGGCAGGGCCAGCACTTTCTGGATGCTGTCGTAGAGCGTTGCCGCATCGCCACCCGGGAAATCGGCCCGGGCCGAGCCGCCGTCGGGCATGAACAGCGTGTCGCCGACGAAAGAAGCATCGCCCATGACGTGGACCATGCAGGCCGGCGTGTGGCCGGGCGTATACATGGCGAAGGCCGTCATGCCGCCGATCTGGTAGGTGTCCCCGTCGTGGAACAGGCAGTCGAACTGGCTGCCATCACGCTGGAATTCGGTGCCTTCGTTGAAGACTTTGCCGAAGGTTTCCTGAACGACGGTGATCTTGTCGCCGATGCCGAGCTTGCCGCCCAGCTTCTGCTGGATGTAGGGCGCGGCGGACAGGTGGTCGGCATGGACATGGGTCTCGATCAGCCATTCCAGCTCCAGGCCGTTGTCCTGGATAAATGCGATGATTTCGTCGGCGTGGTCATAGGTGATGCGGCCGGCGGCATAATCGATGTCCATGACGCTGTCCACGACGGCGCAGGACCTGGAGTTCGGGTCCCTGACCACGTAGCTGATGGTGTTGGTTGCCGGATCGAAGAAAGGCGTCACGTCCGGTTTGACGGTCATGTCGACCGGGTAGTTCGAATTGCTCACTTTTGTCTCCCTGACTTTTGGCCGGTAGAGCGGTTTTCAGAAGGGGTTCAGGTCTGAACCGACTTCCGGACGTAATTGAGGGTCATGACCCATCGCGCGGCGACGACACCGGCAGCGATCGAGCCGGCGGCAATGAGGGGACCCGAAAGGCCCAGTCCCACGACCGGGACGAGGCCGCCCGGACAGAATCCGCTGAGACCCCAGCCGATCCCGAAGACGGCGGAACCGCCGATAAGCTTCATGTCGAGGTTCCGGGTGTTGGGCAGGCTGAAGGTGGTGGCCAGCAAAGGCCGGTTCATGCGGAAGACCAGGCGGTAGCCGATGGCGGTGACCAGGAGGGCGCCACCCATGACGAAGGCAAGGCTCGGGTCCCAGGTTCCCGCGACGTCGAAGAAGTTCAGGACCTTGGCAGGGTTGCCCATGCCTGAAATCAGGATGCCGGTTCCGAACAGGAGGCCGAATGCGAAAGCTGCAACTATTCTCATGGCTTATCCTATGAAGACGTGGCGGGTGACGAAGACGGTGATGGCAGCCGTTGCCATGAAGGTCAGCGTTGCCGTGATCGAACGCGCGGACAGGCGCGATATTCCGCACACGCCGTGACCACTGGTGCAGCCGGACCCGACCGTGGACCCGACCCCGGTCAGAAAACCGCCGACGACCAGCAGCAGCGGGGAGGACGGGATCGATATCTCCGGCAGTTGGCCGGTGAAGACGAGAAGGATCAGCGGGCTGGCGACCATGCCGGCGAGAAACGCGGCGCGCCAGGCCCAGTCCGCCGAAAGATGCGTCGACAGGAAGCCGCTCAGTATGCCGTTGATGCCGGCAATACGGCCGTGCACGGCCATCAGCGCCACGGTCGCGAGGCCGATCAGCGTGCCGCCCGCGAAGCTAAGGAGGGGGGTGAAGTCAGTCATAAGGGACCCTTAATAATCATATTTTCGAATATATGAAAGTAAGCAGGCGATTTCAAGAGGCCTGTTTTCCCGAAAGTAGCAGGAAAGGCCGGGCCGCGAAACGGTGCCGCGGTTGAGCGGAGGGGAGGCCTTTTGCGGGATCCGGAACACCGGTGCCGTTTATTTCTGAAGAACAAGCCGGACCGGTGCCGACTGCCCGCCGACGGCGCTTCAGGGGGGCGCGCGATGTTCGCGCCATCCGGTTCGTGATAAATTGACCTCAAGGACACTTGAAGGGAGGCAGATGTGCCGCAAACCCGTTCCGAACGCAGACTGGCAGCGATCATGTGTGCCGATGCCGTCGGTTTTTCGCGGCGCATGGGAACCGATGAAACGGGCACGCTGCATCTGCTGAATTCCCTGCGTGAAGATGTTTTCGACCCGCTGGTGGCAGGGCACAATGGCAGGGTCTTCAAGTTGACCGGAGACGGCGCCCTCGCGGAATTCGGCAGCGTGGTGGACGGGGTGGAATGTGCCCTCAGCATTCAGCGGAATCTCAGGGACCGCAATGCCGGCGAGGCGCCGGAACGGAAGATGGATTTCCGCATCGGCATCAATCTCGGCGACGTGCTTTTCCAGGGGGACGACATCTACGGAGACGGCGTTAACGTCGCCGCCCGCCTGGAGGCACTGGCGCCGCCGGGCGGCGTGGCCCTGAGCGGTGCCGTCTTCCGCCATCTGGCGGGCAAGGTTGTAACCGTCTTCCGGGATACCGGCTTGCGCACGCTGAAGAACATCGTGGATCCGGTCCATGTTTACCTGTGGCCGCACGAGGCCGGCGGAGGCGATGGAAAGGCGGTTCAGGCCGGGACGGGCCTGCCGGTGTCGGGCAAGCCTGCCATCTGTGTGCGGCCGTTCGCATATCGCGGCAGTGCGGGATCCGAGGATGCCTTCGGCGATGGCATCGCCGAGGATATCATCTACGGCATCTCGCGGTATTCCGGCGTGGATGTCATCGGGCGGTGCTCGTCCTTTGCGGAGCGGACCCGGCAGATGTCCGTGCAGGAACTGTTCGAGGAGATAGGTGCGCGCTATGTCGTCGACGGCAGCGTCCGGCGCAGCGGCGACCGTGTTCGGATATCCGTGGAACTCACCGAAAGCCACAGCGGCCTGCAGCTCTGGGCTAATCGCTACGACCGCGAGCTGGCGGATGTCTTTGACGTGGAAGACGAGATCGCGGAGGAAATCGTGGCTGTCCTGCCGGGGCAGATCCTGAGGGCGGAGGCGGACCGGGTGAGGCGCAAGCCGCCGGAAGACATGACGGCCTATGATCATGTGATCGCCGGACGGCTCTGTCACCACGCCGTGCGGCCGGAGGAAAACCGGCGGGCGCAGCAGCATCTTTCCAGGGCCATCGAACTGGATCCGGGCTATGCGGACGCCTATGCCTGGAAAGCCTGCACCCTTGGGCAATCTCTCGAATTCGGATTTGCGGAAGACGTCGATGCAATCGAGGAAGAAGCCATGGCCATGATCGGCAAGGCGATGAGCCTTGATGAAAACCATCTGGAATGCCACCGCCTGCTGGCGGAAGTCTGCATCATGACAGGAAAGCTCGATCAGGCCGCGGTTCACAACGAACGGGCGCGCGCCATGAATTCCTTCGATCCGCGGCTTCTGGCCCAGAAGGGTGAAATTCTGACCTGGCAGGGCAGCGCCGCGGACGGCGTCAATTGGATCAGCCGGGCGATGGAACTCGATCCGTTCGGCGCACCCGGCCGCGCGCACCTCTTGGGAAACGCGCTTTTGGCTGCCGGTCGCTTCGAAGAGGCGGTCAGGGCCTACGGCATGATGCCCTCGCCCGGCTACCGCCGCCTTGCCTTCACCGCCGCGTCGCTGGCGTTGGCGGGCAATATCGAAGAAGCGAGGCGCCACGCGGCAAGGGTGCTGCAACTGGCCCCGGATTTTTCCGTGCGGTCGGTCGCCGCTGCGCTGCCTTTCGCCGAAAAGGCGCAGGCGGACCTCTTCGTGGAGGGGATGAAGAAGGCCGGACTGCCGGACTGACGGCGCCGCCTAGGGCTTTTTCGTGAGAGCCGTAGCCGGTCCGCCCGAGGCCAGCACCACCTCCACGCCGTCGGCGCGCTCGCGTGTCACCGCGCCAGGCACCAGCAGGGCGGGATTGTCGGCCGGATCCGGGAGATCGAGATCGGTCTTCGGTCCCGAGAACTCTCCCATGGGCCGCAGAATGTCTTCATGGACCACGCTGCCGACGTAAAGCGGCAAGAGCCGGCCGCCCTTCAGGATTTCATATCGGCTCGGCCACAGGCGCAGGACCCAGCGGCCGCTCTTTGTTTCATCCGGGTCCTTTCGGATCAGCACCAGATCAGGCTGACGGCCGTTCTGGCTGCGCGGCAGGATGGGAAGCGAGTCGGGAGGCGTCTTGCCTTCAACGAAGCCACCTGCGGTGGAAAGCGACCATTTCGGCGGCAACTGCCAACCCGCCTGTTCCGCGGTCGCGGCAAAACCTTCCAGCGATCCGGAATACTGGATCACCAGGGGCTCTTCCGTGTCGCCGTTCAGTTCGATCCGGTGGGAGGGCAGGAACCGCCAGCTGGTGTCCTGCCAGCCGGAGGCGGACAGCACCTCCTTGCTGGAATGCGGCCGGTAGGTTGCGAGTGCCGTGTCGAAGGACATGAAAAGATGCAGCCCCCCGAAGACGCAGAGCGTTGCGACCACGATAGAGGCAACGGTTGCCCGACCGATCTTCTCGTTGTGGATCGGGCCGAAGACAAACGCGAAGGCCGAGACCATGGCGGTTCCGAAAAGAAGGCCGGCGAGCACGTCCGACATCCAGTGCGCCCCGAGATAGATCCGGGAAAAGCCGATGGTGATGACGAGGGCCGTGGTCACCGTGAAGATCGCGGCCTTGGCCCATCGGCTGAGGTCATGGGCGATGAGCACGGCGCAGATGCCGTAGAGCACCGCGTTGAGGGTGGCGTGACCGCTCGGGAAACTGTAGGCGTCCGCGCCCGCGTAAAGCTCGATCGGCCGCGAGCGGTGCAGCAGCAGCTTGATCATGGGTACGAAAAGCGCGGTTCCGGCGATTGCGATGGCAAAGCCGGTTCCGCGGCGCCAGGCTTTTTTCAGGAAAAGATAGGCGGCGACCGCGACACTGATGGCGGCGACGACGAAACCGTCGCCGAGGCTGGTCATGAAGACCATGATCCTGTCGCCAACCGGCGTGCGAAGACTGTCGAACAGGTTCAGGATCGCCAGGTCCGCCCGCACCATCGGCTCGCCCGGTGCGACCTCGCCGACGATCCAGAAGAAGGCGGGCATGGTGATCAGGAGCAGGAGGGCCGAGGCCAGCATGCCGGCGGACCGTGGATGGGCGGGGTCGAAGTTGCGCGCGATCCATTGCGACACGCGGTCTTCGCGCCGGAAGAACCAGCTGACGATGGCGGCATGGGCGTTCGGGAACAACGGCAGGATGATCAGGATCAGCCAGCGGCCCAGCATCACCGCCAGGAAAATGATGACCAAGAGGGCGCCGAGCACGAGCGCCAGGCGGGTGCTGATCTGGCCGATCGCATCGAGGGCGGACCCGGCGATGATGCCGGGTGCGATATGGGCGACAGTCCAGGCGAAGGCGGAGACCACGTTGACGATCGAAAAGCGCGTGAAATTCATGCCCGCCATGCCGGCGATGCCTGGAACGACGGATTTGACGCCGGGAACGAAGCGGCCGATGAAGATGCTCTTGCCGCCGTGCTGCTTGAAGAAATTCTCGCCGCTCTCGATGATCTCCACATAATTGCGGAGCGGCCACATGCGCTTGATCCTGTCCTTGAAGAGATAGCCGATCCAGTAGGAGATGGCGTCGCCCGCTGTGGCGCCGAGTGTCGTCCAGATGAAGAGCGGCACCGGGTCCAGCTTGCCGAGGCCGACCAGCGTGCCGGCGCCGACCAGCACGACCGTCGTCGGCACGAACAGGCCGATCAGGAACAGCGCCTCGCCCATGGCGGCGAGAAAGCAGATCAGGCCCGCAAGCGAGGGATTGTCCGCGATGAAGGTCAGTACGGGATCAATGAGTTCGGTCACGACCTTGGCCGGAGATGCACGTTGAAAAGAACTGTTGCCGGACGGTTGGGCCGTCCCGGGATTCGATACCCGCTTCATATAGGCGCGCGGGCCATGTTCCGATAGCGAAAAAAGGAATTCTGTTCCTTCGCCGATACTTTGGCGCCGGACATGGTATTTTCCCGCCGGCTGTTTCAAGATGTCCGCGCGTGTTTTCCCGGAGGTCTCGATGTTTGAATCCGCCCGCCTGCCGCAGAAAATGAACAAGAAGGTCTTCAAGAAGCTCGAACCGGAGCTGAGGGAAGCCCTGCTGGCGGCGCAACTGCCGGTCATCGAGAAACAGCCTTTCTCGACGCTGATCCTGGTCGACGGACTCGACGGTGCCGGCAAGGGCGAGGCGGTAGCCCGGCTCTACGGCTGGATGGACGCGCGCCACCTGGTCTGCAACGCCTATGGCGAACCGATGGACGAGGCAAAGCTCCGGCCGCCGCTCTGGCGCTACTGGCGCGACCTGCCGGCCAAGGGCGACACGGCGATCGTCTTCGGCAGCTGGTACCAGAGCGTGCTGCGTGACTGGATCTACAAGAAGATCGATGAAGACGCCTTCGAAAAGGCGCTGGTCCGTATCCGCCGGTTCGAGGAGATGCTGGCGAACGAGGATGTGCTGATCCTCAAGTTCTGGTTCGTGCTGCCGAAGGAGGTGCAGGAGGAGCGGCTGGCGCGGATCGAGAAAAAACACGCCGCAAGGCATGTGCTCGCCGACTGGGCGGCGCTGAAGCATCACAAGAAGGCGAGCGAGGCGGGTGAGAAGATCATCCTGGAAACCAGCAAGGGTTATGCCCCCTGGTTCGTGATCCCCTCGCAAGATCCCGAGTACCGTGATGCCGCCCTGGCCCAGACGGTCGCCGGAGCCATGAAGCTGAAGCTGGAGGACGGCGACGGCCACACGGTGGCCGCCCCGCCGGTCGTCGGCGGCATCAGGCGGGAGACGGCGGTCGACGCGATTGATCTCGGCGCCAGGCTCGGCAAGGCCGAATACGAGAAGCTCCGCGACGAATACCAGCAGAAGCTGTCCGACCTCTCCGACCGCAAGGCCCTGTCGAAGACGGGGGTCGTGCTCGTCTTTCAGGGCAACGACGCGGCGGGCAAGGGAGGTGCTATCCGCCGCGTGATCCGTCCGCTCGATCCCCGCATCTACAAGGTTCATCCGATCTCGGCCCCGACGGACGAGGAAAAGGCGCGGCCCTACCTGTGGCGGTTCTGGCGCCGCGTGCCGTGCAAGGGCCATTTCGCGATTTTCGACCGGTCCTGGTACGAGCGGGTGCTGGTGGAGCGCGTCGAGGGGTTTGCCGGTCACGAGGACTGGCTGAGGGCCTATAACGAGATCAACGAGTTCGAGCAGGAACTCACCGACTTCGGCTACATCGTCTGCAAGTTCTGGCTGGCCATTTCCGAGGAGGAGCAATTACGCCGCTTCAAGGCCCGCGAGGACACGGCGTACAAGCAGCACAAGATTACCGACGAGGACTGGCGCAACCGGCTGAAATGGGACCAGTACGCCATCGCCGCCGGCGACATGATCGACCGCACCTCGACCCACTATGCCCCCTGGACGCTGGTGTCATCCGAGAACAAGCACCACGCGCGCATCGAGGTTCTGAAGACCATCTGCGAGCGGCTCGAGGAGAAGCTGTAGGGGAGCGTCACTCGTTCTCCTTGTGTTACAATCGATACATGCCCGCGTCATCCCGGCCAAGCGAAGCACGAGCCGGGATCGGGGAGGCATTGATCATCCGGTTTTTCGCAAATTGGCAGTCGCCCCATCTCTCCGGTCCCGGATCTCCCTGTGGTCGTCCGGGAGGACGATGGATGGGGCTATCGGCACGACAGGCCCTCTTCAGCCTCACAGGGCGTCCGCCAGATAATCCATCGCCGCCTGGACGCCGCCACGGCCATGGGGAATGCCCAGCTTCTGGAACCCCAGTTCGATGGCCGACAGCGTGCCGAGCAGCATGACCGCGTTGACGTGGCCCATGTGAGCGATGCGGATGCCCTTGCCGGACAGAGCGCCGATGGTGCCGCCGACGGTGACGCCGCAGACTTCCTTGGTGAAGTCCCTAAGAGCGGCCACATCTCCTTCGTCGATCCTGACCACCGTCACGCTGTTGGAACGGGCATGGGGATCGGTGATGTTGAAGCGGATGGCATCCTCCCGCGACCACTCGGCCACCGCGCGCCGGGTGGCTTCGCCGAGCAGGGCGTGGCGGTGCCAGGCCCGTTCCAGGCCTTCGCCGAACAAAAGCTCCAGCGCTGCGCGGAAGCCGAACAGCAGGTGTTCGGGCGGCGTACCGCAATATTTCTGGTAGTGCTCGGGACCGCGGCGGAAGGTCCAGTCGGTGTAGTTTGTTCTGAGGTCCGCCGTCTCGTGCGCCTTGGCGGCCCTGGGACCTGCTGCAACGAAAGAAAGGCCCGGCGGGCACATCAGGCCCTTCTGGGACCCAGTCAGCGCGACGTCGACGCCCCAGGCATCCATTTCGAAGGGCAGGCAGCCGAGCGAGGCGATGGTGTCCACCATGAAGAGGGCGGGATGGCCGGCAGCGTCGATGGCCCTGCGCAGCCGGGCAATGTCATTCCAGACGCCGGAAGCCGTATCGACCTGAACGACCAGGATCGCCCTGATCTCGTGAGCCGTGTCCTTCCGCAGCCGCTCTTCAAGCTGCGCCGGGTCGACGCCGTGTTCCCAGCTTCCGCCAAGGATTTCGATGTCGAGCCCGGGAATGAGCGCGGCCTCCCCCCAGCCGAGTGCGAAGCGGCCCGACTCCAGGACCAGCACCTTGTCGCTGCGTCGCAGGGTGTTGCACAGCGCCGCGTCCCATGCACCATGGCCGTTGGCGGCATAGATGAAGGTCTCACCCTCGGTCCGGAACAGGCGCTTGAGGCTCTTCAGGCAATAATCGGTGGTTTCGAGCAGGGGACCTTCGTAGATGTCGACGGCCGGCCTGTGCATGGCTCGGAGCACCTCGTCGGGAACGTTGGTCGGTCCCGGAATCATCAAAAACTCTTTGCCATTGCGAAGCGTCATGGCGCATTCCTTGTCTGAAGGGTGAGGTCCGAACCGGACGGGTGGCCGGATTAGGGCCACCGGGAGGAAGGTTCCCGAGAAAAATTGCCCGGCAGGCACGATCCGTCAAGTGAAGAAGAGCCGGAAGGACGGCACGGCAAGGATCATCCGGATTTTTGCAGGTGCGAACGGCCCTCTCTTGCTCCCCTGCACCGGCTTCCGGCAGCCGGGATCCGGAGTGCAAAGTCCGAGGATGCGTATCTTTAGGTGAGATTTGACAGAATTTGTCTTGTTTCCGTTAAGTAAATTCTACAAGCTGGGCCGGTTCGGCTCTTAGAGTGGGCATTGCAGCATGATCCAGGTGACTGAAGGACAAAGCCCGTTAATTCTGTGTCTGCCTCACAGCGGCACGGAAATACCGGCGGCTGTCTACAAGCGCCTGAACGCCACCGGCCGGTTGCAGGCAGATATCGCCTGGCGGCTGGAGCGTGTGTTCGACTTCGCGCAAGACCTCGACGCCACCGTGATCGGGTCGACCGTGTCCCGTCTCGTCATCGATCTCGACAAGGACCCGGAAACGCCTGCCAGCGCCGCCTTCGACCCGGCGAAAGCGCTTTGCCCTGCCACCACGCTGGACGGCAAGCGCATCTATCAGGACCGCGAAGAACCCGGACCGACGGAGATCGAGCAGCGTATGTTGCTGTTCTTCCTGCCGTTTCATCAGGCATTGCGCCGGCAGATCGGCCGCTTGCAGCGCCTTCACCGTGATGTCGTCGTGGTCGACTGCCAGTCGATGCGCTCGCATATCAAAGGGGTGACGGATAAAGGCGACGGCTTGCCCCTGGTCAACATCGGCAGCGCCGGCGGTCAGGCCTGCGACCCGGACCTGCGCAACCTCCTGACCGGCTCTTTCAAGGGCGTGGAGGGTTATTCGGTAAGCGTCGACGCCTTCGCGAAAGGCGGTTTCATAACCCGGTCCTTCGGCCGGCCGCAGGCCGGTGTCCACGCACTGACGCTGCTTTTGGCGCAAAGCGCGTATCTCAGGCACGAGTCGCCTCCCTTCGAGCCGGACAAGCAGAAGCTTCAAAATTTGCAGGCCGTGCTCCAGGACGCCGTGTCCCGCCTTATCGACTGGACCGGCGTGTCTGACTTGCACGTTCTTTCCGGTGAAGCGCCGCAACCGCCTGCCAGCGCCCTGGACGTCACCGACAGGGAAGAAGACAGCGACGACAACGTGCGGGAAAGCGATGACCCCGACAGCGAAGGGGCCGAATTGCCGCAGGTTGCCGAATAGACGTTCCTGCTGTCAGACGACGTTTTTCTCGACGATCGGCGTGTTGGCCGCAAGGCGCTCGAACGACAGGGGCGACAGGTCCAGCGTCTCGTAGCCGCCGGTGGCGATCAGTTCGCCCAGGCCGCGCCCGACCGCGGGCGACTGCTGCAGGCCGTGACCGGAGAACCCGAGCGCCAGATAAAAACCCTCAAGTCCCGTCACAGCACCGACAAAGGCATTGTGGTCGAAGAGGTTCATGTCGTAGCAGCCGGCCCAGGCAGCGCCAGGCCTGATCGCTTCGAATGCGGGAACGCGCGTTGCCAGCGTCGGCCAGACATGCTCTTCGAACAGGCCGTAGTCGACGTCGAAATCACTGCAGTCCGGGTCCTGGTCTTCCGGCGGCGCCGAGCCGCAGATGTAACCGGTGCCCTCGGGCCGTGCATAGGTGCCGTTCGGATCGATGAGCAGCGGAAAACGCTCGAGCCTGTCCTTGCATTCGAAAGTGAAGACGCAGCGCTTTTTCGACACGATCGGCACGTCGAGGCCCGCCTGTCGGCAGATCTCCGCGCCGCCCGAAGCGCCCGCGCAATTGACGACTACCGGCGTCGACAGCGTTTCACCCGATGCAAGCGTTACGGTCCAGCCACCTTTGCCGTCACCGGCGACCGATGCCTTCGAGGCCAGATAATCCACCCCGAGCGAGCGCGCCTTCTTGCGGAAGGCCTGCATCAGACCGTAGCCGTCGAACCAGCCCTCGCCGGTGAGGCCGTGACAGCCGGCCGCAAGGTCCGAGACCTCCAGCCAGGGGAACTTGGCCTTGAGGGCGTCCTGTTCCAGATAGCCGATGTCGGCTCCGAGCGCCTGCTGCAGGGCGTGGTTTTCCTTGAGGATGTCCACCTTGTCCGGTGTCGCCAGGAACAGGTAGCCGCCCTCGTGCAGGTCGATCGCCGGCCTGTCGCCGTTCACTGCCAGCGCGTCGCCGATCTCCCGCAGGAAGCGGATGCCGTAGAGCGAGATCTCTATGTTGACGGCACTGGAAAACTGCTGGCGGATCGAGGCCGCCGAGCGCGCGGAGGCGCAGACCTCGTAGGCCGGGTCGGCCTCGATGACCACGATCCGTCCGGAAAAATCGTTTCGCATGGCAAGATGACAGGCGACGGAAGAGCCCATGACGGCTCCACCGATGATGACGACATCTGCAGTCTGACCCGCCATGAAACCTCCTTGGGCGCAGTCGGGTTGAAGAAACGGGCATCCGGCCGATTGCGATTGAATGCCCGAATGCCGACCGGTTCAAACGGGCCGGAGCCTCAATCCGCCGGGGCGTTTCCCCTTCCGGGATCGAAACGGGAGACGGGCGGCCGCAGCCGCCCGCAAAGAGTTCAGGTCGTCAGGTCTCAGAAGAAGGCCTGCAGGCCGGTCTGGGCGCGGCCGAGGATCAGCGCATGGACGTCATGCGTACCCTCATAGGTGTTGACCGTCTCCAGGTTCTGGGCATGGCGCATGACATGGTATTCTTCCTGAATGCCGTTGCCGCCATGCATGTCGCGCGCCTGGCGGGCGATATCCAGGGCCTTGCCGCAGTTGTTGCGCTTGATCAGCGAAATCATTTCCGGAGCCACCTGGCCGGCATCGAAGAGCTGACCGACCCGGAGGGCCGCCTGAAGGCCGAGCGTGATTTCGGTCTGCATGTCGGCCAGCTTCTTCTGGAAAAGCTGGGTCTGGGCGAGCGGACGGCCGAACTGCTCGCGGTCGAGGCCGTACTGGCGGGCGCGGGTCCAGCAGTCTTCGGCAGCGCCCATGGCGCCCCAGGCAATGCCGTAGCGTGCCCGGTTGAGGCAGCCGAACGGGCCCTTGAGGCCGGAGACGTTCGGCAGCAGCGCATCTTCGCCGACCTCGACGCCGTCCATCACGATCTCGCCGGTGATCGAAGCGCGCAGAGAGAGCTTGCCGCCGATCTTCGGGGCGGTGAGGCCCTTCGTGCCCTTGTCCAGCACGAAACCGCGAATGGCGCCGTCATGGGCTTCGGATTTGGCCCAGACCACGAAGACGTCGGCGATCGGGGCGTTGGAGATCCACATCTTGGAACCGGTCAGCCTGTAGCCGCCGTCGATCTTTTCCGCGCGGGTGCGCATGCCGGCCGGGTCGGAGCCCGCGTCCGGCTCGGTCAGTCCGAAGCAGCCGACAAATTCGCCGCTCGCAAGCTTCGGCAGGTATTTCTGGCGCTGCTCTTCCGTGCCGTAGGCATAGATCGGATACATGACCAGCGAAGACTGCACGCTCATCATCGAGCGGTAGCCGGAATCGACCCGCTCCACTTCGCGGGCAACGAGACCGTAGGCAACATAGGAAGCACCGGCGCAGCCGTAGTCTTCCGGCAGGGTTACGCCGAGGAGGCCAAGCTCGCCCATTTCGGTGAAGATGGCGCGGTCGGTCTTTTCTTCCCGGTAAGCCTCGATCACGCGCGGCAGCAGCTTTTCCTGGGCATAGGCGCGGGCGGTGTCCTGGATGAGCTGTTCGTCTTCCTTGAGCTGATCGCGCAGGCGGAACGGGTCCTGCCAGTCGAAGGTGCCGCCACCGGCGGGGGAGGATTTGACGTGTGCGGGTGCGTTCATGATGGTTCTCCCGGGCGCTGATCTGGCCCTGTCTCGTGTGGCCACTTGTCGGCCGGGTCATTCTGTTTTCTCTAGTCTCTCCGGAATTTCGTTTGCGGAAAAGCGAAAGCTCGTCCATCATTCATGACAAAATGGAATGAAGTGGAGTGAAATTCATGCGGCGCGCCTTTGTCCCGCCCGCGGACACCCTGATCGCCTTCGAATGTGCTGCCCGGCACCTGAGCTTCACCCGGGCGGCGGAGGAGCTGCATCTGACGCAAGGGGCGGTTTCCAAGCAGGTCCGCCAGCTGGAGGACAGGCTCGGCGTGGAGCTGTTCCGCCGGGTCCGCCAGCGCATTGTCCTGACCGATGCCGGCCGGATCTATCTGCACGACATCAGGGGCGCGCTGGAGCAGATGACCGCGGCGACACGCCAGGTGATGTCCTATGCCGGCAGCGAGGATGTCCTGAACCTCGCAGTCCTGCCGACGTTCGGCACCCGCTGGCTGGCTCCGCGCCTGGCGGATTTTGCCCGCCGGTATCCGCATGCAGGCCTCAACATCAGCGTGCGCCTGCAGCCATTCGATTTCGAGGAAGAACCTTTCGACGGCGCGATCCACCACGGCGATCCGGTGTGGGCCGGGGCGATCGCCGAGCGGCTCTTCGACGAGGAGGTGATCCCGGTCGCCTCGCGCGTCTTCCGCGACCGCCACGAGATCCGCAGTCCTGCGGATCTCGCCCGCGTGCCGCGCCTGCAGCTGGCAACGCGCCCGCTGGCCTGGCGGCAGTGGTTCGACCTGGCGGGCGTCGAGACGGACGCGGCCTTTCAGGGGGCGCGCTTCGAACAGTTCGTCATGATCTCGGAAGCCGCCATCCACCATGCCGGCGCCGCACTCATTCCCCGGTTCTTCGTCGAAACGGAACTGGCCTCCGGCCGCCCGGTGCGCCTGTTTGATCTGTCGCTCGCCCAGCAGACGGCCTATTACTTCGTCTATCCGGAAGGCCGCACCATCCGCCCGGTCGTCGCCGCCTTCCGCCAATGGCTCATGGAAGAAGCCCGCGCCGCCCGCACAAAACGCGAGACGATGCTTCCGGGGTAAAAGAGGTTAGGGAGACACTTGACCGTCGACCGAAGGCACCGGGCCTGAAGATTCCGGATAATGAAGTCACGCCAGATTTCACGTGTCGCAGGCAGGCTGTCGTTCCGGCAAAGTTTCTAAGGACAAGACATTGGACAAACAGCATTTGCGCCTGATTCTGAACGGAAAGTCCGCCGGCCGCGCGGACGTCCGGGAAGGCGTCGACAGGGTCCGGTCCATGGGACATGACGTCTCCGTTCGGGTCACCTTTGAAGGTGGTGATGTCGCCCGGCTGGTGCAGGAGGCCTTGAGCGATCATGCCGCGGGAGAGAATATCGGCACGCTTGTCAGCGGCGGTGGCGACGGCACGCTGCACCAGGTCGTCGGCGCATTGTTGCAGGCGCTTCCGGAGGGCAACAAACCGCCCTTCGCCCTGGCAGTGCTGCCGCTTGGTACGGCGAACGATTTTGCCCGTTATATCGAACTGGATCCGGACGATATCCCCGCATGTCTGCGGTTCGCTGCGACTGCGGCGGCCAGGCCGATGGACGTCGGCGAGGTCAACGGCCGTTTCTTCGTGAACATGGCAACGGGAGGCTTCGGAACGCGCGTAACCGCTGAAACAGATCCGAAGCTCAAACGCGTTCTCGGCGGTGCTGCCTACCTTTTCACGGGTTTGACGCGCTTTGCGGAACTCTCTGCCTGTGAAGCCCGGATCGAGGCGGAAGACTTCTCCTTCGAAGGCGCTTTCCTGGCTCTTGCCCTTGGCAACAGCAGTCAAGCTGGTGGAGGTATCCAGCTTTGCCCGAACGCAAAGCTGGATGACGGTTACCTCGATCTCACGATCCTGCCTGTTCCGGAATCCGGAAAGGCGCTCGAACTGCTGGCAAATGTCTTCGAATACGGCGTCGACGGCATCAGGGATGGCCTCATTCAGCGAAAGGTTCAAAAGGTCTCGATCCGAACGGAACAACCCGTTCAGTTCAATCTCGACGGCGAGCCCATGAATGGACAGGACTGGCAGATTGGGATAAGGCACCAGCTGATCGACATGCGTCGCTAGACGCAACGTATTATTTCCGACGAGACACCCGGTTCAAAAGCGTTTCATGGACGAGTACCAGC
>JBNKGB010000028.1:0-42203 GCA_050289605.1 Roseibium sp. | reverse complement strand
CGTGTGCCGTCCCCAGTTGAGCAGGGTCGAATAGAAGGGCCGTCCCAGGTTGTTGAAGCAGGCATTGGCGACAAAAAGCACTCCGTTGAAGAAAAAGGCCAGCGCCAGCGGACCGCAGAAGAGATAGATCAGCGTCCGGGCAATGCCGTCCGCCTCGAACAGACGGGCGATCGGCCCGCGCAGGCCGAACAGGATCAGGGCCGCCAGCCCGACGACGATCGCGGAGAACAGCAAGCCCTCGCGAAGCGTGCCCCGCACACGATCGTAATTTCCCGCGCCGAAATTCTGACCGACGATCGGCCCGATTGCTCCTGATAGCGCGAAAATGGAGGCGAATGCCAGGGGTGTGATTCGGGCCACAACGGCCATGCCGGCGACGGCCTCCTCGCCGAAATCGGCCATCGAGCGGGTCACCCAGGCCTGGCCGACGGGTGTTGCCAGCTGGGTCAGGATCGCGGGGCCGGATATGGCGACAATCGGCGGCAGATCCCTGAACAGCGCCAGGGGCCGAGGCAGGCTGAAACCACCGTAAAAACGAAAGATCGGCGCAAGGGCATAGACGGCAATCGCCAGGCGGGATGCCGCGCTGGCAAGGGCGGCGCCCGTCAGCTCCAGATCGAAGCCGAAGATCAGGATCGGATCGAGCACCGCGTTGACCAGCCCGCCTACGATCGTGGAGATCATGGCGCGTCTGGCGTCCCCATGCGCCCTCAGGATGGCACCGCCGGCCATACCGAGCAGCAGCAGCGGCAAGGTCGGAACGATGATGGCAAGGTAGTGGACCGCCAGGTCGTGGGTTTCGCCGCCGGCACCGATCAGCGTCACGAGAGGGCTCAGCGCAAGCCAAACGATGAGCGCGAAGACAGAGGAAAAGACGACACCGGCCGTCAGTGCATTTGACGCCTGCAGGCGGGCCCTTTGCCTGTCCCCTGCCCCGAGCGCCCGCGCGACAAGCGCACCGGCGGCGATCGCCACGCCGATATTGAACGAGGTGGTGAAAAAAAGGATCGCCCCGGCATAACCGACAGCGGCAGCGAGTTCCGCCTTGCCGAGCATGGAAATGAAGATCATGTCGACAAAGTCGACCGCGAAAATCGCCATCAAGCCGACCGAAGCGGTGAGCGACATGACGGTGACATGCCGGAACAGGCTGCCCTGCAGGAATTTCGCATGGGTCATGGCCTGGTTCATGGCAGCATTCTTCTCCCCTGTCCGCGGCCGTCACACGCCAGGAAAGAGCATTCCCCAGACTTGCGGACAAACAGTGCTCTAGCAGGTTTTCCGGCCAAGAAAAAACCCGCCGGATCGCTCCGGCGGGTATCCTGAACTGGTGTTTCCAGGTCCGGCGATTAACGCTTGGAGAACTGGAACGACCGGCGAGCCTTGCGCTTACCGAACTTCTTACGTTCGACGACGCGGCTGTCGCGGGTCAGGAAGCCGTTCTTCTTCAGGACGGAGCGCAGTTCCGGCTCGTAGTGGGTCAGGGCCTTGGAGAGGCCGTGACGCACGGCGCCAGCCTGGCCGGAGAGGCCACCGCCGGTCACGGTTGCGACAACGTCGTACTGGCCGTCACGGTCGGTCAGCATGATCGGCTGGCGAAGGATCATCTGAAGAACCGGGCGAGCGAAATACTCGGTGAAGTCCTTCTTGTTGACGATGATCTTGCCGGTGCCCGGCTTGATCCAGACGCGGGCAATCGCGTCCTTACGCTTGCCGGTTGCGTATGCACGGCCCTGAGCGTCCAGCTTCTGGACATGGACCGGAGCTTCGGGGGCTGCGGTTTCGACCGCGCCGCCCAGTTCTTCCAGGGATTGCAGCTCAGCCATTGTTAAGCCCTCTTGCCGTCGTTCTTTGCGTTGAGGCCCTTGACGTCGACGAGTTCCGGCGACTGAGCTTCATGCGGGTGGTTCGGACCAGCGTAGACCTTGAGGTTCTTCAGCTGCTTGTTGGACAGCGGGCCGCCCGGCATCATGCGCTGCACGGCTTTTTCCAGGACGCGTTCCGGGAAACGGCCTTCCAGGATCGCACGCGCGGTGCGCTCCTTGATGCCGCCCGGGTGGCCGGTGTGCCAGTAGTACTTCTTGTTGTCGTACTTGCGGCCGGTGAGCACCACCTTGTCGGCATTGACGACGATGACGTTGTCGCCGGTGTCAATGTGGGGCGTATAGGTCGGCAGATGCTTGCCGCGCAGATGGTTGGCGATGAAAGCGGCCAGACGGCCGACGACCACGCCTTCTGCGTCGATCAAGATCCACTTTTTCTCGACCTCAGCCGGCTTGGCAGAGAAGGTCTTCATGAGATTGATCCGTTTTGGTCAGTTAAAGACAAAGGCCCGCGCGGCTGTAAATTGAGCCAGCGGACGGACCTTGAACTCGTTCGCGGCAGCTTATACGCCCGGAGGAAATTCCCGTCAAGAACGTTCTTTTCATGAATTCCAAAATTTTCTTTTTAATTTCAAACACATATAAAAACGGTATTATGTTACCACAAACTTTTCTCATCTTGGGCACTGTCGGCGCAGACAATGCCCACTACCGGCATCCGCAACTTTGCGCAAGTTTTACGGCACCTTAAGCTGAAGTGTGCACATTTGGGGGCAGAAACGATTGAGAGAGTTGAGTGGATGCAAGCGGAAAACCTGAGGATCTGGCTGAAAAAACCGCTGGTGATTGCCGTCCTGTCGGGGCTGCTGCTGCTGACAGGCGTGACCGCCGCACTTCAGGGGCTGCTCGACTGGCAGGTGCAAAGATCCATTCTGAGAAACGCGGAGATCAAGGCGGAAAACTGGTCGACGGACTTCTTCAGACTGGTTCCCGACGCCGAAGGCATGTTCGTCGCGGGAACTGACGTCCCTCCGGACGTGGTGCGCATGGAAAGCTCCTTCGCCATGGTCGACATCCTGCGCTTCGAGCTGTTCGACCCGGAGGGCACGCGCACCTATCTTTCAGGCAGCGACGCCGTCGAACTGAACGAGGCCAGCAGCGAAACCGCGGTGGAGGTCTACCGGACCGGCAAGCCGGCCTTCTACTCAGCCCATGACGACGAGGCCGAGGAAAAAGGCAATTCCCACACTTATATAGAGGTATACCTGCCGGCCGTGACCCCTTCCGGACAGCGTCTCGGCACGATGGAAATCTATGTCGATGTAAGCTCCCTGGAAGTTGCGCTGGAGGATGCCTTCGCCGAGATCAGCTGGCTCCTGGTCATCGGCACAACGCTTATCCTGGCCATACCCGCGGCAGCCTATGTCCGCAGGACACGCCAGCTTCGAAACCAGGATCAGCGCCTCCTGGAACTCACGCGCTACGACCAGCTCACCGGCGTCTTGAACCGGAACTCCATTTCCGACGTTCTGGACGAGGCTTTCAGTGCGCCCGATCAATCGGACGGTCTCGGCGTGCTCTTCGTCGACGTCGACTATTTCAAGCAGGTGAACGACCGGTTCGGTCATGCCTGCGGCGACCGTCTGCTCCGGCACATCGCCGACCTGCTGAAATCCAGCATTCGCGGCGAGGAGGACATCGTCGGACGCTTCGGCGGCGACGAGTTCGTCGTCCTGTGTCGGGACATCGGCCAGGCGAAATTCCGCGCTCTCTGCGCACGGGTTATGGAAGGTGCCAGGGCGCCGTGCGAATACGAAGGCCGAAGCTACACGCCGAGCCTGAGCGCCGGCGCATACCTGACACGCCCCGGCGACACGCAGAAATCCGCCCTGCACCGGGCGGACCTTGCTGTTTACGCGGCCAAGCGCGGCGGTCGAGGTCAGGTGGTGGAATATTCGGACAAGCTCGAAACCCTGTTCGAACAGGAAACGGCGAAAAGAGCGCCTGAACTTTTCCAAGGACAGTCCTTCAGCGCGGCGGCACGGAATAGGTTGCCGTAGCGTGCGCGACGAGTTCGTCTTCGCCCTCTCCGGCGATGCCGCATTCGATAACCACCAGCCTTTTGCCGAGTTTCAAGAGACGGCAGGTTGCGAGCAGGTCGCCGGGCTCCGGCTTGCGCAGGAAGTTGATGTTGAAGCTGGTGGTGACCGCCAGCGCGACCGGCCCGATATGGGCCAGGATCACCACATAGGCCGCCAGATCCGCCAGGGCCATCATGGAAGGACCTGAAACGGTCCCGCCCGGCCGCAAGTGCACGTCATTGGCCGATAGGCGGACGACAGCTTCACCAGGTGACACGCCGTCGATGGAATAGACGCGGCCGCCCGCGTGTATTTGCGGAAACTCCCGGTCCAGCATCTCCATGATGTCTTCAGCAGTCATCACCGGTGTCACTGGCAGCCCTCCCTATTGCCTTCAATTCACGCCGGGATTCCGGCTTGCTTTTACGTAAACGTCAAAGAACGGAGATTGCAAGACGGAAAACATGTCTGCTTCCTGGCAAGTCGCAAGCGTTCCGGAATAGAATTATCCGAAGCCGTGTAAGCAAAAGGAGTGCTACATGAGTTTGAAGGACGTTTTTTCAGGCGTTCCGAAAGCCGGCGCATTGCTGCCTTTCGCGCTTATTCCATTCCAGCATGCCCTCGCCGACGACTGGACCTATCTGGACGACAGGTCGACGCCGCAAAAGCTGATCGAAAGCTATTACAACGCCATAAGCCACGGGTATTTCGCTCAGGCTTACGGCTATTTCACGGAAGGATCCGCCCCTCAGGATTTCGCGGCTTGGGCGAAGGGCTACGAGACGACCAAATCGGTGACCGTAAAATTCGGTTCGACGGAACCCGATCCCGGCGCCGGACAGATCTACTGGACCCTGCCGGTTGCCATCTCAGCCACGCTGAATGATGGCACGGTGAAGGTCTTTGCCGGCTGCTACAAGATCCACCTGTCGAACCCCGGCATGCAGACCGATCCGCCCTTTCAGCCGATGGGCATCGTCTCCGGATCGCTGAAGGAAACGTCGAAAGCGCTTGAAAAAGCTGTGCCCGGAAGCTGCTGAGGAGATCAGTACCTTCCGGGCACTCATAATCTGTAATCACCGGACCGAATGCTCTCGCGTTCGGCCTCACACGGATCAGGAACGACGGCGGCCGCGGCGGCGACCGGTCCCCTCGCCTTCGGACCTTGCGGCGTCGGCTTCCTTGTTGGGCGGCGACACAAGCGGGCCGATCTCGGTGATCACCTCTTCAAGCGAAGGACGCTTGCCGGCCTGATGCGCGTCGAGCGCGCCGCGCATGGCGGCAAGATGAACGGGAGAGGTTCCGCAGCAGCCGCCGACGATCCTGGCACCCGCATCCAGGGCCATATGCGCGTATCTGGCCATAAGTTCCGGCGTTCCGGTATAGACGACCTCGTCTCCCTTGATCTGCGGGATGCCGCAGTTGGCCTTGGCGACAACGATGGCCTCCGGATAGGCCTCGGTGATGTCCATGATCGCGGCCAGAAGATCGGACGCGCCGACGCCGCAGTTGGAGCCGATCGCGACGGGCGTGCAGGCAAACTGGCCCTGCAGATCTCCAAGCCCCTTCGGCGACAGGCCCATCATCGTCTTGCCGGCGGTGTCGAAGCTGGCGGTTATGACCAGCGGAAGATCGAAGTCCTTTGCCGCTTCCGCGGCAGCCTTCATTTCCTCGACCGCCGACATGGTTTCGACCCACAGAATGTCCGCGCCGCCTTCGACAAGGCCTTCCATCTGTTCCCGGAACGCTGCAACCCCGTCTTCGTAGGTGAGCGCGCCGAGCGGCTGGAAGAGCTCGCCGGTGGGGCCGACCGACCCGCCAATCAGTACGTCCCGCCCCGATGCTTCGGCGACCTCGCGGGCGAGCTTCACCGCGGCGATGTTCAGTTCCTTCACCCGGTCTTCCGCCTTGTGCAGCTTAAGCCTGTGCCGGTTGCAGCCGAAGGTGTTGGTCAGGATGATGTCGGAACCGGCATCCACGAAGGACTTGTGCAAGGCCTTGATCTTTTCCGGTTCCTCGGTGTTCCAAAGTTCCGGGGCATCACCGGAAACGAGGCCCATTTCGAACAGATTGGTTCCCGTCGCCCCGTCGGCGAGGAGCGCCCCTTTCCGGGCCAGAAGATCTTCCAGCTTGGACATGCAGCAGTCTTTCGTCGTTGTTACTTTGAGCCTGTTTCAGGCGGTTTCCCGCAATAGCAGATCCTGCGGGGATGTCCATGGCGGGCTTTTGCCTGGGTCACGGGGAAAAGTTAGTCTGCCTTCCGGATGCGAAAGCGCGGCAAAGGGCCAAAACCTGTCGCCTGAGCGTCACAGTTCCTGCCCTTTTCATCCCTGTTTCTGCACGACGAAAAAACCTGAAAATCAATCAACAAACAGACATGACGGTTTTAAGGTATTGTGCGACGTATCTGAAGCCGGGTTGCCACCGCAGCTGAGAAAGACTACGGCAAACGAAATACCACTTTTGGAGCCAAAAAATGTCAGACGCTGCCACATCTGGCCGCCGAGGAAGAAGTGCCCGCCGTGAACGGCGGCAAGCCGGTCCGGGCGGACAGGCCGTTCCCTATATTTCCAGAAACATTCCGAACTACGACGTCCTGAGCGACGAAGGTGCGGAGCGGATCGAAGCCCAGGCAGACCGGATCCTTGCGGAAATCGGCCTGGAATTCCGGGACGACCCGGAAGTCATCGCCATCTGGAAAAAAGCCGGCGCCGAGGTTGACGGCGAGAGGGTCCGTTTCCCGAAGGGCATGTTGCAGGAGCTGGTGAAGACGGCCCCGTCGCAATTTACCCAGCACGCACGCAATCCGGCCCGAAACGTTGAGATCGGCGGCAACAACCTGGTTCTGGCGCCGGTCTACGGCCCGCCCTTCGTTACCGACCTCGACAAGGGCCGCCGTTACGGCACCATCGAGGACTTCCGGAATTTCGTGAAGCTGACCTACATGTCGCCCTGGCTGCATCATTCCGGCGGCACCGTGTGCGAGCCCGTGGATCTTCCGGTCAACAAGCGCCATTTCGATATGGTCTATTCCCATATCAAATATTCCGACAAGCCGTTCATGGGGTCGGTGACGGCGCCCGAGCGGGCCGAAGATTCGGTCAGGATGGCGCAGATCACCTTCGGCGAGGACTTCGTCGACCAGAACTGCGTCATGATCCAGCTGATCAACGCCAACTCGCCGCTGGTCTTCGATGCGACCATGCTCGGCGCGCTGAAGGTCTATGCTCGCCATAACCAGGCCTGCATCGTGTCGCCCTTCATTCTGGCGGGCGCCATGAGCCCTGTCACGGTGGCCGGCACGCTGTCCCAGGTGCTTGCCGAAGCCTTGGCGGGGTGCGCGCTGACCCAGCTGATCCGTCCCGGCGCACCGGTGGTTTTCGGCGCCTTCGTCAGCTCCATCTCCATGCAGTCCGGCGCCCCGACCTTCGGCAGCCCGGAAGGCTCCCTGCTTCTGAACGGCGCGGCGAAACTCGCCCGCAGACTCAACCTGCCGTTCCGCTCCGGCGGTTCCTTCACCGCCTCCAAGGTACCGGACGCCCAGTCCGCGCAGGAATCGGCCCAGACGATCCTCGCAACGCTGCAGTCGGGCGTGAATTTCTGCCTTCATGCCGCCGGCTGGCTGGAAGGAGGCCTGTGCTCCTCCTACGAGAAATTCGTGATGGATGCGGACCAGCTGGGCATGATGCATGTCCTGGCCAAGGGCATCGAGATTTCGGACGAGTCGATGGCAATGGATGCCCTGCAGGAGGTCGGCCCCGGCGGTCACTTCCTCGGCGCGGCCCATACCCAGCGCAACTTCGAAAGCGCCTTCTACCGTTCCACCATCGCCGACAACAATTCCTACGAGCAATGGCTCGCCGACGGCGAACTGGATGCCGCCAAGCGTGCCAACTCCAGATGGAAAGAGATGCTCAGGGGCTACACCGGTCCGGAACTGGACCCGGGAATCGACGAAGCCCTTCAGGCCTTCATGACCGAGAGGAAGTCTTCCTTCCCCGACAGCAACGTCTAGGTTGCTCGCGACTACCGGCGCCCTGTCTCCCGACAGGGCGTTTTTTTGCGCCTTGCGTTACCGATCGTTTGTGACCTTGCCCGGGCGGGGGCTACCTTTTTGCAAGGAAATTGAATACCTTCCGCTTGCCGTCTTCAGCCTGACACGGTTCCGCCCAAGCCTTCCGGGATCTCCCACCCGCGACGAGGAAACCCATGACCGCCCAACACCTGTCCGACGACACCGCTGTCCTCAGGGCCCTCTCCACAGACCTGAAGGGCTGGCTGACGGGAAACGCTCTTCGCGTCTGGTCGACCGCAGGTGCCGATGCCCGCACCGGCGAATGTTTCGAAGCCGTCGACCTCGCCAGCTCGAATGCGGTTTCGACCGTGCGGCGAGCCCGTATCGTTCCCCGTCAGATCTATTCGTTTCTGGAAGGGGCGAAGCTCGGCTGGGACGGGCCCGCGCAATCCCTGGCCATGGCGATCCACGACTGGTTCGTGAGCCGGTTCCTGACCGCCGAGGGTCATGTTGCGGCTGCCCTCGACATAGACAACAGGATCGTCGATTCGTCGTTCGACCTTTACAATCAGGCCTTCGCACTCTTCGGCTTTGCTCAGGTTGCCGCCGCGATTCCGGAGCGCCGGAGCGATGCGACCGACCGCGCAACCAACCTTCTCAATCACCTGATCGACAATTACCGCCATCCGGAAGCCGGCTTCCGGGAGGACAATCCGGACCGCGTTCCGCTTTGTTCCAACCCTCACATGCATCTCTTCGAAGCATGTCTTGCCTGGGAGGAGATCTCCGACGACCCGGTCTGGGCGGATCTTTCCGACGAGATCGCCGAGCTTGCACTGACAAGGTTCATCGATCCGGTCAGCGGGGGACTGCGCGAATTCTTCGACCTTAACTGGGAGCCTATGCCGGGCGAAAAGGGTCGCGTCATGGAGCCGGGCCATCAGTTCGAATGGGCCTGGCTTCTCGCAATGTGGGGAATTTCCAGAAACGACGCGGGTGCGCTCGTCGCAGCCCGGCGCCTATACGACATCGGCTGGACCTACGGCATCGACGAAACCCGCGGCACCGCCTTCATGTCCCTCAACGACGATTTCACCGTCCGCGATCCCGTTGCCCGGCTCTGGGGACAGACCGAATGGATCAAGGCGGCGATCGCGCTGGCGCGGATTTCGACCGGACCGGAAAGAGAGGCTTATCTGTCCGATATTCCGGACGCCGTCAGAGCCCTGCGGATCTATTTCGACGATGTTCCGGAAGGCCTGTGGCGCGACAAGCTGCGCGCCGACGGAAGCTTCGTGGATGAACCGGCGACCGCCAGTTCGCTTTATCATATCGTCTGCGCAATTTCCGAACTCGATTCCTTCGCTGCGAGCCTCTGAGCCCGCCTGCTGGCCTTTTTGCGCAAGGAATGACGAAACAAGAGCAAGAAACGACGCAAACCGTCTTTCCAATCGCCCCCGTCTTTCTATAGCTTCTCGCCAAACCGGTATTGAAGACAGATACAGCTACAAGGAAGTGGAATGTCCCAGGCTCAGATCATCGACGGCAAGGCCATCGCGGATTCGGTTCGTGAGGAAATCACGCGCCGGGCCGCCAAATTGCTCGAAACCAGCGGCAAGCGCCCGGGTCTGGCCGTGGTGCTGGTGGGTGAAGACCCTGCCAGCCAGGTCTACGTGCGCAACAAGGACCGTGCCGCGGAGGCCTGCGGCTTTCATTCCGTCAAGCACACGCTGCCTGAGGAGACCAGCGAGGAAGACATCCTCAAGCTGGTCGACCAGCTCAACAACGATCCGGACATTCACGGTATCCTCGTACAGCTTCCCCTGCCCGGCCATGTCGACGAAAGCAAGGTGCTGCGTCTGATCCGTCCGGAAAAGGACGTCGACGGCTTCCATCCGGTCAATGTCGGTCTCCTGACCGCCGGCGAGCGCGACAGCGCTCTCGTGCCCTGCACGCCGGCAGGCAGCCTCGTGCTGCTCAAGCGGACCCTTGGCGACACGCTTTCGGGCAAGAACGCCGTTGTCGTCGGCCGGTCGAATATCGTCGGCAAACCCATGGCGAGCCTTCTGCTTTCGGAAAACTGCACCGTGACGATCGCCCACAGCCGCACGCAGGATCTGCCGGGCGTTGTCCGCGCCGCCGACATCGTGGTCGCCGCCGTTGGCCGTCCGGAAATGATAAAGGGCGACTGGATCAAGCCGGGTGCGACCGTGATCGACGTCGGCATCAACCGGATCCCCGCCCCGGAACGCGGCGAAGGCAAGAGCCGTCTCGTCGGCGACGTCGCTTTCGATGAAGCCGTCGGTCACGCCGGTGCGATAACCCCGGTTCCGGGCGGCGTCGGACCGATGACAATCGCCATGCTCATGGTCAACACCCTGACCGCGGCGACCCGCCTGCTCGGCCTGCCGGAGGACGAACCGCTTTTCTGATTTGGCTGATCGCGCCTCCTTTCACAGACACCGTTTCCTGCCTCCCGAAAGGGAGGCGCCTATCCCGCCATCTGTTGCAGGCCTGCACTTGCGCCCTGCGCCGGGCCATGGTCTATCGTGTTTGGATTGCCTTAACCATAGGTGATCTATGGTGGAAACAGTGGGGACTGCAATTGCAGCAGGCTGGATCGCAACAGAATTTTCTGATGCGCGACGGCCGCAACAATCCGTCAGGCGGCAGTAAGTGAAGGGTCTACCGTCCTGCATGTCCGGCCCACGGCCGGCCCGGAGCGTTCGCGCTCCCTTTTTGCTGGAGACCTTTCCGGTTTCCGGCGGGTTTTCTGTTGCCTTCCGTCTGATATGCGCCGGTACAGTCTGCTCCTTCCTGGCATTGCAGCCGATGCCCGCCAGCGCATTCGAACTCTTCGGCTGGAAGATCTTCGGCTCTTCCGAGGAAGAGCCGGAAGCCGTGCCCGATCCTCTTCCTTATGAAACGGAGGTTTCCGTCTCCACAGGCAACGAGGACCTGACCAAGGAGCTGAAAGGCGCCTCGGTGCTCGTACAGGAGCAGGACAAACCGCCCTCCGGAGAAGCCGGGCTGCTCGCCCGGGCTCTGTCGGACCGCGAACGGCTCGTCGCCAAGCTTTATTCCGACGGACGTTATGGAGGCACCGTCGATATTTCTCTCAATGGCGTTCCGCTTGAAACGGCACTCGAGCAGAGCGACCTGCCCAATGCCCGCCCGGTCAGGGCCAATATCCTCGTCGATCCCGGGCCGGTCTTCACCTTCGGCAGGGTTTCCGTCTCGACTCCGGGCGGAGACCTTTCGACCGACCCTTCCTTCTGGGGCCTCGCAAGCGGAGAGACCGCCGCCTCCGGCAAGATCCTGACCGCCGAAAAGCGCATCGTCACCGTTCTGCGTGGACGCGGTTATCCGAAAGCCTCCATCGCGGAGCGCAAGATAACCGCAGACCATAGCACCAACACGCTGGCTGTCACCCTGATCGCCGACGCCGGTCCTCAGGCCCGGTTCGGACAGGTTTCCGTCAGTGGCACCAAAGTCACCAATCCGGATTTCGTCGTGCAACAGGCGATGCTGCCGGTCGGCGGGATCTATTCCCCTGAAGACCTGGCGCGGGCCCGAAAACGCCTGAACGACCTCGGTATCTTTTCGTCGATCCGCCTGGTGGAAGGAGATATCGAGGGCCCGGACGGCAGCCTGCCCATCTCTATCGAGGTGAGCGAAAGAAAGCGCCACGTGATCGGCGCCGGTGCTTCCTGGTCCAGTACGGAGGGTTTCGGCGTCGAGGCCTACTGGCGCAGACGGAACCTCTTCGGGCGGGGCGAACTCCTGTCGATCGAAGGCTCGGTGGGGCGGATCGGGAACGAAAGCCTGAACGATCTGGAATATTCCACGCGTATCGCCTTCGAAAAACCGGGAGTCTTCGGTCCGCTCACAAGTTTTTCCACCAGCCTGGGCGCGAAGCAGGAAAACCCGGACGCCTACAAGAGCCGGTCGATTACCTTCGATGCCTATCTTAACCGGCAGTTCAGCGAAACGCTGAAAGGACGGGCCGGCGCCGAGGTTTATTTTGCGAACGAACAGGACGTGTTCGGCGACGAGGATTACCTGCTGGTCGGCCTGCCTGCGGATCTGACATTCGACAACCGCGACGACCTGCTGAACCCCTCCAAGGGGATCTTCGCGACCCTGCTTGCGGAACCCGCCTACGACACGCTCAATTCGAACGCCATGGGCTTCTTCAAGGGAACTGTGTCCAGCTACTTCGCGCTGGACAAGTCGAAGCGTTTCATCCTGGCAGGAAAGGCGACCGCAGGATCGATCCTCGCCCCGTCCGTTGAATCCGTTCCGGCCAGCCGCCGCTATATTGCCGGTGGCGGCGGCTCCATTCGCGGCTATGCCTACCGCAATGTCGGCCCGCGCGTGGATGGAGAGGTGACCGGCGGGCGTTCGCTCATCGAACTCTCCGGCGAAGTCCGTATCCAGGTAACGGAAACCATTGGCGTCGTCGGGTTCGTCGACGCGGGCAATGCCTATGAAGACAGTTTTCCTGATTTTTCCGAAGGCCTGAAGGTGGGCGTGGGCGGCGGCCTGCGCTACTTTACTCCCATAGGGCCGCTTCGTGTCGATGCGGCGATTCCACTCGATCCGGAAAAGGATGATCCGGATTTTGCCCTTTATGTCGGTTTGAGCCAGGCGTTCTGACGCATATGCGTTTTTTAAGACTCACTTTGCGGATCTTCGGATTCCTGACCGCGGTCGCGATCCTGATCCCGGTTCTCCTGATTTCCGCCCTGCAGGTTCCGTCCGGGCGAGCCTTCGTCTCCGCGCTGGCGAGCAGCCTTGCGTCCACCGACGGCATGACCATCCGGATCGACGGTCTTCATGTCGGTTTCAACCTCGATGCGGACGTTGAAAGCGTCAGCATCGGGGATACCGAAGGCGACTGGCTGCGTGTAAGCCGGGCTGCTGTAAGCTGGGCGCCGCTCCGGCTGCTGTCGGGCGATCTGGACATCGTTTCTCTTTCCGCCGCTCAAGTTGAACTGATCAGAACACCGGCAGATCAGTCTTCCGGCTCCGGCGACGTGACGGGCGAAGATGAAGCCTCCGGCGGCTTTTCGCTCCCGCTCAACGTTTCCCTGCAAAAGCTGACCGTCGGCGAGATCGATCTGGGTGAGAGCCTTCTGGGCGCGCCCATGACCATGACCGCTTCCGGCGCCGGGTCCTTTGCCCTGGACCCTGCCCTCATCACGGCGGACGTGGACGTTCACCGCATCGACGGCGTCGATGCGTCGCTTTCCGCCAAGGCGGAATTCGAACCGGCGGCGGAAACGCTTGCCTTCGACATTTCGGTATCCGAACCGCGCGGCGGCTTGGCCGCGCGCCTGCTTGATGTACCGGACCTTCCCGCCCTGCAGATGGATCTGACGGGACAGGGCCCGCTGACAGATTGGGCGGCGAAACTCAGCCTGGCGCTGGATGGCAGGGAAACCGTGACGGGTTCCGCGAAGATCGTGGAAACCGGCGGACAAAGACATCTGACCTTCGACCTGGACGGCGACCTCGCCTCACTTGCTCCACCGGCGGCACAAGCCTTCGTTCTCGGCACGACCAACGCCACGGGCAAAGCCGTCTTTTCCACCGACTTCAGCCCCCGTTCCGGAACCGTGAGCCTGAAATCAAAAACGGTCGCCCTCGATGCGGCGGTGGATCTGGAGGGCAGCACCGTCAGTGCCAACGGAAAGCTTGCCGTGTCAGCCGGCGACAACGCCCTGATTGCAGTAGACCTGGAGGACAGGCGCATAGCCTTCGGTCCCTTCACGTCGGAATTCGCCATCTCCGGCGAGCAATCGGCAGCCGATTGGTCGGCAAAGGTTGATCTGGCATCCCTCCGTACGAACGAGGCACAAACAGGCTCCATCGGCCTCCAACTTGCTGGCGCAGGAGCAAATCTCACGCCGGAAGTCTTGACCACGCCCTTCTCCCTGACCGCCACCGTTTCCGACCTGAAGGGCCTAACCCCGCAAACCGAGCCGTTGTCCGGCCCGGTGCTGCTCACGGCATCCGGCTCGGCCGACGGCGCGAAGAAGGCGCTGACGCTCGACAAATTTGTTGCGGAGCTTGCGGCGGCGACCTTGAGCCTGAGCGTGACCGATGTGTCACCCAACGACATTTCCGGCCAAGGCCGGTTCACTCTTCCCGACCTTGCCAGGTTCGCTGGCCTTGCCGGACGCGAACTCGGCGGCAGCCTGTCGGGAACCTTCTCCGCCGGCCTGGATCCCGCCGAATTATCCGGATCTGCCGCAGTTTCGCTGGTCAGCCACGACGTTGTCACCGGCGTGGCGCAGGCAGACATCCTGCTGAAGGGAGAAACCGGTCTCGACGTCACGCTCGACATTGCCGGCCAGAACGACATAACCGTCAAGAGCCTGACCCTGAAAAACTCCGCAATCGAAGTCACCGGGAATGCCCGTTACAGCGACGAGACACTCGCCTCCTCCGTGAAGGCAAGCCTTGCGGATCTGTCGAAAATCGATCCGCAGCTATCAGGAAGCGTGACGCTTAACGCCAGGACCTCAGGCCCGATCGACCGCCTGAACGTCGAAGCGGAAGCCGCCTCGAAACAGATCCTGCTCGCCGGAACGCCACTGGACGATCTCGCGCTGACCTCCCAGGCGACCGCCGATCTTGCCGCGCCGGAAGCAACGGTAAAAGGGTCGGCATCGTTGAACGGGCAACCGCTTGCGATTGACGTCGACCTGAAGAGCAAAAACGGCGGCGCGGTTGTCGAGCCTTTGATGGTAAAGCTGGCGGGCAACACGGTCACCGGTTCGCTCGCCGTCGGCGATCTCGGCAAGGCTCTCGAGACATTGCAGGGCGATCTGAAAATCGATGCCCCGGACCTTGCTTCCCTGTCACCGCTGCTCCTGACCGAAATCAGCGGCCGCATCGAAGGTACCGCGTCCGTGGACCCCGACAGCAAATCCCTGCTTCTGGATATTGCCGGGGCCGACCTCGCGGTTCCTTCTCTCAGCCTTGGCAGCCTCAAGCTGAAGGCCAACCTCTCCGCGCCCTATGCCCCGGAAACCGTGACGGCGGATATCCAGCTCGCCGACCTTCTGACGGATGCGACACCCATTCACAGCGTGACCATGCAAGCCAAACCGGAAAATGGCGGCACCGCCATAACGGGGGCGATGAGCCTGGACAAGACGGGCACGGACGGACTGACCCTCACGGCCCACGTCAGCACGCCCCGCACCGGCAGCTACGTTGTCGCCCTGTCGCAGCTTGCCATGCACTACCAGGGGATCGACAGCAAACTGAAGCAGCCGTCCAAGGTTTCGTATGCTGACGGCACCGCCACTATCGAACCGGTGGAATTGCAGCTCGGCAACGGCGCGCTCACGGTGTCGGGTTCGGCCGGACAGCTGCTGGACATGAAGGCCGACCTTGCGTCGGTCCCGGTGAACCTTGCAAACGCCTTCGTGCCATCGCTCGGCCTTGGCGGGACACTTTCCGGCAAGGTAACGGCCACCGGAAGCGCCTCCGCGCCCAAGGTGGACTGGACGATCAATGGTGCCGGGCTGACTGCGAGCGAACTCAAGACCAACGGCCTATCCGTGCTTGACCTGCAGACAAGCGGCACGCTCAAGGACAATCTGGTCACGCAGACGACGAAAGTCGGGGATCCGAACGGCCTGAAGCTCACCGCCTCCGGAACCGTCGGGCTTGCCAAACCCATGCCGCTCGCGATCACACTGGACGGTACCGTACCCGTGGAGGTGCTGCGGCGGCCGATGATCGAGGCAGGTCTTCGAGGCGAAGGCACCATTGTCCTGAAGGGCAATGTCGGCGGCACCGCAAGCGCCCCGGCCTATCAGGTCACGGCCTCCCCCTCGGGACTGAAGGTGACCAGCCTCTCGACCGGCCTGACCTTGCAAAACATACGCGGATCCGCGGCGGTTACCCAGAACCAGGCATCGCTCAACGGCATCGCGGGAGACCTTGCGACCGGTGGCTCGCTGACGGCGGGGGGTACGGTCGGCATGAACAACGGTTTTCCGGCGGACCTGTCCCTCAAGCTCGCAAACGGCCGCTACGTCGATCCAGGACTGGTAACAGCAGATGTCAGCGCGGACCTGAAAGTGTCCGGACCACTCGCCTCCCAGACCGCTTCCGCCCTCATCGGCGGCCAGATCTCGATCAACAAGGCGGACGTGTCCATTCCCGAATATCTTCCGGGAGCGATCCCGCCCGTGGATGTCCGTCATGTGAACGCGCCGGCCGCGGTCCGGCAACAAGTGGCCGACATGGGCGGCGAACCGAAACAGTCGCAGACCCAACAGAGGAGCCAGTCACCGCGGCTCGATATCGTCCTGTCCGCGCCGGGGCGCATCTTCATTCGCGGTCGCGGCCTGGATGCTGAACTGCAGGGCAATCTGAAGATTGCGGGGACCATCGCCGATCCGCAGGCCATCGGCGCGTTTTCACTCAAACGCGGCCAGCTCGAAATCCTGACCCGCAGGCTGATCTTCTCGCGCGGCAGCGCCACGTTCAACGGCTCGCTGACGCCCGTCATCGACTTTGCCGCCACCACGAACGTCACCGACACGACCATCACCGTGAGCGTTAGCGGGGAAGCCGACGACCCTCAGATCACATTCAGCTCTTCACCGGAATTGCCGCAAGATGAAGTGCTTGCCCTGCTCCTCTTCGGCAAAAGCGTCGGCAACCTGTCACCTACCCAGGTGGCGCGCCTGGCCGCGGCAATCGTGACACTGACCGGCGGCAGCGACAACGGCCCGCTGGCGGCCATCCGCAAATCGCTCGGCCTCGACGCGATCGACATCAATACGGATGGCGAAGACGGCCCATCCGTGTCCGTCGGCAAATACATCAATGACAATATATATCTTGGCGTCGAACAGGGAACCGGCTCCAACTCCAGCCGGGTCAAGGTCGACATCGACCTGGATCGCGGCCTGAAGGTTCGCGGCGAGGTGGGCGCCGACGGTTCCTCGAAAGCCGGCATATTCTTCGAACGCGAATATTGATCCCCTCGCCCTGCCTGCCCGTCGCGGGCCTCACAGGGTGGCGGAGGCCCGGGCCAGGCTGGAGGCGGCAGTTCCTCCATCCCAACCCCGTATTTTTGCGAAGACCATGCACGGATCCCGTCTTCTGTCGCTTTCCATGCGACAAATCGACTTCCCGCGGTTGCGGCCCGCACACCTGTCGTGCAAGGCTAGAGGGCATGATCCAGACAAGAAAACAGACTGAACCGCCCCTCTCCACGAGGCCTGCTTCTCATACGCCGGAAGCAACCGATCACTACGGGAGCTCGACCATGGCAACCGACAGCAGCGATTACACCCTGGGTGAGCGTATCTGCAAAGCCCGCGACGTAGTTGGACTGTCGACAGCTCAACTCGCACGCCGCCTCGGCATCAAGACTGCAACGTTGCAGAGCTGGGAAAGCGACCGTTCCGAACCGCGATCCAACAAGCTGGTGCTCCTGGCAGGCGTTTTGAACGTCAGCCCCACGTGGCTACTGGTCGGCCGTGGAACCCCTCCGATCACGGAGGCTGCTCCGGCATCCGATATCGACAATGTGCGTGCCGCGCTGGACCGCCTCCAGCGGCATGCGCAGGCCCTTACCGATGAAATAGCAGTGTTGCAAGAGCGCCTGAGCGAGCTCTGAGCCCATTCTTCGGGGCACGGCGGGCGGTGGTCCGCAGTGCCCCGTAACATCGGCCCCAGGCCTTCGCGCCTGGTCCGGGTGTTTTCCTTCACCTGGCCAAGTCCCTTCCGAAAACGCTTGCCGGAACGTTTGCCAGGCCCCAAGTCTGACGGAATCGTCCGGCTATTTGCGCGCCCGGACAATCCATCCTTCCAGGACTAAGCAACCAGCTTTTGTTGTGTCAAGCCAGCGACAGCAGGTCCTTCTCCACCGAGCGGAAAAGTTCGACCTGATCGATATTCATCTGCTCCACGCTGCAGCGGACAGCATTTTCGAAAACGGCCCGGTCGGCCCCGCCATAGAACATCTGCGTGACCAGCCCGGCCTGCTTGGCTTCCACCACCAGGGCCTCTTCGAGATTTTCTTCGTCGAATTCAAGGATATGCGCCTCCTGGGCAACGGCCCGCTCCACCGATCCGACATGGGCGTAGAGCACCATCCGCTTCAGATCCGGCACCTTCGCCCGGGTCTTCGCCCGGATCGCCTGATCGAAGGAAAAGGTCCAGGCATCGTTCAGCATGCCGCGCACAGAGAGCATGTCCCTGATTTCCACCGGGTCACCATCCTTGATTTCGACATAGGTGCCGATCCGTCCCCTGCAGGCATCCAGGAAGGCGTCGAGCCGCGGCACCCGCTCACCGATAAATTCCGCCCCGAACCAGGAGCCCGCATCGAGCCGGTCTATTTCGTCGGAATTCAGGTCCGACGTTCTCCCGGTGCCGCTGGTCGTCCGGTCCAGCGTCTCATCGTGTATCACGTAAAGGACGCCGTCACGGGAGGGGCGCACGTCGAACTCGACGACTTCGGCCTTGAGCTCAATCGCCTTTTCAAGTGAGGCAAAGGTGTTCTCAGGTGCGGATAGACAACCGCCCCGGTGACACACGATAATCGCCTGCTTCACGTTCTGATCTCCTGGACTGCGGTCAGTTTTGCCGGAATTTTTCCAGGTAGCAAACCGCATTGAAGGACGAGTGCCAATAAGGTGCCCGAAATTGGTGCCCGATTTAGGTTATGGAAAGATGACAGGTCTTTTTATCCGCTCCTTCAGCCACTTACCATTTAATTCTTATTGAGGCCCCTTTGGCCCCTTGAGCAAGATTCGCTTCCGCCCGTCCTGTCCTTTCCGCCAGATTGCGCCATTAATCGAGGTCCGCTTCAGCAATCGCCCGGAATTACCTCACCGTCGGGATTGTTCACCCGGACCGAACAGACAGTCAAATGGCGTTCGAAGTGAATCCTCCTATTTAGTGGCGACGGCGTTCTCGCGCGAACGCTCCCAAAGACACCACACGAGGTTCAACATGATCCGTATTGCTGCTTCCGCCTTCGCCGTTTCGCTTCTTGCAGGCACCGCCTTCGCGGAACCCCTTTCCTATGATTTCGACAAGTCCCACTCCAACCTGTCCATTTCCTACAATCACCTCGGCTTTTCCACCACCGAGGGCCGTTTCGGCAACTGGGACGGCACGCTCCTGATCGACAAGGACAACCCCGCCAATTCCTCCATCGAGTTCACCATCGATGTGAAAAGCCTCGATACGTTCTCCGCCGACCGGACTGCCCATTTCCTGAGCGCCGATTTCTTCGATGCGGATAAATTCCCGACGGCGACCTTCAAGAGCACTTCGGTCGAACAGACCGGCGAAAAACAGTTGAAGGTCACCGGCGATCTCACCATCAAGGGTATCGCCAAGCCGGTGACCCTGACCGTGGACGTAACGACGCTCGGCGAGCACCCGATGGCGAAGAAGGAAGCTGCCGGATTTGCCGTGACGGGCGTCGTGAAACGTTCGGACTACGGCATGGACTTGTACGTGCCTTATGTCAGCGACGACGTGACCGTGACCTTCCACACGGAAACCCTGAAAACCGACGCCACCAACTGACAATCGGGTCGAGACCGGTCCCCCGGTCTCCACTCCCCGTTCAAGGATGCCTCCATGCTGCGCAACACTCCATCAGGTTTTGGACGGATTGCCATTTTCTTCCACTGGACGATGGCGCTCCTGATCGTCGGCATGCTCGCCCTCGGACTCTATATGACGTCCCTGCCGCAGACCGAACCCGCGACGTTCCAGCTCTACCAGCTTCACAAGTCCATCGGTTTCCTCGTGCTGACACTGGCGGTCCTCCGCCTGGCATGGCGTCTGGTCAATCCGTCTCCCAGGTTGCCGAATAGCATGTCTGGACTGGAAAAGGCCGCAGCGCATCTCGGGCACGCCGGCCTTTACGGCTTTCTCTTCGCCCTGCCGGTGAGCGGCTGGTTCATGGTGTCCGCCTCGCCCTGGGGCATTCCGACGATCGTGTTCAACGTGCTGCACGTCCCGCATCTTCCGGTGCCCGATTTTCTCGGCGGCAAGGCGCAGGCGGAAGGATTTTTCAAGCTGTTGCACGAATACGGCGCCTATCTTCTGATGGCCCTGATCGCGGCCCATGTTGCAGCAGCCTTCAAGCACCACTACATCGCCCGTGACAACACTCTGAAACGCATGGTTTCGACGGCTCCAGCCCGAGCATCCATCTGAGAAACGACTTCAGGATTGAGCTGCATGCTTTTGAAAAATATTCTCTGTGCCATCTCCATCTCTGCCGTGGCGGCAGCTTCCACCCCCGCAATCGCGGCCGAGTGGACCGTCGACCAGGACAAGAGCAAGCTCGGCTTCGAGGTCAAGCAGGGCGACGGCACGCTGACCGGTTTCTTCGGTTCCTGGGCGGCGGCAATCGACTTCGATCCCGAGGCTCCAGAGACCGCAAAAATCTCCGCCACGATCGACCCGGCGAGCGCCTCCACCGGCAATCCGCAATTCGACGCCACACTGCCCGGCTCGGACTGGTTCGATGCCGACGGATTTCCGCGCGCCGAATTCAAGTCCGAAGCGCTTAAACGCGTCGAAGGCAACAGCTACCGTGCGGAAGGAACCCTGACGATCAAGGGCATCTCCCAGCCCGTGGACCTGGATTTCACCCTGGAGATCGAAGGAGATACGGCAGCTGCGAAGGGAACGGCAAGGATAAAGCGGCTCGACTATCAGCTCGGAGCCGGTGTCGGCGATGAAACGGTCGGCGACACCGTCACCGTCACCCTCGACCTTACCGCGACCCGATAATTTCGCTCAAATGGCCCTGCCCCGCCGAACCTGTCACAACGGCGGGCCTCCGGCAAAAGCCGGCCGGATGTCCGAAATCTGATCGATTTGAAACTGGACCAAGCCTGCTTCCGACCGGATGCAGGCTTTTGTAGCACTTGGCGGGCGCAGTGGTTTTGCCGTAAGAGAACAGCACTCATCGCTCCAGCGCCCCGGCCGCAGCGTTGCCGGAGGCAGCCAGATCAGGAAAGCCGTCTTATGAACGCTCCGCTCACGCCCCCCGCCTATCAGCACAGTGCCCTGTTCCCGCAAGGGGAAGACAAGACGCCCTATCGCAAACTGACCTCCGACCACGTCAGAACCGCCGACTTCAATGGCGAAGAGGTTCTGGTGGTCGAACCGGAAGGCCTGCGGCTGCTGTCCGAGGAAGCCTTCAAGGACATCAACCACTTCCTGCGTCCCGGTCATTTGGAGCAACTGAAGAAAATCCTCGACGATCCGGAAGCGACGGAAAACGACAAATTTGTCGCGTTCGACCTTCTGAAGAACGCCAATATCGCCTCGCACGGCGTACTGCCCATGTGCCAGGATACGGGTACGGCGATCATCATGGGCAAGAAGGGCCGGCGCGTGTGGACAGACGGCACGGATGAAGCCGCCCTCGGCGAAGGCGCGCGCGATGCCTATTTCAAGAAGAATCTGCGCTATTCGCAGCTGACGCCTTTGTCCATGTTCGAGGAAAAGAACACCAAGAACAACATGCCGGCGCAGATCGAGCTCTATGCGGAAGGCGAAGACGCATACAAGTTCCTGTTCATGGCAAAAGGCGGCGGATCGGCCAACAAGACCTTCCTGTTCCAGGGAACGCCGTCGTTGCTCACCCACGACCGGCTGATCGAGTTCCTGAAGGAAAAGATCCTGACGCTCGGTACCGCCGCCTGCCCGCCCTATCACCTTGCGATCGTTATCGGCGGCACTTCGGCGGAAATGAACCTCAAGACCGCCAAGCTCGCCTCCGCGCGCTATCTCGACGGACTGCCGACCGAAGGCTCCGAACTCGGCCATGCGTTCCGCGACCTTGAGATGGAGGCGGAAATTCACAAGCTGACCCAGGCAACCGGCGTCGGAGCCCAGTTCGGCGGCAAGTATTTCTGCCATGACGTACGTGTCATCCGCCTGCCGCGTCATGGTGCGTCGCTGCCGATCGGCCTTGCCGTCTCCTGTTCGGCGGACCGTCAGGCTGTCGGCAAGATCACCAAGGACGGGATCTTCCTGGAACAGCTCGAAATGCACCCGGAGAAATATCTTCCGGAAGTCACCGACGATCACCTGTCTGACAACGTCGTGAAGATCGACCTGACCCGGCCGATGCCGGAAATCCTGGCGGAACTCACCAGGCATCCGATCAAGACCCGCCTGTCGCTGACAGGCCCGCTGATCGTGGCGCGCGACCTGGCGCATTCCAAACTCCGCGACCGGCTGGAAAGCGGCGAGCCCCTGCCCGACTACTTCAAGAACCACCCGATCTACTATGCCGGTCCGGCCAAAACCCCGGAAGGCATGCCTTCCGGTTCTTTCGGCCCGACCACGGCAGGGCGCATGGATGCCTATGTCGACCAGTTCCAGGCGGCCGGCGGCTCCATGGTGATGCTGGCCAAGGGCAACCGCTCAGCACAGGTGCGCCGTGCCTGCCAGGCCCATGGCGGATTCTATCTCGGTTCCATCGGCGGCCCTGCCGCACGCATTGCACAGGACTGCATCAAGAAGGTGGAAGTGGTCGAATTCGAGGAACTCGGCATGGAAGCCATCTGGAAGATCGAGGTCGAGGATTTCCCTGCCTTCATCGTCGTCGACGACAAGGGCAACGACTTCTTCAAGGAACTGAACCTCGGATAAGGCAGCGCAGCGTTACGGAATCGAAAGCCCGCCTCTCCGGCGGGCTTTTTCGGCTCTGATTCGCTGACCGGACGAAGAATTGCCAGCCGATACTGCCATTTCTGGTTTAGGCACGGTCTTGAGCGCGCTTTTGCCTCAACCGTCGCGCGAATTGATTGCCATATCGCAGAAAACCCACAATTTCCGTTGCATTTTAAACACATTTAATCCACGTCATGCGGGTTCACTTCAACGTGAAATTCCTTGCCCGCCCATAATGAGCCATCATCATTAACAGTGCGGCAAGGACATTTTCGTAGCGTCACATTCTGTCAATTGCACCTAAAGGGGCGTTTACCGGGTGCTGATGGGGGATTGGAATGAAGAAACTCTTGTTTGTAATGATTGCGGTGGTTGCGGGCGCATTCGCGCTGACGGCACAGGCGGCACCGCGTTACGGCTTTTTTGATCACAGCACCAATACCTGGGTGACACCGAAATACCATCCGGGTGGCCCGTCGCCGATCAAGCGCAAGCGCGTCAAATACGAGACCAACTACAAGCCGGGCACGATCGTCATCGATACGTCCGAGCGCCGTCTCTATTTTGTGCAGCCGGGCGGCAAGGCAATCAAATACGGCATCGGCGTCGGCAAGGAAGGCTTCCAGTGGTCCGGCAAACATCACATCACCCGCAAGGCGGAGTGGCCGGGCTGGACACCTCCGGCACAGATGCGCGTACGTGAAAGGGCAAAGGGCCGGATCCTGCCCGCTTATATGCCAGGCGGACCGAACAATCCCCTGGGCGCGCGCGCCATGTACATCGGTTCGACGCTCTATCGCATTCACGGAACGACCGAACCGTGGACGATCGGCACCGCTGTTTCCTCCGGCTGCATCCGGCTGGCCAACGAGGACATCATCGACCTGTACAATCATGTCGACGTCGGTGCTCTGGTGGTCGTGAAACGCTGAAGATATAGAATATTGAAAAAAGCCGGGCTTTCGTGCCCGGCTTTTTTTATCGGCTATGGCACGCTCTCCGAAACAAGGATCGCGTTGTTTCCCCGCTTTCAGGCGTCCGGTATCTGGGCAGAAATGAGCACCGCCGCCGCCTGTTTGGCAGCATCCGCCGGATCCGGATCGAAGCCCATTTGCGCGGCCACGATCGCGCCTTCCTTCAAGAGCATCAGTTGCCGCGACAACTGTTCGGGATCTTTCGCACCCGCCTCTTGCGCCAGCTTCAGGATCGCCCGCTGCAACAGTCGTTTGTGTTCAGTTGACTGCACATTCGCCGGGTGGCCCGGGTTCTGGAACTCGGCACAGGCCTTGATGAACATGCACCCCCGGTAGTCCGGCTCCCCGAACCAATCCTTCAGAATATCGAAGACCGCGAGAAGCCGCTCTTTCGGCGATGCATCGACCTCGTCAAGCTTGCGGAAAAACCAGTTCCGGAAGGTTTCGTCCCGGTGGTGCAGGACTGCGAGGATCAGGTCGTCCTTGGTCCGGAAGTGCTTGAACATGGTCGTCTTGGAAATGCCGGTTTCGGCCACCAGCGCATCCATGCCGGTGGCGTGGAAACCGTCCCGGTAAAAGATCGCCAGTGCCTTGCGCACCAGTTCGTCCCGTTTGCTCGGCCTCATGCCATCCCTTTCTGTACCGATCTGTAAATAGACAACGCGCACCTCCGCTTCAAGTCCTCACATTCGGTCGAGACCATTCACAAAAACATTACGGAAATTTCCCGCCACTGCCCCTTGCATTTCTGAACAGATCGGTACATATACAAATTACTGAACAGATCGGTACACTTTAATTTTCAGGGACCGGAGGATCAAATCGTGTTTACGCTCAGACCAGCCTTTCCCCGGGGTGCCTATGTGCTCGGCGCCATCGTCTCGGTGTTTCTCGTTCTTGTCAGCGTCAATCAACCGGCCGTGCCGGTTTCGGCCGATGCGCCGGAATCGGGCCCGACCGCCTCGGAACAAACCCTCGTTATGGATTTTGCCAGATGATAGACCAGCGCCCGCCGTTACCGCCCTTCACCAAGGAGACAGCCCGTCAGAAAGTCCGCGCCGCAGAAGACGGTTGGAACGGCCAGGATCCGGAGAAAGTCGCCCTCGCCTATACGCCCGATACGACCTGGCGCAATCGCTCCGAGTTTCCGGTTGGCCGGGAGGAAGTCATCCGCTTTCTGACACGAAAATGGCAGCGCGAACTCGACTATCGCCTCATCAAGGAACTATGGACGTTCGAGGCCAACCGGATCGCGGTGCGCTTTGCCTACGAATGGCATGACCAGTCCGGGCAATGGTACCGGTCCTATGGCAATGAAAACTGGGAATTTGCCCCCAACGGCCTGATGCATCGCCGCTTCGCCAGCATCAACGATCTCGCCATTTCCAACGCTGAGCGAAAGTTTCACTGGCCGAAAGGCCCACGCCCGGCCGATCACCCCGGCCTCAGCGAACTCGGACTGTAACAATCACCGGATAACGCCCGGAGTTTTCAGCCGGGCGCATTCGTTTCAGAAAGGCATGTCGCCTGGCGTTGCTCCAATGCTCGCCCCGGCGCCCATAGTCAACTGCGAACCCTACCTGTCGCGGCCGAGCCCCTTTTCCTCAAGTTCCTTCAGGTACCCGCCCCAATGGGTCTCCCGGTCGCGGCCAAGCTCCAGAAGATAGCTCCAGGAATAGATCCCGGAATTGTGCATGTCGTCGAAATGGATCCGGACCGCGTAATTGCCGACCGGATCGATCTTCATGATCTCGACCTGACGCTTTCCCGGCACGGTCTGCTTTTGCGAAGGCGCATGGCCTTTGACCTCTGCCGACGGCGAACAGACCCGGAGATATTCGGCGCTCAGCTCGTGCGCCTCTCCCGTGCTGAAGGCGACCGTCAACAGTTTCCTGTCCTTGGAAACGCGCAGTTCGGTCGGCCAGGGGGCGGTTGGGTCGGTCATGGTCGGGTCCTTCACTTTTTCCGGCGGCTGCCCGGGTGGCGCGGACGATACCTCGCCCACCTCTTCCGTCAAGACGCGTTTTGTCCCGCCCGCCTCACGGCCTCGTAGCCGTCGAGTGCTGCCTGCCGGGCCCTGGCGTGATCCACCAAGGGGCGCGGATATGTTGCGCCCAACTTCACGCCGGCGCGTGACAAGTCCTCTTCGGGAGCGTTGAAGGGGGCGAAGAGGTGTTTCGTTTCGAGTCCGGCAAGTTCGGGAACCCACCGGCGGATGTACCGCCCGTCTGGATCGAACCTCTCGGCCTGGGTGACCGGGTTGAAAATGCGGAAGTAAGGCGCGGCGTCTGCGCCGGAGCCTGCCACCCATTGCCAGCTCGCCGCATTGTTGGCGAGATCCGCGTCGACCAGCGTATCCCTGAACCAGGCCTCGCCATGGCGCCAGTGAAGCCTCAGATGCTTGACCAGGAAACTTGCGGCGATCATGCGGACGCGGTTGTGCATGTATCCGGTCTGCCAGAGTTCGCGCATGCCGGCATCCACCAGGGGATAACCGGTCCTGCCCCTCTGCCAGCACTCCAGGTCGGCCGGACTGTCGCGCCAGGGATAGGCGTCGAAAGCGGGGCGCCAGTTCCTCGAAGACAGGTCCGGAAAGTGATAGAGCAGATGATGGGAAAACTCGCGCCAGGCAACCTCGGACAGAAATTTCATGGCGTCGCCCGCCAGGCTGTCCTCTGCCGCCGAACGGTCCATCGTCGCGTGCCAGACCTGACGCGGAGAAATCTCGCCGAAATGCAAATGTGGCGACAACCTGGAAACCTTCTGGAGGTCCGGCCGGTCACGTAAATCGCCGTAGCCTCTTAAGCCTTGGTCCAGAAATTTTCGCAGCCGTTGGCGAGCGCCGGCTTCGCCCGGTTGCCAAAGCCTTTCCCAGCCTTTCGCCCAATTCGGCGCCTCCGGCAGAAGCTTCAGGTCCGCCAGACTTTCTCCCTCATTGTAGCCCGCAAGTTCCACCCGGCCGGGCGCGGGATGCGGAAGCATCACTGAGCGCTGCCGGAGTGCCTTCCAGAACGGCGAATAGACCTTGAACGGTCCGCCGGATTTAGTCTCCATTTCCCAGGGCTCGACCAGAAGCGACGCGTTGAAACTCCTTGCCTCCAGTCCCTGCTCTCTCAGTGCCGCCTTGACGTCCCTGTCGCACGCGATGGCTTGCGGTTCGTAGCGGCGGTTCCAAAAGACGGCCTCCGCCCCGCTTCGTCTTGCCAGCTCCGGGACCAGCCTCCGTGGATCGCCCTGCATCAGGATCAGACCGGGCAACGCGCTTTTCAGGGCTGCCAGGCTGTGATGCAGCCACCAGCGGCCGGCGCCACCAATCGATGGAACCGCCGCAGCCTGCGCTCCGGACTCGAGTATGTACACGGGAAGCACGGAACCCCGTTTCGCCGCTTCGAAAAGAGCAGGATTGTCTTCAATGCGAAGATCCCGCCGAAACCAAACGAGTACCGTCATGCGAACCCTTGCAGTTTTTCCGATAAGGATATGGCGCTGCCGGCCGGCCGATCAATCGGGTGAAGCCGCGGCGGACAAAGAAACGGACCGTTTGGCGCGGTTGCGACAAAGATTGCCGCGAAGTGAATTGACACCCGTAAAACGGCAGGTTTACCTGTCGGAAAACCGGGTAATCAAGATCCGGTTTTCATTGAAAAAACTTCGCACTGCGCCATATGATCGGGGCAGGAAATCGAGGTCGAGGGAGATACTTTCGTGACAGACGGCGAAATCGTTGTGCCAGCCACCACCAGTTCCGACGCCTCGTCGCCCAAGCCCCCGATGATCGATCCCTTCGGACGTGCTGTCTCCTATCTGCGCATTTCCGTCACCGACCGGTGCGATTTCCGTTGTGTCTACTGCATGGCGGAAGACATGACGTTCCTGCCCAAGCGCGAGGTCCTGAGCCTTGAGGAACTGGACCGCCTGTGCACAGCCTTCATCGAAAAGGGCGTGCGCAAGCTGCGCCTGACCGGTGGCGAACCGCTGGTGCGCAAGAACATCATGAGCCTGGTCCGCAGCCTCGGACGGCACCTGGACAGCGGCTCGCTCGAAGAGCTGACCATCACGACCAACGGGTCGCAGCTTTCCAGGTTCGCCAGCGAGCTCTACGACTGCGGCGTGCGCCGGATCAATGTCTCCATCGATACGCTCGATGCCCAGAAGTTCAAGACGGTGACCCGCTGGGGCGACCTCGGCAAAGTCATGGACGGTATCCGGGCCGCCACGGAGGCCGGCCTGAAAATCAAGATCAACATGGTGGCGCTCAAGGACGTCAACGAACACGAGATCGTCTCCATGCTGAAATGGTGCCATGAGCACGACCACGACCTGACGCTGATCGAGACCATGCCGTTGGGGGAAATCGACGGCGACCGCACCGACCAGTACCTGCCGCTTTCCACGGTTCGCGCGCGTCTCGCCGAAGAATTCACGCTGACCGACATCCCCTACAAGACCGGCGGCCCCGCTCGTTACGTCACGGTCGGGGAAACGGGTGGCCGGCTCGGCTTCATCACGCCGATGACCCATAATTTCTGCGAAAGCTGCAACCGCGTTCGGGTGACCTGCACCGGCCAGCTCTACATGTGCCTTGGCCAGGACGACATGGCCGACCTGCGTGCGCCCTTGAGGGCCTCCGAAGGCAACGACCTTTTGAACGCCGCGATCGACGAGGCCATTAGCCGCAAGCCGAAAGGCCATGATTTCGTCATCGACCGCAAGTCCCGGCAACCGGCCGTGTCCCGCCACATGAGCGTGACGGGCGGATAAACCTGATCGTTGTTCCCTGCCGTTGTGACCAAAGGAACGACCGTCCAGGGTCTATTCCGCCAGCGTGCCGCCGCCGAAGTGCGACACGATCTTGATCGATAAGGCAGCGATAAGGCTGGCGCAGATTCCAAACGCCATGACCAGCACCATGCCCCAGGGCGATCCTGCCAGGGAACTTTCCGCGTAGAGCCAGGCAACCAGGGATCCGGCCAGCGCACCCGTCGCCACCTGCAGGGAGGCGGTGAAACCGGAGGCCGCGCCTGTCAGTTCGGGCCGCACGCTAACGGCACCGGAAATCGCGCTTGGCAGGCACAACCCGTTGCCGAGTCCGAGCACGAACATCGGCAGAAATAGGCTCATCGGTGTCAGGCCACCGAAAAAGGCAAAGCCCGCGATCAGCGAGACCGAAACCACGCCGGTCAGCGTCCCCGCCATGATCATGGGATACATACCGACGCGTTCAGCAAATTTGCCGGAGAGGAAGTTGCCGACGATATATCCGAGCGCGACGAACATGAAATAGAACCCCATCCCGGCGGGACTGAGGGACAGCAGCCCGGATGCAATGAAGGGAGCGCCACCCAGATAGGCGAAATAGGTCAATGCATTGAAGGCTGTGGTAAGCGCAAAACACCAGTAAAGCGGCTCCTTCAACAAGGTTGCGTAGCTGCGCAGCACCTGGCCCGAGACATGGAGCCCGCGCTCGGTGTGGGTTTCAGGCAGGAAATAGACAGACGTCCACAAAACGCCGATCCCGAACAGCAGCATCAGGAAGAACCCGCCCTGCCAGCCGTAATACTGGTCCAGAAGCCCACCGACCGCAGGTGCGATCGTCGGCATGACCGCCATTCCCATAGTCACGAAGCCGATCATGCTCGCAGCCTGCCTCGGGCCATAAAGGTCCCTGACGATGGCCCGCCCCAGCACCATGCCGGTGCACCCGCCGGCAGCCTGCAGGACGCGCGCGCCAATCAGTGCCTCGATCGACGTCGACAACAGACAGAGCCCGGTTCCCAGCACGAAGAGCACCATGCCGAGAATGATCACCGGGCGGCGGCCATATCTGTCGGACATAGGTCCCCAGAACAACTGGGAAACGGCCACCGAAATGAAAAAGGCCGACATGGAAAGCTGGATTTCTCCGGCGGTTGCGGAAAAAACCACCATCATCCCCGCAAGCGAGGGCAAATAGATCTGCATTGCCAGGGGGTTTATCGTTGATATCGCAATCAGCACCGCTATCGAAGGTCTTTCTCCGGCCCGATTTGCCGCTGATTGCCCTGAAACCATGCTCACTCAATAAGCCTTTGTTTTTATTAGACAACGCCCAAGATATGGCATTATAGTTTCAAAGATAATGAAGTAGCGTGATCTCAACGTGAAAGGCGCACGGCCTCGGGCTTCCCTCTCCCCCGGGGGAACGCTCCCTTAAAGTCAACTTCCACTGAAAAATGCGTGACGACGGCGGCGCGCTGAAAGAAAAACGGCGCCGGGTCCGTTAAACCGGACCCGGCGCCGCACTGAATGATCTTCAGGGTTTCCGCAAGCCCTGGCCTAGTCGAACACGATCCTGGGTGCGGCCCTGCCAGCGGCCTGGGCTCCTTGCTCGATGGAGGCATAGACCTTGGCCGCAATGTCCCTGTAGACCCCCGCAACCGCCCCTTCCGGGTCGGACACCACGATGGGCGTTCCGGCATCGGAAGTTTCGCGGATCTTCATGGTCAGCGGAATTTCGCCCAGGAAGGGAACTCCAAGACGTTCTGCTTCAGCCCGCGCGCCGCCATGGCCGAAGATATCGTGACGGCTGCCACAGTCGGGGCACAGGAAGTAGCTCATGTTTTCCACGATGCCCAGCACCGGGACGTCGACCCGTTTGAACATGTTCAGCCCCTTGCGGGCGTCGATCAGGGCAAGGTCCTGCGGGGTGGACACGATAACCGCGCCCGCCAGGGGTACCTGCTGTGCCATGGTCAACTGGGCATCGCCCGTGCCTGGAGGCATGTCCACAACGAGAACGTCGAGTTCGCCCCAGGCGACTTCCCTCAGCATCTGCGTGAGCGCGGAAATCACCATCGGCCCGCGCCAGATCATGGGAGTTTCCTCTTCCACCATGAACCCCATGGACATGACCTTGACGCCATAGCCTTCGAGCGGTTTCAGAATCCGGCCGGAAACGGCTTCCGGCCGGCCGGAAACGTTGAACAGACGCGGCACAGACGGGCCGTAGATATCTGCGTCCAGAACGCCGACGTTCAGTCCGTTGGCGGCCATGGCAAGCGCCAGGTTGGCCGTTGTCGTCGACTTGCCGACGCCGCCCTTGCCGCTTGCGACCGCGACGATGTGCTTGATGCCAGGAACGCCGGGCTTCGCTGGCGCCTTTTCTTCCACGGCTGGTCTGGCCGGGCGGGGTGCCGGGTTAGGAGCCGTGTTTCGGGCACCTCCGGGCGCCCGTTCCGCCGTCAGCGCCACCATGGCACTCTCGACCCCTTCCACTTCCCGGACGACCTTTTCCGCTGCCTGCCGCAGGGGCTCCAACTCCCGGGCGCGTTCGGACGGTACAGTGATGGAAAAGGCCACACGGCCATCCGACACGAAAATATCCGAAACCAGACCCAGGGAAACGATGTCGCCCTCCAGATCCGGTCCCTTGATCTGCCGGAGACGTTCGATGACAGCCGATTTGATGGTGTCGTTCATTAATCAGTCCCGTTGCCTTCGCCTGCACACCTTGTGCCGGCCTGGAAATTCTGCCTGAAACCTAAGGCGTGTGGCTCGAAACACAAGCCGCCAAATTGCAGCATCCCTGTCATCTTCTACAGATAAGAAGGCTTGATCCGGATTTCCCGCCGGTCGACAGGTCCTCTTTTCGTGTGCAACGTGAATTCGGCCCCGCATGCCTTGACGCGGATCCGGCGCAGCCAGTCCCAATTTCGTGGGCCTGGGGTACGGCATGGGCGCCCAGACACAAGAAAGCTACTGGTGGCGATCCGGCCGACGTGTACCCGTTGCCACCCCCACACGAATCTGACCAGCGCCGAACGGTCACATCTTACAGCAAACAGGACCTCCCCCATGCCGACCTGCCTCATTACCGCAATCAATCGCGGGATCGGATTCGAGCTTGCGCGCGCGGCCCTCGCGGGAGGCTGGAAGGTTTACGGCTCAGTTCGCACCGCACAGGCGAGCGATGAAACGGCCCGGCGCCTCGGCCCCGGCTGTCACATGCTCGTGTTCGACGTCACCGATCACGCCGCGGTCCGTCGCGCGGCCGAGCAACTGCCCATCGGTCTTGATCTCCTGATCAACAACGCCGGTATCATCGGTCCGCAGCGACAGTCGCCGCTCGACATGGATTTCGGCGGCTTCGCCGATACGCTTGCCGTCAACACGCTGGCGCCGCTCGCCGTCTCCCAGGCTTTCCTGCCGCATCTTAGAAGGTCCGGCACCGGCCGGATCCTGACGATCTCAAGCCAGATGTCCTGGATGGGGTACCGGAAAGCGGACAGGATCGCCTACCGGGCGTCGAAGGCTGCCGTCAACAAGGTCATGCAGGGGCTTGCAAGCGACCTGGAGCCGGAAGGCATTCCCGTCGCGCTGATTGACCCGGGCTGGGTCCGGACCGACATGGGCGGCCCCGGCGCGGACAATTCCGCGTCCGATGTCGCGCAAGGAATTCTGAAGATCGCGGAATCCCTGACGCTTGCGGGCACGGGCAGGTTCTTCAAGTGGACCAGCGAGGAGCGGTCCTTCTAGCGCAGCCCCCAAGCGGCACGCCGGCCGGCCCGGCCGATTCCCGCCGCAGGCCAGAAGCCGGTTAACATGATCTTGATATTCCCGACCGGTCCGGAGCACTGCATCCGTTTTCCACGCAAAGATATGCCCACGTAGTTTTGCACAACTTATCTGCTGAACGGGCTGAAGACAAAAGCACTCTCTTTCGCCGATTACAGCAACACTCTGGTAACGATACCTTCTAATCTTCCAGATTGCTCTCAATTTTAAACAATTGTGAGGATTTGGAGCGCAGGCTGGTTCCATTGGCACAAGGATGGACTCGTCATGGAATTTTACCGCGCCTGTTACCGCAGCCAGATCAATTGGGAAAAACTTCGCCGGCCTCTTCACGAAGAGGTTGAGAAGACCCTGCAGCGCATACGGCGCATCAATCGCAGGTCGGGCGTTACCGGGGCATTGCTTCTTGTCGACCAGCACATCATCCAGGTACTGGAAGGTCAGCCGGGTCCGGTTCTCGATACGGTCTATTGCGTCATGAACGATCCGCGCCTGCACCGCATCGAGGGCATCATCCACGAGTCGGCCGATTTCAGGCTGTTCCCCAATTCACTCATGTTCTTCCGTGACCTGACCGACGGTGTCGCCGCATCCCGCCACGCCGTACTGCGTCCGCTGCTGGATCACCCGAGTGAAGTCACCCGTGAGGAAGCCTACATGGCCTTCGGTCACTTCGCCCAGGAACTGGAAGAAGGCCGGATTACAAACGACATGCTTATGATCTGACCGATATCTGGTGAAATTTAGATAGGCGTGACATCCAAATCCTGGTCACGAAACCGTTGCGGTCTGTAGTGTGAGCCCGTTTTCCGGGGGCTCCCATGATTGCCGACAGACCCGCAGTCCGGTCGATCTCCTTACGGCAGAAATCACAAGCATTTCTGTACTGATCACTCCGGAGTATTCCATCGAAGTACTGATCGTGGCGGTGGTGGGTCTTTCCCTTCCGGGAGCTGTTGCCTTTTCATAGGCGAGGCAACGAAATCGGCGGAAACCTGCGAAAGTGCGATCATCACCTTTGCCGTCACCCCTTCCGAGGTCGGCTTTTTCGATGTCTCCGGAGCTTTCCGGGGCTCGCTGGCCGGCGGCGCCTTCATGGCCCTGACCCGGGCAGCAAGGGCCAAGTAACACCTTGCCGACGACCGAATGCCTCCCATAGTGTTGGGAGAACGAATAATTTGGAGTCGCGCGGCTGTGACAGGCCCCTATCTGCTGCAACCAGACCCTGAGGACCCCAGGCTGTCTGCGCCGGTCACCGGCATCGACCAGAACGGCAAGCCCGTGGAAACGCGGGTGGTGACCGAAAAACCTCTGACGCTTTACCTGAACGCGCAGGAGGTGGTTACAATGATGACGATCGGCGATCATCCCGACCTTCTTGCGGTCGGATACCTCAAGAACCAGAACATGCTCGCCGAGGACGACGTCATCACCGGGATCGAGTACGATGACGACCTCGAGGTCGTCGTCGTCCGGACGGAACGCGAAACCAATTTCGAGGAAAAGCTGAAGAAGAAGGTCCGCACCTCCGGCTGCGCCCAGGGGACCGTGTTCGGCGACGTAATGGACGGCTTCGAGACCGTGTCCCTGCCCCGGGACGCGCGCCTGAAGACCTCGTGGCTTTACCAACTCACCAAGACCATCAACACGACCCCGTCGCTATACCTGGAGGCCGGCGCCATCCACGGCTGCGTGCTCTGCCAGGAAAACAGGGCTCTGGTCTACATGGAAGATGTCGGCCGGCACAATGCCGTCGACAAGATTGCCGGCTGGATGGTCCTGAACAAGGTTCCAGCACACGACAAGATCTTCTATACAACCGGGCGTCTGACCTCCGAGATGGTGATCAAGACCGTGATGATGGGCATTCCCATACTGGTGTCCCGCTCCGGCTTCACCGCCTGGGGGGTGGACCTCGCGCGCCAGGCAAACCTGACTCTGATAGGACGCGCCAGGGGAAAACGCTTCATTGCACTTGCAGGCAGTGAGCGGATCGAGTTCGACATGGACCCTGATCAGGCCGACGAGGAACCGGAACGGTCAAAACGCAAGGGGAGCATAGCTGCGGAATGAATGCGGACGGCGCAAAGCTGACACCTGACCGGGTTCTCGGATGCGTGCTCGCGGGCGGTCAATCGAGGCGAATGGGCGGCGGCGACAAGAGCCTGCTGGATCTGGGCGGCAGGACCATGCTCGACATGATCCTCGCCCGGCTGACGCGGCAACTTCCAGATGTCATCCTAAACGCCAACGGAGATCCTGGCCGCTTTCATCGGTACGGCCTGCCGGTCGTCGCCGATCCCGTCGGCCAATATGCAGGGCCCCTCGCCGGCATTCTGGCGGGAATGACCTTCGCCGCCGGCAACAGGCCCGCGGCAAGCCACGTCGTTTCGGTCGCCGGCGACACTCCTTTCTTTCCGGTGTCCCTGGTCGAGCGCCTGTGTGCCGCGGTCCCGGCGGACAGGCCGGTCATCGCGCTTGCCTCGTCGTCGGACAAGCTTCATCCGGTGTTCGGCCTTTGGCCGGTCGCCCTGTTGCAAGATCTGCAGGAATGGCTTGCGACAGGCCAGAGCGGCAAGGTTCTTGCCTTTGTAGACCGCCACGACAGCGTCGAGGTTGCCTTCGACATCGATCCGCAGACCGGTCTCGACCCGTTTTTCAACGCCAACAAACCGGAAGACCTGACCACGGTCCGCGAAGTATTGAGCCACGGCCTCCAATGATAGATACACCAGTGTTCGGAATTACCGGGTGGAAGAACTCCGGAAAGACCCAGCTTGTGACCAGCCTCGTCAGGGAGTTCACCACCCGGGGCTTCAGGGTTTCGACGGTCAAGCACGCCCATCATAATTTCGACATCGACAAACCCGGCGCCGACAGCTACCGGCACCGGGAAGCGGGGGCGAGCGAGGTCGCGCTCGTGTCCGGGCGCCGGTGGGCGCTCATGCATGAACTGCGTTCGGAGGAAGAGCCGCCGCTGGAGGCGATCCTTGCGCGTCTGGCGCCCTGCGACCTGATTCTGATCGAAGGCTACAAGCGCGAGAGCCACCCCAAGATCGAGGCCAGGCGGACCGAAACCACCGACCGTGGCCCGCTTTCGGATAGCGATCCCAATATCCTTGCCGTGGCGGCCGACCACAGTCTGCCGGAAGAACGCCTTCCGGTTTTCGATCTGAACGACGTTCCCGGCATGGCCGATTTCATCCAGCGCCATCTGGACCTGAAGAGACCGGTCTCATGAATGAAAAGAAGCTTCTCGACGACTGTTTCCTTCACGACAAGGACAGGCTGCGCCATCAAGACGCGCTCGCGATCCTGAGGGACCGGCTGTCCACGGTCGTGAGCATCGAGACGGTTGCTCTTGAAGAGTCGGCCGAGCGCATACTTGCAGAAGACATCATCGCACCGCGCAATGTACCTCTCGCCGACAATTCCGCGGTTGACGGCTACGCCTTCCGTCATTCCGATTTCGATGCCGCCGGCGGTTTCTTTCGTCTTCAGCAGCGCGTGGCGGCCGGTCACGCCAGCGACGTGGTGCTGGCGGCCGGAGCTGCCGCCCGGATCTTCACCGGAGCGGTCATGCCGCCCGGCGCCGACACGGTCGCCATGCAGGAGGATTGCGACACGCACAGCCAGGACGGGCTGGACTTCGTGATCGTGCCACAGGGCCTGAAACCGGGCGCCAATTGCCGCAAGGCAGGTGAAGATGTTGCCCAGGGAGACAGGATGCTGGCGCCGGGCCAGCGGCTCAGGCCCCAGGACCTTGCCGCAATCGCGTCCATGGGAAAGGCCGAGGTCAAGGTCTATCGCAGGCTCAGGGCCGCGCTGGTCTCAACCGGAGACGAGCTGCGCCGGCCCGGCGGTCCGATCGAAGTCGGAGGCGTCTACGATTCCAACCACTTCCTGTTGCGCGCCCTGTGCGGGACGCTGCCGGTGGAGGTCGAGGACCTGGGCATTCTGAAGGACGACGCGAATCTGGTCGAAGCAGCCATCACAGATGCGGCAAGCCGGTTCGATATCATCCTGACCACCGGCGGTGCCAGCCGCGGCGAAGAAGACCATGTCCTGACGGCGCTCGACAGGCACGGCACGAGACACATGTGGCAGCTTGCGATCAAGCCGGGCCGCCCGATGATGTTCGGCAATATCGGCGATTGCGTCTTCCTCGGCCTTCCCGGCAATCCGGTGGCCGCGATGGTCTGCTTTCTACTTTACGCCCGCCCCGTCATCAACGTCCTGGCCGGCGGGCCGTTTCTGGAACCGCAAAGGTTTCAGGTTCCCGCAGCTTTCGAAGTGGCAAAGAAGAAGCCGGACAGGCGGGAGTTCTACCGGGGCAATCTTCAGGCAGACGAAAACGGCCAAACCGCCGCACACAAGTTTCTGCGCGACGGTTCCGGCCTGATCACGGGTTTGCGGGAAGCCGACGGCCTGATTGAAATTCCGGAAGACGTGACGTCCATCCGGAAAGGCGACCTTGTCGGCTTCCTGCCCTTTTCAGGTTTCGGGATCCGCTAAGGCGGACCTCAATAGGCGTAGGGCCAGGCAGCGGGCACGAAGCGATAGCCCTCGCCCGACTTCACGACGCGCCCCATCCCCGGGAACGGAATATGGGCGCCAGCGAAAAGCACCTTGTCGCTTGCCGCCCTGTCCAGGAACTTCTTCCGCGTTTCAACGGCCTGTCCCGGATCGATGTCGAAACCGATCCCCCAGTCCGGCCTTTCGAACTGATAAACCGCCATGTGCACGATATCGGCCGCGATGATCAAGGTCTCGCCGTTGCTGTCGAAGATATAGCCGTTGTGGCCCGGTGTGTGCCCCGGCAGTGCCAGCGAGTGGATGCCCGGAAGAATTTCCTTGTCGCCCGAATAAAGCGTCTGGGTGCTCTTGTAGGCCTCCGCCGCCCGGCGTGCGCCGAGGAAGAAGGGCTTGAACTGGTCGGGCGCGCCGTTCATGGCCGCATCGTCATACCAGAAGGCATTGTCGACTTCCGGCAGGATGAGCTCCGCATTGGCAAAGACCTTATTGCCCTCGCCGTCGATGGTGCCGAAGAGATGATCCGGATGCATATGCGTAATCAGCACAGCATCGATCTGCTCCGGCGTGACACCGGCAGCCGCCAGGGCCGTCGGAAGGCGCCCCATGGTCGGGCCAAGGGCATCGGACGTTCCGGAATCGACCAGAATCAGCTTGTCGCCGGTGTTGACGAGATAGGCATTGACCGGAATGCGAAGCGCATTGCCCTCCACAAGGGCCTCGTCACGCATGCGCTGGCCTTCGTCTTCGGAATAGCCGATCACCAGTTCGGGGGTGATGTCGAGATACCCGTCCAGCAGGGCGGTCACCTCGAAGTCGCCGACCTTGTATCGCAACGCACCTGCCTGCGGCGTCCCCGCTTTCGGCGCGGCTGCCTGCGCGGCGGCAGGAAGGAACGAAATGCCACCGGCGGCTGCGAGAGCACCAGCCCCCGCGGCCACACCCAGCAGGGAACGTCTTGATACGGAAAAATCAGATTTGGTCATGAACTGGCCTCCCGGCTTGACCATGAAGAGGAAAATTTCAATCCCGGACGGATGCATCCCCCGGGCCGTTGTATAAGTGTTTCATTCAATTTGATTTTGAAGATTGGGAAATCTTATATTACTCATAAGCAGTATTTATTTATACATCCACTTCGCTCCCGGATGATGAGGTGCCTCATGGACAAACTCAGCGCGTTGTCAGGATTTGTTCAGTCCGTGAAACTCGGCAGTTTTTCGGCGGCGGCCAAACACCTCGGCATCTCCCAGCCCGCCATCAGCCAGCAAGTCCGTGGCCTTGAGGAGGAGCTCGGCACGAGATTGCTCAACCGTACGACGCGCCAGCTCCAGCTGACGGAGGCAGGCGAGCGCTATTACAATTATGCGCGTGACATTCTCGACCGACTCGCAGAGGCCGACCGCTCGGTACAAAGCGAGGACGCACAGATGTCCGGACCGCTTTCGATCGGCCTGCCGCTCGGCTTTGCCGAATCCGTGCTTTCCGATTTTCTGGTCCGGTTCAAGAAGGAACACCCCTGCATCCTACTCGACGTGTCGCTTTCCGACGTCTTCGTTGACGTGATCCAGGAACGGCTGGATGTCGCGATCCGCATGGGGGAAATCCGGGACGACCGGCTGATCGTCCGCAAGCTCGGGCACGCGCAGCGGTGCCTGGTAGCGGCTCCCTGTTATCTCGACAAGCACGGTCGGCCGAGCCATCCGGAGGATCTGACGGAACATGACTACCTGCTCTACCGGAACATCTCCACGGGCGACCGTGTGCCGTTCATAAGTCCTTCCGGCGAAAGCCTGTCCGTGAAGATCACGCCCGCAATGATCGTCAACAACACGGCGACGCTCAGGCGCGCCGCGCTGGCAGGTCTCGGCATTACCATGTCGAACCGCTGGCTGATCGACCCGTTCATAGAGTCAGGTCAGCTGGAACTCGTTCTGCCGGAATGGCAATACCCGCCGCACCCGGTCCATGCTGTCTATCCGTCGAACCGGTTCATTCCCCTGAAGGTCCGGCGATTCGTCGACAGCCTTCACGCCTTCTTCCAGGAAAACGGTGCCTTTTACGTCGGCTTCAGGGCCGCCGCGGAATAGGGACCGCGGCTGTCGTCGGGCAATCGTCAGACTTCTTCCGCGGCGATGATCCACGGTTCCTTCAAGGCTTCGGCCTCCCACGTCTGCCAAGCCGACGTTGCCCGCAGGATTGCGCAATACCTGGCTGCAGTGCCGTCCGTGGTCAGGCCATAGGTAAGGAACCGGCTTGCGACCGGCGCGAACATGGCGTCCGCCGCGGTGAAATCGCCGAACAGGAACGGGCCGCCTGATCTTTCCAGGCACTCAGTCCAAATCCTGACGATCCGCGACACATCCTTTTCGACCGCTTCGTTCACGGAGAGCTTTCCAAAGGGTCGGCGCATGTTCATCGGGCAAGCGCCACGCAGTGCCGCAAAGCCGGAATGCATTTCTGCGGACATCGATCTCGCCGTCGCCCTCGCCTTCTGTTCCAACGGCCAGAGCCCCTTTTCCGGATAAACGTCGGCCGCATATTCCAGAATCGCGAGACTGTCCCAGACAGTCAGGTCCCCGTCCTTCAGCACCGGAACCTTCATGGTCGGTGAAAAGGCCGCAAATGCCGGATTGCCGTTTTCAAAATCGAACGGCACCAGGTGCTCCGTGAAGGCGATTTCCTTTTGGGTGAGCGCGATCCAGGGTCTGAACGACCAGGAAGAGTAATTCTTGTTGCCGATATAAAGGTCAAACGCCGTCATTTCACACTCCGGTTGTCGTGGCCGCGCTCAGGTCGCACAATCCAGGGCGACCACCGCAGCCGCTCTCTTCCTACGGCGTCCCGCCGGCGGCGACAAATTCAAGTCCTTCATGCATTCATGAAAAGCTCTTATCCTTCGTGAGCTTCCGGTCTCCTCCGCGAAGAGCATCAAGGCCGTACCGGGGTGATTCCGCTTGAGATCCCGATTTCGGCACGGCTTGCGCCGGATCGGAAAATTATTCCGCATCCTGCCGCTGCCTTCCCCTCAGGAACTCAATCAAAAATTGCAAAATAGTCCTGAATGCACTGTGTTTTTGCCAAGCAAAGCTTGAAATTTGAACCGAAGTGTATGGAATAGGGCCTTCGGGCAAAAAGGCGGGACGAACCCGCCTACGCCGCGAAAGATAATAGGGGAAATAATATGCGTGTATTGCGTATGGCTGCGGCCGCTGTTGCCGTTCTGGCAGCTGTAAGTGGCGCTGAGGCGAAAGACTGGTCCAAGGTTCGCATCGGCACCGAAGGGGCTTATCCTCCGTTCAACTCGCTGACCTCAGACGGTCAGCTCGTCGGTTTCGACATCGACATTGCAAACGCCATTTGCGAGGAAATGAAGGTCGAATGCGAATTCGTCGTTCAGGACTGGGACGGCATGATCCCGGCGCTGCAGGCAGGCAAATTCGATGCCGTGATCGCATCCATGTCGATCACCGAAGAGCGCAAACAGAAGGTCGATTTCACCAACAAGTATTATAACACGCCTCCGGCTATTGCCGTGCCGAAGGACTCCAAGATTGCCGGCGTAACCGACGCCGACCTTAAGGGTGTCGCGCTCGGCGCCCAGTCCTCGACAACTCACTCGAACTATGCCGAAGAAAAGCTGCCGTCGGCTGACCTGAAGCTTTATCCGACGCCGGATGAGTACAAGCTCGACGTCGCGAACGGCCGTATCGACGCGGTGATCGACGATGTTGTGGTGCTGTCCGACTGGCTGGCGACCGACGACGGCGCCTGCTGCAAGATCCTCGGCACTCTCACTCCTGATCCGGTCATCAACGGTGAAGGCGCAGGCATCGCCATCCGCAAGGAAGACGGCGACCTGAAGGAAATGCTCAACAAGGCCATCGAAGGCATTCTGGCGAACGGCAAGTACAAGGAAATCAACGACAAGTACTTCACGTTCGACGTTTACGGCGGCTAACAAGCCCTGTCGAAAAAGAAACGGCGTGGCGCGTAAAAGCGCCACGTTCGGCTGACGGGGAATATCCCGCAGCACGGCCGGAGGGGCGGCCGGAACAACAACAACAAACAGAAAGAAGCGCCGGCTTATGAATGAAGCTTTGACGCTGCTATCCTTCGGGGACCAGGGCTGGGGCGATCAGATCGCCAGCGGCGTGTTGATCACGGTATCCGTGGCGATCGCCACCTTGCCGTTCGGGCTGATGCTCGGCTTCCTGATCGCGCTTGCCAAGAACTCTTCCGAACCGAGCCTGAAACTGGCGGCAAACATCTACACCACCATCTTTCGTGGACTTCCGGAACTGCTGACGCTGTTTCTGGTGTATTTCGGCGTTCAAATCGCAATTCAGCAGGGCCTTAAGCTGATCGGCTTCGACACGCAAGTCGAAGTCAACTCCTTTGCGGCCGGCATGGTTGCGCTGGCCTTCGTCTTCTCCTCCTATGCCTCCGAAGCGTTCCTGTCGGCCTTCAAGGGCATTCCGCACGGCCAGTATGAAGGCGGCCATGCCCTCGGTCTCAGCCGCTTCCAGACCATGACGCTTGTCATCCTGCCGCAGCTCATCCGGCTCGCCCTGCCCGCCCTCGGCAATCTTTGGCTGATCCTCCTCAAGGATACGGCGCTGGTTTCCGTTATCGGCCTGCCCGATCTGCTTCGCGAAACCGGCATTGCCGCACGCGTGACCAAGGAGCCGTTTCTGTTCTTTGGCATTGCCTGCCTGATCTACCTGGTCCTGGCGATGATCTCCTCGGCGGGCCTTCACCGCGTCGAGCGCTGGTCGAAACGGGGAGACACCGCACGATGATCGCCGCAAACCCTGAAACCGGCCTGAAGCCCCCCGCGGCCGCAAGACGCCCCTGGACCGCAGTCAAGATAACCGGTCACGTCCTGATGGTTCTCTGGGCCATCTCCGGCTTCTATCTGCTCTACTACCTTCTGGGCAATGTCGAGCAACCGTTCCTGAAAATGCTGCTTCCGTATCTGGACGGCGACTGGGCACAGGCCGTCGAGAACCGGCTGGCGACCTTCGAAGGCGACAGTTTTCTCGGTCGCTATGCGGACAAATACCTGAGTGGTTTTCTGGTGACGCTTCAGATCGTCAGCGTCTCGCTCTTCTTCGGCGCGCTTCTTTCCATTCCGCTGGCGATGGCGCGCAATTCAAGAAGAAAGATCTTTTCCGCACCGGCCTATGCCTATGTCTACTTCTTCCGCGGCACCCCGCTGCTGGCACAGACCTTCCTGATCTACTACGGGGTCGGTTCATTCAGTTCAGAGTTGAAAACCGCCGGCCTCTGGTGGTTTTTCCGGGATGCGTATTACTGCGTCATTTTCGCATTTGCGCTGAACACCTCGGCCTATCAGGCGGAAATCCTGCGCGGCGCCGTTCTGAACGTCTCGCGGGGCCAGTGGGAAGGTGCAGCAGCGCTTGGCCTCTCGAAGCCGGTCACCTTCTTCAAGGTCATTCTGCCGCAAGCCCTGATGGTGGCCCTACGGCCCTATGGCAACGAGATCATTCTGATGATCAAGGGG
>JBNKGB010000027.1:0-45639 GCA_050289605.1 Roseibium sp. | reverse complement strand
GCCGCCCGCGCGCGTCGACCATCAACCGAGCCGTTATCGTTTCGCCGTTGGAGAGTTTCAGGACGACGCCCGTTTCTGGATCGCGCGTCTCAATACGATTGAGACGCGCTCTTGCATGGGATGCCCCTGCCCGGACCGCCGCCAATCTCAAGGACCCGTCAAAGTGATGACGGCGCACCAGCCGCTCGCCATTGGCCGTACCCGTGAGCCCCGCCCAGGAAACCGAGCGCGGCATCGGGTCGCTCGCGGCCGCCAGCGCTTCTTCCAGTCCCTTTGATGCAAGAAGATGAGCAACCCGCTCGCCCAGGCCTTCCAGGCGCGGCCGGCTTGTGTCCGGGTCGATCAACAGGACGCGTTTTCCGGCACACGCCAGCTCGTACGCTGCGAAGGCACCGGCAGGTCCTCCGCCGGCGACTGCCACATCGATGCAGGTCACCAATACTGTTCCCTCGTCCAACCGCCCATGTCTTCATGGTGCGGGATCGGATCTCTCTGTATCCGGCATTAAAGGGAGGGCACCCGCAGGCTTTCTCGACATTTTTGGCCAATCTTTTTTGGAAGGCTGAATTAACCCGCTAAGCATTTGCACCCCGGCGGAATATTTGCTGTAGTCGGAGCCTCAGCTTGAAGACGTCTGCGTCACGCTGAAATGGGGAACTTCGGACGAGGCGGAGGGGCATGCCGAGGGGAGCGACCATTATCTCAGGTGCGTTGAACGGACTGCAGTTCATGCTCGTCCGCAACGGTCATGATCCGGCAGCCCTTGGCCATCAGGTCGGCGTTCCGGCGGGGGCCTGGCGGGACAGCCAGTTCGAAATATCCCTGAACGCTTTCGTGAAAATCTACGAACACGGCGCGGCAATGCTCGGTCAACCCGGCATCGGCTGGCAGTCAGGACCGCTTCTCGACCTGAGCGACCTTGGCGAACTCGGCGAGGCATTGCTGACGGCCTCGACCATCGGCTCCGCATTGCGCACGTTCGAACGCTTCCTCCGCTACGTGCAGAGCGAAACCGAATTGACGATGACTGTGGAAGACGGCATCGCGACCCTGACGTACCGCATTCTCAATCCGGACATCTGGCCGAGACGCCAGGATGCGGAATTCACCCTTTCGACGCTGACGGCTCTCATCCGCCGCAGTGCCGGTGCCGGCTGGCACCCCGATCTCATCTGCTTTGAGCACAATGCCTCCCGCTCAACCACCAGCTGGACGGATCCGGCCGGAGGAGTCTGCCAGTTCGACTGCGAGACAAACGCGTTGAGTTTTCCCGAAAGCATTCTGTCCCTACCGATGCCGAGTAACGGCGGGAAGGATCATCTGCGAGCCCTGGCGAACCTCAGCCGGGGCCTTGCCCGCAAGGCGCGGGCAAACTCCCTGACGGCGCGGACGCGGACAGCGATTTATGAAGGACTTGGAACGGGAACGGCGGATCAGGAGACCGTCGCGCGCCAGCTCGGCCTCTCCCGGCGCAGCCTGCATCGGCACCTTGGCGAAGAAGGCGTCCGGTTTTCCGCCCTTTTGAATGAATGCCGCTTCCGCGTCGCCCGCCACGCGCTCCTCGACACGGGCCATTCGCTTGCCCAGATCGCCTGCGAACTCGACTACTCCGACCAGACCGCCTTCGAACGAGCCTTCAAGAAGCGTACCGGTATGACGCCGAAGCAGTACCGGCAGATTTATCTCGGCGCCAGGATTTCAGCTGGTTGAACCACAGCCTTACGATCTGAAAGCTCCAGTCACGCCTTGAACCACGAAAATCGCGGCCGGTCCGCACGCCTGATCGAAACGGTGCCGCGTGTTTCGGTCCCCGGCGGAGAGTTCAGTTTTTCATCAACGATTTTCGCCGCCAGTCCAGCGGCGTCAGCCCGAAAGCACTGCGGAAGGCCCGGCCGAAATGGGAGGCGTCCCGGAAGCCGGCCGCATAGGCGACAGCATAGACCGGCAGATGCGCGGTCTCAGGCCCGGCCAGAAGCTGCGCCGCACGTTTCAGTCGTTGCCTCAGGATGAAGTTGCCGAAACTGTCATCACGGGCGGCAAACAGGTTCCGGATATAACCGGCGGATAGCCCCACAGCCGCCGCGCAGTCGGAAATACCGAAGGCCTCGTTGGCGCAATTGTCGCGGATGATGCTGGTGATCCTCAGGAAGTGCGCATCGCCCCGGCCCGGTGCAGCCGGTTCGCCCGGGCCGGAGCCTGCCGCCAGGCCGGTAACGGACAGAAGAACGGAGTAGAGCCGCGACAGCTCGCGCCCTTCCATATGCGGGACGGAAGACGCGAACAAACGGGCCGTTTCGCACAGAAGGCTGCCATAAACGGGATGGTTGGAAAGTTTCAGCACCGTTCCACCAACCGCAGCCGACAGTTCCTTGCCCAGAACCTGTTTGGGAACCATGAGCGAGGCAACCTTCAGGCTGCGGCAATTCCCGTGATCGAGGTCGAAACCCGCCGCGCCGTCAAACAGACCGATGTCTCCGGACCGCAGGACGACCGACGCTCCGCCCTGGTGGATCACGCATTCGCCCTCGATCTGACGGTTGACGTAAAAGCACGCGTCCGGCGAGGCCGCGATTTCGGTCTGCCCCCGGTGAACCAGATGGCTTTTCGCGGCCACGCAATTCAAAACGCCTCCCTTGAAGCGATGGGAGACCACGCGGGCCTCAAAGGCCCCGCGCCGGTCGCGGTCGAGTTCGGGCCGCAGCGGCATGAAGGCCGCGCAGATGGCATCGCGGTAATAGTCGAAGGCTTCCCGGTCCCGGAATTCGTGCGTGTCCCAGACCTGCGAGACGACAGGCTGAGGCGTTTCAGACCAGAATTTGTGAGCCTCGTTCATTGAGCGCGCACCTCGGAACCATAAACTTGCCGACGGAAGGATAAGGGAGGAATTCACGCCATGTCTACTTACGTGCTCGTTCATGGAGCCTGGCACACCGGCGAGCTATTCGAGGACGTCGCCCGCGTCATTCGCACAGCCGGGCACGAGGTTCATTGCCCGACGATCGCCGGCAACCGGCCGGGCGACAAAAAGTCGACCGGCCTCAAGGACGCCATTCGCTCGATCATCGACTATCTGGAAGACAACGATCTCTCGGACGTTGTTCTGATGGGGCACAGCTATGGCGGCATGGTCATTACCGGCGCCGCCGACCGATGTGCGGACCGCATCCGCCGGCTGATCTACTGGAACGCCTTTGTGCCCAACGACGGCGAATGTTTGAACGACATGGTACCTCCGCACTATGCGGCCCTTTTCGACCAGATCAGCGCGGCCGGTGGCGATAACAGCGTGATGCTGCCCTTCCCCGTCTGGAGGGAGGCCTTCATCAACGACGCTTCACTGGAACTGGCAACCTCGAGCTATGAAAAGCTCAACCCGCATCCCTACGCGACGTTCACCGATCCGATTTCGCTGAGCAGAAATCCGGCCGAGATGGAAATCGCGAAATCCTACATCAATTGCACCGAAGATACGGCCCTTCCCCAGAGCCTCGGCTGGCACCCGCGCCTGTCGGAAAAGCTTGGCCTATTCCGCCTGGTTCAGGCGCCGGGAAGTCACGAGCTGTGCTTCTCCGCTCCCGATGTCCTTGCCGCGGCGATCATGAAAGCAGGCCGGGATTGATCATTTGCCGGAAAGTTCGCTGAGTGCCTTTTGCAGGATACTGGCGGCTTTCCGGCGTTCCTCGGGCGACATCGCTCCAATGTCGATATCGAACCTGAGATTGGGGACTTCCTCGTCGAGCGGCCCTAAGCCAGTTCCGGCGCGTTCATACATGTCAAGCACACGATAGGTTTCGACCGGATAGGCCAGCCCCTTCACCGTGATCTGACCGTGCGCCTCGCAGCGGATCTCGTTTTTGACGTGCGCATAGGTCTCGTAGGAGATCAGGATGTCGCCGGGATCCGCACTTGTCTCCAAGCGGGACGCCAGGTTCACGCCGCCGCCGATGATGGTGTAGTCCATGCGGTCTTCACTGCCGAAATTGCCGACCGTGCAATAACCGGTATTGATCCCGATCCGGCATTGCAACGGGTTCTCGATGCCGGACTCGCGCCAGACATCGGCCAACTCCCTCAAGCGCTTGCGCATGGCAATGGCCATCTTCACGCAGGCCAGTGCGTCGGCCTGCACCCCCTGGCTTTCCGGATCGCCGAAAAAGATCATGATCGCGTCGCCGACATATTTGTCGATCGTGGCGCCGTGCTCCAGCGCGATCTTGGACATCTCAGTCAGATAGTGATTGAGGAGCTGCGTCATGTCCTCCGATTCAAGCCGGTCCGCTGTTTCGGTGAAGCCGACGATATCGGAGAAGAAAACGGTCAGTTTCTTGCGCTTGGCCGAGATCTCGACGCTCTGGCTGCCGGTGAAGATCGACGCATAGACCTGCGGGGAGAGATATTTCGACAGCTTGTTGGACAGCGACTCGAGCATTCTGTTCTTCTCAAGCACGCGCGCATTGGCGTCCTCCGCGCGCCGGCGTGCCTCCTGGGCGGCGGCAAAAAGCCGGGCATTGTCGAGCGAAATCGAGGCAAGTTCAGCAAACCGTCCGACTACCGAAACCTCCTCGTCGCCGAAAGACCGGTCTGTTCCGGTGTCATAGGCCATGCCAAGCACGCCGATCACCTGGTTGCCCGACTTCAGCGGAACTCCGATCACGGCCCGGATGAAACCGTCATAGGCCGGATTGGGCACACGCCCGTCCCAGGTATCGTAGTCGTTGACGACGACGGGCTCGCCGCTTTCCCAGGCGCGGCCCGCAACGCCCTGCCCGGGTTCGAGGTGATATCCCACAGAATCCTTGTAGGCGCCGACGCCGATCCTTCGCCGGATGCCGCCGCCCGTCTCGTCCGCGAGGTAGATATAGCCATGGGAAGCATTCAAAAGCTCACCCGCACGGGCAATCAGCGTTTCCAGAAGCTCGTCCGGGTCCAGGCGACTGACGATGCCGAGGGTCGTCTCGTTGAGCGCCGCAAGATATTCCGCCTGCCGTCGCAGCTTTTCCTGGGCCTGAACGCGTTCGGTCACGTCGGTGGCAACCCCGATCACGCCGGAGCCGGAGCTTGAACCTCGGCCCAGCGGTGCGCACCAGACCTCGAAAATCAGCGCATCGAGTGCGGCCACCGAGCTGACGGTCTCCCCGTGCCGGGCTGCGTCGGCTGCAGCCAGGATCTCCGGCGATCCGCCGAACACGGCCGCGAGATCGTTGCCGATCGCCTCCGTCGGTTTCAGCCCAAGTATGTCCAGCCCCTTGCCTTCCAGAAGGGTCAGAACTCCGTGCTCGTCGAGAGAAAAAAGGATGATCGGTGCGTTCGAGACCACCGTCGTCAGGCGTTCTTCGAGACGGCCGTAAAGGACCCGCAACTCCTCCGTCATGTCGTTGAAGGACTGGGCAAGGATACCGACCTCATCCCGCGTCCTCACGGGAATGCTGGTGTCGAGTTCCCCCCTCCCGACGCGCTCCGCACCCCGGACCAGTTCGCCGAGCGGCGCGGTCACCCGGCGCGTCAGGGTCATCAGCACAAAGGCGATCAGTGCCGAGCCGGTCAGGCCGAGGATCAGAACGAAGGTACCGAGCCGGTTGACGGCCCCATAGACCTCGCTCTCCGGATCGGTCGCAACGACGTACCAGCCCCAGGGCTCGAAACGATGAAAGCTTGCCAGATAGCTTTGTCCCTTGAAGCGGTAACCGATCCGGCCGGAGGGAGCCGTCACCATCTTCGCAAGCCAGGCCTCGCCGTTGACATCGGTACCGATCAGCGTCCGATCGGGCGCGTGCACGATCAGCCCCTCGTCGCCAACCACAAAGACATATCCGTGTTCCCCGATGTCGATATCGGACATCAGCGCAAAAGCGTCGTTCTGCGCCTGACGCACGCTGGCCTCGACCGTGTCGAGCGCATAGGCCGCGAGAAACTCCTGTTGCTTGCGGGCGGCTTCCAGCGCTTCCGCTCCACGGGTTTCCAGCCATTGTTCGGCGATATTCCGCAGCGCCTCCCGCGACAGGTAATAGGTAATTCCGCTGGCGGCGACAAAGGCCGCGAGCAACAGCGGCAGCGTCGCCCAGAGGATCTTGCTCGAGATCCTCATGCCGCCGCCAGGACGCAGACCCGAAGCGGTTTTGCCCCTACTCAGCAATTCGGGTCCTCTCGGTGAACTGGGGGTAGAGCGCCATGGCCGCCTTGAGCGGATGGCCGTAGTCGACGTTCTTCCGGCGCGCGTAGACCAGGTTCACGTAGTGAAGGGGGTACGCGACCATGTCGTTGAGGATCTTGACCTGCGCCTGCTTCCAGAACCGCACCTGATTGGCCGGGTCACGCGCGCTGCGAGCAGCTTCGATCAGGGGGTCGATCTGGTCATAGTGCGAGAAATTCGTATCGGGGCTCGAACCGGTCTGGACGATGGAATCGGAGTGGAAGAACCGCGTCAGGAAGATGTCGGCATTGGGCCGCCAGGCAACATAGATGACGATCGGGTTTTCGTCCGCCCGAATGCGCTTGTGCATCTCCTGATGCGCGACGACCTCCAGGTCGACCTTGACACCGATGGCCGCCAGTTGATCGCGCAGGCTCTCATAGTTCAAGACATAGTGGCCCCGCTCCGATGTCACGAGCTTGATCTCGAAACCGTCGGCATAACCGGCTTCGGCCAGCAATGCCTTCGCCTTCTCCAGGTCATGGGCATAGTCGAGCCGTAGATTTTCCGCCTCCTGCCTGTTCAGGCCTCCGGGCAGGAAGTCGGATGGAACCGGCGAATAGACATTCTCCACGACCCCTTCGGCGAAATGCGAGCGGAAGACATCCCGGTCGAGCGCATAGGCTAGGGCCTGGCGGACCTTCCGGTCGTCGAGCGGCGGTTTCGTGGCGTTGAAATGGAGCGTTATGACCTGACCGACACCGAAGACGTCGACCTGGATCGTTTCATAGCCCCCGATCGCCTCGAACCATTCCGGCTCCTCTGACCCGAAAATGACGTCGAGCGTTCCCTCGCGAAACGCCGCGTCGCGTTCTTCGAAATCCGGAAGGTAGCGAACCTCGATCCCCTCCAGCAGCGGCGCGCCGCGGAAGTAGCGGGGGTTTGCGGACAGGCTCACGCTTTCACCCGGCTTTCTATCGTTAAACAGAAACGGTCCGGTGCCGACCGGATGAGCCGCGAACCCGTCGTCGCCGAGGTTTTCGACGGCCTTCCTGCAGACAATGAACCCGCCTGCGTAGTCTGCGATCTTGGGAAAGAACAGGATTGATGACAGCGGCGTCTCGAATGCCACGTCGACCGTATAGTCGTCGACCTTGGTGACGCTCATGCCCTCATAGTCACCGGCGTAGGCGGACGTCTTGGGATCGGCGGAACGGCGCAGTGAAAACACAACGTCATCGGCGGTCAACGGATAGGCGTCCGTGTCCGGTCCGGGGTGGCACATCACGCCCTGACGCAACTCGAAACGCCAGACCTGTTTGCCTTCCGCCATTTGCGGGCTAGGGATCGCGACGGCCAGATCCGGCTCGATCTCCGGCGCCTCCCCCGGCTTGTAACGCAGCAGACCGTTGAAGATCATGTCGGCGACCGCACGATCGTTACGGGATGCCGCCTTGTGCGGATCACCGGTACCGAGATCGGCGGCATCAATCCCCAGTTTCAAGCTGGCTGCCATGGCCTCAACGGGCGGTGCCAACCAGAAGAAAAGCCCGATCAGAAGCGCGCCGCCCAGCCGTTCCCAGCCTTTTCCCGTACACCGGCACGCACTGTTCGATGGGACTTGCGAAAGATATGACACGGCTGCCTCCCCGCCGCACGATCTGCCGATAACCGGATCGCCAGGCGTGTATTATTTCGGAGCGAGTTTGATGCCGGGCCTTTCACCCCAAGCCCTTCACCTCAGGCCAGTGCCGGCAGAAATTCGCGAAGCTTGTCCCGTTTCTGTTGCCGTTTGGACGGCATTTCGATCAGGGCAAACCCGCATTTGCCTTCTTCCGTAAATGCGGGTTTGCCGATCTTGCGTTTCGAGGATAGGTCAAAACGTCAAATCAAAACAAGCTTCTGATCTCTTCAAGCTCTTGAAATCGGATAAACAGATCTGATCTCGAACACTGTAGCCTTTTCCTTTCGACACCCTTTGAGGAAAGAAGCCTGCTCCGGAAGGAGATCGAAAAACGAACCTGTGTTATTGTGATACCGTTACGGACAATCGCATCTTCCTCCAAAGAAGGGGATGAGCGGTCATGCAGCAAGTCTCATCGATCGAACGCAAGCTCACCACAATCCTGTCGGCCGATGTCGTCTCGTTCAGCAAGATGATGGGCATCGACGAGGTTTCGACGCTCGAATCTCTGAAGTCCTGCCGCGCCGTGATCGACGACGCAGTGGCAAGCCATCATGGCCGGATCTTCGGCGATGCGGGCGATTCGGTAATTGCCGAATTCGCCAGTCCGCTCGAGGCCCTCGTCTGCGCCCTCGACTTCCAGAGGGTCATCGGCGAGCGGAACCAGAGCGTCGAGGATCCCCTCAAGATGGAATTCCGCGTCGGCATCAATATCGGCGAGGTCATCATCGACGGCGAAAACCTTTACGGTGACGGCGTCAATGTTGCCGCGCGCGTCCAGGCGCTCGCCAATCCCGCCGGGGTTTGCGTTTCCCGCAAGGTCTACAACGAGGTCAAACGCAAGCTGAACGTGCTGTTTGTCGATGGCGGCATGCAGCATTTGAAGAATATCGACGACCCGGTCTCGATCTACCACGTCCAGACGGTCGACAATTTCGAGACCGGACAGAGCCCGGCCGATACGGGCGGCGGGCATGGCACGGACCGCGCGCCCCCCAAAAAAATCGGTTTCGACAAGCCCTCGATTGCCGTCTTGCCGTTCACCAACATGTCCGCCGACCCCGAGCAGGGGTTCTTCGCCGATGGCATTACCGAGGACATTATTACCGGCCTGTCCCGGTTCCCACATCTGGTCGTCGTCGCCCGCAACTCGACCTTCACCTACAAGGACAAGTCGGTGAACGTGAAGGAAGTCGGCGAAGCCCTGGGTGTGGAATATGTCGTCGAAGGCAGCGTCCGCAAGGCCGGCAACCGGGTGCGGGTGACCGTTCAGCTCGTCCATGCCGGCAGTGGCGAACATATCTGGGCCGAACGCTACGACCGGGAGCTGACCGACATTTTCGAACTGCAGGACGAGCTCTGCAACGCGATCGTGGCCACCATGCCGGGACGGCTCGAAGCGGCCGCGGCAAAGCAGGTGAGCCGGAAGGCTCCCCAGGACATGGCGGCCTACGATTATCTGCTTGCCGCAAAGATCCATCACCACAAGTTCACCGAAGTCGACAACGCGGCGGCCATGGCCCTTCTGAACAAGGCAATCGACCTGGAGCCCGGCTTTGCGGCTGCCCATGCCTGGAAGGCCTGCGTATTGGGACAAGCCCTTGCCCGCGGTTTCATCGAACGCAGCGAGAAGGTTCTAAAGGATTCCAGGCAAGAGGCGGAGATCGCCTACAGGATCGACGAGAACGATGTCGAAGCCAATCGCATCCTGTGCGAATGGGAGATGTTCGAAGGCAACTGGGACAAGGCTAGACTGCATCAGGAAAGGGCCTATTCCGCCAATCCCAACGATCCGAGGCTGGTTGCCCAGCGCGGTGAGCTTCTGACCTGGCTCGGCAGTCCGGAGGAAGGGGCAAAACTCGTCACCCTCGCCATGCGGCTCGACCCTTATGATGCCCATACCAGAGCCCATCTTCTCGGCCGCGCCCTTTTTTGCCTGGAGCGTTATGACGACGCATTGAAGGCGTACCAGAAAATTCCCCTGCCCCGGGTGGGGCATCTGGCGGATATGGCCGCCTGCCTTGCGCGGCTCGGACGAACTGACGAGGCGAAGTCGAAGGTGGACGACATTCTGGAGATCGACCCCGCTTTCACAGCATCAGCTTATGTGTCCGGCCTCTACTACACCGACGCCCGTGCCCGGGCGCATCATCTGGAAGGGCTGCGAATGGCCGGACTGCCGGACTAGCGCACTGACCCGTCCTCGATATTCCCGGCGGTTTTCCCGGCGAAAGTCTAAGCCCGGAAATACCCCCGCCTGAAGGCTCGACACCCCGGGTTCGAAGGAGAAAAGGTTTGGAACGCAGACTGGCGGCCATTCTCGCAGCTGATGTCGTTGGCTACACGCGGCTGATGGGGAAGGACGAGGCTGGAACGCTTCAAAGAATGAATCAACTTCGTCAGGATCTGATCAAGCCGTTGATCGCGCAGCACCGTGGACGTCTGGTCAAACTCATTGGCGACGGGTTGCTCATAGAATTTGCGAGCGTTGTAGATGCGCTGGCCTGCGCCATTGCCTGGCAGGCCGGTATAGCTGATCAGGAAAAGACACGTGACGCGGAACGCCGCATCAGGTTCCGGATAGGCATAAATCTGGGAGATGTGATCGCCGACGATGGCGACATATATGGTGATGGTGTCAACATTGCCGCCCGTCTTGAGCAGATCGCAAAGCCGTCTTCCATCTGTCTTTCGGAAGACGCCTACCGGCAGGTGCGAGGAAAGGTGGAAGCCGCATTCGAAGACATGGGCGAGCTGGCTCTGAAAAATGTGGCGGAACCGCTGAGAGTTTACCAGATAATCGAAGGTGAACCCGAAAGCGCCTCGGGTTCACACGCAGACGACAAACCCGGGCTGTTCGTGCTGCCCTTTACCAATCTGTCCGAGGACCCTGACCAGGCGTTCTTTGCCGACGGGCTGACAGAAGATATCATCGCCGCGCTCTCCGCGTGGCGGTACTTCCCGGTAGTCTCGCGCGGCACGAGTTTCCATTACAAGGACAGAAATGCCGATGCCCGTGTTGTCGCCAGGGAACTTGGCGTCAGATACGTGCTGGAAGGCAGCGTCCGTCGAAACGGCAACCGTATCCGGATCTCGGTGCAGTTGAACGATGCCGCAGCCGATGCCCAGGTCTGGAGTGATCATTTCGACCGCGATGTCGAAGACCTTTTCGCCTTGCAGGACGAGATCGCGCAACGGGTCGCAGCGGTCGTATCCCCCGAGCTTGAAAAGGCTGAAGGGCGCCGGATTCGAGGGGCGCCGCCAGCCAAATTCAGCGCCTGGGAGATGGTGCAGCGCGGAGTCGCGCTCCTCCAGGAATTCACCCCGGAAGGAAACATCGCCGCACGCGAAAGCTTTCAACAGGCAATCCGCCTCGATCCGGACTACACCAGGGCCTTCACCGGCCTTGCCTACAGCTACCACCGGGACATCTTCTGGGATTTTGCCCCCGAGCGGGAAGACTGGATCCGGCGTTTTCTGGAAGCTGCAACGCAAGCAGTTCGTCTTGACGACACGGATTCCTCGGCTCAACTTGTCCTCGGCTACGCCAATATCTGGGCCGGCCGGCACGATCTGGCCGCAGCGGAACTGCGCCGGGCGGTGGATCTTCATTCCGGGAACGCCTTTGCACATGTGGCGCTTGGCGAGGCACTCGATCTTTCCGGCGGTCCACTCGAAGCCCTGTCGCACGTGCAAAGGGGAATCGATCTGAATCGCCGCGATCCCCGCGTCCACACCTTCGTCGGCGCACTGGCACGCGTATATCTGAATGCCCGAGAGTATGAACAGGCCGTTTCGGCAGCATACGAGGCTCTTGAGACGCGACCGGATTACCCGCACGCCAATGCCTATCTCATTTCGGCGCTCGGACACCTCGGCCGGCAGGACGAGGCCCGTTCCGCCTGGGATCGGTGCCCCAAAGTGCTCCCGGGATTTGCGACCGCATACAAGGACCCAGCCGATGTCGCGCATTATTTTTCCGGCCTCGGAAAGGCTGGAATGAGCTAAGCGGACAAGGATCTTCCCGAAACCGTCGTCTTTGCAGCGCTATTTGACGTTCCTCGTAACATCATCTGTCCAGGGAGTGCCTAGAACGGTCCTGAAACAATTACAGGAATGACCCATGATCGTTCGCGATCCTCCCAACCATTTCCGACTGTTCTTCATCATGCAAGGCTCGATCGTGCCCCGGGTCGCGCCGCTCATAGGCATCGTCGGTCTCTTCACGCTGATCGTGCTCATCGTGGACAAGCACCTGTTCCCGCTGCCCCATGTCTCGTTCGCGGCCACGGGGATCTTCGGCCTCGCTCTCTCCCTGTTTCTCGGCTTTCGAAACAACGCTGCCTACGAGCGCTGGTGGGAGGCGCGGCGGCTCTGGGGGCAGTTGGTGGCCGACATGCGCAGCCTTGGCCGGGAAGCGGAGCTGTTCGTTGAAGACACCGAAGCGCGGCAAACCTTGATCCGCTATGCCCTTCTCTTCATTCACCTTCACCGCATCAGCCTGCGAAACACCAACGACCGGGACGCCCTTCAGCGCTGGGCGATATCCGGAGTGCCTCAGGAAAAACTTCCCGAAACGCCGTGCGCGGCCTTGAATACGGCGACGACCGTTCTTCGGAAAGCTGCGGACAATGGACATCTCGATGGTTTCGGACGCAAGGCCCTTGCCGAAAGGCTCGCTGCCATCAGCCTTGCTCAGGCAGGCTGCGAGCGCATTCGCGCAACGCCCCTTCCCTTCGTTTATTCCCTTCTGGTGCTACGTACATCCTGGCTATACTGTTTTGCGGTTCCTTTCGCGCTGATCGACAGCACTGGCCCGATGGCTCCGCTTTTTGCGGCCGTGATTGCCTATGTCTTTTTCGGTCTGACCGCGGTCACAGAGGAACTCGAACACCCCTTCGCCGATGCGCCGAACGCCTTGCCGCTCGACGCCATGTGCCGGACCGTCGAGATTGGCCTTGCGCCGCACCTGGGGGAACCGGCCCCGAAACCGCTTCAGGCCAGGAACGGGGTCCTGACCTGAAGGTTTGCATTCGCGATTCAAAAGGCCCCGCTACTTCGGGCTGAATTTCTGGATGCAGAACCTGGTCGCGTCGGCGAGTTCCTCTTTGATGTAGGCCGCGTCGTTGGCAAGCAGTTCGTCGTGGCTCACGGTCGGCTTGCCCAACTTCTTGGGGTCATAAATACAGCTGTCGGTGGAAATGACTTTGCCGGTCGCCGCATCGATCACCCGCATATTCACCGAATAGCCAACGCGGAACTGATTGAAGTTGAAGCCGAGGTAACTGTAGCCCCAGCCGAGGGAGGCGATGTCGAGAATATAATCCGCATTGCCCGCCGTTTTGATGGTCGCCGGAATATCACTCGAAGTCACCGTGTTGACCGGCTCCAACACCTGCATGTCGTAGCTGGCGCCATAGGCTGCGGCCACGCCCTGTGCGATGGCCTCGGCCGGGTCGGCAATATTTTTGTTCCTCACCAGTTCGTTTCCGCTCGCCGCGGCAACTGCCACCCCTGCAACCGCGAACATGCCCTTGCCGGCAGTCATGGCAAGAAAGGACGGGCTGCTTCGTTTCGTCATGGCAATCGTCTTGCCCCTCAAGCCTCCACGGTCGCCGGAGCTGATCGGCTGGGTTGAGCTGACACAGCCGGCTGCGAACAGGCACAGGAAGGCAAGCGATAGAAGTTTTCTCATGAGGGCAATCCGGTCGATTGGGCGTTTGGTCGAAAACGCAAGCGGGACAGATCTTCGCGGCGAAACGGCAACCTGCTCCGCCCTGAAGGAAGAAATGATGTCCCGGATGCGAGATGTAGGGATTGGATTTCCGCAGTGTTCACAGATCGATGGCAAGTCTCAAAATCAGTCGGCAGGAAAATCGCGGCCTCCTGAGGTGGAAACCGGTAGATGTGAAGCACGGCAATAGGCGCGTTGCGGACCATCCGCATTTTTTACACTAGTTTCCTCGCCGTCATTTGTCCACCGGCCTGGTGGTTCGGAGAAGATTTTCCAAAAGGCCGCAGTCCGGGAGTTGCTCGCTCTCATCCAATTACGTCGCGTGGCGCCACTGCTGAAGCTGCCAGGAAATGCCTTTGCTGACATGCCTCATCGGCAACGCTAAGCTGGTTTTGTGGAAGACGCTTCGCCATCCTGGCCGAAGGAGAAAGGAATACGGAAATGACCACCGTCGATTTCTGGTATTCGATCGGGAGCACCTACAGCTATCTCACCGTCATGCGGCTGACCGCTCTTGCACGTGAGGCGGACGTGACCTTCCGCTGGCGACCGTTCAACGTGCGCCACGTCATGATCGAGCAGAACAATATTCCCTTCAAGGACAAGCCTGTGAAGACCGCCTACATGTGGCGCGACATCGAACGCCGGGCGCAAGGCTACGGATTGCGGCCGCGCCTTCCCGTACCATATCCTCTCTCCGGGCTGGTGCTGGCAAACCAGGTAGCTGTCCTGGGGGCCGAGGAAGGCTGGGTGGAAGACTATACGCGGGCCAGTTACCGGCGCTGGTTCGAGGCCGGACTTCCGGCGGGCGAGGATCCCAATCTGACCGGCAGCCTCGTCGAAGTCGGCCAGGACCCGGCACGGGTTATCGAGGAAGCCCACTCGGATCGAATTGTCGAACGGCTGGCGCAAGAGACGGCGGAAGCCATGGAACTTGGCGTCTTCGGCTCGCCGACCCTTGCCGTAGGCTCTGAAATATTCTGGGGTGACGACCGGGTCGATGACGCAATTGCCTGGGCCGTGGGACTGGCCTGAGACTGGCTTGAGACTGTCTGCGGAGATCTCCGGCAAAGGGCGCCCTTCGCGGCATTGTGTTGCCGGCCATTAAGAACATCGCCACCGGCAGGGAATATTCTGCCCCGATAAGCGTTCTCTTACCGATTGGCGCGGTACGCCATTCGGTAACAAAGGATTTTCTCGTGTTCAAAACCACATTCCTGACCGCTCTCCTCATTTTGTTGCCTTCCCTTGCCACACATGGCGAAACGCTTTCGCACCTTCGCGGCCGCTACACGATCGATGCAGGCTCCGAAATCGGCTTTTCGGTGCCGCAAATAGGTGGTGGCGGCATCAAGGGCGTCTTCCGGAGCTTTTCGGGTGTATTCGACCTCAATCCGGATAAGGCGGCGCGCTCGAGCGTGACCTTCTCGCTTGAACCGGCAAGCGTGGAAACCGGCCAGGCACGAGTTGAGAACTTTCTGAAGTCCTCCGCGGTTTTCGCAGCGGACGAATTTCCCGTCATCCACTTCCGTTCGACAAGCGTGCGTCAGGATGGCCCGGAAAGCGCCGTCATCGAGGGCGAGCTGACCGCCCGCGGCATTACCCGACGGGAAACCTTCCGGGCGAACCTGACCGGATGGCAAGACGGCAAGGTCCGTTTTCACGTCACCGGCGACGTGTTCCGCTCTTTTTACGGCATGGACGTCGGCACACCGATCTATTCCGACGCGGTCCATTTCGACATGACGCTGAACGGGAAGCGGCAATAGCAGCGCCTCGGGAATTTTTTCTCCGCGAGGGACTATTCACGCGCGGATGGCGTTTTCACTGATGCAGGCGTGAGGCCTGCAAATGCAGTGACACGAGCAGAAGGTTTCAGATCATGCGTTCTTTCTTGTTGGCCACCGCCGCCCTGGCGGTCACACTACCGCTTGCATATGCCGACGACTATGCGGGAGGAGCAGTCAAGTCCATGGAAACGGCAAACGGCGAAATCCTGACGGATGCCAACGGCATGACCCTCTACACGTTCGACAACGACACGGCGGGAACCTCGAACTGTTATGACGCCTGCGCGGCCAACTGGCCGCCGCTTGCCGCAGCTGACGGCGCGACGGCAGAAGGGGATTATTCGGTTGTGACGCGAAAGGACGGCACGATGCAATGGGCCTATGAAGGCAAGCCGCTCTATCTCTGGATCAAGGACAAGGCGCCCGGAGACATGACCGGCGACGGCGTCAAGGGTGTCTGGCACGTGGCCACACAGTAGATCATGCCGCAGATTCTGGACCAGATCGAGGACTGTGTACCCGCTTTGAGGCGATACGCCCGGGCGCTGACGCATGATCCGGATCTTGCAGACGATCTGGTCCAGGACTGTCTGGAGCGGGCGATCCGCAAGCGCAGCCTCTGGCGGCCGTCCGGCTCCGTCCGCTCGTGGATGTTCCGGATCCTCCTGAATGTTCATCGAAGCGATCTCAGGAAAAGGCGGCGGCGACCCGCGTCCTTTCCCATCGACATCCTGCCGGGCGGAGACCCGCCCGCACCAGACGCGCAAAGCAGCCGCCTGGCCCTTGCCGATACGGCGCGGGCCATGCAGGAATTGCCGTCGGAACAACGTGAGGTTCTGCTGCTCGTTGCCGTCGAGGGGATGAGCTACACCGAGGTCGCGGAGGTGCTGTCCCTTCCGCTTGGTACGGTCATGTCTCGCCTCGGGCGTGCGCGCTCGAGCCTCCGCCAGCTGACGGAGACAGGAAAACCGGTATTGAGGTCCGTGAAATGAACGGCGAGGAACACAAGATCACCGAGAACGACCTTCTCGCCTATGCCGACCGCGCGCTTACCGGGGCGGAGCTTGAAGCCGTCGAGGCCTATCTGGCGTCGCATCCGGACGACGCCGCCAGGGTGCTAGGCTGGCAGCGCCAGAACGAAACCCTGCGAGCCCTCTACGATCATGCCGCGGCGGAGCCGGTGCCACCTCGGCTGAGCGCCTATCGCATCGAGCGGCAACGGCGTGGCTCCATCCTTCGATGGAGCGGAATTGCCGCCGCCGCGCTGTTGTTTCTTGCGGTCGGAGGCGTCGCCGGCTGGTATGGGCACGCACTCTATCCGGCCGTTGTTCCGGCCTCCCCCGCGCTCGCCGCCGAAGCGATCGAGGCGCACAGGATCTATGCCAGCGAAGTGATCCATCCCGTGGAAGTCTGGGCGAATGAGGAAGATCATCTGCAGGCCTGGCTCTCCAAGCGCCTGGATCGCCCGCTCACCGTGCCGGACCTTAGGACGGACGGCTTCACCCTCGTCGGCGGGCGCCTCCTGCCGGCTATGAGCGGCCCCGCGGCGCAATTCATGTACGAAGACGACACCGGCCGCCGGATAACGCTCTACGTCATGCCCGCGGAAACGGAGGAGGAGACGTCGTTCCGCTTTGCCTCTTTCGACCGCCTGTCGGCGCTCTTCTGGACCGACGAAACCATCAGCTGCGCCCTTGTGGGCGACCTGCCACGCGACCGCCTGCTCGAGATCGCGCGCCGTGCCTACAGGCAACTGGTGTAGTACATCTCATGTGGCGCAACACCCGCGAGACATACGGACTGGTGGCCATCGTCCTGCACTGGACGATAGCGCTCCTCTTCATCGGCCAGATCGGCCTCGGTTATCTGACACAGGCAACGTCCGACCAGCCACGGCTGCAATTCGACCTCTACCAGTGGCACAAGTCCTTCGGCTTTCTCATCCTTGCCCTGTCGCTGGTTCGCGCAGGCTGGAGCCTCTCCTGCCGCAAGCCCAGTGCCGTTGCCGGGACACCTCGCTGGGAGGCGACTGCCGCATCTGCAATGCACGGCGTCCTGCTCGCCCTGACACTGGTTGTTCCGGTTGCCGGCTGGGCCATCGCGTCCACCTCGCCGCTCGACATCCCGAGTCTGATGTTCAACACCCTGCTCATTCCAGACCTGCCGCTGACGCGGTCCGACGCCGCAGAAGCCTTCTGGTCGGGGCTTCATGCGTGGCTGGCCTATGGCGCGGGCCTGCTCGTTCTCGCTCATTCGGCAGCAGCGCTCCACCACCACATCCTGCGACGAGACAGAACGCTTCTGCGAATGCTCGATGCCTGTGCTGTCCGCCGCCACTCCCCTGCCTCCCGCATCCGCGACAAGAACGCCGGATCCTGAATTCCCGAAAACCACTCATCGCCGATTGCCCCGCGAGCACCTTTCCCTGGTTCAAAGGATCGTCCGCCTGACGTGCTATGATCAGGGATCAGGTCCGTGGTCTGCTGCGCCCGGGACCGGCACGCCGCCGGTCGGCGGCGATGGAACTTGGAAGTCGCAACGTGACCGGGCAGGAAAGAAACGGCATCGCCTGCGTCGGGAATCTTGTGCTGGATGTGGTCCATGACATTTCCCACTGGCCGAATAAGTCTGAAGTCACCCGCATCCTTGGTCAGAAGACCGGTCTTGGTGGTGGGGCGGCGAACGTGGCCATCGACCTTACGATCATGGGCGCCCCCTTTCCCTCGTTCCGGTCGGGCTCGTCGGCGCAGGTCCGCTGGGCGACGAAGTGCTCAGGCTTTGCAGGCGCGCGGCTCTCGCGACAGACCGCATTGCCCGAACAGGCAAGCCAATACCTCTCAGACCCATGTGATGAATGTGCCGGGAGACAGCCGGACCTTTTTCTACTATGCAGGCGTGAACGATCTGCTGGATGCTTCCACCATCGATATTCCGGGCCTTGCCGCGGCTGGTCTGCGGGTATTCTATTTCGGTTATCTGAACCTGCTCGCTGCCCTGGACCGAATGGGGCCTGACGGCAGGACCGCAGCCGCCGCCGTTCTGGCCGAAGCACGTGCTTCCGGCATGCTGACATGCGTCGATCTGGCCTCGTCACGAAGTGACAGCCACCGCCAGACGGTTGCGGGGACCTTGCCGGAGATCGACTACCTTTTCCTGAACGAGATTGAGGCCGAACGAGCGACCTGGGTGCGCATTTCGGACGCGCTCGACACGGGAGGCATGATTTCCGCTGCCCGTGCGCTTTCGGAGGGAGGCGTTCGTCGCACGGTCATACTGCATAGCGCCGCACAGGTGATTTGGCTGGAGGAAGGGCAGCCCCATGTCCATGCCCCGGACACGATTCCACCCGAGCAAGTCATAAGTTCGGTAGGCGCCGGGGACGCTTTCGCGGCTGGTGTCCTGCACGGCATTCACGAAAACTGGCCACGGGAAGACTCGATCGGGCTGGGCTTCCGTGCGGCTGCGGCGTGCCTGGGCGGACACACCGCGACAGATGGCTTGGAGGAACTGTCGATGCTGCTGGCGCAGTAAACAGCCTCCGTCCGTTCTACCACCATGAAGGCTCGCCACGAGCCGGGCCCGAAACGGGACCCGGATCGCGTTCAACGCGGAACCGCCGGTGAGGACAGTTCCCCTGCAGAACTTTTGTCAGCTGCAACCCGGGCCCATGGACGTACCTTCCGAACCGCCGTCGACGCATTCGTCGGGAGATCCGTCAGGCGACGCATCCACGCCCACGCCGCCGATGAGCGGGGCATCGCTACCGCCCGGCATGCCGGAGTCGGATTGACTGCTGGTCTGACAACCGCCCAACGCAAGCAACAGCGCCAGGACACCGGAGAGAAGATATTTATTCTTTGACATCATAACCTTATCCAAATTTTTTAAAGTCGACTTTGACGCCATCCGCTCAAGACGAACGGCCAATCCGGCTTCCCGGTCCGGGATTATCTCGCGCAGGCAGAAAACGTGCAACTGAAACAACGCCGGATAAACCGAATTTCTCCGGTGTATCTTGGACTTTACTCAACAAAGCACCCATGGGGTCCCGTACTGCCCGCCGCCGATGACCGCCGCGCGGCTACTGCGCCGTCCAGCCTCCGTCGACCGGGATTGTCGTCCCCGTCACGTTATGGGCGACCGGGTTGCACAGCCAGAGGGCCAGCGCGCCGATTTCCGACGGGTCCGACAGTCGACGGGAAGGTTGCTTTTCCTTCAAGAGATCCGCGACACCCATGTCGCGATCTCCGCCGAAAAGCGTCGCGCGCGCCGCCACCTGTGGCTCGATGATCGCGGTCTCCGTCCAGCCGGGGGCGATGCAGTTGACGGTCACGCCACCGGAAACCTTGGAACCGGCTGCCGCATATTCAAGCGCGGCCACCTTGCTCATGCCCACGACACCGAATTTCGAGGCGACATAGGGCGCCTTGTCGACGGAGGCGACCAGGCCATGCACCGAGGCGATGTTGATGACGCGCCCGAAACCGCGCTCCGCCATCGCCGGCAAGGCCACACGCATGGTGTGGAAGACACCCGACAGGTTGACGCCGATGATCGCATCCCAGGTAGCCGCATCCAGCTCCGCCAGGCTGGCGGTTTTCTGGATGCCGGCATTGTTGACGAGGATGTCCGGACCACCCCATTCGGCAACGGCCGCCATCATGGCTTCGATCGCGGCGACATCGCGCATGTCGGCGTCGAAGAAGCGGGCTTCCGGCGCTCCCGCTGCGCGAACGGCGTCGATCGCTTCTTCCGCCTGCCCGGGGCCAGCCAGCCCGTGCACCGCAATGCGCGCGCCCGCCCCTGCCAGCGATTTTGCGACCGCGAGTCCTATTCCCTGGACCGACCCCGTGACCAGTGCCGTTTTTCCGGCAAGATCGCTCATGCCGTTTCCTCCGTCTTGAGTCATGCCGTTTCCTCCGTCTTGAGCATGTCCCGCAAATCCGTTTTCAGGATCTTGCCGTAGTTGTTTTTCGGCAGAGCCGGCACGAAGCGGTATTCCTTGGGCCGCTTGAAACGGGCGATGCTGTCGAGGCAAAGCGCCTCCAGCTCCGCCTCGCCGGCCGATTTGCCCTCGTGGCAGGCGATGAAGGCGACCACGACCTCGCCCCACTCGGCATCCTTCCTGCCGACCACCGCGACTTCGTGGACCGCTGGATGAGTCAGCAAAACCTCCTCCACCTCACGCGGATAGATGTTGCTGCCGCCGGAAATGATGACGTCCTTGGAACGGTCCTGAAGAGTGACATAGCCGTCTTCGTCCATGCGGCCCATGTCGCCCGTCCAGAGCCAGCCGTCCCGGATCGTCTTCGCCGTGGCTTCCGGGTTCTGCCAGTACCCCTTCATCACCGTTGCTCCCTTCACGACGATCTCGCCAACCTCGCCGCGCGGCAGTTCCCTGCCTGCTTCGTCGACGATCGCGACACGGACGACCGACTGCGCAGCTCCGACCGAATTCAGGCGCTCCCGCCAGCGCGGATGCTCGCGTTCGCTCACCTCGTGCCGTGGCAGGGCCGTGATGCCCATCGGGCATTCCCCCTGGCCGTAGATCTGGACGAAGCGTGCGCCCATCACCTCCACAGCCTCAAGAATATCGGCCTCGTACATCGGCCCGCCCGCGTAAACGATGGTCCGGAGCCCCCTGCCCGTCGATCCGGTTTCCTTGGCCGCGTCGACCAGGCGGCGAACCATGGTCGGTGCCGCGAACATGGAAACGGAACCGATGACTGGCGCGATGTTGAGGATCTCGGCGGCATCGAAGCCACCGCTTTCCGGCACCACGTGCCGGGCGCCCTTCATGACATGCATGAAGTTGTAGAGCCCGGCCCCATGGCTCATGGGAGCGGCATAAAGGATCGCGTCCTGCGGCTTGACGTCGTCGACATCGACGAAATAGCTCAGGCTCATCGCGGAGAGATTGCCGCAGGTGATCATCACGCCCTTCGGGCGGCCCGTCGTGCCCGAGGTGTAGAACAGCCAGGCGAGATCGTCCGCTTCCAGCGGCACCGGATCGCCTGCCTTCGGGCCGGCGCGCATTGCACCGAATTCCACACTCGCCAGCGAAAGCAGGCCGGTGCCTTCCGGCAGAAGCGATGTCAGGGCGGCGGCGGACTTGTGATCCGCAAAGACGAACCGCGATCCGGAGTTATCGATCATCCACGCGGCTTCCCGCGCATGGAGCTTGGCATTGATCGGAACGGCAGCCGCTCCGATCCACCAGATGCCGTAGAGCGCCTCCAGGTACTCCGTCCGGTTGGAGGCAAAGAGCGCCACGCGGTCGCCCTTGCCGATGCCCCGGTCGGCAAGCGCCGCGCCGGTGGCCGCCGCTCTTCCTGCGAATTCCGCGTAGTTTGCCTTTCGCCTTGTCCCTTCAAGCAGAGCCGAGGCTTCGGGAATCCTGGTCGCCGTCCGGTGAAGCCATTCCGCCGGGTTCATCACTTGGCCTCTAGAATGGAGCAGTAATTGGCAACGCCCGAGCCGCCCATGTTGAAGACGGCGGCAAGCTCCGCGCCAGGCACCTGCATTCCGTCCGCCGTGCCCGTCACCTGCCGGGCGGCGATAACATGCATGGAAACGCCGGAGGCTCCGACCGGATGCCCCTTCGCCTTGAGCCCGCCGGAAAGATTGACCGGCAGCCTGCCGCCCCGTGCCGTGGCGCCGTCCCGGGTCAACCTGGCGCCCTGCCCCTTCTCGGCAAGGCCCATTGCCTCATAGATCAGGAGTTCGGCGATGGTGAAGCAGTCGTGGACCTCTGCAAGATCTAGATCGTCGACCGTGATTCCGGCTTCGGAAAAGGCGCGGGCAAAGGCCTCGCGTGCGCCGGTCAGCTCGGTGATGTCCCGCCGCGACATCGGCAGGTAGTCGTTCACCTGGATGGCGGCGCGGAACCCCACCTGGCGCGGGAACTCTGCCGCCATGTCCCCGGCGACCATCACCATGGCGGCCGCCCCGTCGCTGATCAGCGAGCAGTCGGTCATGCGCAGCGGCGGCGCGATCACCGGGTTCCTGTCGGACACCGTGTTGCAGGCCTCGAAGCCCAGGTCCTTGCGCAGATGCGCCAGCGGATTGTCCAGTGCCGCCGCGTGGTTCTTGGCCGCGATCCGGGCAAGCGCCTCGGACTGGTCGCCATAACTCTGGAAATAGGCCTGCGCGAACCGGGCGAAGATCTGCGGGAAGGAAACGCCCGCTTCCTCGGTCTGGTAGGATGCCCCGGCCAGTGCCCTGGTGACGCCTGCCGTGTCCTGCGCGGTCATCTTTTCCGCGCCCAGCACCAGCGCGGTCCGGATACGCCCGGATCGGATGGCGTCGCGCGCGGCATAGACCGCCGCCGAACCGGAAGCGCAGGCATTTTCCACCCGTGTCGCCGGCTTGAAGCGCAGGACCGGATCGAGGCCCAGCACCAGCGATGAGGCAAAGGCGTCTGGCACCATCGCATTGTTGAAATGCCCCAGCCAGATGGCGTCGACGTCGCCGGCGGTTATGCCGGCATGTTCCAGTGCCTCTCCCGCGGCCTCGAGGATCAGGTCCTCGAACGACTTGTCCTTCAGTGCGCCAAAAGCTGTGTGTCCCCAACCGACTATGCGTGCATCCATGCTTGCCTCCTCTGTCGGCCTTTCAGATACTACCGCCGCGCCAAGGGAGATATTCCGTCTATTTACGTAACGGGGAGAGCATGGAAGATAGCGCTGTCATTGCCTTCGACAACGCGCCTGTCGGGCTGGTCTACACGGAAAACAGGGACATCCGGCGCTGCAATGTCCGCTTTGCCGAGATGTTCGGCTATGCGGTCGAGGAGCTTGCCGGACAATCGCTTTCCATCCTCTACCCGTCTTCGGAGGAATTCCTGCGCATCGGCCAGATCGGCATGCAGAAGATGACCGGCAGCGGACGCTATCGCGACGAACGCATCATGAGACGGCAGTCGGGCGAGTTGTTCTGGTGCCGGGTGCGGGGCCAGTCGCTCGACCCTTCGGCGCCTTTCGCCCGGGCCGTGTGGACCTTCGCCGACATTTCCGAGGACCGGCCGCTTGCGGAAATGAGCATGCGCGAGCGCCAGGTGGCCAAGCTCCTAGCGGAGGGCCAGACCTCGAAGGAAATCGCGCGTACACTCGGCATTTCGCCGCGTACGGTCGACGTCCATCGGGCCCGGCTGATGAAGAAGTTCGGCGTCAGGAACAGCCTGGAACTGATCGCGCATATCGCCGGCATTCCGCTTTGAGAGCCGACCGGCAACCGGTCGAACACGCTACCCGGGCTGATGGGCCACAGCCGCGGGAGGTCACCACATTCCACGGCCTTCAGCCGTGCGTCTTGGTCCAATGGCTAATTTGCGGTAGAATTGATGTTCTTCTCTTGAGGAGGAGGGCGACGAATGGCTATCGCTGTTGTACTCATTCTGCTCGTCATAGGCTCGATTGCATTTCATATGCTGAGCCCCTGGTGGCTGTCACCGATAGCGTCAAACTGGACCTATATCGACAATACCCTAGTCATCACCTTCTGGATCACCGGGGCGGTCTTCATTGCGGTTGTCCTGTTCATGGCATATTGCCTCATCCGCTTTCGGCACAGGGAAGGCCAGAAGGCTGCCTACGAACCGGAAAGCAAGAGGCTTGAACTCTGGCTGACCGTAGTCACGAGCGTCGGCGTGGCGGCCTTGCTCGCGCCTGGCCTCTATGTCTGGTCGCAATTCATCAATGTGCCCGCGAAGGCGCACGAAGTCGAAGTCGTCGGTCAGCAGTGGCAATGGAGTTTTCGCCTGCCTGGCGAGGACGGCCGGCTGGGCAAGGCGGATAGCCGCCTTGTTTCTTCGGACAATCCCCTGGGGATCGATCCGCGCGACCCCAATGGGGCTGATGACGTGGTGATCGAGGCCGATGATCTTCACCTGCCCGTTGGCGCGCCGGTCAAGGTTCTTCTGCGCTCGATCGATGTTCTGCACGATTTCTACGTACCTGAGTTCCGGGCGAAAATGGACCTCATCCCGGGCACGGAAACCTATTTCTGGATGACACCGGTGCGCACGGGAAGCTTCGACATTCTATGCGCGGAACTCTGCGGCACCGGCCATGCCTTCATGCGCGGTGTCGTGGTGATCGACAAGGACGAGGACTACCAGGAATGGCTCCGGGATCAGGAGACATTTAGCGAACTCGCATCCGCACCTCCGGTTAGCACGGTCGCACGGATGCAGCCCTGATGGCACAGAAAACCGGAAGGGCAAACAGGAAAGACTGAGGCCGGAAAGGCACTGCTCTCCGGCCGCCGCATGATCGGATAAAAGGAAATGCGGGGAGTGTAGGGAGATGGTTGACTTCACTTATCAGACGCCAGACACGGTGCCGCCCGCGGAAGTCGAGGACGTTGAGCTTTACCATCCCAGGAGCTGGGTGACGCAATACGTCTTCTCGCAGGATGCCAAGATCATCGCCATTCAGTATTCCGGCACGGCGATCGCAATCGGACTGGTTGCCCTGGTGCTGTCCTGGCTGATGCGTCTGCAACTGGGCTTTCCCGACACTTTCTCCTTCATCACCCCCGAGGCCTATTACCAGTTCATCACCATGCACGGCATGATCATGGTGATCTATCTGCTGACGGCGCTGTTCCTGGGCGGCTTCGGCAATTACCTGATCCCTCTGATGGTCGGCGCGCGCGACATGGCCTTTCCCTATGTCAACATGCTCAGCTACTGGATCTATCTGCTCGCGGTCCTCGTGCTGGTGGCGGGCTTCTTCGCGCCCGGCGGTCCGACCGGCGCCGGGTGGACGCTTTACCCGCCGCAAGCCATCCTGTCCGGCACGCCCGGCGGACGCGATTGGGGTATCATCCTCATGTTTGCCTCCCTGGTGTTGTTCATCATCGGCTTCACCATGGGCGGGCTCAACTATGTGGTGACCGTTCTGCAATGCCGCACGCGCGGCATGACGCTGATGCGCATGCCGCTGACAGTGTGGGGGATTTTCACGGCCACGGTGATGGCTTTGCTGGCCTTTCCCGCCCTGTTCGTCGCCGGTGTGATGATGCTCTTCGACCGGCTCCTGGGAACCAGTTTCTTCATGCCGGCCATCGTGGAACTGGGCCAGCAGCTTCAATACGGCGGCGGCAGCCCTATCCTGTTCCAGCACCTGTTCTGGTTCTTCGGCCATCCGGAAGTCTATATCGTAGCATTGCCCGCCTTCGGAATCGTGTCCGACCTGATCAGCACGCATGCGCGTAAAAACATCTTCGGCTACCGCATGATGGTCTGGGCAATCGTGGCGATCGGCGCGCTCAGTTTCATCGTATGGGCGCACCACATGTATGTGAGCGGCATGAACCCCTGGTTCGGCTTCTTCTTCGCCACCACGACGCTGATCATCGCGGTGCCGACCGCGATCAAGGTCTATAACTGGGTGCTCACGCTCTGGCGCGGCGACATTCATTTCACCATACCGATGCTGTTTGCGCTCGCCTTCATCGTCACCTTCATCAATGGCGGGCTGAGCGGGCTGTTTCTCGGCAATGTGGTCGTCGACGTGCCGCTGTCGGACACCATGTTCGTCGTTGCCCATTTCCACATGGTCATGGGCGTGGCGCCGATCCTGGTGATCTTCGGTGCGATCTATCACTGGTACCCGAAAATCACCGGGAAGATGCTGAACGAGGTGCTCGGCCAGATCCACTTCTGGGTCACCTTCGTCGGTGCCTATGCAATCTTCTTCCCGATGCACTATGTCGGCCTTGTGGGCGTGCCGAGACGCTATCACGAACTCGGCGACGCCGCGTTCATTCCCGATTCAGTTGCAACCCTCAACGCTTTCATCAGCGTCGCCGCCCTCATCGTCGGCGCCGCCCAGATCCTGTTCCTGTTCAATCTGGCCTGGAGCTTGCGCTTCGGCAGGGATGCGGGCGGCAATCCGTGGCGGGCAACATCCCTGGAATGGCAGACACCATCCACGCCGCCGGCGCATGGGAATTGGGGCAAGGAGCTGCCCGTCGTCTACCGGTGGGCCTATGATTACAGCGTTCCGGGTGCCAAGGAGGATTTCATTGCGCAGAACGATCCGTGGCCGGCCGAGCCCGAGGGGAAGGAAGCATGAGCATCGTTCTGTCCTTCCTTCTGATCGTCTTCTGCACGGCCGGCTGGTGGCTTGCCCGCCAGCGCCTCCTGTCGAAACCCTGGCTGGAACAGGGCGCTCCGGCCACGGCAATCGACCCGGAAATCCGGCACCGTCAGACCGCCAGGGTCGGTCTCGGCATATTTCTCGTGGTTGTCGGAGCCTTGTTCGCTCTGTTCGCCAGCGCCTATTTCGAACGCATGGGGCTGCCTGACTGGCGCTCCTTTCCCCTGCCCGGGCTGTTATGGCTCAATACCGGCATGCTGATCGCCAGCAGCGTTGCGTTGCATAGTGCCCTCCTGGACGCCCGCAACGGCGCTTTGACACAGGCCCGCCGAAGTCTTCTCGTTGCAGCGGCTGCCAGTCTCGCCTTTCTGATCGGGCAACTGACGGTCTGGCTGCAACTGGTCGGCGGCGGACTGGTGGTGGACACCAATCCTGCCTTGACCTTCTTCTATCTTCTGACGGGCCTGCATGGTCTCCACATTCTGGGTGGCATGATCGCGCTCGCGCGAACCTTTTCGAGCGCATGGCAGACAGGCGGAAGCGGCCGGCTTTTGCTGAAGCTCGAACTTTGCACTGTCTATTGGCATTTCCTGTTGTTCGTCTGGCTCGCCATCGTCCTCGTGCTGACCGGCTGGGCGGACAAGATCGTCATCACATGCAGCCAACTCCTGAGTTGAAGGAGCCAAGCCATGAGTGAATTTTCGCAAACTGCCTCAGGATCGGTGCCGTCCCGTCCCGCAGGTCTGCGCGGTATCGCCGCCGACTGGTCTTCAGATCAGCGCGCCTTCAAGAACGTTTCCTGGGGAAAGGCCATGATGTGGGTCTTTCTCCTCAGCGACACCTTCATCTTCGCCTGCTTCCTTATCTCCTACATGACCGCGAGATCGTCCACGGTCGTGCCCTGGCCCAATCCGAGTACCGTTTTCGCGCTTCACATCGGCGGAGCGGAAATGCCGCTCATCCTGATTGCGATCATGACCTTTGTGCTGATCTCTTCGAGCGGAACCATGGCTATGGCTGTGAATTTCGGCTATCGGCACGACCGGAGGAAAACGGCGGCGCTTATGCTGGCGACTGCCCTGCTTGGGGCGACCTTTGTCGGCATGCAGGCGTTCGAATGGACAAAGCTGATCCTTGAGGGCGTCCGTCCCTGGGGCAATCCCTGGGGAGCTGCCCAGTTCGGCTCATCCTTCTTCATGATCACCGGTTTTCACGGCACTCATGTCACCTTCGGCGTGATTTTCCTGCTGATCATCGCGCGCAAGGTTATGCGCGGCGATTATGACAGCGGCCGGCGCGGCTTCTTCACCAGCCGCAAGGGACGCTATGAATGCGTGGAGATCCTCGGTCTCTACTGGCATTTCGTCGACCTGGTTTGGGTCTTCATCTTTGCATTCTTCTATCTCTGGTAGGAGCGAGCCATGACACAGGCTGAAGCACAGCAACAAGACGTCGGACACCAGACCTATCAAGGGACTGCCGCGCCCGGCCCCGCCGCGGAAACTCACCAGCAACACCCGATCCGGGTCTATCTTGTGGTCTGGGGGTGGCTGTTCATCCTGAGCGCGGGATCGTACCTGGTCGACTATTTCGGACTGGAAGGCTACCTGCGGTGGACCCTTATCCTGTCGTTCATGATGCTGAAGGCCGCCCTTATCGTCGCCGTCTTCATGCACATGGCCTGGGAACGGCTGGCTCTTGCTTATGCCATCCTTCTCCCGCCGGTGGCCGTTTTGGTTTTCGTGGCGATCATGTCCTTGGAATCCGATTATACGTTCCTGTCGCGGACACTGTTTCTGGGCTCCGGCGGATAGAAAGCTGACGGATCCCGATCCGTTGGATGGGATCCGATTTCAGGTTCTCGCTATCTGGAGGTGTCCACGACCTTGCGGTACAAGTGCCAGGTCGAATGCGCCAGGATGGGCAGGACAAGTGCGAGCCCGACCATTAACGGCAAGAAGCCCAGCAAAAGTCCCGCGGCGACGATGAAACCCCAGAGCAAAATCGGTACAGGGTTCATGAAGAACACGGTGACCGACGTCTTGATCGCGAAATATGCACCTACATCCTGATCAAGAAGCAACGGCAGGGAGACGACGGAGACTACAAGAGCCACCAACGCGAATAGGAAACCCACCGCATTGCCAACCATGATCAGTGTCCATCCCTTAGACGTGGTCAGAACGTCGGACAGGAACGGGAGCAAGGCCTCGGGAGGCATCGGACTGTAGAGCCTGACGTAAAGCAACTGGGCGGTGAACATCCAGGCGACAAAGAGCGCGACCAGCAGAGCGCCGACGACGATAATTGCCGGCATGGCCGGAGTCCGCCAGACCGTTAGTGCGTGCACCCAGGATGTGTCGAGCTTGTATTCACGCCTTCGGCTGATCTCGTAGAGGCCGATTGCCGCGAATGGTCCAATCAAGGCGAAACCGGTCACCAGCGGATAGATCAGCTGCAGATATTCCTCTTCAAACGCCCACCTGAACAGAATGAAGCCCACGATGGGGTATATCATTGCCAGAAAGACGAGATGTGACGGCTTTTCCTTGAAGTCTTCGAGGCCTTTCCGCAAGGCATCGAACACGTCACTGGTCGTGATGTGGCGAAGCCTGATGTTTTCCGCCATATGGTGGACGTCGTCGTAAACGTGAAAATGAGCCATAGTTCTCCCTCCAACAGCAGTTGGAACGGGTCGCGGCTCCAGGCGGCGCCTCACTGCGTGACTATTAACGCATGGCCGCAACCTGTTTGTGGTCAGATTATACAATGGATTGGCGGTTTTGTCGTCACCGCCCCGGCGCCTTCAAACCCTGATCACCGTCCCGGTCTCGCCGTTCAGCAGCCGGCGAAGGTGAAAGCTTGCGAGATGGTCGTCCGAATTGCGGCTGACCAGGGCTGCAAACGCGCCGACGGCCCCCGGATCGCCCGCTTCCAGCAGGAGGAAAGCCTCCGTATAGGCTCTTGTTTCCGAGCCATCGGACGTTTGCGGATCGATGGGCTGGAAGGCGCGGATAGGCTCGCTGCGCCCCCTCAAAAGGAGGTCCCCGATCGGCCTGCCGTGAAACTCTTCTGTCTTTTCGGCCAGTGCGCGGCTGACGCAGATGCGCGTTCCGAGCGCCTTGTTCGCTTCCTCCAGGCGGGCCGCCACGTTTATGGTGTCGCCATAGGCACTGTAGTCGAAGAAGCGGCCTCCCCCGAAATTGCCTACGACGGCCGAGCCCGCATGCGCCCCGATGCGCGTGTGGCCGAGCGCAATACCTTTGCCGCGGCACTTTTCGCAAAAGGCCTGCGCGAAACCGTCCAGTGCCAGGGCACAGGCAACGGCCCGTGAGGCATGATCCGGTTGTTCCGACGGCGCGCCGAACAGCACGTGGATCGCGTCGCCGATGATCTTCGCGACCGTGCCGTCATGCTCGAACACGATGTCGGTCATGCCCATCAGATAGTCGTTCAAAAGAGCGCCCAGTTCCTTCGGCTCGGTCGCCTCGACCAGGGGCGTGAAGCCGGTCAGATCGGTAAAGAGCGAAGCCACATCGCGCCGCGCGCCACCGAGGTCGAGCGCGTCGTTGTCGGCGGCCAGTCGTTCGGCCAGATTGGGCGAGAAATAGCGCGCCAGCGATGCCCGTGCCTGCTCGGCCACCGACTGGCGTCGCTGCGCCTCGCGCATCGCCTCGACATGCCGGATGGTTTTGTCGATCGTCGCTTCAAGATCGGCAAAGTCAATCGGCTTGGTCACGAAATCGAAAGCGCCGCGGTTCATGGCAATGCGGATATTGGCCATGTCGCTATAGGCCGAAACCATGATGGTGGTCAGGTCGAGGTCCTTCTCCTGAAGTTTCGTCAGCAGGGAAAGGCCGTCCATGCGCGGCATGTTGATGTCGCTGAGCATCATGTTGACGCCCTGGTTCTCGTCCAGCAGTTCCAGCGCCTCGACACCGTCATGGGCGAAAAGAAAGGCCAGCGTCCCGTCGCGGATCTGCTTGCGGAATTTCTGGACCAGCAGCGATTCCAGATCCGGTTCGTCGTCGACGACAAGCACGCAGGTCCTCATGACGAACGCTCGACACGTGCCTCGATTTCGCCGCGCAGCGAGACGAAGTCGATCGGTTTGGTCAGCAGGGCCTCGGCGCCGCCTGCCAGCGCCTTGTCCTGCGTGTCGGCATCGCCATAGGCGGTGATCATGATCACCGGCACGTCCGGTCGGATCGCCCTCGCCTTAGGCAGCAGGTCCAGTCCGCTCATGCCGGGCATGTTGATATCCGACAGGATGAGAATGAGCGTTGCCTCGCGGGCTTCCTGGATGCGCACGAGCGCCTCCCTTGCCGAGCGGGCGAACTCCATCGTAAAGCGGCGGTCCCGCAATTCGCGACGAAACTGCTGGCGGAACAGAAGTTCGACATCCGCTTCGTCGTCGACAACCAGGATGAGCGGGTTCATTGCTTTTCCCCCAGACCGCCGGCCGGCGCCCGCTTGGAAGCCGCGTTTCGCGGCAGGACGATCCGGAACTGCGTGAATTCGCCGGGCTCCGTTTCGACGTCAATCGACCCCGAATGCTGCTTGACGATGATGTCATGGCTGAGGGACAGCCCGAGACCGGTGCCTTCTCCCGGAGGCTTGGTGGTAAAGAACGGATTGAACATCTCCTCGGCCACGTGTTTCGGAATTCCGATCCCATTGTCGCGGATCAGGATTTCGACACTCTCGCCGAGGTCCCTGGTGGCGGCTGAAAGCACGGGTTCGTAACTATCGTCCGCCTCGGCTTCGGCGCGTTTGCGGGTTGCGTAAAACCCGTTTGAGATCAGGTTGAGCAGCACCCGGGTGATCTCCTGGGGATAGAGTTCCACGTCGCCGGCTCCCGGGTCGAATTGCCGTTCCAGGGTGACGTTGAATTCGTGGTTTTCAGCCCGGGCACCGTGATAGGCCAGGTTGACGCTTTCCTCCACCAGGGCATTGACGTCGACGGGGCGGATTTCCTCTGCGCCCTGGCGCGAATGGAGCAGCATGTTCTTGACGATGGAATCCGCGCGCTTTCCGTGCTGGACGACCTTGGCGAGGTTACCCTTTAGCATCTGCATCAGTTCCTCGATGTTGTCCCGTTTCGATCCTTCGAGGTCCAGTTCCGCAACCTCCTCATGCAATTCGTCGATGAGCTCGGCGGAAAGCGAGGAGAAATTGTTTATGAAATTGAGCGGATTCTTGATCTCATGGGCGATACCGGCAGTCAGTTGTCCGAGCGAGGCAAGTTTCTCCGTCTGGATGAGACGATCCTGGGCATTGCGCAGGTCCTCCAGGGAGCGCGCCAGCTCTTCCGTTCGGGCCTGCACTTCGCCGAACAGCCGGGCATTTTCGATGGCGATCACGGCCTGGTCCGCAAAGGCGGTCACGACCTTGATATGCCGGTCGCCGAACGGACGCACCTCCCGGCGCGACACGATGAAAACACCTATCGGCTCCCCTTCCCGCAGCAGCGGCACGCCGAGAATGGAACGGTACTGGCCCAGGCGCTGATAGTCCGTCGCCGTGTAGTCCGGGTCGGCGAGCACATCGTGGATGTGAATGGGTTCGCGGGTCAGTGCGACCCTGGCAGCGACACCTTCGGTTCCGGCTTTAAAGGGATGCTCCGCTGCATATGCGACCAGTTCCTGCGAAAATCCAAAGCTGGAGACCCAGCGGAACAAGTCGCCGGACCGACGCAGAATGCAGGTCTGTTCGGCCTCGCAAAGGCGGGCAGCGGACTGGGCCAGCGTGTCGAGGACGAGCTGCAGGTCAAAGGCGGAGCGGCTGATGGTCTGCAACACTTCCGATGTCGCCGTCTGCTGGGCGAGCGCTTTGCTGAGATCGGCACTTCTCGCCTGCACCTGCTCGAACAGCCGCACGTTCTCGATAGCGATCACAGCCTGGTCGGCGAAGGTGTTAAGAAGCTGGACCTGCCGGTCGGAGAACGGTCCGGGCTCGACCTTGGCAACGCCGATGGCGCCGATGGGCTCGCCGTTGCGCAGCATGGGCACGGCAAGCACGGATCGCCAGTCGGCTATCCCGGCAATCTCCCGCTCGTAGTCAGGATCCTCCCTCAAGTCCGGAATTTGCACGGGCCTGGCTTCGAGGATCGCCCTGCATCCGGCCTGCGTCCGGTCGGGTTTGCGGGGGAAAAAGGTGTCGTACCTCCGGCGTATCTTTTCGTTCATCCTGTTCGTCGCGGCAACATGCAAAAGCTCGCCGTCGTAAAGATAGACAACACTCACGAACGCGTTGCAGAGCCGTTCACTGCTTTCGGCAATCACGTCGAACACCGGCTGGGCATCTGTCGGCGAGCGCCCGATCACAGAGAGCACCTCGCCAGTTGCAACCTGCTGTTCAAGCGTCTCGGTCAGTTCGTGCGTTCGTGCCTCCACCTCGCCGAACAAGCGCGCGTTTTCTATGGCGATGACGGCCTGGTCGGCAAACGTTTCCACAAGCGCTATCTGCTTTTCAGAAAAGGGCGCGACCTGGTCACGGCAGACCGTGATGACACCGATCGCCTTTCCCTCCCGTATAAGGGGGCAGGCCAGGATAGACCGGTGTCCCATCGATTGCGCATGCTGCTGTCCCAACGGGAATTCCACATTCTCTTTTCTGAGATCTTCGACGTGAATGGTTTTTTTGTCGACAAACGCCCGGCCGGAGACCGTGCTGCGATCGACCGGCAGGCTGTTGAAATGGATCGGTATCGGACCGTGGTGCGCCCGCAGGACGAGTTCCTCGCCATTTGACAGAATGATCAGGGCATCATGGGCGGCACACAGTTTCAGCGCGCTTTCTGCGACAGCTTCCAGAACCGGCTGCACATCAGTCGGTGAGCTGGCAATTACGCCCAGGATCTGCGCGGTCGCCGTCTGCTGTTCAAGGGTGTCGGAGAGTTCCTGGGTCCTCCGTTTTTCGGCTTCGAACAGGCGGACATTGTCAATGGCGATCATGGCCTGGGTCGCAAAGGTTTCGACCAGGGCGATTTGCCTGTCGGTAAACGGAAGCACTTTGTTTCGGCGCACCGTAATGACGCCAATCGCCTTGCCTTCCTTGATCATCGGAGAGGAGAGTATGGTTTTGTGGCCCATTCTTTGTGCCATTTTCTGCCCGAGCGGAAACTCCAGCTCTTCCACGCTCAGATCGGCAACATGAACGGCCTTCAGGTCGAAACAGGCCCGGCCGGTCACCGACCCGCGTTCTATCGGGAGATTCTTGAAGTCTATGGGGATCGGACCGTAGTGCGCCCGGACAACGAGTTCATCTCCATCGACCAGGAATATCGCCGCATCCAGGGCATCGCAGAGCTTGGTCGCGCTTTCGGCCACCGCATCGACAACCGGCTGGACATCGCTCGGCGAACTGGCGATCACCGCGAGAATCTGCGCGGTTGCCATTTGCTGCTCCAGCGCGTCGGAAAGTTCCTGGGCCTTTTGCCGCTCGGCCCTGAACAGACGGATATTGTCGATGGCGATCACTGCCTGATCGGCGAACGAACCTACGAGCCGGATATGCCTGTCAGTGAAACGTTCGCGCCTTGAGCGCAGAAGTCCAATGACCCCGAACACCTCGCCGTCGCGCATGATCGGAACACCCAGGCCAGACCGGAAGCCCTCCTGGACCATGCGTTCCCGGTGCATGTTGCCCTTTTCCTCAAAGAGGTCGGGAACGTGAATGACGGCACGTTCATCAGCGGTACGGCCAACGATCGAGCCGTCACCGCAACGCAGTTGCAACCCCTCCAGATAGTTCAAATAAGTTGGCCGGAAACCTGCCGCCTTCGCCAGGTGAAACCACTCCCCGTCGCGGATGAATATGTGGCCGTGGTCGGCACTGCACAGGTGAATGGCGCTGTTGAGGATTGCTTCGAGAACCGGCTCCAGGTCACCGGGGGCGGAAGCAATGACACGCAGGATTTCCCGGGTCGCGGCAAGTTCCTGTTGCGCCGCTTCGGCATCCATCGGATCGGCTGAAATTTCCGACACCTGACGGGTGTCGCCGGCAATCTTGCTGCTTTCCCCCATTCGCGCGCCTCCGGTATCCTGCGGACAATGCCGCATTGATGATTATTATTCCCAGCTCGCTCAAATTCCAGAAATTTAAAAAAGAAAACATCAAACAACCTCGATCTTTACATTGAGATTATTGTTGATTTTTACAATGAAAATTACTCTACCCGAATTTTACCTCCTTAACGTTACGTCAAAATTCAGAAAATTTTCCAACTCGACTTCTTCGGGACCGACACGACCTTTCCGCCCCCTGCCCGGCGCCTGGCGACACCTGTTGCCAGTCGATTGAAAGCCTTGCCGGAGAACGCGCTTGATCCCCACGAAGATCGCCAGCTAACCTGCGATTGCCGGCGGCAGAACTTTGCGGATTTCGGCCCCTGGAGGCAGCGAGAGAGGACGAGCGATGGACAAATGGGTTGCCGAGGCGGTTGCCAGGATCAATGCGGACGCCCACCGGTCCGCCGACACCCACCTTTTCAAGCTGTCGCTGCCCCGCCTTGAAGGCGTGGACATCTACCTGAAGGATGAAAGCACCCACCCGACCGGCAGCCTGAAACACCGCCTCGCGCGCTCCCTGTTTCTCTACGCCCTGTGCAACGGAAAGATCCGGGAGGGCACGCCGGTTATCGAAGCGTCTTCCGGCAGCACGGCGGTTTCCGAGGCTTATTTCGCCCATATGATCGGCGTGCCCTTCATTGCCGTCGTGCCAAAAAGCACCGCTCACAGCAAGATCGCCCAGATCGAGCTTTACGGCGGCAAGACGCATTTCGTGGGCTCCGCACCGGAGATGCACGACGCGGCGGTTGACCTTGCCGCTTCCATCGGCGGGTATTTCATGGACCAGTTCACCTATGCGGAGCGGGCGACCGACTGGCGCGGCAACAACAACATCGCCGAAAGCATCTTCCGGCAGATGGAGTTCGAGCCCCACCCCGTCCCGAAAATGCTGGTCATGAGTGCCGGTACGGGCGGTACCTCGGCAACGCTCGGCCGCTTTATCCGCTATCGCGGCCACGACACGGAGCTGACGGTGGTCGATCCGGAAAACTCCGTCTTCTTCGACGCCTTCCGGACGGGCGACAGTACACTCACCTCCAACTGCTCCAGCCGCATCGAGGGCATCGGTCGCCCGGAAGTCGAGCATTCCTTCCTGCCGGAAGTGATCGACCGCATGATCAAGGTACCGGACGCGGCCAGCGTCGCGACGATCCTCTGGCTTGAAAAGATCATCGGCCGGAAGGCGGGTGCTTCCACAGGCACCAATCTCTGGGGCACCCTGCAGATCGCCCGCGAAATGATGGACCGCGGAGAAACCGGCTCCATCGTCACCCTGATGTGCGACAGCGGCCAGCGCTATCTTGACAGCTACTACGACCCGGACTGGGTAAAGGAACACATCGGCGACACGGGCGCATTCGCCCGGGAACTGGACGCCTGGCTCTAAAACGGACGATCGGGAGGAAACTGCAATGGATGCCAGTGAACTCAGAAACCTGCAGGCACCGCTCAAGGATCGCTACCGGTCCGATCCGGAAGCGGCGCTGATCACCCTCAAGGCCCACGGCACGCTCGACGACCAGAAGCTCGCCTGCAAGGTGGAGACCGGACGGGCTCTGGCCGTTGCCGGGCTTCATCCGGCGACCGGAGGTTCCGGCCTGGAGCTGTGCTCGGGCGACATGCTGCTTGAAGCCCTTGTCGCCTGTGCCGGCGTCACCTTGAAGGCGGTCGCGACCGCGCTCGAGATTCCACTGAACTCGGCCTCCGTTTCCGCAGAAGGCGACCTCGACTTCCGCGGCACGCTCGGCGTCGACAAGACTGCCCCGGTCGGCTTCCGGCAGATCCGCCTTGCCTTCGACCTCGACACCGATGCCCCTCGGGACCAGCTCGACCAGCTCCTGAAACTCACCGAGCGCTATTGCGTGGTCCTTCAGACGATCCTGAGCGGACCACCGGTTGAGGTGGAACTGCGAAAAACCGCCCGCCCGACCTGACGGACATGGCCGTTACCGGAGGTTGCAGCCGCCCCCGACAGGCTGCCCCACCCGGCACGGAGCGACAAATCCGTGAACTGTCTGGATTTCATTGGGATACAGACTCGCAAAACAACCAGAAAAGGAAAAACTCAGGAAATCACAACCACAAACACAATCATCGGAAGAAAATCCGAAAACAACGACCACAACCATTACGGGGATATTTTCAACGAATTGAGCGAAACGCCTTAAATTTCATTAACTTTCCCTACGTAAAAACAAGAAAACAGGCGAATTGCAACCGCATCAACGTGTCCACGATTCGCGATGCTGTCTAAGATGAAATGAGAAATAATCCTCGGAGTCGACTGTGATGCGCTCGAATATCGTTGCCCTTCTGAATGCCGATGAGTTCGTATTTGACGACGGCATCGGCCATGACCTGACCGACTTCCCCGGCAACGGCGACGGCGGAGCCCTTTGGACCGGTGAAGGTTCGGAAACCGATGGCCATACCCCGCCCCCGGCGACCTGGACCGAGGACACCGCACCGCCGGTTGCGACCGACCACCATGACCTTGGCGACAAGGTCAACGGGATCATGGAAGACATCCACGCCTTCCTGTCCGACGGCAATTCCGAAACCGCACAATGGTTTGCTTCGGAACTCAGAGGCATCGGGTCCGCGGACTTTCTCACCGGACCGAGCGGTCTCGACTTCATCAGCGGCTTTGGCGCCGCCAAGGGCGGCAATGGCGGCGGAGGCGGCGGCAGCCATGGCGGCGGCGGCGGCGGTGGAGGCGATACCACTGCAGGTTCAGGCACGGACGGCAATTATACCTCCGGATCGACGGACGGCTCCGGCTTCAACATCGAAATCATCTTCAAGGGCACCTGGACCGCCGAACTGCAGAAATGCTTCAAGGACGCGTCGGATCTCCTGTCCACGATCATCACCGGCGACATCCAGGATGTTTTCTATCGCGGCAAGGTCGTTGACGACGTGAAGATTGAAGCGACGCTCTCCGACATCGACGGCGCCGGCGGCATTCTGGGTCAGGCGGGGCCGACCGCCTATCGTACGGCTGATTATCTTCCGGCAACGGGCATCATGGAATTCGACATTGCCGATGCCCAGACCTTTGACGGAATGGGCCTGTTCAACGACATCGTGTTTCACGAAATGATGCATGTGCTGGGCTTCGGCACCATGTGGAACTACATGGGCTTGGTAGACACGGTCGGCGACCAGCTTGAGTTCAATGGCACCAATGCGGCAATAGCCTTTGCTGCCGAGTACGGCATTAACGGCGCTCCGCCCGTCGAGACGGACGGCGGCTCCGGGACTGCTGGCGGGCATTGGAACGAAGGCGACATTCCAAATTATCTCACCGATACGGACGGGTTCGATTTCGACAACGAAATCATGACGGGTTTCATCAACTCCACGAATTACCTGTCGAATACCACCATCGCTGCTTTGGAAGACATGGGCTACGAAACGGTCTTCGACCCGAACAATCCTCTGCTTGCAACGAGCGGACTGGACCTCGGCATCTTCTCGGACACCAACATCGTCTAACCGGTTCCCGCACAAGTCACCCGGCATTCAGATTTCCGGATCTGAATGCCGTTTTCGTATCTACGACCAGGTCACGATATGGGCGGGGGCCGGAAAGGCGACTGTTCCGTCCGCGCCCTCATAGGCACCCAAGGTCCGCTCGGCTTCCCTCACCAGCGCTTCAAAGCCCTCGTCGTCGATAAACTCGGCCAGCGTCCAGCCGCGCACATCCATGTGCACCCATTCCCGGATGGATGCAAATCGCGCCGTTCCCTCGACGGTCGAAATCCCTGCCCCGGCAAGACCGGCCGCATCCAGGATTTCCCGGAGGCGGGCCTTCTCACCCAGAACGAAAGGCGCACGCAGGGCATCGGCAGGTTCGGGTCCGAACATGGCTTCGATCAGGGCGATCATTTCGCTGTAACCGGGTGAATGGACCACCTGGTCCCAGACGGACAGGGCAAGCCGTCCACCCGGCCGCAGCACCCGCCTCATCTCCTTCAAGGCCCGATCGCGGTCCTCAAAGAACATCAGGCCGAACTGGCACAGGACCGCGTCGAAGCTGCCACCCGAAAACGGAAGTTCCTCGGCGCGTCCCTCGACCCAGTCGACGTCCGGCTGACGCGCCCGTGCCACGGCCAGCATGCCGGGATTGCAGTCGAGGCCGGTGACCTTGCCCGCGGGTCCCGACCTTTCGAAGGCCTCCCGTGTCGTTGCTCCGGTTCCGCAGGCGATATCCAGCACCGCGTGGCCGGGCGAAACTCCGGCAGCATCACAGAGCGGACCGGCCCATTTTCCGAAAAGGGCCGGCACGAAGAACGCGTCGTAGATCTCCGCGGCTGTGTTCGACACCTGGCCGGTGGCTGCTGTGGCGGTTTGCATGATGGCACCTCCTTGATTGTGGATCGGCATCAAGGATGACTCGCGCCTGGCCGCCGCATATAGTTCTAAATCTGTAGCGAAGCATTGGACCGGTGCCATGAAATCCTACGGTCAGTTCTGTCCTGTCGCCAAGGCCGCCGAACTCTTCTGCGAGCGCTGGAACGCGCTCATCATCCGCGACCTCGCAGCCGGTCCCCGGCGGTATTCCGAATTGCAGCGCGGCGTTCCGCTGATGTCCCCTTCCCTTCTGTCGGCCCGGCTCAAATGGCTCGCCGACGAAGGCGTCATAACGCGCGAACAGGAAGGCGGGCGGAACACCCGTTACGATCTGACGGAAGCCGGACGCGAATTCGTGCCACTGGTGGAAGCCCTCGGCATCTGGGGCCAGAGATGGACCCGGCGCGCGCTCAGGGAGCACGAAATCGACCTGGGGCTGCTGGTCTGGAGCCTGGAGAGTTCGACCAACCCGGATGCGTTCGACGGCAGACGCTGCCTGATACGCCTGGAGCTGACCGACCAGAGCGGAGCCAAACGCCTGTGGTGGTTCCTGAACCAGAAGGGACGTTGCGAATTGTGCATCGACGATCCGGGCGGCGGTGTCGACCTCTATCTCGCCTGCACGTTGCCCGATGCCATCTACATCGTCCGGGGAGACCTGGCGCCGGCTACTGCCATCGAAACCGCGCGGCTGGAGGTCCTCGGCGACGGCTGGGCCCGTACCGCCTTCCCCGTGTGGCTCAATCTCGGGCCGCTGACCCGGGTCGCGTCCTGCCGCGTGGAGCCGTAGGGGCCAGCCGCCGGCTCACGCCCTAATGCTGACTCAGTCCGCCGCTAATCCTTTGCCGGCAGAGCGAAAGGGAATCGGATGAGACGGCGGGATTTTCTCATTGGCGGCGGCATATGTGCGGGCGGCGGCCTGCTTGCGGGTGCCAGTCTTCCCGCGCACCGGATCGACAGCGCGTTCGAGGCCGTGCAATCTGCCCTGGGCCGTTCGTCAGGTTTACCGGCCCCCGTCAAGATCGACTTCCTGCTGCAGGAAGCCGACCCATGGGCCAGACAACTGATCTCGGCCGCCGAGAGCCAGATCGGCGTGACGGTTACTTATGATCCGGCCTATGTCTCGCTGACATTCCCCAACGGCGACTTGCCGCGCGAGCGCGGCGTATGCACCGACGTCGTCGTGCGCGCCTACCGCGATGCCTTCGGCTTCGACCTGCAATCGGCGGTCAACAGGGACATGAAGGCGCATTTCTCCGCCTACCCGAAAATCTGGGGCCTTTCCCGGCCCGACCGCAACATTGACCATCGGCGGGTGCCGAACCTGCAGACCTATTTCCGGCGCCAGGGGGCGGAGTTGCCGGTCACCCGCAGCCCGGCGGACTACCAGCCCGGCGACATCGTCACGCAGATGCTGCCCGGCAACTTGCCCCACATGGCCATCGTCACCCAGCACCAAACACCGGACGGCCTGCGGCCGATGCTGGTGCACAACATCGGCGCGGGCACGCGTGTCGAGGACAGGCTGTTCGCATTCGCGGTAACCGGACACTACCGCTTCAAGCCGCCACAGGTGGCATAGCGTCGAACAAACCATTCGTCGAAAACGGCAAGGTGCGGCAATCCGAAGATCCGCCCACGGCACGCGGGGTATCGTGCCCATGTGCTTCAAACATGTCCGGCTCCCGTCCGGTGTCCAGGCGTCCAGAACGTGTTCAATACCAGCGGTCTTCGGAAGCTGCTTTCTGTCGACTGACGAAGTCGGTCAGGGCTTCGCCGATGGCTGCATCGAGCGGCGGAGCCTCATAGGCCGCAAGCGTCTCCTTCCAGGCCCGGTTCGCCCGGGTAGCCGCATCCAGGGACCCGTTTTCCTGCCATTTCTCGAAAGGCTCGTTGTCGGCAAGCGCGGAATCGAAGAAAGCCGTTTCGTAATTGCGCATGGTATGCGCACAGCCGAAGAAATGATTTCCGGGTCCGACCTCGCGGAAGGCATCGAGCGCAAGGCTGTTGTCGTCGACAACGACGCTGCCGAGGTAGGTGTGCAGCGCGCCGCAGAAATCCGCGTCCATCATGAATTTCTCGTAGGACATGGACAGGAGCCCATCCAGAAATCCGGCCGAATGCAGGATGAAATTGGCGCCTGAGTGGATGGCCGAAAGCATCGACATTGTGCCTTCGTTCATGGCGTGCGCGTCCGGCAGCTTGGAGGTGGTGAAGTTACCGGCGCATCTGAGCGGCAGTCCCGCCCGGCGGGCAAGCTGTCCGACCACCAGTGACCCGGCCGCCGGTTCCGGCGTTCCAAAAGTCGGCGAGCCGGAACGAAGGCTCATGGAAGAGAGGAAATTGCCATAGATCACCGGTGCGCCGGGGCGCACAAGCTGGGTCAGCGCGCATCCGGCAAGCGTTTCGGCATGCGCCTGGGCAATCGCACCGGCGGTTGTCACCGGCCCCATGGCGCCACCCAGGATGAAGGGCACCAGAACCGTTCCCTGGTTGGCCCTGGCATAGGCGCGCAGGACCTTGGTCATGGTTCCGTCCCAGACCAGCGGGGAATTGACGTTGAGATTGCCCATGATGACGCAGTTCTCTTCGACGAAATTCGCACCGAAGAGGATCCTTGCCATCTCGATGGAATCTTCGGCGCGTTCTTCCGCCGTCACCGAGCCCAGGAACGGGCGGTCTGAGAGCATGATATGGGCCTGCACCATGTCCAGATGCCGTTTGTTGACCGGGACGTCGACCGGCTCGCAGATCGTACCGCCCGAATGATGCAGCCAGGGGGAAGACTGGGCCAGCTTGATGAAATTGCGGAAGTCCTCGATGGTGCCGTATCTGCGGCCATCATCCAGGTCCATGACGAAGGGGCTGCCATAGGCGGGCGCGAACACCACGCTCGAGCCGCCGATCCGCACATTGTTCGCCGGATTGCGCGCGTGCTGGGTGAATTCCCGTGGCGCGGTTTTCACAATCTCCCGGACAAGACCCTTCGGGAAGCGGACGCGGACGCCCTCGACCTCGGCGCCCGCGTTTTTCCAAAGAGCCAGGGCTTCGGGATCGTCCCGGAACTCAATGCCGATCTCGGCCAGGATCGTGTCCGCCGTGTCCTCGATGCGGACGAGGCTTTCTTCGGCCAGGATATCATGGGGGGGCAGGCTCCGGATGATATAGGGTACTCCGGAGGCAACCCTTGCAATGGAACGCTTTTGCCGGCGCCCCGCCCGGCCGCCGCCGCGTCCGGCCCGTCCGTTTGCGGCAGCGGCGCCAGCGACCTGCACCTGCGCATCAAGGTTCATGTCCACCTCCTCCAAGCACATCCGTAATTTTGATGCTAGCTTCTCCCGGAGGTCTTGTGATGCTTGAAAAATATCATGCTTGGCATAAGATTTTTTCATGGCAAATCTGCGTCGTCTCCTGCCCTCCTTCCGGGGGCTCGTCGCCTTCGAGGCGGCAGGCCGGCTCGGCTCGTTCACCCGGGCCGGGGAAGAACTCGGTATGACGCAGTCCGCTGTCTCCTATTCCATCAAGGCGCTGGAGGAAGAGGTCGGCAGGCCGCTGTTCGAGCGCGGTCACAGGGAGGTCCGGCTGACGTCGGCGGGCAGCCGACTGCACACGGAGGTCTCCCGCAGCCTTTACCAGCTTGCCCAGGGCATCAGCACGGTGAGGACGGTACCGGACGACAATGTCGTGACGATTTCGGTCTCCACGGCTTTCGCCACCCTCTGGATGGCCCCTCGCCTGCAGCTTATGCGCACGGATCTCCCCGACATCGAACTGCGCCTCCATACGGCGGATCGGGATCTGGACATTGTTGCCGAGGACATTCCCCTCGGCATTCGAGGCGGCAGGCCACGGCAGTGGCCGGGATACGAATGCGCACCCTTCGCGGCGGAGGAGATCGTCGCCGTCGCTTCCCCCGCTTATCTGGAGGCACACGGCATGCCGCATCGTCCCGGAGACTTGCTGACCCACACGCTCGCTCATCTCGACGAACCCTACCGCTATGCGGCCACGTGGAAGGACTGGCTGAAATCCGCCGGCGTCACCGGCGCCGCCCCGGTCCGGGGAACGCGGGCAAATGAATATGTCGCGGTGCTGCAGATGGCACTTGACGGCGATGCGGTCGCGCTCGGCTGGCGGCACCTGGTGGACGACTTCCTGAAATCCGGACGCCTGAAACAGGTGACGGACCACACGTTCCGAACGGGCAACAGCTTTTACGTCATCTGGCCCCGGCAAAGGAAATTGAAGGAGAATTCCGCCAGGGTGCGGGATTGGATCCTGAGGCAGGGCGAAGGTCCCAACACCTCGTATTCCGCTCCCGGTCTTAAAGGCAACCGGCGCCTGAACACGTTGCAGGGAGGCTCCGCGCATCGCGACTTATGACGGAACATTTCCACGTGTTGAATCAGACTCATTCCCTTCAGCGATCATCCCCGACTTGATCGGGGATCTACTCATTTCCAGAGCGTTCAAGAAGTCATCAATGATTTCTGGTCTTGAGCTTTGTCCCGACCTGCAAAATCGGGGCAAGGTGGATTGGATCCCCGATCAAGTCGGGGATGACCGCAGTTCAAGTCAGCCGCCAGTCCCCTAGTCCCGCTCAAGGGCACGGCGGAGATAGAACCACCGAGGCAGACAGCGGGACGAAATAGCGTCTCGATCACACCAGTGCAGTTTTCCCGGACCTGCGAGCCGCAGCCCATTCGCCGGATTGGAGTAGATCGGCAATCACCTCCCGCAACAGGCTCCGCACTGCCTCCTGCGCGCGCGTCACGGGCCGGCCGGTCGAATACATCAGATGCGCTCCGCGCCACAGGCCCGGCTCGGCAATTCGGCTGACGGAAAGCTCCCCCGCATCCACCTCAAGTTTGGCCGCGTAGAGCGGCAAGATGGACGCCCCGAAACCGGCGGCCACCAGCCGTTTGATATTGGAAAAGGAATCGATCTCCATCGAGATGGTCGGTGTAATGCCGATTGCCTGCAGCCTGGCATCGATCAGCATCCGCAGACCATGGGCGGCGCTCGGCAGCACCAGAGGCACGCCCTCAAGGCCGGCAAGCTCAAGTTCTTCCGGTCGCCCGGCACCTCCCTGCCACAGAACGACAAGTTCTTCTTCCAGCAACAGCTCCGATACGATCTTGCCGTCACGCGAGCTTGTATAGAGAACCGCAATATCCACCCTGCCCTCCGACAGCCAGTCACCGATGAAGCCGCTCATGGCCTCGGCGATGTTGAGCGTGATCCGGGGGAAGCGTTCCCGCGCGGCCAGGATCAGCGGCAGCGAGATGAGACCGCTGATCGTACCCGGCAGGCCGATCCGGACAATCCCGGCCGGGTCTGCCTCCAGATTGCGGATATCATCCTCGGTCCGGGCAAGGTCATCAAGGATGGCGCGCGCCCGGCGAACCAGCAGAACCCCTGCCTCGGTCGGCTCCACGCCGGAGCGGCTACGATTGAGCAGCCGCGTTCCAAGCTGCGCTTCCATGTTTTTCAGATGCAGGGAAAGGGCCGGCTGTGCCACATGCAGCCGGTCGGCGGCACGGGTTAAAGACCCCTGCTCGACGATTTCCAGGAAATACCGAAGCTGCCTGACGTCCATTCCGACCTGCGTTTGATCTCAACCTGCAACTATACATAAATGATATGAAAAATATTCAAAACATATATTTGTTTAATGTATCTCGTGAGGCTTAACTGCGGACAGATCCGACCCGCAACGGAAAGCTGCAATGACCTCCCACGCCGACGATTACCAGGACATCCGCGACGGCATTCGCGCGCTCTGTGCCCAGTTCCCCGCCGACTATCATCGCAAGGTCGATGAGGCCCGCGCCTACCCGGAAGACTTCGTCGATGCGCTGACACGCGAAGGCTGGATGGCGGCCCTCATTCCGGAAGCCTATGGCGGCTCCGGCCTCGGCCTCACCGAGGCTTCGGTGATCATGGAGGAAATCAACCGGGCAGGCGGCAATTCCGGCGCCTGCCACGGCCAGATGTACAACATGAACACGCTTGTGCGGCACGGTTCGGAGGCGCAGCGGCAGAAATACCTGCCGAAGATCGCGGCAGGCGAGCTGCGGCTTCAGTCGATGGGCGTGACCGAACCGACAACCGGTACCGACACCACCAAGATCAAGACAACGGCGGTGAAGAAGGGCGACCGCTATGTGGTCAACGGCCAGAAGGTCTGGATCAGCCGGGTGCAGCATTCCGACCTGATGATCCTTCTGGCTCGCACCACGCCTCTGGCGGACGTCCAGAAAAAATCCGAGGGCCTTTCGATCTTCCTGGTCGATATCAAAGACGCCATGAAGACAGGCATGGACGTCCGTCCGATCCCGAACATGGTCAACCACGAAACCAACGAGCTTTTCTTCGACAATCTGGAGATCCCCGAAGAGAACCTCATCGGCGAAGAAGGCAAGGGTTTCAAATATATCCTCACCGGCCTCAACGCCGAGCGGACGCTGATCGCCGCCGAATGCATCGGCGACGGCTACTGGTTCACCGACAAGGTCACGTCCTACGTCAGCGAACGCCAGGTGTTCGGCCGTCCCATCGGACAGAACCAGGGCGTCCAGTTTCCGATTGCAGAGGCCTTCATCGAGGTCGAGGCGGCCAACCTGATGCGCTACAAGGCCTGCGCCCTTTATGATGCCGGCGCGCCCTGTGGAGCGGAAGCCAACATGGCAAAATATTTGGCGGCCAAGGCGAGTTGGGAAGCGGCCAATGCCTGCCTCCAGTTCCACGGCGGCTTCGGCTTCGCCT
>JBNKGB010000026.1:0-46281 GCA_050289605.1 Roseibium sp. | reverse complement strand
TGACCAGGATGCACGTCGTCCGCCTGCTCGCCCCCAGCCTGAAGGGCGAAGATCACATGAAGGACATCGATTTCTCTCGCATCGGCATCCGCTCCCGCTCGGAAGCAGGTTACCGCGATACGGTGCGCGTGCTCGAGGCGAAACCCTGGGAGGGGGAGGCCGACCCGCTCGAAGGTTTCGTGCTGCACGAACCGGCGATGTAGACAATCGGAAGCGGCCGGAGGCGCCGAACCGCGGTGCCTCCGAATGCCGAAACGCAGGTCAGCTTTGCACCGGACTTGCCCAAGTTCAGTGGAGCGCGATCAGCTCACTTCTTGGGCTGTCGCCCGAAGGCCATGGGGTTTTGGAAACCGCGCGACGGATGCCGCCTGACGGGACCCGCAGAAACCGTCGATGTATCCGGCCACGAAATTCTACTGTCGGCCAAGCAGGGTTGGTGGCACGGACGCAACTTGCTGCATTTTTTAAGGGAAAACTTGGCAGCGGAGGGAGCGCGCGCCACCGGCACGCGGATTATGAGACCGGCGGGAAAACAAGACACGACTGACCAGTTGAATATCGGAGAGATGATCAGAACAAAGCCTGCTGTATTCGGCAATGCTTTTGCATTAGACTGATCAGTCGGTTTTGACCGGTTGGGCTGGATGCGAGGTGACAACCGGTCGTCGGCGGATCGATGACAGTTTTGCGTTACGAAGACGCGAATGTGACCTTCACGCCGCGCTGGCGAAAGTAGGCCTGCAGAAGCTTCCGGCCGGAACGATTGTTCTGGACGAGCCTGACCGGGTCCAGGACGGCCTCTTTCAGACCCTCACGCTGCAACGCTGCCTTGAGTGCTGCAATATGCAGGTCAATGTCCTCATTGTCCGCCTGGAGGGATTGATAGATGCGGTTCGTTGCATCCGCTACGCTCAGTTCGCTCAATGGTAAGTTCCCGATGTTGTTTCGGTGGCGCTTATCACATTTTCCAGACTGATACCAAAGGGAGTTGATCGGGGCGAAATTGACCGGTTCTGGTCAAGGGGCCGGGTCAGCATCGACCTGGGACTCGAAATCCAGCCACTTTCGTACGGGGCCACCCGTTGATTGGTGGGCTCTCGATTGGACTGAATCGGGTCGCGTTGGCTCAAGTTGGACCTTGTCGCGGAGGAGGGAGACAAATCTCTGAGAGGCGGGGCATGATCACTTTGAAAAGCGCCGGTTGAAACCTTCGATATTTTGATGCCGCTAGTCGGGCTGCTGCAGAAGCGTCTTGAAGCAGGGCAGACGTTCACAGGCATCAACGCGCCGACAGATCGGTACCGGCCACTGATTTAATGCGAATAAATGCAGTGGTTGAAATTTCAACTTAAGATTTTGAGGATATGGAGCTCTCGTTCGGCGTCAGGAAACCCCGTTTGGGGATGTCTGATTGTCAATGTGCGTATTTGAGTGCGATTGCGCTTTGGCGAGATTGAATTGTTGTACCGATTCCAGGGAGTGCGTTGTGCAGTATAGTGTTGGGTTGGTTCGATTTGCGTTTGTTTTTGCAGGGTTGTTGATCCTTATGGCGATCCTCAGTGTTGTTTTGGAGTATTTCGCCGGAATTAGCGTGAACGGTTCGGTGAACCAGATCGTTGCCGTTGTGGGGGCTGCTTCGGACGCGGGACAAAGGTTCTACAAGACGTATCAAGTGGTCCCTGAAAGCGGTTTCGCCTGGCGCGCATCTTTTCAGATGACGCTGGTTGAATTGACCGTTTCCATGGCCATTGCCGGATTGTTCTTCTGGTATCTTCTTTCACAAGGTGAATTTGCAAACGAACTCGGACCGCTCATGATGATCCTCGTGCCTCTGATGGTCTTCTTGTTTGCGATTTCTCTGCTCGCCAAACGTTTCGCGTTTGTAGGCGGTGCTCGGCGTGCCGAGAAAGTGCATCTGAAGAAGCAAGAAAAGAGCAGCGCCGTTTTCGAGTAACGTTGGTGCTCGTCGCCTTCGAGCGAAAGGCCCAAGAGTGAGCGGAATGCTCTCCACTAATCACGGGCAAGTCCGAGTCGCTCCATGCCTGGAAGAAGTAGTTCCCCAAGTCCTCCGATCCGGGTGAGGTCGGCCAAGCAGCTGTGTCTCCGATTGGATTGAACTGGGCCGCGTTGGATCAATGCCCGACCTGAGACATAGGTGACAGTCCGCTCCGGAGACATGGGTAACACTTTTCGCTCTTTCGGGAGGTGTCGACGCCGTGGCAAGAGGTGTCCAAAGTGGAGGAACGTCTTTTTATCGGTGTTCCCGTCGTTGTTAGCGAATAAGTTGCAACTCACCCAATATGCAGGTGAAGCTTAGATTTGTCACCCCGGCGACGGTAGGCAGCGTGAAGGTGTTTTCAGCCAATGGGCAACAATATGACCGGTGACCAGGTGTGGAGTTTTGGTTTCAATGAAGTCGCAGGGTTCACGGTGGGGCGTGATGTGCTCGACGGTGATCCCATCAAAATTGAATATCTCGAGACAACGTTGGATCAGGGGCTTAACCCGACTTTCAAGGCGGGCCGCCTGTATGCCGGACGTCCTGTTAAACCGGATCACGTCCCGACGAGGGTCAAGTGGTCGAGCAAAAAGCACCCGCCTTACGACGTCTTTATGCTTCGTGGACTGATTTTGGTTTCGGATGACTTCAAGGAAATCATCGAGCGACACGAGCCGGATGTGCACCAGTTTTTTCCAGTGCAGGCCATCTATAAGGACGGCTCGAAAGCAGGGCAGATGTATTTTTTCAATATCTGTAACAGACTCGACACGATGGACCGTGAGCGGGCAACCACAAAATTTGATGGAGTTCATTGGGATCCCGCGTCGGGCGATTTTGTGTTCAGCAAAAGGCTGATCGGCGACCACCACGCATGGAAAGATAAGTTTATTCATCCGGGTCGATTTCTATCCGACACCGTCAAGTCCGAGATCGAAAAAATGGGCCTTACCGGCATCACGTTTCACGGCTTCCCCGTCTACTGAGCTGACGATGCGATTCAAGGCTCATCTGATTAAATCAAGCCAAATCTGAATAAGGAAAAATTACCAACGGACTGCAACGCGCCAAATAGCCATGGCAGCTCAAGCACGCGGAGGTCTTGTACTGATCGTTGATTCTGAAGTTGGTAGCGGAGGAGGGACTCGAACCCCCGACACGCGGATTATGACTCCACCGGGAAGTGCGTCTTTTTATCGGTGTTTCTGCCGTTGTTAGCGAATAAGTTGCAATTCACCCAATATGCAGGTGAAGCTTAAGTTTGTCATCCGGGCGACGGTAGGCAGCGTGAAGGTGTTTTCAGCCAATGGGCAACAATATGACCGGTGACCAGGTGTGGAGTTTCGGCTTCGATGAAGTGGCAGGGTTCACGGTGGGGCGTGATGTGCTCGACGGTGATCCCGTCAAAATTGAATACATCGATACAACGTTTGATTTTGGCCTCAGTCCGACATTTGAGCCAGGGGACCTGTATGCTGGGCGAGCAGTAAAACAGGACAATGTTTCAACGAGAGTGGAATGGTCGAGCAAAAAGCATCCTCCTTATGACGTTTTTATGGTTCGAGGACTGATACTTGTTTCAGATGCCTTCAAGGACATCATCGAGCGTCTTGAGCCAAATGTGCATCAGTTTTTTCCGGTCGAAGTCCTCTACAAGGACGGGTCGCATGCACGGCAGATGTATTTTTTCAATATCTGCAACCGTCTCGACACGATGGACCGTGAACGGGCAACCGCAAACCTTGATAGGATTATGTGGGATCCCGCGTCCGGCGATTTTGTGTTCAGCAAAAGTCTGATCGGAAACCATCATATTTGGAAAGATAAGTTTATTCATCCGGGCAAATTTCTATCCGACACCGTCAAGTCCGAGATTGAAAAGATAGGCCTGACTGGCATCACGTTTCACGGCTTTCCCGCCTACTGAGCTTACGATGCGATCCAAGGTTCATCTGAATAAATCAAGCCAATTCTGGATAGGGAAAGATCACCAACAGACTACAACGCGCCAAATAGCCCTGGCTGCTCAAGCAGTCAGAGGTCTTGTTCTGATCATCAAGATTGATTTTGGTAGCGGAGGAGGGACTCGAACCCCCGACACGCGGATTATGATTCCGCTGCTCTAACCGGCTGAGCTACTCCGCCATCCGTGGGCAGGGCCGTGACGGCCCGCGCGACGTGGGGTGCTTATAGTGAGGCTGCGCGCGGGCGTCAAGCGTTGAATCCGTGCCCGCTCGCAATCTTTTTGGTTCGCCGCAAAGCCCCGGAAATCAGGGCTTGCAGCTTGTGGAAAATTGCAGGCAGGGCGGTTCTGCGGACCTGCCCGCGAGCGCAGCACCGGCAAATGCGGCTAGACCTGCAGGAGCGGCCTGTCCGTGCCGGGGGACGCTGCGCCGGCAGCGCTCAGGGCGGGCCGCTCGGTCTTGTGGATCCAGCCGCCGCCCAGAACCCGTGCCGTGTCGTCGTCATTGTCGAAGAAGACGCATGCCTGGCCCGGGGCGACGCCCGTCTCGCCGTTGGCGAGCTCGACAAAGGCTTTGCCGTTCAGGATCCTCAGGGTTGCCGATGCCGGCGGACGGGTGGAGCGGACCTTGGCGAAGACCTCCACCTCGTCGCCTTCGTCGAGGGGCTGGTCGCCGATCCAGTTCATCTCGCGCAAGAGGATGGTGCGCGTTGCCAGCGCCTCACGCGGGCCAACCACGACGCGGCGGGTCTCCGGGTCCAGGTGCACCACGTAAAGCGGCTCGCCGGTCGCAACGCCGATGCCACGGCGCTGGCCGATGGTGAAATGGATGATGCCGTCATGGCAGCCGAGTACGCGTCCGTCCATATGGACGATGTCGCCGGGTTCGGCGGCATTGGGGCGGAGCTTGCGGATGACCTCGGCATAGTCGCCGTTCGGCACGAAGCAGATGTCCTGGCTGTCGGGCTTGTTGGCGACCGACAGGCCGAATTCCGCCGCAAGCTCGCGCACCCTGGCCTTCGGCATACCGCCAAGCGGAAAACGGATGAAGTCGAGCTGCTCCTGGGTGGTGGCGAAGAGGAAATAGCTCTGGTCCCGGTCGAGATCGGCCGGGCGGTAAAGCGCCCGCTTGTTGCCCGCCCGTGCGGAGCGCACGTAGTGGCCGGTCGCGAGCGCATCCGCACCGAGGTCCTTCGCGGTCTTCAGAAGGTCGGTGAACTTGACTGTCTGATTGCAGGAAACGCACGGGATCGGCGTTTCGCCTGCGATATAGCTGTCGGCGAAACGGTCCATGACCTGTTCCTTGAAGCGGCTTTCATAGTCGAGCACATAGTGGGGAATGCCGATCTTTTCCGCGGCCCGCCGCGCGTCGTGGATGTCGACGCCGGCGCAGCAGGACTTTGCCTTCGAGACGGCGGCACCGTGATCGTAAAGCTGCAGCGTGACGCCGATGACGTCGTAGCCTTCCGCCTTCATCAGCGCCGCAACGACCGAACTGTCGACGCCGCCGGACATGGCAACGACAACGCGGGTGTCTTCCGGGCGGCCGGGAAGGTCCAGAGAGTTTCGCATTTCAAAGTCTTCCAGAGGTCTCTGATCCGGCCGCTTCGGCCGGTGGGGCGAAACGCATATGCGCTCAAGCCCGGATATCTTCAAGGAGGGTCCTGAAAGGGAGCCCTCAAAGTTGGCGGCACTATACAGATCTGCGGCCGGGATGCCAATTCCTTCCCTGGTCACCTGAATCTGAAGTTCGTCACATTTCCCGGCAGGCTCTGAACGAACTTCAGATTCAATAAGGTGACCAGCAAATATGCGTTTCCGGTGTGGTTTTCGAATTCGAAATACGCTCCGGCGGGTGCTGCAAAAATGAGGCGTATTTCGAATTCACCACACTGGCGTGGCAGGCATGCATTGCCGCATCGGCAAAGCTTGCCGCCCTGAGAACGTCGCCGTGAATCGTTCCTTTTGGAAAAAGCTTTTGATTTCAGTGCGTTGTGACGGAGAGTGAAACTGGCCCGATGCTTGCTACCAATCCGGTGACGAAATGTGTCCGCAGGGGCGGGCCATGAATTTTGGGGGCGACCTTGCTGCCAGTTGGATTTATGACCGATGTTTCCGCAGGTGCTCTGGCTGCCGGCGGCAGCGCGCTGAAGGGAAGCGGGCAGGTGTCCGCGACGGATCTGGCCGGAGACGGGCCGGGCACGGAGGACGCCGGCACCTCGGCAGGTTTTGCCGACGAACTGAATGCGATCGCCGAAACCCCGGGTGGCAAGCACGGCAAAAGCCTGGAGGTTCTTCTAAGCAAGAGCCAGGTGCCGATCGCCGCGCTTTACAACAAGCTCTCGGACATCAATCCGGGCCAGGCCTTCCATCAGGGTGGGCTGCTGCCGGGGACCAAGATCTCGACCGAGGGGCTTCTGGAAAATGGCCTGCCGGGTCTCCCTGGAAGTGAAACGGCCGGGGGCGAAGCAATCGACCCGGCACAGGCGGGCGAGGAGGCCGGGGGCGATCCGACGGACCTGCCCGATCCGGAAATCGGCGTTGAGGCCGGATCCGAAGCCGGCGGTGTGCTGCCGGAAGGGGAAATCGGTGAAATGGCGGAAGCGGACGGTGCCGCGGATGCACCGGTCGAACAAGCCGCTGAAGAAGTCACCGCCGATCAGCCGCCGGTCGATGACGGGACAGAGGCTCTGGCTGCCATCGCGCCGCTTCCTGTTGCCCCCGTCGTCGTTGAAGAACTGTCCGAGCCGTTGATAGCGGCGGACGAGGGCGGCGAGATTTCCGTTACCGCATCGATCACGCCGGCCGCTTTGCCAACTGGCCCGGAGCCGGTGGAGGGCGAAGCGTCTCCGGCGACGCTTGCGGCGCAGACGGGGCCTGCGGCTCCCGCCGCGGACGAAACCGCGCAGCAAGCTTCGCCCACCGAACGCCGTTGGCAAAGCGAATTGCCGAAGGAGCTCCGTTCGCCGGACCTGGCGCTTGGCGCGCCACAAGCTCAGTCTCAGACAGAAGCAGCGTTTGAAGCCGCCGTGGCGTCTGCCAGCGGTGCTGTGGCTGAAACCGGAGAGCAACCGGCAACAGGAGCGGCCGGGTCGGTGACGGATACACAGGTTGGAACGCCGGCTCCCCAGGAGGACGACGGCAAGGTAACAGGTCTTGAAAGAGCGCTTCAGGCCACTGCCAATGCATCGGAGATGGCCAGAGAGGCCCTCACCAAGGAAAGAGGCGCCGGAGGCAAGCCAACCCTTGCCGAGCTCGCACCGGCGTCAATGACCGATATGGGGCCGGGCGAGACTGCAGGCGGCGGCGCGCAAGCTTCTTCCGCGTCCGGGCCGGCCGGAGCCGTTTCGCCCGGCCGTTCTCCGGCCATGCCGGCGCCAGGCGATGGTGCGACGATGGACATGGCCGCAACAGGCGGTGACGCCGCAGCGGAGGGAACGCTGACGGATGAGGTCGTGGCGAAGGGAGCTGGAACCAAGGACGCGGTGACGGGAGAGGCGGGTACTGTCGTGAACAGGCCCGAGGGCAGCGAACCCCAGGTACGTCAGGCTCCCCGTCTTGCCGCAAGGATTGCCTCGGAATTGCCGCCGGCGCTCTCGGCGATAGCAGCCTCCGGCCTTGCGTCGGACGACGCGGACCAACCCTTGAGCATATCGGATCTCGCCCTGACCGGAGAGATCGGCGCGACCACCGTCCGCGGTGGTGAAATCGGAGCCTCGATGCGGACTGAAAGCCTGCAGGCGCCGAACCAGAGCCAATCCGCCCATGCCGCCGCCCAGGTGGCCGCGGAAATCGCCCGCAACCTGAAGAATGGCCAGACGCGATTCCATATGCGCTTCGACCCGCCGGAGCTGGGACGGGTGGAGGTCAACATGAAGGTGCACAAGGACGGGACCGTCCATGCGCACCTGATCGTGGACCGGCGCGACACCCTGGACCTGTTCCTGCGTGACCAGCGGGGCCTGGAAAGGGCGCTGGAGGCCGCAGGGCTGAACCCGGACAGCAGCAACATGCAATTTTCGTTGAAGCAGGACGGCGGCCAGCAGTTCGCCTCGGGCGGCGACGGATTCGGTCAGGAAGGCCCCATGGGAGGGGAAGACACCTCGGCGCCGCAGCCGGAAGCGGATCCGATGGTGGAGGAAATCGTCCGGATGAGGATCGCCGAGCAGCGCGGCGGTCTGGACTTGAAGATCTAATCGGGGCGGCTCGCCGCCTTTGGAGTGAAAAATGTCTACGATTTCTTCAGCAACGTCTACGACGTCACAATCCAAAAGCGCCACCAGCCAGAACGGGCTGATGGCCAACTACGAGCTGTTCCTGAGTATTCTGACGACCCAGATCCAGAACCAGGATCCGCTCGATCCGATGGATTCTTCCGAATACACCAGTCAGCTCGTCCAGTATTCGAACGTGGAACAGTCGATCCAGCAAAACAAGAACCTGGAAGAAATCATTGCCTCGCTGCAAAGCAGCCAGAGCATGGCTTACGTCAGCTACATCGGCAACGAGGTCACGGCCGATGCGTCCTCCACGCTGTTGTCGGGCGGGCAGGCGAGCTGGAATTACGAGATAAAGGAAGCCGCCTCCGGCACCTACGAGGTTCGCAACAGCAGCGGCGATGTCGTCTACACCGGAGAAGCCGAGCTGAAGGCCGGTTCCGGAACGATTTCATGGGGTGGGCAGACCGACAAGGGCGGTCAGGCTGCCGACGGGGTCTATTCCATTTCCTTCAACATGAAGGATGCGGGCAGCCGGGTGGAAAAGGTCACGACGGCAACGAAAGGCATCGTCGACAGTGTCGACTGGTCGAGCGGAGAAGCCGTCCTGAGCGTCGACGGCCAGAAGATACCCGTAAGCGCTGTTATATCGGTCTCTCGCCCCAGCTAAGGCTGCGGAAAGGCGCGGATCCGGTGAACCGGCGGGGCGACCCGCCGGTTTTTTGCGTTCGCGCCGCCATGAGGGCCACCGGGTTCGAGGCGCAAAATCGCTCTGCCGGCTAAAATAATTTCCGATTGTCTGCCGAGTCCTGCTGTCCGGCCTGGGGCGTAAACATCGAATTGCGTTGCAAAATGCAGCTCAGGTAATCATGGTTAACAAAACAATATATTGTGGTTAATTCTTTTGGTTCTTATTTTTGTAAAATGCTAAATATCATTCACTAATTTCGAGTTTTATAGTTAATAAAAATACAATTTTGCTTTAGGCGTTTGTTAAGCGCTGTCTTGTAACCTCCATTGAACCTTGGTCATGGTTAGTGTGAGAGTACAATGACCGAACAGATTCGTTCGCGTGTTAAATATGTCATCGGGCCCGACGGAAGTCCGCTTACCATTGCGGATTTGCCGCCGACTTCGACGAAGCGGTGGGTTATCCGACGGAAAGCCGAAGTGGTTGCAGCCGTCCGTGGCGGCCTATTATCCCTTGAAGAAGCCTGCCAGAGATACACTCTGACGGTTGAGGAGTTCCTTTCCTGGCAGAGTTCGATCGAAAAACATGGACTTGCCGGTTTGAGGGCAACCCGGATCCAGCAGTACCGGAACTGATCCGGACAAAGTGATTTGCAACGCACCGAAGGGTGCAAAAGAAAGGGTCGGCACTGCCGGCCTTTTTGTTTTTGATCGCTGGAAATGGTCTTTCCGGTGAAACTTATCCAAAAATTAATGAGGTAGGCAGTTTTTCCCCACCTCTCTTGCAGTTTGCAATCCGAAAATCCGCAGAAATCAGCCACTTGCCTCTTCCCGGAAAGGTTTTGTTAACCACTTGTTAACCTTCAGGGCGGCAAATTTTGCCCATCGAAGGTGTGGCGTGTCGGGCCGAACTCAATAATAACGGCTGAGGCATGTTTCAGATGCGGGCGGGCATTCGTGAACGGATTGATCGAATTCATTAAAACACTGGGAGCGGCACGGGTTGCCGCGATGGGCGCTGTCGCCGCGATCCTGATCGGCGTTTTCGCGTTCATCATCCTGCGCGTCACGGCGCCCCAGTTGACGACCCTTTACAGCGAGCTCACGCTGGAGGATTCCGCCGCCATCGTCACCCAGCTTGAAAGCCAGGGTGTCCAGTATCAGCTGAAGCGGGAAGGTGCGACCATCCTGGTGCCGCGGGACATGGCTGCGCGCCTGCGCATGCAGCTTGCAACGGACGGCCTGCCGACCGGCGGCTCCATCGGCTACGAGATCTTCGACCGGACGGACACGCTCGGGGCCACCAGCTTCGTCCAGAACATCAATCACCTGCGCGCCATGGAGGGCGAGCTGGCCCGCACCATCGGCTCCCTCGACCGCATCAAGACCGCGCGCGTCCATCTCGTCATTCCCGAGCGCCAGCTCTTTCAGCGTGACCGCCGTCCACCCTCCGCGTCGATCGTCCTGAACGTTCGCGGCGCGCTCGGCCCGGGGGAAATCCGCGCAGTCCAGCATCTGGTGGCGACCGCCGTTGACGGCCTTGAGCCGGACCACGTCTCGATCGTCGACGAAAGCGGGCGCCTGCTTGCGTCCGGCGCCGGCCATGACGAGGAAGGCATGGTGTCCGCGACGCTCCAGGAACGGACGGTCGCCGTCGAAAGCCGGTTGCGCAACCAGATCGAGGAGATCCTGAATTCCGTCGTCGGGCCGGGGCGTGCGCGCGTTCGCGTCAACGCGGAAGTCGACTACAACCGGCTGACGGAAACCACCGAGTCCTTCGACCCCGACAGCCAGGTCGTCCGCTCGACGCAGACCAAGGAAGAGGCTTCTTCCGCCATCAGCCGCAACGGTCAGGTTTCGGTCGGCAACCAGTTGCCGGGCGCGGACGGCGAGCAGGGCAGCGACCGCGACACCAACAGCGTGACCGAGGAAATCGTCAACTACGAGATTTCCCGCTCTACCCGGACCGAAGTCGTTGAGGCCGGCTCCATCAACCGCCTGTCCGTGGCGGTCCTCGTGGACGGCACCTACGAGCCGGACGCAAGCGGCAAGATGGTCTATACGCCCAGGAACCAGGACACGCTCGACCAGATCACCGACCTTGTCCGCTCCGCCGTCGGTTTCGACGCCAAGCGCGGCGACGTCGTCAAGGTCGTCAATCTGCAGTTCGCGATGCCGCCGCAGGAAGAATTGGTCGCCGAGGGCGACGGCCTGTTCGATTTCACCCGGGAAGACATCCTTCGCTTTGCCGAACTCGGCGTGCTGTTCCTGATCGCCGTGATGCTGTTGCTCTTCGTGGTCCGTCCGCTGCTGCGCCGCATCGTGACGCCGGAAGAAAAGCAGCCGCAGGAGCTGATGATCGGTCCGGACGGGACGCTGGTGATCGAGACGGAGGTGCCGCAGGAGGTCGAGCCGGAAGAGCAATTCGTGATCGAGTGGCTTGAACAGGCCAAGCAGGAAGGTGCCATGCAGGCAAGCTCGATTACCAAGGTAGGTGAAATGATCAAGGATCATCCGACGGAAGCGGTCACGATCGTCCGCGGCTGGCTGGATGAGCAGGCGGCCTGATGGCAAGCGATCAACTCCAGAAACAGCTGAAAGTCAGCGCGGACGAAAAGGAGCGCGAGCTCAAGGGGGCGGAGCGCGCGGCGGTGCTGCTGCTTGCCCTCGGAGAATCCCACGGCGCGCCAATCTGGGAAAAGCTCGATGAAATCGAGGTGCGGCAGGTGTCTGCGGCCATGGCCAATCTCGGCCCCGTCACGCCGAACATGCTGGAGAACCTCTTCAAGGACTTCGTGCGGCGCGTCAGCTCGAAGGGAGCTCTCACGGGCAACGTGGACGCAACCGAGCGTCTGCTCGCCAGCTTCCTGCCGGGCGACAAGGTTTCCATCATCATGGAGGAAATCCGGGGTCCCGCGGGCCGGAACATGTGGGAGAAGCTTTCCAACGTGCAGGAAAACGTTCTCGCCAACTACCTGAAGAACGAATACCCGCAGACCGTCGCTGTGGTGCTGTCCAAGATCAATTCCGACCACGCTGCGCGCGTGCTCGGCATCCTGCCGGAAGAACTGGCGCTGGAAGTCGTCAGCCGCATGCTTCGCATGGATGCCGCCCAGAAGGAAGTCCTGGAAAAGGTGGAACAGACGCTGCGCGTCGAGTTCATGTCGAACCTGACCAATACCTCGCGCCGGGACAGCCACGAGATGATGGCGGACATCTTCAACAATTTCGACCGCCAGACCGAAGCCCGGTTCCTGGCCGCGCTTGAAGAGGACAACCGCGAGGCGGCCGACCGCATCAAGACGCTGATGTTTACCTTCGACGACCTGCTCAAGCTGGACGCGGCAAGTGCCCAGACGCTGCTCAGGAACGTGGAGAAGGACCAGCTCGCCATCGCTCTGAAGGGGTCGACCGATACCGCGCGGGAATTCTTCTTCGGCAACATGTCCTCGCGTGCCGCGAAGCTGCTTCAGGACGACATGGATGCGCTCGGTCCGGTGCGGCTGCGTGATGTCGACGAGGCCCAGACAAGCATGGTGAACAAGGCAAAGGACCTGGCGGCGAAGGGCGAGATCATGATTTCCAAGTCCAAGGGCGATGACGAGATTATCTACTGATGCGTCAGGGCGTGACTAGTTACGATAGAATGGGCAGCATGACCAACCCGTCGAAATTTCTGTTCAACATGGACTTCTCCGCTCCGGTGGAGCCGGAGGAAGTCGTGCCGCCGGAGCCGGAGATCCCGATGATCCCGGTTGCCGAGCACGAACAGCTTCTGGAAAGGGCGCGGGCGCAGGCCTTCGAGGAAGGACGGGTCAAGGCCCTGCAGGATCTGCAGACCAAGCAGGAAACGCTGCTGACGCAGGAGGTGGGTCATCTCGTGCAGGCGGTGGACGGCGTGCTGGACACGCTGGACGAGGTTCAGGCAAACCGCGATAAGGACGCCATCAGCCTCGCATTTCTTGTGGCCAGACGCCTTTGTGCCCACCTGATTGCCCGCCAGCCACTGGCGGAGACCGTGGCCTTGGTGTCAGAATGCCTGGGCCCCCTGCGCAAGGCGCCGCATCTGGTGATCCGCATTGCCGAAAAGGATGTCGAGGCGCTCAAGGCCCAAGTGGATCCGATTGTTCACGAAAAAGGTTTCGAAGGACGCCTTGTGATCCTGGGGGAACCGGAGATCGGCCGCGGCGACTGCCACATCGAATGGGCGGACGGCGGCATCAGGCGGGACCGCAAGGCGCTCGAAGCCGACATCGACCAGAGTATTCGCGCCTACTTGCGGGCGCGCAGCACCGCCGGACAGGGAAAGACGTCCGACGCGCCGGCGGAAAAGGATACTGACGTATGAGCGACGAACAAGACACCAACATTCCGCTCGACGAGCTGGAAGCGCCCCAGCGCCGCGACGAGGAAAGCATCCATGCGCCTCAGTCGGCGGCCGACCTGGAGGCGGTCTTTGACGTGCCGGTGCGGATTTCCGCCGTGCTCGGCCATTCGAGAATGCATGTGTCCGATCTCCTGAAGCTGGCTTCCGGAACGGTTCTGGAGCTGGACCGGAAGGTCGGTGAGGCCATTGATATCTACGTGAATGACCGGCTGGTCGCGCGCGGCGAAGTCGTCCTGGTGGAAGACAAGCTCGGCGTGACCATGACGGAAATCATCAAGACGGACCGATAGGATAAAAGCGGATGCGCCTGTTAATTGTCGGAACCCTCGGCGGCCAGCTGACGACGGCATCGAAGATCGCGATGCAGGGCGGCGCGCAGGTGACCCACGCCGATGACGTCGAAGGTGCCCTGAAGGTGCTTCGGTCCGGACGCGGTGCGGATCTGCTCATGGTCGAGGTTCATCTCGACATTGCCGGCCTGATCGCGAAACTCCAGAACGAACGGGTGCATGTGCCGGTGGTCGCCTGCGGCGTGGAAACCGACGCCCAGGCCGCCGTGTCCGCCATTCGCGCGGGCGCCAAGGAATATATTCCGCTGCCGCCCGACCCGGAAATGATCGCGGCCGTCCTGCAGGCGGTCGCCCAGGAACGCGGCGACCTGATCTATCGTGACGACGCCATGGCCTCCGTGGTCAAGCTGGCCGAGCAGGTTGCCCCGTCCGAAGCTTCGGTCCTGATCACGGGCGAGAGCGGGACAGGCAAGGAAGTGATCGCCCGCCACGTGCACAAGTGCTCCAACCGGGCGTCCAAACCCTTCATCTCGATCAACTGCGCGGCCATTCCCGAACATCTTCTGGAATCGGAGCTCTTCGGCCACGAGAAAGGCGCCTTCACCGGGGCCGTCGCGCGCCGGATCGGCAAGTTCGAGGAAGCAGACGGCGGCACGCTGCTGCTCGACGAGATATCCGAAATGGACGTGCGCCTGCAGGCCAAGCTGTTGCGGGCGATCCAGGAACGGGTGATCGATCGCGTCGGCGGCACGAGGCCGGTGCCGGTCAACATCCGCATTCTGGCGACCTCGAACCGGGACCTGGCCGAAAGCGTGCGTCAGGGACAGTTCCGCGAGGATCTTCTGTTCCGCCTTAACGTGGTGAACCTGAAGCTGCCTGCCCTGCGCGAGCGCCCGGCCGACATCTTGGAACTCGCCCTGTTCTTCATCAAGCACTACTCGGAAGCCAACGGCGTGCCGGTCCGCCCGCTGGCGGTCGAAGCCCGCCAGGCCCTGATGAGCAATCCCTGGCCCGGCAACGTGCGCGAGCTTGAGAACACGATGCACCGCGCGGTCCTGCTCGCCTCCGGTCCTGAGATAGGCGTCGAGGCCATCCGCATGCCCGACGGCACGCCCCTGACGGTATCGAGAGGGGTTGCGGAATGGGCGGCGCAGGCAGCCGAAGCCGTGACGCGTTCCTTCGTCGGCCGCACGGTCGCCGACGTCGAACGGGACCTGATCCTGGACACGCTCGACCACTGCCTCGGAAACCGGACCCATGCTGCAAAAATTCTGGGAATCTCGATAAGGACCCTGCGCAACAAGCTGAATCAATATACGGATGAAGGGATCAGTGTTCCCGGACCGGGAGAAGCCCGGGCCTGATCCGGGAACTCGTCTGCGAGCACGCGAAGGGCCAGGCGCCCGTTAGGAGCCGGATAGCGGAATGTCGGATACGGCGACAGGCGGACAGGGCGGGTCGGGCGGACCCGTGGTGGAAAAACAGGCTGCGGCGGGTGAACCGGTCGCGGCCGTTTCCGCTTTGCCCAGCATTCAGGACCTGATCAGCACTCTGCGCCGGGGCGACATCGGCCTGGCGACCGGCATCCTGGTGATTCTGACGCTGCTGATCCTGCCGCTGCCGCCGGTGCTCATGGACATGTTCCTGGCAATCTCGATCATCTTCTCGGTGATGATCCTGATGACCGGTCTGTTCATCCAGCGGCCGCTCGAGTTCTCGTCCTTTCCGACGGTGCTGCTGATCGCCACCATGCTGCGGCTTGGCCTCAACCTGTCTTCGACGCGGCTAATCCTGGCAAACGGCCATGAGGGGACAGCCGCCGCCGGCAATGTCATTCAGTCCTTCGGCAATCTCGTCATGGGCGGGAACTTCGTCATCGGGATCATCGTCTTCGCGATCCTGGTGATCGTGAACTTCGTCGTCATCACCAAGGGTTCCGGCCGTATCGCGGAAGTGGCAGCCCGCTTCACCCTCGATGCCATGCCGGGCAAGCAGATGGCGATCGACGCGGATCTGTCCGCGGGCCTCATCGACGAATCCGAGGCGAAGCTCCGCCGCAAGGCGCTGGAGGACGAAAGCGCCTTCTTCGGGGCGATGGACGGTGCCTCGAAATTCGTGCGCGGCGATGCCATCGCCGGCCTGTTGATCACCTTCATCAACATTCTCGGCGGCATCTTCATCGGCGTCGGCCAGATGGAGATGAGCTTCTCCGATGCGGCCAACAACTACACGCTCCTGACCATCGGCGACGGCCTGGTCTCGCAGATCCCGGCGCTGATCGTTTCCACGGCCGCCGGTCTTCTCGTCTCCAAGGCCGGGGTGCATGGCTCTGCGGACAAGGCCCTGTCCAGTCAGTTCACCGGCTATCCCAAGGCTCTCGGCATGTCGGCGGCGGTCATGGTGGTCCTCGCCCTGCTTCCGGGCATGCCGATGATCCCGTTTCTCGGTCTCGCCGGCCTTGCCGGCTATCTCGCCTATCAGGTGGGGGCGAAGAAGAAGCAGGAGGCCGTCAAGGTCGAACGGCAGAAAGCCATCGAGGCGGCGCCCAAACCGCCCTCGGAGCCGCCGATCACCGATGCGCTCAAGATGGACGAGCTCCGGATCGAGCTCGGCTACGCGCTGCTGCCGCTCATCAACGGCAGGGCGAACGGGGAGAACGACGTCCTGACCGAGCAGATCAAGGCGCTGCGCCGTCAGGTCGCCGGCGACATGGGCGTCATCATGCCGCCCGTGCGCATCCTCGACAATATCCAGCTCGGCGCCAACGACTATGTCATCAAGGTCAAGGAAGTCGAAGCCGGGCGCGGCATGCTCTACCCGAACCATTACATGGTCATGGACCCGGCGGGTGGACAGGTGAAGCTGCCGGGAACGCACACGACCGAGCCGACCTTTGGCCTGCCGGCGACCTGGGTCGAGGGCCAGTACCGCGAGGACGCCTCGCTGCGCGGCTATACGGTGGTGGATCCGGCAACGGTGCTGTCGACCCACCTGACCGAAACCATCAAGGCCAATGTCAGCGAGCTCCTGACCTACGGCGACGTGCAGAAGCTGTTGAAGGAACTGCAGGGCGAGCAGGCCAAGCTCGTCGAGGACCTGATCCCCTCGCAGATCACGGTCTCAGGCCTTCAGCGCGTTCTTCAGGCCCTGCTCAACGAACGCATCTCCGTCCGCGATCTCGGAACGATCCTGGAAGGCGTGTCGGAAGCGACCGGCATGACCCGCAACACCGACACGATCGCGGAGCATGTGCGCACGCGCCTCGGCCGCCAGATCTGCGCGGCCAACCTTGCGCCCGGCGGCTACCTGCCCCTGGTCGCCCTCTCGCCGAAGTGGGAACAATCCTTCCTGGAAGCCATCATCGGCGACGGCGACGACCGCCAGCTCGCCATGCAGCCGAGCAAGCTGCAGGAATTCGTCGGCAAGGTGCGCGATGCCTTCGAGGAAGCCGCGCAGCAGGGCGAGGTTCCCGTGCTGCTGACCTCGCCGCAGACGCGGCCCTTCGTGCGCTCCATCGTCGAGCGCTTCCGCGCCCACACCACGGTGATGAGCCAGGCGGAAGTCCATCCGCGCATCAAGCTGAAAACGATCGGCTCGATCTGAGGCGGCGGTTCGATTTCCTAAATTGCTGAAGATTGTCTTAGACCACCACGTTGACGCGGCTCATGACGGCGGTCGGGCTGGTATAACCGCCGAGCCGGCTCTGGTTCTGCATCACGTAGAGGGTATTGGCCTGCGAGGCCTGCACGTTGATGTTGTTGAACGTGTTGGCGATGTTTCGCAATTGCTGGGTCTTGTCGCCGGAACTGTTCCGGCGCTGGTTCCAGGCCTTGTTGTAGTCGGACCACGTCTTCTTCCGCTTCGAACTGAAGCGATTGTGGTAATCGCGCTGAACGTAGTTTCCGATCTTGGGCATGGATGCATCTTTCCTGGATACCTGACCACTTTCTCAGGACGTGGTTAATGCGCCGTTAACAAATCGCATTACGCGATTTGACCCCTTGGTAACGGCCACATGACCTGTTAAGCGGACCGGAACAGCAGTTGATTTGGAGATGCGAATGTCAGGTCCGACGCTCGATCTGGACGGTTACACCGATATTCCGGAAGGCAAGGTTGCCTTCGTGGTGACGTTTCTTGAAATGCGCGAAGCGCCTGAAAGGCCGCTTGCGCCGCAAAGGGATGACGTAGCGCTGGAACGATGGTCCGCGCCAAAGGCCGGCGACTATCGCAAGCTCTTCCGGGAGGTCGGCGAGAACTGGATCTGGTTCGGGCGCCTGACCTATGACGACGCAAAGCTCGAGAAACTGTTGGCCGAACCGACCCGGGAAAATTTCCGGGCCATCCGAAACGGCAAGCCTGTGGGAACGCTGGAAATCGACTATGCCAACCCGGCCGAGCCAGAAGTCGCCTATTTCGGCCTGACGCCGGATGTGATCGGTGGCGGCTTGGGACGCTGGCTGATGGGACAGGCCGTCGAAATGGCCTGGGCGCGGCCCGAAACGCAGCGCCTGTGGCTTCACACCTGCACGGCCGACAGCCCGCAGGCGATCCACTTCTACATGGCCTGCGGCTTCAAGCCCTACAAACGCTCCATCGAGGTAAACGACGACCCCCGCCTGATCGGCATTCACTCCCTGGACAGAGCTCCGCACGTGCCGGTGATTGGGTGAGTGTTGCGGAAATGCCTGCAAACAGGCACAGGCTTCCGGCCGGAGCCGATCGGCTCCGATAGCACCACTTCAGTCATCCCCGACTTGATCGGGGATCCAATCCACACAGCCAGAAACCCCGATGCCCCTAGCTCTCCACTCGCTTTCGACATGAGCCTTTTCCCCTTCCGGGAGGCTCTGGGAACGAGTGGATCCCCGATCAAGTCGGGGATGACCGGAGTCGGAAGACAATGCACCGCACATGCCTGTACTCGGGGGCAACAAGCCTCTGTTGGCTACTTTGGAAGCGCCGAGCCTCAATCACCACCTCATCCTGAGGAAGCGCGAATGCGCTGTCTCGAAAGATGGGCCGCTTGGCTCCGTATATGCGGCCCATCCTTTGAGACGGACCTGACGGTCCTCCTCAGGATAAGGTCGAATACTCAAAGGCAGCCGACAAGGCGCTTGCCCTCACGCACTCATCTTCACCCGTTCCGGGAAGGCCGCGGCAATGGACTGCCGGTTCGCCTGCAGCACGCCACGTTCGGTGATGAGACCGGTGACGAGCCGCGCGGGCGTGACGTCGAAGGCCGGGTTGCCGACGTCGGAACCGTCCGCGACGATGTTGATGGTCTCGATGGTGCCGCGATCCGTGCGGCCGGTCATGCGGCTGACTTCCTCGGCCCCGCGTTCCTCGATCGGAATTTCCCGCACACCGTCCGAAAGCGAAAAGTCGATGGTGGGTGAGGGCAGGGCCACATAAAAGGGGACGTTGTTGTCCTTCGCGGCCAGTGCCTTCAGATAGGTGCCGATCTTGTTGCAGACATCGCCGGTCGCCGTCGTCCGGTCGGTGCCGGTGATGACGATATCGACCTCGCCGTGCTGCATCAGGTGTCCGCCGGCATTGTCGACGATGACCGTGTGCGGCACGCCGTGATGGCCGAGCTCCCAGGCCGTCAGGAAGGCACCCTGGTTGCGCGGCCGGGTCTCGTCCACCCAGACATGGACCGGAATACCGCCTTCGTGGGACATGTAGACCGGCGCCGTCGCCGTCCCCCAGTCGACCGTCGCCAGCCAGCCGGCATTGCAATGGGTCAGGATATTGACCGGTTCACCCTCGCGCTTGGTGCTGGAAATGGCGGCGATCAGCTCCATGCCGTGCATGCCGATGGCCATGTTGATGGCGATATCCTCGTCGCAGATTTCATTTGCGAGAATATAGGCGGCCGCCATCCGGTTTTCCGGCTCGATCCGGATCAGGCTTCTGCGGGCACGGTCCAGCGCCCAGTGCAGGTTGACCGCGGTCGGGCGGGTCTCCAGCAGGGCGGAGCAGGCCGCATGAAGGTTGTCATCGGAAGGGTCGGCGCGCATTGCCAGGGCAACGCCATAGGCGGCTGTTGCCCCGATCAGGGGCGCGCCGCGCACCTGCATCACCCGAATCGCGTGGGCGGCGTCTTCGATCGTGTTGAGGGTTACGGTCTCGAAGGCATAGGGAAACTTTGTCTGGTCGATGATCTCGACCGAGGCGCCGTCCTCCGCGAGCCAGATCGTGCGATACTTCTTGCCGTCCACATTCATGATCAGGTCCCCCGGAAAAGCGCGACTTGTTTTGCATAACCCATGATCAGGGGGCTGGGCCAACTCCGGCTTGCTGGTCTCGGGGTAAAAAATCTCCTAATCTGCGTTAACCATGTTTGCAGCATTGCCAGTGGATAGCCAGCCCGCGCGGGCGCAGAACCTGTTTCGGTTCTGAAAGAGTCAGTTAAGATTCTGTTGACCAAAGGCAAAGAACGGAGTCAGGCGCCTCATGTCTGAAATGCAGGATAACGTTGTTCCACACACGCGCATGCGGTCCCTGCGCGACGCGATCCGCAAGGTACAGCTCGGGGAAGTCGAGCGTTCGGATGTGGTTGTTGAACTGCAGGATACCGAGCGGGCCCGCCTGGACATGCTCGCCGACGAACTGAAGGACGTCTTCAAGGAGATACCGGAGGACGACGACCAGTTCTCGCTCCAGATTGTCTCCGGTTCGACGCCACGCCTCTGGATCGACGCCACCAGCCACGTGGCCGTCGGCGGCGACCGCCGCACCTACCGTTTCCTGAAGGACACGCGGCTCGGTCGGGTGGTCATCCTGGAAACGGCCAATATCGACGACATGGCGGACTGCCTGACCGAATATATCGCCGAGCGCGTCCTGGAGCGGGAAAAGGCGCTGGAAGGCGACTGGCTCAACAACCGCCTGCGCCAGGTGGCGCTCGACAGCAAGGTGGTCCGGGTGCGGGAAAGCCGCACGCCGTGGCTGGCCATCACCGGGGCCTTCGGCATCGGCATCGCCGCCGGCGTCATCGGCCTGATCGCCTTCGCCTGGTTCGCCAACCCGCTTTGACCGGCATTCGGGCTTCCGCGTTCCGGACCGGCAAACTCTTCCCCGTCGTCATCCCGGTTTGACGCGTAGCGGCAAGACCGGGATCCGGTATTCCCAGGACTTACGGCCGGGGCAGTAACGTATTGAAATGATTGCTGGATCCCTGCCTGCGCAGGGATGACAACCGGATATCCGAACAAAGCGCTTTAGTTCCCTCCCGGAACCGTCACCGCACGCTCCACCAGCAATTTGACCGCCTCACCCGGCTTGTCGAAGCCATGTTCTTCCAATGCGCACGTCCAGCCGGTCCCGGCCTTTTCGATCCTGAAGAGATTGTAGCGCGCCGCCGGTTTCTTGCCGCCCGGCGCGCTGGTCGCGGACGGCACGCCGACGACCGGAACCGGGCCGTTCGGGCCTTCGATGGTCTCGAAACTGTCGATGTGCGTGTGCCCGTGCAGGATCAGCTCCGCGCCGGCGCGCTTGACCGCCGCGCGCACTCTCGAGGCGTCCGAGAGGCGCTTGTGCCAGTGTGTGGCATGCCTGAAGGGCGGGTGATGCAGCATGACGACCCGGAAAAGACCTTCCTCGCCAAGGTCCTGCAGGATCTGCCTGAGGCGCTTGCTCTGATCCGTGCCGACCCGGCCGGTCGCGAACCAGGGCGCGGAGGCCCGGCCCGTCGTCACGCCTACCAGCGCCACCCCGTTCCGCCTGCGGACATAGGGAAAGGTAGCTTGGGAGCGGGTCTTTTCCGAGGGAGCCACCGTGGCGCCGTCGCCGCACATATACGGCCACCAGGCCGCGCGCGCCTTGCGCACGGCACCAGGAACATAGGCGTCGTGATTGCCGGGAACGACGGAGACATTGTCGGGCGTGCCGATTTCTTCCAGCCAGGTCCGTGCGCCGGAAATTTCAAGCGGAAGCGCGATGTTGACGAGGTCGCCGGTGACCGCGATGTGGTCCGGCTGCTTGCCCTTCAGGTCCTCGACAAGCTGCTCGAGATAGTTGCCGCCCATGATCCTGGAGCGGTTCCGCTGCCAGTTGAGATAGCCGAGAATGCGCTTTGAAAAGAGCTGGAGGAGCTTTGGGTCCGGCAGGGGGCCGAGATGGGGATCGGAAAGATGCGCAAGCTTGAACATGGAGGCGCATCTTCAAAAGGAAAGGCGCCGCGTCAAGAAAAATAACGCAGCGCCCAATAAGTGGAGCAAACGATAGGGAGCAAACGATCTCCGGCCGGTCAGGGCTTCGCCTTGACCGGTTTACCTGCAGCCTGTGCAGGCTTGCGCGTTTCGGAGCCGTTGTTATTCGCGGTGCGCGTGGTCTCGCGCAGCGTCGCTCCAACAACATTGACGAACCCGAACATGGCAACTTCTCCGTCGATGGTCCCGAAACCGATCAGTTGGTCGGGAAGGTGATCAGGGTTGCGACGATGCGCGGGTTGGTCAGGTCGACAGCGGGCTTCCACTGGTAGGTGTTGCGGGCGCGGCGGCGTTTTCCGAACAGTGCGTTGAACATGTCTTTTCCTTCGGAGTGTGGGGCAGGCGGGGAGGACTGCCTTCGAATTCATCAAGTTGCACTTTATATAGGCGCCCACTGCCCGGATGAGGAGCGATATTCTGTCGGGGCTGCCCTGCGCGGAATGCATGGGTTAATCAGGTCTTACTTCTGAAAACGGATTGCTGGCTTCCCGACGATGTTGAAAATTTTTTCGTATTTTCCCCGGACATGGACGAAGCGGCTGGTGCAGGGGACCGGGCTTCTCCGCAACCCTTACACGCTTGGCGTCAGGGTCATTGTCGAGGACGCGGAGCAACGCATCCTGCTCGTCCGGCACAGTTATCTGCGGGGCTGGTATCTGCCCGGCGGCGGCGTGGAAACCGGAGAGACCCTGGAGGAGGCAGCCTGCCGGGAGGTGCGCGAAGAGGCCGGAGTTCTGGCGCGCGGCAGACCCGCGCTTCTCAACGTCTACCTGAATGAACAGGCGACGGGCCGCGACCATGTCGGCCTGTTCCACATGGCCCGCTGGTCGGAAGCTGGCAACTTCCTGCAGCCGAACAGGGAAATCCTCGAGGCGGTTTTCTTCTCTCCGAAGGAGCTGCCGCAGGAAATCAGCGCCGCGACGGCCCGCAGGCTTGCTGAATTCCGGACAGGAGACTTTGGAACCGGTGGCAGATGGTAGGCCGCCACCGGATGTCAGCGATCCGCTGCCTCAGGCGGCGGCCTTCAGCCGACCGCGGTCATGCGGCTGCAGGAAATCGAGGTCCGGACCGACCGGAATGATCCGGGTCGGATTGATGCTTTCGTGCGAGCCGTAATAGTGTGCCTTGATCGTCTTCATATCGACGGTCTCCGCGACGCCCGGCATCTGGTAGAGGTCGCGCAGGTAGTTCGACAGGTTCGGGTAGTCCGCAATGCGCCGGATGTTGCACTTGAAGTGGCCGACATAGACCGCATCGAACCGCAGCAGCGTCGTGAAGAGGCGCCAGTCGGCTTCCGTCAGCCGGTCGCCGGTGAGATAACGGCTGCTTGCAAGCCGGATCTCCAGGTCGTCGAGGGTTTCGAAGAGCGCGGTGACGGCTTCCTCATAGGCATTCTGAGATGTGGCGAAACCGGCCTTGTAAACGCCGTTGTTCACCGTGTGGTAGACCGTTTCATTGATTGCATCGATTTCCGGGCGCAGGGTCTGCGGATATAAATCCAGTGTCGAGCCGGTCAGCCCGTCGAAGGCGGAATTGAACATCCGGATGATTTCAGAGGATTCATTGCTGACGATGGTGTTGCGCTGCTTGTCCCAGAGGATGGGAACAGTCGCCCGACCTGTATAAAGCGGATCGGCCGCAGCGTAGATGTGCCAGGCGTAGTCAGCGCCCTCGACGGGGCCGGGCTCGGGAAACTCCCAGCCGTTTTGCAGCATCAAGGGGTCGGCCGCCGACACGGTGATCAGCTCCTCCAGCTTCTTCAGCTTCCGGAAAATCAGGGTGCGATGCGCCCAGGGGCAGGCATAGGAGACAAAAAGATGGTAGCGCCCGGCTTCCGCCTTGAAGCCGCCTTTGCCGCTCGAGCCGGGTGCTCCGTCAGCGGTGATCCAGTTCCGGAAGGTTGCGTCCTTGCGCACGAACCGGCCACCAGAAGACTTCGTATCGTACCACTGATCCTTCCAGCTCCCGTCGACCAGCATACCCATGCCTTCGTTCCTCTTTCCCGATGATATTGCTTTATAGGTTGTGCTCTGTCGGTGAATTGCAATCAATTGAATGCTGTGTTCGAAACGGTTGAACAATTGCGGCCGTGTACGGGGCCTGCGCAAAAAACACTGGACCGGGCAGGGCTTGCATGGTAACCGCTTTGCCTCACTAGGAAATCGCCGGTCTTCGCGTGAAGGTCCGGCCATAAGGATGAGACTGGGATTGATGACCGCAGGTCTGACACTCCGACGACGAACCAGCCGACGAGAAATCACTCGTCTGCTTCGTCGCGGCTGACCTGATCCCGGAACTCCCAACGTCTTTCTTCCGGGCCACTGGCAGGCGCGCTCTATTCCCAAGACTGCCTGCTGGAAACTGCCTAATGAAACAGACTACGTGGGTCATCCGGCCCGAAGCCGCCGCTGACAATTCCGCAATCGAAGACCTCCAGGCCGAAGCCTTCGGTCCCGGCCGGTTCGCCCGGACCGCGTTCCGTATTCGTGAAGGCGTGCCGCACCGGCAGGACCTTTCCTTCGTCGGTCTGGCCGGCACACAGGTTGTCGGCTCCATCCGCCTGACACCGATCGTGATAGGGGAAACGGTTGCGCTCCTGCTCGGCCCCCTGACGGTCTCGCCGGATTTCAAGAACAGGGGCCTTGGCAAGGCGCTCATGCGCACTGCCATGGCGGCGGCCGAAGCGGCGGGTGACAAGGTCGTGCTGCTCGTCGGCGACGCGCCCTACTATAGTCCCTTCGGATTCAACCAGGTCCCCTTCGGCCGGATCACCCTGCCGGGCCCGGTCGACCCTGCCCGCCTGCTGATAGCACTCCTCAACGACGGCGGCCTGCCGGAGGGCATGGTGCATGGTGGTTCGACAGTGGCTGCTTCCTCTCAGGCGTGAACCGCTCGGGGGAGAGCTTTCGAGGCCCGCCCCTGAAAGAACAAGCCGGTTCTGCTGCCTCATCCTGAGGAGCTTGGTGGAGCCAAGCGTCTCGAAGGATGGGCGGCATTCTCCAGAATAAGCAGCCCATCCTTCGAGACGGACCTGAAGGTCCTCCTCAGGATGAGGCGGAGGGTTGTACAGGTCCAAGGATTGGTCCCTTGAGCCTGTTCCGCTCAAACTGAAGCGCAACCGGCCGAACGCTTGAGCCTACCGGCCTTCGCGGTACCAGGTAAGCGACAGGGCGCCGAGCAGCAGGGCGAGGCCGAGGAAGCCGATCATCAGCGGGTAGCGGTCGACGCCGTTCAGCACGCTGGCTTGGGTGGCCTTGAGGCCGATCCAGCCGTTACCGGCATAGCTGGCCGACGACTGCATGGAAACGATCCGCGGCACGGAGAGCTCGCCGCCGATGTCCCGCAAGCGGTGGGTGGAACCGCCTGTGGCGTCGCTGACGGGCGCCAGCACCTCGGTGGTCGACAGAACGTCGGTGAATTCACGCGGATTTTGCGGTCCGACGTGAATAAGCGCGTTCATGGTGCCGTCGGTAACCGAAAACAGTCCGGTCTCGCTGACCGGAAGTCCGCCGCGCCACAGGCCGGGCTCCTGTTCCTTCATGACCACGTCGCGGCGCTCGCCCGTTGGGGCAACGACGCTCACCTCGCCGATACTGTCGCCAAGGGTCTGGCGTTCGATCACAAGCTCCGGGCCGCGCTGCGAAACGTTCAGCGCCTCTTCCTCAAGGTCGGGTTCCTGCATCAGCCAGTGGGCGAGGCGCCGCAGCATGGGGACATGCGGTCCGCCTCCCTCGAAGCCGCGGGCCCAGAGCCAGACATGGTCGGACAGCAGCATGGCGACACGGCCCTTGTCCTCTCGGTTGAGAACCAGGAGCGGCGTGTTGACCGGACCCGACATCAGCGTCTGTCCGGCATCGACCTCGGTGCCGACCGCCCGGAACCACCGGCTCCACGCGGGCGGATCCTGTTCGGAACCCGGCAGGCCCCGGGTGACCGGGTGGCGCTCGCCGAGGTCGGCAAGGGTCGCGTGGAAGGGCTGTTCGAAAACGGTCCCGGTCGGCCGGGCGGGCAGGATGGGAGCCAGCGGCGTCCGGTAGAGGCTGCCGCCCTCCGCGTAGTCCGGACCGCCTGCCAGCAGCACCGCGCCGCCGTTGCGCACGTAGCGGGCGATGTTGTCGAAATAGAGCATCGGCAGCACACCGCGCCGCACGTAGCGGTCGAAGATGATCAGGTCGAACTCGTCTATCTTCACCGAGAACAATTCGCGGGTCGGGAAGGCGATCAGCGAAAGCTCATTGATGGGCGTGCCGTCCTGTTTCTCAGGCGGGCGCAGGATGGTGAAGTGCACCAGGTCGACCGATGCGTCCGATTTCAGGAGGTTGCGCCAGGTCCGCTCGCCGGCGTGGGGCGAGCCGGAAACCAGCAGCACGCGCAAGTTTTCCCGGATGCCGTCGATCGTGACCACCGCCCGGTTGTTCAGCTGCGTCAGTTCGTTGTCGAGAGGCTCGGCGTCGAACTCGAAGATATTGTTGCCGCCATGGGCGATTTCGACGGGAATGTCGATCTTCTCGCCGCTCCGTGCGATGCGCTCGGTCACGATGTCGCCGTCGCGCTTCACGGTCAGGCGCACCCGGTCGCCGGGACCGGTTCCCTGCCCCTGATCGACCACGGACAGGCTGACGGTCTGTTCCGACCCGACCAGTCCGAAACGGGGCGCCTTGTCCAGGACGATGCGGCGGTCGCGTTCGTCCGCCGTTCCGGTGATCAGCCCGTGCACGGGAGCATCGAAGCCGATGGCGCTGGCCGATTGCGGGATGTCGTGGATCTGGCCGTCGGTGACGATGATCGCTCCGCCGACCCGCTCTGGCGGAACATCCGCGAGCCCGTGGGAGAGGGTCTGAAAGACCGCGGTGCCGTCGCCGGATCCGGAATTGCGGGCTTCGAGCGTCCGGATCTCGAAGCCGTCCAGGGCACCGATCCTCTTTTTCAGCTGTTCGACGGCCTCGTCGGTGGTCGCCTGGCGGTCCGCAAGGCGCTGGCTCTGGCTCTTGTCGACGACAAGGGCGACGACGCTCGACAGCGGTTCCCTGTCCTCCCGTTCGACAGCCGGATTGGCAAGCGCCAGCAGCAGCAGGAACATGGTCAGTGCTCGCAGCAACCAGCCCCGGAGCCGGAGATAGCCGGTCAGGGCCGCAAGCAGAAGCGTAAGCGCAAGGCCGCAATAAAGCAGCCACAGCGGCAACAGGGGATCGAAGGAGAGGGACCAGACCATCAGCGCTCCTACTGTCCAAGCCGTTCGAGCAGGGCGGGGATGTGCACCTGGTCGGCCTTGTAGTTGCCCGTCAGGCTGTACATGACGATGTTGACCCCGGAGCGGAAGGCGTAATCGCGCTGGGTCGGATCGTTCGGCACTGTCGGGAACATGAACTCGCCCGTTTCGGTAAGTGCCCATGCGGCGGCGAAATCGTTGCCGGTAATCATGATGGGCGATACGCCGTCACCGGCCCGAACCGGCCGGTCGCCGCGCGCGGCCACGTCTTCCAGGCTTTCGACCCAGAGCGGGCTGGTGGCATAGCGGCCCGGGAAGGTCTCCAGCAGATAGAAGGCCTTGGTCAGGACATGGTCCGGTGGAACGGGTTCCAGGGGCGGGACGTCCAGGTCCTCCAGGATCTCCCGAAGTTTCAGCGTGGCCGGTGTCGACACGAAACTGTTCGAAGAGGCGCTGTAGTTGTCGCGCGTGTCGAAAAGGATGGTGCCGCCGTTACGCATGAAGGTATCTATGCGGGCGATCGTCTGGTCGTCCGGCTTGTCGGCCGCCGGATCCACCGGCCAATAGAGCAGGGAATAGAAGGAAAGCTCGTCCCGTGCGATGTCGATCGCAATCGGCGGCCCCGGTTCCAGCGCCGTGCGCTCTGCGAGGAACTGGGACAGGCCGTAGAGACCGGCGGCACTGGTGTCGTCAACTTCCGGATTGCCGGTCAGGACATAGGCCAGCCGGGTCTGCAGGGTGGATTCCAGCGCGCGAAGGTCGTCCGACGTCGATTGCGCCCGCGCCGCATCGGGTGAGCCGGTGAGCATCGTTGCGCCCAGAACGGCGGCGGCGACGGCAAGGCCCGCCGTCCTGTGGCGCAGGCCGAGGCGACTGAGTCCGCCCGCCAGCAGGAAGACCGCGACGGCGTCGAGCACAAGCAGCAGGAAGGCAAGCGGGAAGAACAGCGATCTCAGGTCGAGCGGATCGGAGGCCGGATAGGCGGTCACCGTGACCTTGCCGTCGAATGCCGACAGATCGAGCCGCAGAAGGTCGTCATCCTTGCCCATCAGGTTCAATGCCCGGAAGCCGTCTTCCGTTCCATAAAGCCCAGGGGGCGTCCTGCGGCTTGCGGTGGCCGCGCGGAAATCAGTAGCGCTGACCGGCGTGACCTCGACCGGTGGCGGTCCGAAACGGCCGTAGCCGTCCAGAAGCCGCAGCGGTGGCAGAACGCTTTTCGACGGCGTGCCGTCCTCCGGGGTTTCCGAGGCCGCTGCGACGTTGGAGACCGCCAGGATCCGGCGCAGCATGTTCAGGAACACGCCTGACAGCGGCAGGTTCGACCAGGACGAGTCCGCCGTGACGTGAAACAGCACGATGCTGCCCGCCCCCATGGGAGCGGCGGTCACCAGCGGTGTGCCGTCCTCCAGCATGGCCCAGGTCCGGTCGGGCAGGTCCGAGGTCGGCTCGGCAAGTACCTGCCGGGTCACGGTGACTTCCTCAGGCACCTTCAGCCCGGAGAAGGGCGATCCTTCAGGGAAATCCGCCAGGTGTTGCGGCTGCTTCCAGGACAGGGATCCGCCGAGAGACCGGTCACCCGCCCTGAGGCGCACGGGGATCAGTTCGTCGCTGCCGCCCGCGGTCCGGGGACCGGCGAAGCGGACCAGTGTGCCACCGTTGTTCACCCAGTCTCGCAGGATCTCGGTGGTCGTCTCCGGAAGCTTGCCGACATCCGCCAGCACCAGGACCGAAATGCCCTGGTCAATGAGCGAGGGCACGGCTTCGGCTATATCGCTGTCACGGGGGCGGCGGATGTCGGAGAACGGCGCCAGCGCGCGCTCAAGATAATAGACGGGGGACAGCAGCGGCTGGTCGAGATCGCCCGATTGGCCCGATATCAGGCCGACCGTACGCCGCCGCCAGCTGTCGTCCACAAGCTGCACGGCTCCGGCGGCGGCCTCGCCGGTGATTTCGACGCGCGCGATGTCGTTGCGCAATTCGCTCGGCAGGTCGAAGCGCGCGGTCGTTTCGCTTGCGCCGCTGTCGAAGCTGGCCTGCACGTCACCGAGCACCAGGCCCTTGAGGTCCAGCGCCTGAACCGTCACGGTGCCGAGCTTCTGATCCGGGTGCCGGACCACGGTCAGGGACAGGGCGTCTGCATCGTTTGCAAGGTCCTTCAACCCCATCGGAGTATCGAGACCCGTCAGAACGGTTACGGGCACATTGCCGGCCATGCCTGCCAGATCGGAGACGAAACTGTCTTTTGTTTCTGTGCTGTCGGACAGCCAGACGATAGCTCCCGGCGGCGATTTCTGGGCCGCTTTCCTGAGGCCGAGGCTGAGCTCGCTGCGTCCCGGCGGATAGGGACGGGGTTCCAGCGCCCGCAGTTTTTCCAACGCCGCCGAGGCTGCTTCCGGCGTGAGGTTCTGGTTCGGACCCTCCGCGGTCGCGGCAAACAGAACGGGCTGACCGTTCCGCTCCACCGTGGTCAGGATCTGTTCGGCCGCATTCCTCTGGTGTTCCCAGGCCTTTGCGGAGGTCCAGCCATTGTCCACCAGGACCCACAAAACGCCTTCGCCGCTGTCGACGGGTTCCGACGAGCGCCAGACAGGTCCCGCAAGCGCGAAGATCAGGATGGCGGCGAGAAGCAGGCGCAATAGCGTCAGCCACCAGGGACTGCGTTGCGGGGTTTCCTCATGCTGGTCGATGTCGAGCAACAGCCGGGTCGGCGGAAAGGCAATCTCCCGTGGCCGCGGTGGCGTCAGGCGCAAAAGCCACCAGATTACCGGAAGCAGCGCGAAGGCGGTCAGGATCCACGGGGCCGTGAAGGTGAGGGGAAGTCCGGCAAGCATCGCTCAGGCGCCCCCCTTCTGCATCACGTTCAGAGCACCCGACAGCGCGCTATGCAGAACCAGCAAAGGTTCCGATGCGGGCCGGTCGGTATGATGAAGGACATACGTCCAGCCTGCCCGGCGGGCCATGTCGCGGATTTCCGCACGGTGGGCTTCCAGCCTGTTGTGGTAATCGGTCTTCCAGTTTTCCGCCCGCCCGGCGGTCAGCCGCACCCCCAGCTCCGGATCGGTGAATTCGATCCGCCCGTCAAAGGGAAACGTCTCCTCGATCGGGTCCAGAACCTGAACCAGATGGCCACGCGCGCCGGTTCCTGCCACCCGTGACATCCATTGGGCAATCTCTCCGATGGGATCAAGGAAATCCGAAATCAGCACGATGTCCGCGAAGCGCTTCACCGGCACGGTGTCCGGAAAGGCGATGGGGTGGGACAGATGGGCGAGTGCATCCGCCAGGCGTTCGGCCGCGCGGCGGTCGGAAAACGGCCGGGTCAGGCCGGGAAGACCGATCCGTTCGCCCGTTTCCGCCAGCATGTCCGCGAGTGCCAGCATCAGCACGATCGAGCGGTCCCGCTTGATCACGTCGGCAAGCTTGGAGCGAAAGACCATGGAGGCGGACAGATCCGCCCACAGCCACACCGTATGCGCGGCTTCCCACTCGCGTTCGCGGACGTAAAGATGGTCGTCCCGGGCCGAGCGCCGCCAGTCGATGCGCTTGGCCGGCTCGCCCATGTTGAACGGGCGGAATTGCCAGAAGCTTTCACCGGGACCGGCCCGGCGGCGTCCGTGCCAGCCCGCAATGATGGAGCTGGCGACATGGCTTGCCTCCACCAGCAGGTCCGGCAGGGCGTCGGCAACCGAACGGGCCTCGCCGATCACGCTCGGCCAGGTGTCCGTGTCGATGCCTGCCGTTTTGGGGGTACGCTCCATGCGGTCGGGTTCCTGGTGGGAGGAAGAAAGCCTCAGGCGATGATGTCTTTCACCCGGCGGATCACGTCGCGGACCGTGTGACCGTCCGCACGGGCGGAGAAGGTCAGCGCCATCCGGTGCTGCAGGACCGGCTCAGCAAGGGCGAGCACGTCATCGACCGAGGGAGCGAGGCGACCGTCGACAAGCGCACGAGCCCTTACCGTCAGCATCAGCGCCTGGCTGGCGCGCGGACCGGGTCCCCAGGCGATCAGGCTTGTGATATCGGAGGAAGCGTCGTCCTGGTCCGGCCTGGCGGCGCGGACGAGCCGCAGGATCGCATCGACGACGGATTCGCCCACCGGCATGCGGCGCACGAGCTGCTGGTATTCCATCAGTTCGTTGGCCGACATGGCGACCCGGGCCTTGGCCTGTTGGGCCCCCGTCGTTTCCAGGAGGATCCGCCGCTCGGCTTCAAGATCCGGGTAATGCACGTCGATCTGCATCAGGAACCGGTCGAGCTGCGCTTCGGGCAGCGGGTAGGTGCCTTCCTGTTCCAGCGGGTTCTGGGTGGCGAGCACGTGGAACGGGCGCGGCAGGTCGTGGGGATGGCCGGCGACGGTGACGTGGTATTCCTGCATGGCCTGAAGCAGCGCGGACTGGGTTCGCGGGCTGGCCCGGTTGATTTCGTCCGCCATCAGGAGCTGCGAGAAGACGGGACCGGGAATGAAGCGGAACGAACGGCCGCCTTCGGCGCTCTGTTCCATCACTTCCGCCCCCAGGATATCGGACGGCATCAGGTCGGGCGTGAACTGGATGCGGCGCGCGTCCAGGCCGAGAACGGTGCCGAGCGTTTCGACAAGCTTGGTCTTGGCAAGGCCCGGCACACCGACAAGAAGGCCGTGGCCTCCGGCGAGAATGGTGACAAGCGTCTGCTCGACGACGGTTTCCTGACCGAAGATGATTCGCGCAATGTCGGCCTTGGCATCGCTGATGCGGTTGACGGCCCGTTCGGCGCTTTCGGCAATTGCGGCGAGATCCTCTTCAGAGGGGCTGGAGGGGGAAACAACGCTCATGAATCACCTTTCCCTAGTCTTTTGCCGGGGCGCCGGACACGACCGCTGTTCAATACACCCAGGGCCAGCTTGCTGCTATTAAATCAGTCTGACACCATATAAATCGGTACATAAGGCGCAATTGTGCGCCATACAGTGGAAAGGTCCAAGATTCTTTCCATGGTTTGGGGAAAACCTTCAGTTGCCCTCCATTGGGAACTGGACAGGCACATTTGCGCGAGGACCCGAATTGGTAAATTTGCGGTACCTCGAATTCTGGAAGTCAGGAACGGGAATATCCATGCCGGAGGGATCGGTCACAATTGTAGGGACGATGCCGGAAGGGCTGAAAGCCCTGATGAGCCGGGCGGACGACCCGGACAGGAAGCAGCCGCCGGTCGAGCGGTGGAACCCGCCTTTTTGCGGCGATCTCGACATACGGATCGCCCGCGACGGCACCTGGTATTATCTCGGAACGCCCATCGGCCGCGAGCCATTGGTCAAGCTTTTCGCCTCCGTGCTGCGCAGGGACGAGGACGGCCGGTATTACCTGGTCACCCCGGTCGAAAAGGTCGGCATCCGCGTCGTCGATGCGCCGATGCTCGCGGTTGAGATGGCGGTAGCCGGCAGCGGGCAAACCCAGGAGCTGACGCTCAGGACAAATCTCGGTGAGCTGGTGGCGATCGGGCCCGACCATCCCTTGCGATACGAAAAAGAACCGGACAGTGGCGGATTGAAGCCCTATGTTCATGTCAGGGGACGGCTGGAAGCGCTGTTTACGCGCGCGCTCATGTACCAGCTCGCAGACCTGATGGAAGAACGAAAAGGGGAAAACGGCGTGGAAATGGGGATCTGGAGCAATGGAGCGTTTTATGCCGTGGACCCCGATCTTCTGACTGCACCGGAGTGAAAGCTTGCACCTGGATCCGCACCCGAACGGCCTGACCTCATGACCGCTATTACCCAGAACCATACGTTTGCCGACGCCGATTGGGCAGTCCATCTGCGCGGCCGCCTGGCCGATCTGGGGCAAACCGATCTGGAGCGCGATACGGGCGACCACATTCTGAATCCGGATCTTGGCCCCTACGCCAAATGGGACGGTCCGCCGAGGGACGCGGCGGTGCTGATCGGCATTTTGCCCCGAAGCGAGGGACCGAGCGTCGTCCTGACCCAGCGCACGGGGCACCTGAACTCTCATGCCGGCCAGGTCGCCTTTCCTGGCGGCAAGATCGATCCGACGGACAGGGATCCCGTCCATGCCGCGCTCCGCGAAGCGGAAGAGGAAATCGGCCTGTCGCCCGACAGGGTCGACTTCCTGGGCCGGCTCGCGCCGTACCTGACCGGCTCCGGCTTCCGGGTCGTGCCTGTCGTCGGCGCCATCCGGCGGGACGTCGAGTTCCATCCCAATCCGGACGAGGTCGAGGACGTCTTCGAGGTTCCCCTGCAATTCCTGATGAACCCGGCCAACCACCAGAAGCAGAGCCGGGTGTGGGAGGGCAAGCCGCGCTACTTCTATGCCATGCCCTTCGGCGAACGCTACATCTGGGGCGTCACGGCAGGCATCATCCGCTCCCTGTACGAAACGGCCTACCGCTGATGCTGCGTGTCATTTTCACTCAACTGCTTCTGTTTTTCATTCCCTTCATCTGCTACGGCGCATGGCTGTGGCTGAGCAAGAAGAGCCGTCATCCCGAGAGTTGGTCGAGGGGACCCGTGGCCTGGCTGACCCTGGCAGGTCTTGTCCTGGTCATCGCAGGTCTTGTAGGTATGGCGCAGCTCGACCGCAGCCCGGAAGGCGCCAGCTACCGGCCTTCGGAAATGCGGGACGGCGTATTCGTACCGGGCCGGTTTGAATGACGACATGATTTCAAGTGCTGAGGACATACTCCGGCAGGCGGACTGGATCCGCTCGCCCGGCATCCAGGCGGTTTTCGCCGCGGTCGAACAGGACGGCGACGAAGCGCGCGTCGTTGGCGGGGCCGTCCGCAATACCCTGCTCGGACATGCGGTCCCCGATGTGGACATCGCGACGACCGCCCTGCCGCAGGACGTCATCAGCAGGACAGGGGCCGCGGGCCTGAAGCCGGTGGCAACCGGTCTCGACCATGGCACTGTAACGGTCGTCAGCGGCGGATTTCCCTATGAAGTCACGACCCTGCGCGAGGACGTGGAAACTTTCGGGCGCCAGGCACGCGTCGTCTTCGGACGGGATTGGGTGCGGGATGCCGAACGCCGCGACTTCACCATGAACGCGCTTTATCTCGACCGACACGGGCGGCTGCACGACCCGCTCGGCGGTCTGGGGGATTGCCTTGCCGGGCGCGTGCGTTTCATCGGCGATCCCGACCGGCGCATCCAGGAAGACTATCTGCGCATCCTTAGGTTTTTCCGGATCTATGCCGCCTATGGCCGTGGCGGGCTGGATGCGGCCGGGTTGAGTGCCTGCCTGCGCCATCGGGACGGTCTGCGGCACTTGTCGGCCGAGCGGATCGGCCACGAAATGCGCCGGCTCCTGAAGGCGCCGCTTGCCGCCTCCGCCCTTCGGCTGATGAACGATTGCGGCCTTTGGGAAATAGCCACCGGCGGCCTGGCCCGCATCGAGGACTTCGAGGCCCTGCGCGGACTTCAGGACGTTGCCCGCGAAGTCAGGGATCCGGAACTGGGGCTGGTGGTGCTTGGTGGTTTCGTTCGCGAGGACATCGAGCGCATCTGCGACCGGTTCCGGCTCTCCAACGCGGAACGCAAGCGCATGGCGACCGCCTGGGCGGTTACCAGGCTGCTTCGGACCACGAAGGGGTTTCCGGCTGCGGTCTTGCTGGTCTACCGGTTCGGCCGCCAGGGAGCCATTGACGGCCTGCTCGCCTACTGGGCCAGAATGCGTGCACAGAACACTGCCGACGAGGCCGGATTTTCGGCACTGCTTGCCGATCTGAGGGCGCAGAAGGCGCCGGAATTTCCGCTGAAGGGCGCGGACCTGATCGCTGCCGGCCATGCTGCCGGACCGCAGCTCGGAAACCTGTTGCGAAAGCTGGAACAGGAATGGCACGACAGCGGATTTACGCTGACCAAGCAGGAACTGATCAGCCGCGCCGAAACCTAGGGTCAGGACCATAGCGTTTTAGCCTGCAAAAGAAGGCGGGATGTCCCGGTAACCGGCCACATAGGCGTGCCCCGGAAATGCGCTTTACCCACGGTTCTGCGCGGCTGGTTTAGGACTTCATAAACGAAACTCGTTCATTCTTATCAGGTTGATCTAGAATGGAAACTGTCCGGGCCGCATTTGTCTGCCGCGGTATTGTGACGGGAAGAGGCGAGGAATGGAAATTGTTCTGATTTCGGATGGTCCTCTGCCAGATGACTCTCCGGTCAGAAAATTGCCGTTGTTCTTCAAGGCGCGGCTCGTCGACATGGCCAACGTGATGCCGAAGACGGTCGGCTCGGCCAGGATCGCCATTATCGAACTGCAGGGATCGACTGACAGCGGTCTGGCGGTGCTCAAGGAATTTTGGCAGAACATCAGCGAAATCCCGTTCATCTGCATCGTGGACCGCAAGAAGCGCCGGGAAGTCATCCAGGCGAGGGCACTCGGAGATTCCGACCCCATCGACAGGGACGCTCCCTTCGCCGTTCTGCTGCGAAAGATCAACAAACTGGCGGGATTTGATCTTCTGGCGGCCCTGCCGCCGGACACGCCTTCCGCGACCGCCGAGGCCTATGTGAAAGGCAGCGCCTTCCTCGAGAGCCTTTGCCTTTCGGCGACCGAAGGGGCGAATATCCAGGTCAGCCTGATGAACAGGAGCGCGGCGGACATTCTCGCGGCCCTTGAGCTCGACGGCCTTGGCTGCTGGTTGAACGCGGTCCAGACCCATCACAGCGCCACCTACAGCCACTCCCTGATGGTTGCCGGTCTTGCCGGCACGCTGGCGGAAGGGCTCGGCTGGAAAGCGGCCGACTGCAGGGAAGTCATCGCTGGCGGCCTGATCCACGACATTGGCAAGACGCGGATCCCCCTGACCATTCTCGACAAGGCCGGCGCGCTCAACGACCACGAACGCCTGGTCATTGAGAAACACACCGTCTATGGCCGGGAAATCCTGAAGCCGAGACTTGAGCTGTCCGCGGACATCAAGCGGATGGCGATACAGCACCATGAATATCTGGACGGGACGGGCTATCCGGAAGGTCTCAGCGGTTCCCGGATTTCACCCAAGGTGCGGCTGATAACGATCTGCGACATCTTTGCCGCCCTCACCGAACGCCGCGCCTACAAGGAGCGTGTGTCCGTGCGTTCGGCGCTCAACACCATGAAGGATCTGGGGCCCAAGCTCGACGAGGCCATGCTGGCCCGGTTCGAGGACCTGCTGCTGAACCAGGGTTTCGCCTATGTCAAGCGAGCCGCCAAGGCGGTCGGCGGCGGGGCCGCCGCCTGAAGGCGATCACCTGAGACAGCACTTGCCCGAGGCGGCTCAGGGCCACTTCACCACTGGCGGCATCGACGACAGGATCGACGCGACATTGCCACCAGTTTTCAGTCCGAAGATCGTCCCCCGGTCGTAAAGCAGATTGTATTCCACGTATCGGCCGCGCCGGATCAGCTGTTCCTCGCGTTCCGCTTCGGTCCAGGACTTCTCGAAGTTCCGCCGCACCAGCTCCGGGTAAATTTTCGCGAAGGCCAGGCCGACGTCCTTGGTGAAGGTAAAATCGGCGTCCCAGTCGCCGCTGTTGAGGTAGTCGTAGAAAATCCCGCCGATGCCGCGTGGCTCGTTCCTGTGCTTCAGGAAGAAATAGTCGTCGCACCAGGCCTTGTAGGCGTCGTAGTCGGCCACCTCATGGGCCTCGCAGGCTGCTCGCATCGCCTCGTGGAAGGCAATGGTGTCGGGATCGTCCTGCGTTCGCCGCGCGTCGAGCACCGGCGTAAGGTCGGCGCCGCCGCCGAACCACTGCCGAGTGGTGACCACCATGCGCGTGTTCATATGAACCGCCGGAACATGCGGGTTCTGTGGATGGGCGATCAGACTGATGCCGGAGGCCCAGAAACGCGGGTCCTCGTTGGCGCCTGGGATCTGACCGCGGAATTCGGGTGAGAACTCGCCGTAGACGGTCGATATATGTACGCCGACCTTTTCAAAGACCCGGCCGTGCATCATCGACATGACGCCGCCGCCGCCCTGGGCGCCGGTGCTGTCCGTCCGCTCCCAGGGCGTGCGCTCGAAGCGTCCTGCCGGCTGGTCGCCAAGCGGTCCGGAAAGCGTTCCGATCTCGTCTTCCAGATCCTCGAAGGACTGGCAGATCCGATCCCTGAGGTCCCGGAACCACGCAGGGGCCGTGGTTTTCTTGTCCTCGATCCCGTCGGGGATCGTGCCGCCTCGGTTTTCCGGAGATGGTGCGCTCATGAATCTGGCCCTGACTGGTTGGTGCATCCGCTGTGGACGGAGTTTGAAATCAAGTCCGGCTTTTAGGAAATGTGCCGGTTTGCCGCAAGGCTTCTCCAAGAACCATTCCCGCCGAAACGGCAACGTTGATCGAACGCATGCCTTCGGCCATTGGAATTGTCACCCTGGCGTCCGCAAGCTGGTGAATGTCCTCAGGGACGCCGCTGCTCTCCCGTCCCGTCATCAGGATATCGCCGGGCCGAAAACGGAAGTCCGGATAGGGCAGGGCGGCCTTCGTCGTCAGCAGGATCAGCCGTCGGCCCTGCGGACGGCGCCAGTCCTCGAATGCCAGAAAGGAGGAGTGGCGCATCATCGTCGCCCGCTCCAGATAGTCCATGCCGGCTCGTTTGAGCGCACTGTCGGAAATCGGAAATCCCGCCGGCTCGATCAGGTGCACGCCGACGCCCATGCAAGCGGCAAGGCGCAGGATCGTGCCGGTGTTCTGCGGGATGTCCGGCTGAAAGAGAGCGATGTCGGGCATGGGGTGCTGATGCCTTTCGAAGGTCGATCCGGCTGCATAGCAGCCGCCATTTCAGGTTTCATCCTGTTTTTTGAGATCCGGTGTCATGCTTCCCTCCGCCTCAGATCGTTACATTATTTCATTGGGCCAACGCCGCCGGCACTGCTTAGGATAAGTCCAGATTCGCTCCCGCCTCCCCGAGGAGAAAACCGTGTCCCCCTTATTTCGTACGTTCGAAACCTGGATCGATCCCTTCCGGGCGCCACCTTCAAAGGATATGCCACGCGGCGGCCTTGCCTTTCTCGCCTATTTCATCAATCAGGTTCGCTGGCCCTTTGCCGCCATGCTCGTCGCCGGGGGCGCCGCGGCCTTCGTCGAAGTCGCGGTCTTCAACTTCCTCGGCGAACTGGTCGACCTCCTGGAACGCGGCGGCCGGGAAAGCTTCTTCAGCGATCATGCCTGGACACTCCTGAAGATGGCCTTCGTCGTCCTCGTGCTCCGAACGCTTGTCAACAGCCTAATGGCCCTGCTGGAGGAGCAGACCGTCGTTCCGGGCTTCTTCAATCTGGTGCGCTGGCAATGTCACCAGCGGGTGATGAAGCAAAGCCTCGGTTATTTCCAGGACGATCTGGCGGGCCGGCTGTCCCAGAAGGTCATGCAATCGGGCATGTCGGCTGGCGATTTTATGGTCAACCTGCTCCAGGTGGTCTGGTTCATTCTCGTCTACGCCGTGACGACACTTGTTCTGGTTGCCGATCTCGACATCCGTCTCGGCGCCATCGTCGCTGTCTGGCTGATCTGTTTCCTCATCGCCGCCTGGAGGTTCGTGCCGCGAGTCCGCAATGCGGGCAGGGAGGTGGCCAACGCCTATTCCGGAGCCACGGGACGGCTGGTCGACACCTATGCAAACATCCAGTCCGTCAAGCTGTTCGGTTCGACGGAGGAGGAAAACCGCGGTGCCGGGGCCGCTTTCCAGACCTTTATCGGCAAGTTGCAGACATTTACCCGCCTGCTGACGTCCGTCCGCATGGTGATGTCGGTCGTCAACGGCGTCATGATCGTCGCCATTGCGGCGATGGCGCTGAAAGTCTGGCAGGATGGAGACATCAGCTCCGGGCATGTTGCCTTTGCGCTGAGCCTGATCCTACGCCTGAACATTCTCCTGAACCGGCTCTTCAACCAGCTCAACGGCCTGTTTCGCCATTTCGGGTCTCTTCAGGACAGCATGGAAACGGTCGTCAAGCCGATCGTCCTCAAGGACAGGCCCGGAGCACGGGAGCTGAACGTGTCGCGGGGCGAGGTGGCATTCGAGAAGATCCGGTTCCATTATGGCAAGAGCGGCGGCGTGATCGATCATCTCGACCTGACCATCCAGCCCGGAGAGCGGGTCGGCCTCGTCGGCCCGTCAGGAGCGGGAAAGACCACGCTGACCAGCCTGCTGCTGCGTTTCTTCGACGTGGAGGCCGGCCGGGTCCTGATTGACGGTCAGGATGTGCGGGACCTCAGCCAGGAGTCCTTGCGGCGGTCCATCGGCATGGTGACGCAGGATCCCTCCCTGCTGCACAGGTCGATCCGGGAAAACATACTCTATGGCCGTCCCTCGGCCAGCCAGGAAGAGCTCCTCGAAGCTGCCCGCAAGGCTCACGCCCATGATTTCATCCGGCAGCTGGAAGACAGGCGGGGCCGCAAGGGGTTCGACGCCTTTGTCGGCGAACGCGGGGTGAAATTATCCGGTGGTCAGCGCCAGCGGATAGCTATCGCACGGGTGCTCCTCAAGGACGCGCCGATCCTTGTGCTGGACGAAGCCACCTCGGCTCTCGACTCCGAAGTCGAGGCGGCGATCCAGGAAAACCTGCAGGGCCTGATGGCCGGCAAGACGGTGATCGCCATCGCCCACCGGCTTTCGACCATTGCGGCCATGGACAGGCTGATCGTGATGGACAAGGGAAGGATCGTGCAGCAGGGAACCCACGACAGCCTGTTGCGGCAGGAAAACGGGCTTTATGCTCAGCTCTGGCACCGCCAGTCAGGCGGCTTCCTGAAGGCGCAACGGGTTCCGGCCTGACCGTCTTCCGGAAAGGGTGAGCCCGCAAGACGTGGTTCCTCCTTGAAAAAAAAGTCGGCTCCGGCGGGTGCTGGGGTGCGGCATTCTGACCCGAGCCGGGAAGGTGGCGTTACTGAAATTTTTACACTGATCGACGTAATCTGGCGCCGGTTTGATGCCGGTCCGGCCGTGGGGGACGGAGCGGACGGACTGGAATATTTCGGGGATTTCAGCGTGACGCTTTCGATCAAGGGCCGCTTTGTTGCCATGGTACTGACTGCCGCCGTCATCATGATGGCCGGCACGGCATTCGCTTTCTATACCTTCCGGCAGGCATTGATGCTGGAAATCGGAACTGTTGCGGAAGCGCAGCAGTTTCTGACCGGCGACGTCGCGAGCCGGGTCGACGGTCTGATCCTGGATCAGATGATCACGATCGGTCTGGTCGTTTCGCCGGTCGGCCTGGCCTTTCTCGCATTCGCAATCCTGCTGGCGTTGGGCATCGCGCGCCCACTGAACCGTCTTCAACTCGGCCTCGACAAGCTCTGCGAAGGTGATCTCGACGTTGAGATCCACGGCAACGAGCGCAGCGACGAAATCGGGGCCATCGCCCGCTCCGTTACCGCCTTTCGCGCCAACCTGGCCGAAAGGGCCAGGGAACAGGCGCGTCAGGATCAGGCACACCAGGAAGCCCTCAGCGAGGAGCGCAAGGCGCTCATGCGGGACGTCGCCGACGACTTCGAAAAGTCGGTCATCGGTGTCGTGACCTCCCTTTCCAGGGCCGCCGGCAGTGTGGAAAGCAATGCCCTGCAGCTCAACGAGGCCATGCAGTCCTCGCTCCAGGCGGCGCAGGGGGTCCATCTGGCGACGTCGGAGGCATGCGGTTCGGTCGAAATCGTGACCACGTCCACGGAAAGGCTCTCCGACTCGCTGAGGCGCGTTCGTGTCGACGTTGATCAGGCTACCGATATTGCAAGCACGGCGGTCGAGGAAGCCCGCAAGACGGACGAGATCGTCGGCCGGCTCTCCGAAACCGGCCGGGCCATCGGAGAGATTGTCGAACTGATCAGCCAGATTGCCAGCCAGACCAACCTTCTCGCCCTCAATGCAACCATAGAGGCAGCCCGTGCCGGCGAGGCCGGGCGCGGCTTTGCGGTCGTCGCCAACGAAGTCAAGGTCCTTGCGGAGCAGACCACCCGTGCCACGGAAGACATTTCCGCTCAGGTCGCCTCCGTACAGGAGGTGGCGGAGCTTTCCGAAACGGCGATCCGGTCCATCGTTGAAACCATCGGCCGGGTAAGCGAGATTTCCGAAAAGATCCGCGAGGCGGTGGAAGACCAGTCCTGCGCCACGCAGGAAATCAGCAGCAACGCCCTGACGGCGAAGTCCAGTTCGGCGCAGGTTTCAAGCAATGTCGATACGTTGAGCGGCGTCATGGAAACCAGCCGGACCGCGACCGGCGAAATGCACCGGGCATCGTCGGAACTCGCCGAATTTTCCGACAGCCTTCAAAAGCAGGTGCGCCAGTTCCTGCAAAGCGTGCGCGCTGCCTGAGATTCGCGTGCCGTAAGTATTACATGGTAATAATTACAATATAATTTCATTGGAATTTGTGTTTAGTGATTGTTTTAGAGTCCAGCGTATAAAAATAACTGGTCACCGTCTTGAGGCGAAAGGCGGGTAATTTCGGAGTGCTTGGGTGATGGGGCGGTGCAGGCCTTGATTTTCTACTTGGGAGCCGGGGCCGCCTCCCTCGTTGCGGGATATTTTCTCGGCCGGGGGCTGCGTAGCGCCGGGAGCAAAGTGGTTTCTTCCAAATTCGGCAACGACACGGCGATCCTTAAACTTGTGGTCGAGCATGCCCATGAGGGCCTGATCCTTCAGGATATCTATGGGCGTATCGAATGGTCCAATCCGGCCTATTCCAGGATCACCGGGTATTCCGCGGAAGAAATCCGGGGCCGGCGTCCGCAGGAATTCATTCTGACCCCGGAGAACCAGCTCGCGCCTGAAGAAATCGAAACCTTCAAATTCGACCTGACGAAATTCCAGTCCGGCTTCGAAGAACTCATCCTGAACAAGCGCAAGAACGGCGACTATTTCTGGAACCAGCTGACCTATGCGGTCGTGGAAGGAGAGGCCCTCGAAGACACGAGGATCATCCTGATCTGCCGCGATGTGACCAGCCAGGTCGAGCACATGAGGGAGCTGGAAGAGGCGCGCAACAGGCTGAAGCATCAGGCCGAACACGACGACCTGACCGGCGTCGCCAACAGGGCGAGGCTCAATTCCTTTCTGTATCAGCGCCTCGCCGCCGCGGGGAACACGCCCGGGCAGATCGGAATCATTCACTGCGACCTGGATCACTTCAAGGACATCAACGACAGCCACGGCCACGGCGCGGGCGACGCCGTCCTGTGTCACGCAGCCAACGTTCTGAAGACCGTTCTGGGGAACAACGGCCTTGTCGCGCGCGTCGGCGGTGACGAATTCATCGCCGTGGTTTCCAGCCCGACCGGGCCCGAGCAGATGGAAGCGCTGGGCAAGGAGATCCTTGAAGGGATCGCCAGGCCGGTAAAGATCGATCATCAAAACCTGAGTGTGGCCGGCAGTGCAGGCCTGGTTCTGGCCGATGGCAGCAAGGCCGGCGTCTCCGAACTCATCAACCGCGCGGATCTCGCCCTTTATGCGGCCAAGAAGTCCGGCCGCAGCCAGATCGCCTGGTATACGGACACGCTCGGAGCCGCCCACCGGCACCGCCGCATGACCATGGCAAAGCTGGACAAGGATCTTGAAAACGGCGGCCTGGCCCTGCTTCTGGAACCGCAACTGGACCTGTCGCTGCGGCGCATCGTCGGCTACGAGGCTTCCGCCAGCTGGCTGCACCCCACCGAAGGGCTGGTCGATCCGGCCAGGTTGCTGTCGAGCCAGGAGGATTTCAAGCGGTTTGCCCAGATCGAACGTTTCGCGCTGAGCCGCGGCCTTGCCGAAGTCCGGCACTTGCGGGACGTTTCGGACACCCGACTGTTCCTCTCGGTAAACCTGACGGCGGCGAGCGTCAGGGACGCGGGCTTCATCGCCTGGTTCTCCCAATTGTCCGACGAACTCCGGTTCGCGCGGGAAGATGTCGTCATCGAAATCGATGAAAGCAACATCCGCTTTTGCGAGGAGGAGGGACTGGCCTCCTCGCTCGAAAACCTGTCCGCGCTCGGATGCCAGATTGCGCTCGACATGTTCGGCAACGGGCAGGGAAGTGCCGGCCAGCTCATTCACCTCAACGCCGACAGGCTGAAACTCAGTCCCGCGCTGGTCACGAGCATCGAATTCGATGCCAAACAGCACCGCCTGGTCAAATCGATCATCCGCCTGGCGGTGAATCTCGGGCTGACCGTTTCGGCGTCCGGGGTCGATACCGAGGGCCAGATGGAAATGCTCAAGGCGCTGGGATGTGCCCTCGTTCAGGGCAAGGCCATTTCCGGGCCGCTCTCACCCCGGGAAGCGGAGATGCATCTCCTGGAGTTCAGCTGCGGGTTGGTCAGGTAACCGCCAGGGTTTCGGATCGCTGTTTTTCCCGGTCCGGAACACCTCTGTCGCCGGTGGCACAACTTACTGTGTCCGATTGGCAACAGTGGGGCCGTTGATGCATCAAATTGACGCATTACAGCTTTTCAAGCCCGCCAAAAGCGGTTACCAACGCTTCCGGTCGCCTTTGAAAGGCAGACTCATTTTTTCCAACGGCCGCCCGGCCGTGCAACCAGGAGGGCATACATGAGCGATCTTTGCATGATCAACGCATCTTCCGCCCTTGTCGGTTGCTCAAGGATCACTGTGCGCCTCCGCTAGCGGGGCAACAGACCCACTTCCAAAACCAAGACTTTGCGGTGACCGGCTGAAGCCGTTCCCTACGCGCTGCACGTGCTTTCCGCGTGTCTGCCGTCACCTTGTTTTCGTTCCTTTTCGGAGTTGATCCGATGTCAGTTCACTATTTGCCGGACCCGTCTGCACGGGCAGACCGTCCGGATTTCGAGGTGCCTTTGCCGGAACGGCCGATCTCGGGCCGTTTTTACGGGTTGCGCCGTTTCGTGGTGGCCGCGGTCCTGTTCACCGGCATCACGTTCGTGATCGCCGTCATCTTCTTCCTGCCGGTGCTCGCCTTCAATCTCAGTCGGATTGAGGCGCTGGAAATCGCCGGACAGCAGATCTCCGTTTCCCGGTTTCTCGACCAGCTCAATGCGCTGTTCTGGGGGACGTTCATCCTGTCCCTGGCCTTCACGAGTTTCATCGTCAGCGTGCTCCGACAAGCACCTGGCCGTTATATTCGTCCGCACTCCCGGCTACCGGCTCGCGACGATGCGCTTGCGCATCTGACCGTGCTGCGGCTGAGCGGACACGAGAGGTAATCATGTTTGACCGGTTCGAAAAATTCATTGATCCGTTCGAAGAGACCGAACTCGACGTGCCACCGAGAGGCTTCTGGGCTTTCTGCTGGTATTACACCAAGCCCGTCTGGCCAATACTGGCGGCAGTCTCCTTGCTGGGGACGCTGGTCGCCCTAACGGAAGTCTATATCTTCACGTTTCTGGGCGACCTCGTCACCTGGCTGGAGAAATCCGATCCGTCCACGTTCCTCGACGAGAACTGGCCGACGCTGGTCTTCATGCTGGCGATCATGCTGGTTCTGCGTCCCGTGCTGGAGGTCGTCTGGCAGCTGATGTTTCACCAGGGGCTGATGGGCAACTATCCCATGTCCATCCGCTGGCGGGTGCATCGCTATCTGCTGCGGCAGAGCATCTCGTTCTATCAGAACGACTTTGCCGGCCGGATCGCGACCAAGCTGATGCAGACGGCGCTCGGCGTGCGCGAGGTCGTTTCACGCATCGCCGACATCCTGGTCTATGTCGCGGTCTATTTCAGTGCCGCGGTCGTCGTCGTGGCGGGAGCCAATATCTGGCTCAGCTTGCCGTTTCTGTTCTGGGTCTGCGCCTATCTGCTGACAATCCGCTTATTCATTCCGAAATTGCGGGACGTGTCGAAGGATCAGGCGAACGCGCGGTCCGTCATGACCGGTCACGTCGTCGACGCCTATACCAACATCGCCACCGTGAAGCTGTTTTCCCATGCCGACCGGGAAGAGGCTTATGCCAGGAACTCCATGACGGGTTTCCTGAAGACCGTCTTCAAGCAGATGCGGTTGGTCACCGGACTCAACATCGTCCTGGTGTTCATCAACATGCTGCTGCTGACGTCCATCGGCGGCCTGTCCATTGCCCTTTGGCGCAGTGGCGCGGTGACCATTGGCGATGTGACCATTGCGGTGGCCATCGTTCTGCGTCTGCAGGGGATGTCGCACTGGATCCTCTGGGAACTGGCGGGTCTGTTCGAGAACATCGGCACCGTTCAGGACGGCATCACCACCATTTCGCGGGAGCGGGAGGTGGTCGACGTTCCGAAAGCGAAGGCGCTGAAGGTGGCAAGAGGCGAGATCCGCTTCGAGAACATCCGCTTCCACTATGGCAAGGAGTCCGGGGTGATCGAGGATCTGAGCCTGACGATGCGCCCGGGGGAGAAGATCGGTCTGATCGGACGTTCAGGTGCCGGCAAATCGACGCTCGTCAACCTGCTCCTGCGCTTCTATGACCTGGAAGGCGGCAGGATCCTGATCGACGGGCAGGATGTGTCCACCGTCCGCCAGGACGATATCCGGGCGAACGTGGGAGTGGTCACGCAGGACACCTCCCTGCTGCACCGGTCGATCTTCGAAAACGTCGCCTACGGCAGGCCGGAGGCAACGCGCGAGGAAGTGGCGGCGGCTCTGGAAAAGGCGCATGCCATGTCATTCGTCGAGGGGCTGGAGGATCAGGAGGGCCGCAAGGGTCTCGAGGCCCATGTGGGCGAACGGGGCGTCAAGCTGTCCGGCGGTCAGCGTCAGCGGATCGCGATTGCCCGGGTCCTTCTGAAGGATGCGCCGATCCTGGCCCTGGACGAGGCGACTTCCGCCCTCGACTCGGAGGTGGAGCTGGCCATTCAGGAAAGCCTGTTCGATCTGATGCGGGGCAAGACCGTGATTGCGATCGCCCACCGGCTGTCCACCATTGCCGCGATGGATCGTCTGATCGTCATGGACAAGGGACGAATCATCGAGGAAGGCTCCCATCAGGAGCTGCTGGACAGAAACGGTCTTTATGCGCAGCTCTGGCAGCACCAGTCCGGTGGCTTCCTGGCGCCGGTGCAGGCGGCATAAAATGCGCTTTCATCAGGCGGGATCGGGATTCAATCGAATTCCGGTCTTGCGCTCTTTCCCAAAAAAAGGGCAGAAAAGCGGCGCGGGGAGCCTTTTGACTGCGACATAGTTGTTTTGAAGCGTTTGTTGAACTGGACAACGGTTTCGAAGGGTGCAAAAAGACAAGCCGCTTGACTGGAGCCCAATTTCTGGTGTTCCGGTCTCCGAAGAGCCCGGCATGGTTTCGTCTTCCTTCTGGGGCAGAAGGATTTCGGACGTGATGCGGGCTTTCGGTACAGGTTGAACATAAAAGAGGACGCGACCTTGGCACACAACACGGACACGGACGAACCGAACCGCCG
>JBNKGB010000025.1:0-47677 GCA_050289605.1 Roseibium sp. | reverse complement strand
GAATTTCGGCGCGCAGTTCCTGTAACCTCCTCCTGCGTTGCCACCTTCTGTGTCACCCCGGACAAGCGCAGCGCAGATCCGGAGTCTACTCGCCTTTCAATTCGTACAAAGCATGGTCGGATGCTTCACCGCTTCATTTCAAGAGGAAACACTCTGGAATTGAGTGGGCCCCGGGTCTCGCCATGCTCGCCCGGGGTGACGCGGTGGGAAAACTCGACATTCACCCCCGCTTCGACGTCTCGTAGCGCGCTGAAAGCTCGTAATAGTCGTTGAAGCCGATGCGCCGGCGCAATTCGGCGAAATCCATCAGGTCCGGTGTCCGGTCCTCGTCCGACTTCAGCTGTTCCAGCGTCTTCGTCATCGCCTTCATGGCGCTCGCCATCAGCGTCAGCGGATAGGCGGCAATCGCAAAGCCGATGTCCCGAAGTTCCTTGTGGGAAAGGTCCGGTGTCTCGCCTCCCTCGACGATATTCGCCATCTTCGGCCCCGGCAGTTCGCGGCAGATCCGTTCCATTTCGGCGACGGTCTTCGGCGCTTCGACGAACAGGATATCCGCGCCGAGTTCCTTGAACCTCGCCGCCCGTTCGATGGCCTCGTCAAGCCCGTGGTCGTGACGGGCGTCGGTGCGGGCAAGGATCAGAGTATCGGCTCCCGCCTCTTTGGCATCCTGTGCCGCGCGGATGCGGTCATAAGCTTCCTCGCGCGAGACCACCGCCTTGCCGGGGGTGTGGCCGCATCGTTTCGGCGCCACCTGGTCCTCGATCATCACCGCGGCCGCCCCGGCCTTCGCCATCCCGGTCACCGTCCGGCGCACATTCATCGCGTTGCCATAGCCCGTATCACCGTCGGCCAGCAGCGGGATGCGGATGGTATCGGCGATGTTGCGGGCCTGGTCGAGCACCTCCGCGTAGGACATCAGCCCCAGATCCGGCTGGCCGATCCGGGACGCCGAGGCGGCAAAGCCCGACATGAAGGTCAGCTCGAAGCCTGCCTGTTCGATGAGCTTTGCCGACAGGGCATCGAAGCAGCAAGGCATGACGTGCAGCCTGTCCTGCGCCAGCAGCGTGCGAAGGGTTTCAGCCGGAGACGGCATGTTTCTTAAACCTCAGAATTTGAACGGTATATAAAGTGCCAGATCGGTCCACACGTAAAGGATCGCGACAGAGACCAGCATCAGCGCAAGGAACGGCAGCACCCCGCGCGACACATCGCCGAGGCTGGAGCGCGCGACGGACTGAATTACATAGAGGTTGAGCCCGACCGGCGGCGTGATCAGCGCGCATTCCACCATAACGACCATATAGACCCCGAACCAGATAGGGTCGAAGCCCAGTACCATCGCGGCCGGCAGCAGGACAGGCGTCATGATCAGCACCATGGAGAGTGCCTCGAAGACAAGGCCCATGATCAGCAGAACGACCGAGACGACGATGATGAAGGCGAGCGGCGTGTGGATGTTGTCGCCGATGAAAACCGAGATTTCCTGCGGAATGCGGTAGAGCGTGATTGCCTTGCCGAACACCTTGGCCCCGGCAATGATCAGCAGGATGGCAACCGTCGTCACCATGGCCTCATAGGCCGCTTGCCCGAGGGCTGCCCATGTCAGCGTGCGCAGGATCACCCCGGTGATCACGAGGGCGACGGCAAAGCCGATGGCGGCGGCCTCCGTCGGCGTCGCGACGCCGGTATAGATGACGCCGATGACGATTGCCGCAAGCAGCGCGGAGGGCAGGGCCCGGATCGTCGCATCGCGCCGCTCGCGCCAGTTCGCCGCCGGCTCCGGCCGGTAGCCGCCGAAGAAGCGGGCATAGACCATGGAAAAGACGATGAAGAAGGCCACCAGCAACAACCCGGGTCCGACGCCCGCGAGGAACAGCGCGATCACCGACTGTTCGGTCACGAAACCGTAGACGATCATCGGAATGGACGGCGGGATCAGAATGCCGAGCGTGCCGCCGGCGGCCAGCAGGCCATAAACGAACTTGCGCTCGTAGCCCCGTTTGATCATCTCCGGAATGGCCACCGTGCCGATGGTGGCAGCGGTTGCCACGGAAGACCCGGAAATCGCGGCGAAGATACCGCAGGAGACGATGGTGGCCACCGCGAGCCCGCCCGGCCAGTGACCGACCCAGGCGTGAACGGCGGCAAAGAGATCCCGGCCGACGCCACCTTTCAGCAGGATGTTGGACATCAGCAGGAACAGCGGCACCGACAGGAGTATGAAGCCGTCGAGTGTCGACAGGATCGCCTGCGGCGCCATCAGCGGCGAGAAGCCGCCGAGGACCAGCAGGGCCAGGCCCATTCCGCCCAGCGCAAAGGCGACAGGCACGCGGATCAGCAAAAGCGTGAACAGGGCTGCGAGGATGAGAAGCGTCGTCATTCCATCACCGCCTCTTCACTGGCCGGCCCCTTGGGAGGCCGCCCGATTTCGATCAGGGCCTGAAGGGTGAGCAGGCCGAAGCCGACGGGAACGGCGAGTTCCGCCACCCAGGTCGGCAGGTCCAGCATGGAGCCGGTCGTGCGGCCGCGGACAAAGGAATCCCAGAAGATGCCAGCGCCTTTCCAGGCGACCCAGGCGCTGAACACGGTCACGAAGGCCATTGCCAGCACGTGGCATAACCGTTTGGTTCCCGGACCGAGGCGCTCCGTCATCGCGTCGACGGAAATATGCCTTCCGGTCCTCAGAAGCCAGGGCATGGCGACCATGCTGCCCCAGATCAGGCAAAGCTGGGAAAGCTCCGCCGCCCAGACGGTCGGCGAGATGAAAAGGTAGCGCACCAACACCTCATAGGTGAGCATGCAGCCGGCGGCGACGAAAAGCAGCGCGGCAAACCAGGCCAACGCCAGAAGGAGGACATGGAAAGCTTTCATGCAATCGTCGGAAATCGGCCGTCAGGACTAAGGGACAGGTCCAAACGAACCGGTCCCTCCCTTGGCGTGGAGTGAAGACCTGGAGAAAACCGCACGGCCGATTTCCTCATCGGCCGCGCAGCGGGTACGCGGGCTGGCGTTGCTCAGAGTTTCTGAGCTGCGTCCAGAACTTGCTGGCCGAGCGCGCCGGCCTTTTCCTTGAAAGTGTCGTAGACCGGCTGACTGACTGCTTTCCACGCCGTCATTTCTTCCGCCGTCGGCGTGTAGACCGTCATGCCGTTTTCCTTCGACGCTTCATAGGCTTCAGCCTCGATCTGGGACATGCGGTCGCGCACGTCGGCCTCGGCCTTCAGGGCCGCCGCCTGGATGATGTCCTTGTGCGCGTCCGGAAGACCGTTCCAGAAATCGGTGTTCACCACCACGATGAACTCGATATCCGCGTTGTTGGTGACGGTGATCGTGTCCATCACTTCCCAGAGCTTGCGCGACTTCACGCCGGACACGCCTGTCATGCCGATATCGACGGTTCCGCGCTGGTAGGCGAGATACTGTTCGGATCCGGAAATCAGTGTCGGAGCGCCGCCGGCAGCGGTGACGAAATCGCCCAGCGTCTTGCCGAAGACACGCACCTTCTTGCCCTTCAGGTCCTCCGGTGTCTTCACCGGCGCCCCATTGGACAACATGATCGAGCCACCATAGGCCTGCCACCAAAGCACCGTCGACCCGGTGCCTTTGATGGCTTCGTCCAGAGGACCGCGCACGGTCGAGCCCGGAGCCACGGCCGCACGGACTTTTTCTTCCGTATCGAACAGGAACGGCTGGTAGAAGACATCGACGGCCGGGATGTCGCCGACATAGCGGGTCAGCGAGGCAACGCCCATTTCGATGGAACCGCTCCCGACGGCGGCCGGAATTTCGTTGTCCTTGTAGAGCTGGGCGGAATCGTAGATCTCGACGGCGATGTCACCGTTTGAGTTTTTCTCCACTTCCTCCTTGAAGAGGACGAGATTTTGCCCGAGGTGGCTCTTCAGCGGCAATTGTAGAGAGATGCGAAGCGTCGTATCGGCAGCATTGGCGGAACCGGCCGCAAGACCGACAGCAAGCGCTGCACCCAGCGCCCAAGACAATGGTTTCATGATTTCCTCCCAGAAATAGGGAGAGCAGTCTGGCAAACCGATGGTTGACGGTCAACAAGGCTTGCACGGGGCAAGGGTTATAAAAATTCAACAATCTTTTGAGGTTCTTCACTGCCGGTACTACCCTCGGCTTGCTTTTTGCAGTGCACATGCGGATAACAGGATGCCTTGCCCGTTGCGGCTGCCATTCAAAGAGCTCACTGTCCCGGATGTTCGGTAAATGAATTTTCGAGCCATCGCGCTACCCATCGGGCGTTTGCTCCTCCTGATTTCGCTCCTCATGATCGTCCCGGCAATCGCGGATGTTTTCGCCGAAAACCCGGACTGGCAGGTTTTTCTCGTCTCCGGCCTCGTGCTCGGTACCGCCGGCGTGCTGATGACGATGGCCTTTAACGGCGAAAACCCGCCGAGCAATTTTCGTGAAGCGCTCATCTTCGTGAACGCCGCCTGGTTCGCCTTTTCCTTCGCCGGCGCGATCCCGTTCTTCTTCAGCGGCCTTGGTATCGACTTTACCGACGCCTTCTTCGAAACCGCTTCCGGGTTGACCACCACCGGTTCGACCATCCTGACCGGCCTGGACTACATGCCGCCCGGTATCCTGCTGTGGCGCGCGCTGCTTCAATGGATCGGCGGGATCGGCGTGGTCGCCATCGGCATCTGGCTGCTGCCGGGGCTCAGGGTCGGCGGAAGCCAGCTGTTCGCGCTGGAATCGTCGGAGAACACCACCAAGCCCTATGGCCATGTCGGACCTTTCGTATACCGGCTGCTTGCGTTCTACGCCGGCCTTACCCTCAGCTGCGTCGCGCTTTACCAGCTGTGCGGCATGAGCTTCTTCGACGCCGTGGTGCATTCCATGACCACCGTCTCCACCGGCGGGTTTTCGACATCCGACCAGTCTTTCGGTCAGTTTTCCGGGCTTTCGGTCTACTGGGTGGCAACCGTGTTCATGCTTGCCTCCAGTTTTCCGTTCCTCTTCCTGATCAGAAGTATCGAACGCCGCCAGGCCGGCAGCGACGTGCAGATCACGCTGCTGCTGACGATCGTGACGGTTGCGTCCTTCGGCGTGTTCCTGCTGGAACGACACATGGTCGAGGATACGCCCTTCCACATGTTCACGCTGGCGACCTTCAATGTGGTTTCCGTCATCACCACCACCGGCTACGCCGCCAACGACTACCTGCAATTCGGTCCCGCGGTCGTGGCCATCTTCTTCGTGCTGACCTTTTTCGGCGGCTGCAGCGGATCCACCTCCGGCGGCTTCAAGATGTTCCGCGTCGCCATCCTCACCAGCTACATCCAGAGTTTGCTGCGCAGGCTCATCCGCCCGCACAGGGTGCTGGAGCCCAAATACCAGGGCCGCAGGGTGTCCAACTCGGTTCTGGAAGGTATTCTGGTCTTCGCGGTGCTTTACGCCGGCGCTTTCGCGGCGTTTTCGGTGATCTACATGATGCTTGGGCTTGATTTGATCACGGCGCTCAGCGCCTCGATCACCGCGCTGGCAAATGTCGGCCCGGGCGTCGGCGACACCATAGGCCCGTCCGGAACCTTCCAGTCGCTGCCGGATCTCGCAAAATGGTTCCTGGCGATCGAGATGATCCTTGGCCGGCTTGAAATCCTCGCGGGTATCCTGATCCTGACCCCGGATTTCTGGCTGGAATAGTTTTACAGCAAAAGACCACCGCCGGCGTGACCGTTCCGGCGGTGGTCTTGATCAGACGATCCCTCTGCAAGCACAGCTTGCGGGGGGGAGCGCCTGAAGCCGGATTACGGCTGAACGGTAGCGAACTCGTCCTGATCCAGCAGGTTGTCCTGGTTCGCGTCCGCTGCCTTGAACACTTCTTCCGTCAGTGTCGGTATGGCTGCCGCAATTTCTTCAAAGCTCACAAAGCCATCCTGGTTGCTGTCGACCGCCTCGAAAGACATGCCCTGTGCGAGCGCTGCCGTGGACGCGGTGAAAGCGCCGATGAGAAGAGCAGCAGTAAGACGTTTGGACATGATATGACCTCCAACTGTTTGGGTTTGGCCGTTTGTTCCGTCCATTCGAAAGGCCCCTGCGACCCAACGAACCGGAACTGGGCGGACTGTGCTGGCGGATCGCGTCGAGCAAAGGGCTGCTGTGGGGAAAGGTCGCGGCATTGTTGTGACTGGCAATTCAATTCAGTCACCAGTTGGTCAAATTCCTGTCATTTTTGACAATTTGAGGCTGCACCGCGACAGCGGCGGGCCTGAAGACGGATATCCCCGCTGGCCTCGGCCGCCGGGCTCGACCGGTTGACAATGTTGCCCGCCCGGACGTGCTTCTCAGATGGAAAGCCCGGGTTCCCTGGAAAATACTCAGGCGTAATCGCGCGTGCCGAAAATCGCGGACCCGACCCGGACATGCGTCGCACCGAAGCCGACGGCGACCCCGTAGTCGGAGGACATGCCCATGGAGAGCCTGTCCAGCCCGTTACGGGCCGCAATCTTTTCCAGGAGCGCAAAATGCTCTCCCGGTGCCTCGTCGACCGGAGGAATACACATCAGGCCGATGACGTTGAGCCCCACCTCTTCCCGACATTCCCTGATGAAGGCATCGACGTCTGCGGGCGCGATCCCGGCCTTCTGGGGTTCCTCGCCGGTATTGACCTGGATGAAGCAGGGCAGGTCCCGGCCCTGTTTGACCATCTCCGCCTTCAGCGCCTGCGCGATCTTGAGCCGGTCGACCGTGTGGACGACGTCGAAAGTGGCGACGGCTTCCTTGGCCTTGTTCGATTGCAGCGGTCCGATCAGGTGAAGTTCGATACCCTCGAAATCCTGCCGGAGACCCGGCCATTTCTTCATGGCTTCCTGAACCCGGTTTTCACCGAAGACCCGCTGTCCCGCCTCCAGGACCGGGCGGATTTCCTCCGCCTCGAACGTCTTGGAAACAGCAATCAGCGTGACCGCGCCGTCATTGCGGCCGAAGTCGGCCTCGGCCTTGCGAATATCGGCCAGAACCTGTTCCAGTCGCTCGGCTGCGGTCGTCATGAATAAAGTCCCTTCTCATTGCGGAAATGCGTCTGCAGGTCCTCACTTATGACCAGCCAGTCTGCAACCTCAAGGGTGAGAATTCGTAAACCCGATCGATATATGGATATCGTCGCCGGAAAAAAGCGCCGCCAACCCCTAAACTTCTGCAAATCCGGCGGTCAGGCAGCTTTACGAATTCGGCAATGCGAAATAAACAGTCATCTGCAAGATCATTCGCTTTGCACATGTTGACCCCGGTCCCTGTTTCTTGTGACAGTCCGGCAGGCAATCTCTTAGGGAAATCCGCCGGATCAGGCGGCAAGAACAAACGGCACACTTGATGGCAACGGAACGGTATAACGCGCGTGAAGTGGAAGCGCGCTGGCAAAAGATCTGGAACGACAAGGACGTCTTCGTCACCCACAACGACGATTCCCGCGACAAATACTATGTCCTTGAAATGTTTCCCTATCCGTCCGGCCGCATTCACATGGGCCATGTGCGCAACTACGCCATGGGCGACGTTGTCGCCCGCTACAAGCGCGCCAAGGGTTTCAACGTGCTGCACCCGATGGGCTGGGACGCCTTCGGCATGCCGGCCGAAAACGCGGCCATGCAGAACAACGTCCACCCGAAGGACTGGACCTACGAAAACATCGCCACCATGCGCGACCAGCTCAAGATCATGGGCCTGTCGCTCGACTGGAGCCGTGAATTCGCGACCTGCGACGTCGGCTACTACACCCAGCAGCAGCGCCTGTTCCTGAAGTTCCTGGAGGCCGGCCTCGTCTACCGCAAGAACGCCAAGGTCAACTGGGACCCGGTCGACATGACGGTTCTCGCCAACGAGCAGGTGATCGACGGCCGCGGCTGGCGCTCCGGCGCGCTGGTGGAACAGCGCGAGCTGACCCAGTGGTTCTTCAAAATCTCCGATTATTCGGAAGACCTTCTGGAAGCGATCGACACGCTCGACCGCTGGCCGGACAAGGTCCGGCTGATGCAGAAGAACTGGATCGGCCGATCCGAAGGCCTGCGCGTACGCTTCGAGTTCACCGACGCCGCCCCGACCGGCGACAGAACGCTTGAAATTTTCACCACCCGCCCGGACACGCTTTTCGGCGCATCCTTCATGGGCCTTTCCCCGGATCATCCGATTTCGGCCAAACTGGCCGAGACCAATCCGGAGCTGAAGGCCTTCATCGAAGAATGCCGCCGCATCGGTACGTCCGAGGAAGCCATCGAAAAGGCGGAAAAGAAAGGCCTCGACACCGGCCTGCGCGTCAGGCATCCGCTGGATGCCTCGATCGAGCTACCGGTCTATGTCGCCAACTTCATCCTGATGGACTACGGCACCGGTGCGATCTTCGCCTGCCCGGCGCACGATCAGCGCGACCTGGACTTTGCCCGCAAATACGGGCTTCCGGTCAAACCGGTCGTGCTGCCGAAGGACGCCGATCCGGCAAGTTTCGACGTCGGCACCGAGGCCTTCACCGACGACGGCACCATCTTCAACTCGGATTTCCTGGACGGCCTCTCCATTCCGGACGCCAAGGAAGCCGTTGCGAAGAAACTGGAAGCGGTTGCCATTGACGGCGTGCCGCAGGCCGAACGCCAGGTGAACTACCGTCTGCGTGACTGGGGCATTTCCCGCCAGCGCTACTGGGGCTGCCCGATCCCGGTCATTCACTGCGACGATTGCGGTGTCGTTCCTGAAAAGGACGAAAACCTGCCGGTCGAGCTGCCGCAAGACATCAATTTCGACAAGCCGGGCAATCCGCTGGACCGTCACCCGACCTGGCGCAACACCACTTGCCCGAGCTGCGGCAAGCCGGCCAGGCGCGAAACCGACACGATGGACACTTTTGTCGATTCCTCGTGGTATTTCGCCCGCTTCACCGCTCCGGACTGCGATCAGCCGACCGATCCGGCCGCGGCCAACGGCTGGCTGCCGGTCGACCAGTATATCGGCGGTATCGAACACGCGATCCTGCACCTGCTTTATTCGCGCTTCTTTACCCGCGCGATGCAGAAAGTCGGTGCTCTTGACCTTAAGGAACCCTTCAAGGGCCTCTTCACGCAGGGCATGGTGACCCACGAGACCTACCGGCTCGGCGAGGGCAACAACAGCCGCTGGATCGCCCCGTCCGAAATCCGGATCGAGGATGTCGACGGCAGGCGCCGCGCCACCCTTGTCGACACCGGCGAGGAAGTCGCGATCGGCTCCATCGAGAAGATGTCGAAGTCGAAGAAGAACACCGTCGACCCGACCGACATCATCGACACCTACGGCGCCGACACGGCCCGCTGGTTCATGCTGTCCGACAGCCCGCCCGAGCGCGACGTCATCTGGACCGAGGACGGCGTCCAGGGCGCCTGGCGCTTCGTGCAGCGTGTCTGGCGCCTCATCGGCGACATCACCGAAAAGACGGAACCCCGCGGCGGATCGGCTCCGGAGGCTTCCGGCAAGGCTCTGGACCTGCGCCGCGCCAGCCACAAGACCCTGGCCGCCGTTTCGAACGACCTCGAGAGCCTCGGCTTCAACCGGGCCGTTGCGCGGCTCTACGAGCTGGTCAACACGATCAGCAAGGTTCTCAGCGATGGCGTTGAAGACGCTGCTGCCGAATACGCGGTTCGGGAAGCCGCCGACTATCTGGTCCAGATGATGGCGCCGATGATGCCGCATCTTGCGGAAGAGTGCTGGTCGGCACTCGGACACGACAACCTGATTTCGGAAGAAAAGTGGCCGGAAGCCGACGAAGCGCTGCTAAGCGACGACACGGTCACCTATCCGATCCAGATCAACGGCAAGCGGCGTGGTGAACTGACCATTGCAAAAGAGGCTTCCAAAGAGGAGGTCGAAACGGCTACCTTGGCCCTCGACTTCGTCAGGAAGGCACTGACCGGCAATGCTCCGAAAAAACTCATCGTAGTTCCGCAAAGGATCGTGAATGTCGTTGTTTAACATCATTCTGGGGAACAAGGGCGCGCTTCGGGGCGCCTTTCTCTGGGTGGCCCTGGCTGCAGCGGCGACGCTCGGCGGGTGTCAGATACAGCCGCTCTACGGTACCAGCACCGGCGATTTCGGCTCGACGCCTTCGCCGGTCGCCGCGAAACTGGCCGCGATCGACCTGGACTCCATCTCCACCCAGTTTGCAAACGACGACGCCGCGCGAGTGCTCTATAACGAACTTACCTACCGGTTCGAACGTGGCGCCGGGACGCCTGCGAAGAAGTACCGGCTGAAGGTGCTGATCGACGTCAACAGCGCGGCTGTCGGCGTGGAACGGTTCAAGGATGTTCCGTCCGCCTATACCACCACGATGAATTCGACCTTCGTCCTGAGCGACATCGACACCAATGAAACGCTTCTGACGGGACGTGCCTTCAAGTCCGCCTCCTACGACTTCTCCAACCAGCGATTTGCCAACAATCGCGCCTACAGGGACGCGCAGGAGCGTGTCGCAAAAGCCGTGGCGGAAGACATAACAGCCCGCGTTGCAGGCTATTTCGCCAGCAATTCCTGAAGACACCAAAGACCCTTGTGAGGTTCCGCCGTGACCGTCCTGAAAGCCGGGGAGATTGACCGTTTCGTTGCCAATCCCCCTGCCGAGGGCGGCGTTATCCTGATCTTCGGCCCGGATACGGGACTTGTCAGCGAGCGGGCGACGCGACTGGTCGCCAAGGCGTCGGAAGGCGAAGATGACCCCTTCAACCTGGTCAAGATCGATGCCGCCGAGATCAGCTCGGATCCGAATCGGTTGATCGACGAAGTCCTGACGGTGCCCCTTTTCGGCGGCAGGCGCATCATCTGGGTCAAGGACGCCTCGGGCAAGAACCTCAATCCCGCGCTTGAACCTGTGTTGAAACTGGACGACTGGCAGACGCTGGTGGTGCTCGAAGCAGGTGACATCAAGAAGGGCGTCGGTCTCAGGAAGCTGGTTGAGGCCCATAAACGCGCCATCGCCCTTCCCTGCTATGCCGATAACGACCGCGGCATCGATCAGCTGATCGACGAGGAGATCCGTGAGGCAGGCCTCACCATCACCCGGGAGGCGCGCGCGTCTCTGCACGGACTGCTGGGCGGCGACCGCATGGCCAGCCGGGGCGAACTCAAGAAACTGTGTCTCTATGCCCTAGGCAAGGGCCGGATCGACAGCGAGGACATCGAGGCCATCATCGGCGACGCCTCTGCCTTCGAGATGTCCGAACTCATCGACGCGGCCGCCTCCGGCGATCTCGGCACGCTGGACCACGGTCTGGAACGGCTCTCGGAGGCCGGCTCCAAGGCTTCCGTCATTGCAAACCAGGCCCTGAAGCATTTTCAGCAATTGCATCGGATGCGAATCGATGTCGACCAGGGCAAGCCTGCCCAGGCGGTCGTCGACAATCAGCGCCCGCCGATCTTCTTCTCCCGCAAGGCAAAATTCAGCCAGCAGCTTCGGATCTGGTCATTGAAGGATCTTGAACGGGCGATGGGGATTCTGAGCGAAGCAACCCGCGTTTCCCGTCTCAACGACGCCCTCGGTGTTCCGGTACTCTCAGAAGCCCTGCTGACGCTCGGACGGGTCGCCAGGGCGCGAAGCCAGCGGCGTTAGCTTTTCAGGTAAAACCAGCGTTTCACGTGAATCAGGCACTCAATTTGAAACAATAGTTTCAGCGCTTTTCCCACTCATCAACCTCAGCCTTCGAGGCAGCGCTACGCGCTTCCGCAGGACGAAGGTGTTGAATTTCCGGTCACCAAAACCGCTCAAAAAACGAAAAAGCCGGACCTGCTCCAGATCCGGCTTTCCATATACCGATGAAAAACAAGTGACTTACCGCGTTTCCACGCCCAGCTTCTTGCACAATTCGTCGAGCTGTTCCAGCGACGTGTATTTGATCTTCAGGTCGCCGGATTCCTTGCCTGGCTTGTGGCCGACGGTGACCTTGAGACCAAGGGAGTCGGTCAGGCGCTTTTCGAGAGCCTTGGTGTCCGCGTCCTTTTGCGGCTTTTCCGGGGACGATTTTCCACCCTTCAGCTTCGCCAGCGCTTCCGGATCCTGGGAAATCTTCTCCGCATCGCGCACCGTCAGACCTTTTTCCACGATGAGCTCGGCGAGTGCCGCCGGATCTTCGACGGTGATGAGCGCCCGTGCATGGCCGGCGGTCAGCAGGCCCTCGGCCAGGTAGTCCTTGACGGAATTGGGCAGTTTCAAAAGACGCATCGTGTTGGCCACGTGGCTGCGGCTCTTGCCTATCACCTTGGCCAGTTCGCCCTGGCTGTAGCTGAACTCCGCCGTCAGCTGCTCGTAGCCCATCGCCTCTTCGATCGGATTCAGGTCTGCCCGCTGAACGTTCTCGATGATGGCAAGTTCCAGGGCTTCCTGGTCGGTGACGTCACGAATGATGATCGGCGCCTCGTGCAGTCCTGCCCGTTGCGCGGCTCGCCAGCGGCGTTCTCCGGCGATGATCTCGAAGCGGTTGGCCTTGCCGGCAGCCGGACGAACCAGGATCGGCTGCACGATGCCCTTGGCCTTGAGCGACTCGGCAAGGTCCGCCAGATCCTTTTCCGTGAAGGTCTTTCGCGGGTTGCGCGGGTTCGGCTCCAGATGCTCGATCGGAACTTTGCGCGTGTCCCGGACAATTCGCTCGGGCGCCGCCGAAGCTTCAGGCGCCGAATCTCCGATCAGGGCTGCCAAGCCACGGCCCAAACGCTTGTTCTTGACGTCTCTTTCCGCCATACCGCACCTTTTGTTCTTATATTTCAGTAACTTATGACAAATCAACGGAGCCTCTGCCGCCGCAAAGCCTCATTTGATTTCAATTCGATCCCGAATCCAACCAGCGTCAGGCGGCGACACGGCGCAGCTGGCGCTCGCGCTGAATGATTTCGGAGGCAAGCCGCAGATAGGCCTGACTACCGGCGCACTTCAGATCGTAAAGCAGAGCGGGCTTGCCGTAGGACGGCGCTTCGGAAATGCGGACGTTCCGGGGAATGACGGTTTCATACACCGCGTCGCCCATCGTCTCGCGCACATCGGCGACCACCTGGCTGGAGAGGTTGTTGCGGCTGTCATACATGGTCAGCACGATGCCGTGGATGCTGAGCTCGGAATTGAGCGCGTTCTTCACCTGCTCCACCGTGCTCAGAAGCTGGCTAAGACCTTCAAGCGCGAAGAACTCGCACTGCAGCGGTACCAGGATCGAATGGGACGCCGACAGGGCGTTGATGGTCAAAAGGTTCAGGGACGGCGGGCAATCGACCAGAACATAAGTGAAGCCGACGTCCTGGAACAGCCGCGACCGCGTCAGATTTTCAATAGCGTTCCGCAACCGGAATGCCCGGTCGCTGGTCGAAGCGATTTCGAGTTCCAGGCCGAGAAGGTCCATGGTGGAAGGTGCGACCCACAGGCGCTGCACCGCGGTTTCGCGGACGGCTTCGGCCAGCGAGCAATCGCCGCTCAGGACCTCATATGTGGAAAGGCCGCGGTCGCGATGCTCGATGCCAAGGCCGGTTGAGGCGTTGCCTTGCGGATCGAGATCGATCACCAGCACCTTTTCGCCGATCGCCGCAAGTGCGGTGCCGAGGTTGATCGCCGTGGTGGTCTTGCCCACCCCGCCTTTCTGGTTCGCAAGCGCGAGAACGCGCGGTGTTTCCGGAAGCACACTCATTGCCGCCAAACCTTCCTGGGCTTACTCTGGCCGGGCTGAAATGTTCGAGAAGAGAAGCATCCGGCTCAATGGATCAACAAGACTGTCTTTTTCTATCATGTCGAACTGCCAACGGGCAGAGGCTTCGTTAACTTCTCTCTGAAAATCCTGACCTTTGTGGAAAACAGCCCGTGCGCCCCGGGCCGTGAACGGCTCGGACAGCTGAAAAAGCAGGTCGAGCGAGGCCAGCGCCCGGGCTGAAACGGCGTCCACCGGTCCATAAGCCCACTCTTTCGCAACCGATTCGATCCGGCCCGGATGCACCGTCCCCTTCGAACCTGTCTCCCGCAACGCCGTACGCAGGAAGGCCGCCTTGCGCTGGTTGCTCTCGATCATGTGCACATGCGCACCCGGAGTGTCAGCCAGCAAGATCGCCGTCACGATTGCCGGGAAGCCGCCACCGCTGCCGATGTCCACCCAGGTCTTCGCCTCTGGATAACTCCACTGGGTTTGCAGGCTGTCGGCCACGTGGCGGGTCCAGATATCCGGGATCGTCGACGGTGCAATGAGGTTCTGCGCCGGTTGCCACTTCAGAACGAGGTCCACATAGACTTGGAGGCGCTCCAACGTTTCACGTGAAACATCCCCATACTTATGCACAACCTGTCCAGAACTGTTCAACACCACCGGACGCGCCATCACGCCGCCCCTCTCTGGTTCTGACGCTTCAGATGCGACAGGATCAGGGTCAGGGCCGCCGGTGTCATGCCATCCATCCGGGAGGCCTGGCCGAGCGTGGCAGGCCGGATATCCATCAGCTTTTGCCGAACTTCGTTGGAAAGGCCAATAATCGCTTCGTAATCGAAACCATCGGGGATTCCCAGGGCCTCGTCGCGCTTCAAGGCTTCGATATCCGCCATCTGCCGGTCGAGGTAGACCGCATAGAGAGCATCGGTTGCCACCTGCTCCGCGATGGTCCGGTCGATGTCTTCCAGCTCGGGCCAGATCGCCGCCAACCCCTCATAGGTTACATTCGGATATGACAGCAGATCGAAGGCGGACCGACGGATACCGTCCTGGTTGACCGGCAGGCCTTTCTTTTGCGCCTCGGCGGGCGTCACCGTCAGCGATTTCAGCAGGGCCCCTGCTTCCGAAATCCGGACCATCTTGGCGTCGAATGCGTCCCGGCGGATTTTACTCACACAGCCGATCCTGATGCCAAGGGGGGTGAGGCGCTGGTCGGCATTGTCCGCCCGAAGCGACAGCCGGTACTCGGCCCGCGAGGTGAACATCCGGTAGGGCTCGGTGATGCCGCGGGTGATCAGGTCGTCGATCATGACGCCGATATAGCCTTCGGAGCGGTCGACCACGAAGGGCTCCTTGCCGGCAACCTTCAGCGCCGCGTTGAGACCCGCGACCAGCCCCTGCGCACCCGCTTCCTCATAGCCCGTGGTGCCGTTGATCTGCCCGGCGAGATAAAGCCCCGGACAGCGCTTGGCTTCCAGCGTCGGCCGGAGTTCACGCGGGTCGACATGATCATATTCGATGGCATAGCCCGGCTGCAGCACCTTGACGTCCTCAAGACCCGGAATGGTTCGAAGAAAAGCGATCTGGGCATCTTCCGGAAGCGAGGTGGAAATGCCGTTCGGATAGACGGTGTGATCGTCGAGACCCTCCGGCTCCAGGAAGATCTGATGTCCGTCCCGGTCGCCGAAACGAACGATCTTGTCCTCGATGGATGGACAATAGCGCGGACCACGGCCCTTGATCTCGCCCGAATACATTGCCGATCGGGAAAGGTTTTCACGGATGATCCGGTGGGTTTCCGGTGTCGTTCGGGTGATATGGCACGGAACCTGCGGCGTCTCGATCCTGTCCGTCAGCGTCGAAAACGGGATCGGGTCCTCGTCTCCCGGCTGCTCTTCGAGCCGGTCCCAGTGGATCGTGCGGCCGTCAAGACGCGCCGGGGTACCGGTCTTGAGGCGCCCGAGGTCGAAGCCTATCTCCTCCAGGGACTCCGACAGGCCGAGTGCAGGTGCCTCGCCGGACCGTCCTGCCGGAATCTTCCTGTCGCCGATATGGATCAGGCCGCGCAGGAAGGTGCCGCTGGTCAGAACGATGGCCCTGCAATCGATGATACGGCCATCCTTGAGTTCGAGGCCGGCAACCTCACGGGCGGACCCCTCGCCGTCGAACCGAATCCTGAAGGCTTCGCCTTCCACGACCGTCAGGTTCTCCGTGGCTCTGATCTCCCGCTGCATCGCCTCCCGGTAGAGCTTGCGGTCGGCCTGGGCGCGCGGCCCGCGCACCGCAGGCCCCTTGCGCCGGTTGAGCATGCGGAACTGGATGCCGCCCTGGTCGGCCACACGGCCCATCAGCCCGTCGAGCGCATCGATCTCGCGCACCAGATGCCCCTTACCCAGACCGCCGATGGCCGGGTTGCAGGACATTACCCCGATGGTATCGAACCGGTGGGTCACCAGCGCTGTCGCCGCGCCAACACGTGAGGAAGCCGCAGCCGCTTCGCAGCCGGCATGGCCGCCGCCGATCACCACCACGTCAAATGTCAGTTTCTGGTCGCTCATATAGTCACACCGCCTGCGGAACCTCTTGAAGGCCCGGCACCATCCGGCTCGGTTTTCGGGAACAATCTCCGGTGCCCTGCACCAGACTATCACGTGGCCGGACATCCCGGCGCAAATTCGGGGAAACTTATACGGTGCCGAGGGCTTGAGGTCAAAGCGGAAATCCGCGGCAGGCGGCCTACTCGCTCTACTGCCGGACTGATGCCGATTCGGGAATCATATCGGATTCACGTGAAACATGTTCCGGGCCTGAATCGATCCTTGGTTCACCTGGATGATTCACGTGAAACAGGTCACTTGCCGATACAGAAATCGCGGAATATGACATCGAGCAAGTCTTCCACGTCGATCCGCCCGGTAATCCTCCCAAGCGCATCGGCTGCACGTCGCAGGTCTTCTGCCCTGAGTTCGGCGGGAAGATATTGGGCGTCCACGGCTGTTCTCAAGCCTGCGAGACAGTCCTTGAGGTAATGCCGGTGCCGCTCACGCGTCGCCAGAGGGGCTTCGCCCAGGGAGATTGTTTCTTCAGCAAAACGGGTCAGGCGGGTCAGAAGCACACTCATACCTTCGGCGTTCTTGCTGGAACAAGTAATTTCCTCATTCGTTCCGGAAGAGTCTCGTTCCGGAGGAGTCTCAAGATCGGCCTTTGTCTGAATGGACCAGACCGGAACGCCGGACCTCAAATCGGCCGGAAGACCGGCCTCGGAATCATCCAACCTGACCCCGCCCGGTTCCATTGCCCAGAGGATCAGGTCTGCCTCCCGGCCCTTGGCTTCCGCCCGGCGGATCCCCTCACGCTCGACGATGCCTTCTGCCTGACGCAGTCCGGCGGTGTCGACCAGCGTCACCGGATAGCCGCCAAGGTCCAGATGCACCTCGATCACGTCCCGCGTGGTCCCCGCCTCTTCGGTGACAATGGCAACGTCGCGACCGGCGATGGCGTTGAGCAGGCTGGACTTGCCGGCATTGGGGGCACCCATCAGCACCACCTGCAAACCTGAGCGCAGACGCTCCCCGCTCTTCGAGCGTTCAAGGTGATCGGCAATCTCGGAGTGAAGCTGGGCAGCTTCCTTCCAGACCTCCTCGGCAACACTCCCCGGGACATCCTCTTCATCAGCGAAATCGAAATCCGCTTCGATCATCGCCCGCATGTGGATCAGCCGTTTGCGCCAGTCCTCATAAAGTTGCCCGAGCGCCCCGCCCATCTGCCGCATGGCCTGCTTGCGCTGGCTTTCCGTTTCCGCGGCGATCAGATCAGCGAGGCCCTCGACTTCGGTAAGGTCCATGCGGCCGCGGTCGAAGGCACGCCTGGTAAATTCCCCGGCCTCGGCCGGACGGCAACCCTCAAACGATCCCACGACGCCCAGCAGACTGCTGACCACCGCCCGGCCGCCATGGCACTGGAACTCGGCAACATCCTCTCCGGTGAAGCTGGCGGGTCCTTCGAAATAGAGTACCACGGCCTCATCCAGAACGTCGCCAGACTGCGGGTGACGGAGCTTCGAGAGCATGGCCTTGCGCGGCTCTGGCAGGCGGCCGCACAGCGTTTCCACGATCTCCCGGGTCCGGGAACCGGACACCCGGATCACGGCAACGCCGGAAGGCACTGCTCCGCTGGAAAGCGCGTAGATCGTATCGGCCATGAATTTCCTTTCGAGGGACTTGGTGCGCCGCCCTCTTTATTCAGAGTTCGATCGCCTCTTTATCAAGTCTCTCTCCTGACTGAAAGCCACCAGGGACGTCCGTTCCGCAGCCGATTCAATAAACGCCGGCCAGCAGCCATCGACACGGATGGTCTGTTTCACGTGAATCAATTTCAGGATCATCCGGAAAAGGGTCAGCGCCCCGACACCCCTTGGTCCTATCAACCGCATCCCTAGGAGGCGCGAATGCGCTATTTCCAAGGATGGGCCACTTGCTCAGGACGTTGCGGTCCATCAGTAGAGACGGGCCTCAAGGCCCCTCCTCAGGATGGAGTTTTTCCAGGAGCAATTTGATCGACGCGATGTCCGTTTCCTCATTTGATACGGATCCGATTCAATGGGCTGATCGGATTCACGTGAAACATTCCGATTGAAGGAACTCTCAAGCCAACTCGTGTTTCACGTGAATCCTTCTGCAAACCTTCGCGATCACACCTGGGTCTGATTGAACCGGTCTTTCTCCCAGTCGGCCTTCGACAGGCGGTAAAGGACATGAAGTGCGAATGGACTGTCTTCCGGAATGCTCGGATGGAGGAAGTCGTCTACCGGATTTCGCGTCATCCCGAGGCGCTTCATCACGGCCTGGGACGGCAGGTTGATCGGAATGGTGAAGGCCACGATTTCCTCAAGGCCCTTTGTTTCAAATCCGAATCGAAGCCACTCCCGGGCTGCCTCCGTCGCATAGCCCTTCCCCCAGGCGGATCGTTTCAGGCGCCAGCCGATTTCTACGCAGGGGTCGAACGGCAGGGGCGCCGCATAGGATGGCACGCTTAGACCAACAAATCCGAGATACTCGCCCGTGGACTTCAGCTCGACAGGTCCGAAGCAGAATCCGTCCCGCGCCATCTTGTCCCGGGCACGCGACATCAGAAGCGCGGATTTTTCCCGCGTCAGCGTATCCGGGAAATAGAGCATGACTTCCGGGTCGGCACACATTTGCGCCAGAGCATCCAGGTCCTCGTCCTGCCAGGCACGCAGCAGCAACCGGTCGGTTTCAAGTTCAATGGTTTTGGTCATGAATTCGGTTCCGATTCAAAAAGAGGATTCACGTGAAATAAGGCTTAACAAAAAGTTAAAGGCGCGGTCCCTGTGGAGCCCGCGCCTTTGAACATCATGGAGATCCGTAAGGGGATCAGGTGTTCATGCTGTCGAAGAAATCGTCGTTCGACTTGGTCTGCTTGAGCTTGTCGAGCAGGAACTCGATCGCGTCGACCGTACCCATGGGGTTCAGGATTCGGCGCAGGACGAAGGTCTTCTTGAGACGCTCGGCCGGAACCAGGAGTTCTTCCTTGCGGGTACCGGAACGCTGGATGTCGATGGACGGATAGACGCGCTTGTCGGAAATCTTGCGGTCCAGGATGATTTCGGAGTTACCCGTGCCCTTGAACTCTTCGAAGATGACTTCGTCCATGCGGCTGCCGGTATCGATCAGGGCCGTTGCGATGATCGTCAGCGAACCACCCTCCTCGATGTTACGGGCGGCACCGAAGAAGCGCTTCGGACGCTGCAGGGCATTGGCGTCGACACCACCGGTCAGGACCTTGCCCGAGGACGGCACCACCGTGTTGTAGGCACGGCCGAGGCGGGTGATGGAGTCGAGCAGGATGACCACGTCGCGGCCATGCTCCGTCAGGCGCTTGGCCTTTTCGATTACCATCTCGGCGACCTGCACGTGGCGAGCCGCCGGCTCGTCGAAGGTGGAGGACACCACTTCGCCGTTCACCGTACGCTGCATGTCCGTCACTTCTTCCGGACGTTCGTCGATCAGAAGAACGATCAGATAGCATTCCGGATGATTGGTCGTGATGGACTTCGCGATGTTCTGCAGGAACACGGTTTTACCGGTCCGAGGCGGTGCGGTGATCAGGGCGCGCTGGCCCTTGCCGAGCGGTGCCGCGATATCGATCACCCGGGCGGAAAGATCCTTGATCGTCGGATCCTCGATTTCCATCCGGAAACGCTCGTCCGGATAAAGCGGCGTCAGGTTGTCGAAGTGAACCTTGTGCCTGGCCTTTTCCGGGTCTTCGAAATTGATCGTGTTGACTTTGAGAAGAGCAAAATAGCGCTCGCCCTCCTTCGGGCTGCGGATCTGTCCTTCTACCGTGTCCCCTGTCCGCAATGAAAAGCGGCGGATCTGCGAGGGCGAGACGTAAATGTCGTCCGGGCCCGGCAGGTAGTTCGCATCCGGAGACCGGAGAAAGCCGAAGCCGTCCTGGAGGACTTCAACGACACCTTCACCGATGATCTCCACATCTTGCGCGGCAAGATTTTTCAGAATGGCGAACATCAGCTCCTGCTTGCGCATGGTGCTGGCATTTTCGACTTCGAGCTCTTCGGCTGTTTGCAGCAGCTCTGTCGGAGTTTTTGCTTTTAGGTCTTTGAGTTTCATTTCCCGCATCGGGTTGGGGTTCTTTAGCTTTGTTATGGATAAGGTTTGGAAGGTCGTTCTGTGCCGGAAGAGATGGGTCGGCCAGAGTGTATCTGAGAGACTGTACAGACGTGTCCAGATTGTACGGCGTTTGCTGTGCGACTGAAAACGAACACAGCGCCGTGGGGAAGTGGCCGGAAGATACGTTGTTTTCCGGCAAATCGCAAGACCGGAATTCTGCGGATTTTTTAGGCTTCAATACGTAGAAAACAGTCATGAAAAAGGCAGCCGCGGTTTCCACGGGTGCCTCTACGTAGTTTCCCTTATTCGCTCAGAAGGGTTTGCCGATCACAAGGATCACGATGCCGATCATCAGGACGGTCGGAACCTCGTTCAGGATCCTGTAGTAGCGCGCCGGCCGCGTGTTTTCATCCCGGGCAAAAGTCTTCACGCACCGGCTCAAGTGGCCATGAACGCCGGACATGATGAAAACGAGCGCGAACTTGGCTTGGAACCATCCTTCCCGCCAGGCTTCCAGCTCATAGGCCATCCAAAGGCCGAAGACCCAGGCGGCTATCATGGCCGGATTGATGATGGCTCTCAGAAGGCGGCGCTCCATCACCTTGAAGGTCTCGGATTGGACCGACCCGACCTCCGCGTCCGCATGGTAGACGAAGAGCCGCGGCAGGTAGAGCATGCCCGCCATCCAGGCGATGATCGAGATGACGTGCAGCGACTTGACCCAGAGATAGAGATCCAACGCCTCAACCCTTCCTGACGAGTTCGATCATGCGGGCGACGTTGTCCGGATCCGCATCCGGCGTCACGCCGTGACCCAGGTTGAAGACAAGGGGACCCTTGTCGAAGGTCTTCAGGATGTGTTCCACACCCTCTTCCAGTGCCTTGCCGCCGGCAACCAGCCGCATCGGATCGAGATTGCCCTGAATGGGAACCTTCTTCTGGATCTCGAGCGCCAGGTGATCGGGCGCCGTCCAGTCGAAGCCGACCGCGTCGACGCCCGTGCCTTCGACAAAGGCCTGCATGCGCGCGGACGATGCTTTCGGGAAACCGATGATCTTCGCATCGGGCCGTGCCGCCTTGACGCCCTCGACGATCTTTCGGGTCGGCTCGATGGACCAGCGGCGGAAGCCGGCATCGTCCAGAACGCCTGCCCAGGTGTCGAAGATCTGCAGCGCATCCGCGCCCGCGTCTAGCTGACGGATCAGATAACGGATCGAAGCCGTCACCAGTTCGTCGATGAACCGCTGCATCAGGTCCGGATCGCGATAGGCGCCTACCCGGGCAGCCACCTGGTCCTGCGTGGTGTGTCCGGCGACCGAATAGCACGCAACGGTCCAGGGAGCTCCGCAGAAGCCGAGCAGCGTCGTTTCCTTGGGCAGCTCCGCCCGGATACGCGAAACCGTTTCTATGACCGGTTTGAGATGATCCTCCGCGCGTTCCTGTTCCAGACGATCGATGAGATCGAAGGAAAGCGGTTCCAGAACCGGGCCGCGTCCTTCTTCAAAACGAACCGGGTATCCGATCGCGTCAGGGACGACGAAGATGTCGGAAAACAGAATGCTTGCATCAAAGCCATAGCGGCGGATCGGCTGGAGGGTGACCTCAGTTGCTAGATCCGGGGAATAGCAGAATTCCAGAAAGCTCGACGCCTTGGCACGGACTTCCCGGTATTCCGGCAGATAGCGTCCTGCCTGACGCATCATCCAGATGGGAGGCGGCCAGAGTTTTTCTCCGGAGAGAACCCGCATCACGGCTCTGTCTTGGGATTTCATGAGGTAGCGCCTTTCCCACATTTCAAATCAAATAAGATTCTTAATTTGAATCTGTTTTTTCTATTTGTGCGTGGATTACCGGGATCATTTTCCATCCACAATCCATTCGTCCGAAATTCCTGCCGGGAAAAATTCGGCAACTTGTTAAGCAGAATTCCTCCCCAGGAGTCGATAACAAAATTAAACCCGGAATTACAATCGCTTGAGAGGATGTTTACGTTTCGTTAAGAATTTGGGCACTGGTGGACAATCTGTCGATATGTCACAGCCGCCTTGTGAATCCACAACAACCCACAACCGTTTCGGCGTCGGTTTGCGCGCGTTTAAGCATTGTTAACAAATCATGCTGAGCGGGCATAAACTTCGTGCTAGGCAGGAAACGGACAAGAAGACTCCCAAATCATCAACAGCCCTGGGGATGACAGCGTGCATAAGTCGAGACACTACTTTCATCTGCATCTGGTGTCCGACTCCACCGGCGAAACCCTGATGACCGTGGCTCGCGCGGCGACCGTCCAGTATGAAAACGTCCAGGAAATCGAACACGTCTATCCGCTCGTGCGCTCCCACAAGCAGCTCGACCGAGTGATCAGTGAAATTGAGAAAGCCCCCGGCATCGTGCTCTACACCCTGGTCGACGAGGAAATCTCCAAGCGGCTCGAGCAAAAATGCCGGGAACTCGGCGTTCCCTTCGTCAACATCCTCGATCCTGTCTTCGCGGTGTTCCAGTCCTACCTCAACGTGACGCAGACCCACCGGGTCGGCGGCCAGCATGAACTGGATGCGGAGTATTTCCGCCGTATGGAAGCCCTCAATTACACCATGATGCATGACGACGGGCAAATCTGGGACGACCTGGAATCGGCGGATATCGTGCTGATCGGCATATCGCGAACCTCCAAGACGCCAACCTGCATCTATCTGGCGAACCGGGGCATCAAGGCGGCCAATGTGCCGCTGGTACCAGGCATCGCGCTGCCGGATCACGTCAAGAAGCTTAAAAGCCCGATGATCGTCGGCCTGATCGCCTCCGTGGAGCGCATCCACCAGATCCGCCGCAATCGCGTCTTGTCTCTGAACTCGGACGGCTATAACGACACCTATGTCGACCGGAAGGAAATTTCCCAGGAAATCAACATGACGCGCAGGCTTTGCACGGAACATGGCTGGCCCCTGATCGATGTTTCCCGCCGGTCCGTCGAGGAGACGGCCGCCGAAATCCTGACCTTGTTCAAGGATCACAAACACGGTCGGGAAAACGCCTCGAAAAGCTGAATGTGAGCTAGGTATCGATGACACTTGTATTGGCAAGCGGCAGCAGGATCCGCTCCGAACTCCTGAAAAACGCCGGGCTGGAAATCGCGGTGGATCCGGCGGATGTCGACGAACGCGCCGTAGAGGCACCGCTTCTTCAAGCCGGGTTTCCGCCGGAAGACATCGCCAGCGTTCTTGCCGAAGCCAAGGCGAACGACGTGAGCGCCCGCCGTCCCGGCGATCTAGTCATCGGCGCCGACCAGGTGCTGGCCTTCGAAGGCGAGCGCCGGACGAAGCCGGAGGATATGGAAGCGGCCCGCCGCCAGCTTCTGGCCTTTTCGGGAAAAACCCACGAGCTTCATTCCAGCGTCGTGGTCTCAAGAGACGGCGAAGCACTGTGGCGCCATGTTTCCACCGCCCGTCTGACCATGAGAGAGCTTTCCCCGCAGTTCATCGGCCATTATCTGGCCGCCGCCGGCGACGTCGTGCTCTCCAGCGTCGGCGCCTATCAGCTGGAAAGCCTCGGCGTGCAACTCTTCGAGCGGATCGAAGGCGATTATTTCACCATCCTCGGCTTGCCGCTGCTGCCGTTGCTGGGTGAGTTGCGGTCCCTCGGAGTGATCGAAGAATGAGTTCCATGAAGAAGGCCGCGATCACCGGTCACCCGGTTGCCCACTCGAGATCGCCGCTCGTGCATGGGTATTGGCTGAAAAAGCATGGCATCGACGGGGACTATGACCGCGTGGACGTTGCGCCGGAGGAAGCTGACGCCTTCTACCGGAATTTCGCAGCGTCCGGCCTGACCGGCGCCAATGTCACCGTTCCCCACAAGGAAACGGCGGCCGCGGCCTGCGACGAACTGGACGAGGCGGCAAGAACCATGGGTGCTGCCAACACCATCTGGCTGGAAGACGGCAAGCTTTGTGGCGCGAATACGGATTGGGAAGGCTTTCTCGGCAATCTCGACCAGCTCGCACCCGGTTGGGACGCAAACCCCGGTACGGCCGTCGTTCTGGGGGCGGGTGGCGCTGCCCGGGCGATTGTCTTCGCGCTTTTGTCCCGAAACTTCACACTTGTGCATATCGTCAACCGGACCGCCCAAAAAGCGCAGAAAATCGCCGATGAATTTGGTGCCAGAACGATTGCCCATGGCTGGGACAAACTGGGGGAATTGCTTGGAAAAGCCGATCTCCTTGTCAACACCACATCGCTCGGCATGACCGGCAAACCGCCCCTGGAAATCGACCTCTCTCCTCTGCCGAAAACCGCGCTGGTGACTGATGCGGTCTATGTGCCGCTTGAAACCGATCTGTTGAAACAAGCGAGCGCCAGAGGCAACCCGACCGTCGACGGCCTTGGCATGCTGCTTCATCAGGCAGTGCCGGGGTTCGAGCGCTGGTTCGGTGTTCGGCCGGAAGTCGATGACGAGCTGCGTGCGGTGGTGCTGAAGGATCTCGGGGTGGCATCGTGATAAGCCTCGGACTCACCGGCTCCATCGGCATGGGCAAATCGACCACCGCGAAGATGTTCGCCGCCGAAGGCGTGCCGGTGCATGACGCCGACGCTACGGTTCACATGCTCTATGCCGGCCGCGCGGCTCCGCTGATCGAAGCCGCCTTTCCCGGAACGGTCATCGGCGGCAGGGTCGACCGGGCCCTGCTTTCTCCTCATGTCCTCGGCAATCCAGAAGCCATGAAGAAGCTGGAGGCGATCGTGCATCCTCTGGTGCGCGAGGAAGAACAGCGGTTCCTGGAGCGGGCGCGGTCGGATCGCAGGCGGATCGTCGTGTTGGATATCCCGCTGCTGTTCGAGACCGGCGGCAACCAGCGGGTCGATGCTTGTGTGGTCGTCACCGCCGACGCGAAGGTACAAAGGGAGCGGGTACTGGCCCGCCCGGACATGAGTGAGGACAGGTTCAAGGCTATTGCGGCCAAGCAGATGCCGGACGCCGAAAAGCGCCGACGGGCCCATTTCCTGGTCGACACGGGCTTGGGCATGGAGCCTGCACGGCGCCAGGTGCGGGCGATCCTGAAGGCTCTGGCGGGGTGCGGCTGACACTGGTTGCTCCCCGCCTTTCCTCATCCGTCAGGTCCGTCTCGAAGGATGAGCCACTTGCTCCTGAACATGCCGTCCATCCTTCGAGACAGCGCCGCGCGCTTCCTCAGGATGAGGATGTAATATGGGATAGCCCGCAGGTTTTGGTCACCAAACGACCATAAATCCCCGAACACAGGGGAAATCGGGCCGACACTCTTGCCTCCGGGCAGGCAACCTGCACAGTGGTTCCAGAGGCAAAGGCTAGAAAAAATGCGCGAAATTTCCTTCGATACGGAAACGACCGGGCTGAATCCACGCGGCGGCGACCGGCTGGTGGAAATCGGCGGCGTGGAACTGATCAACCACATCCCGACCGGCAATTTCTATCATGTCTATATCAATCCGCAGCGCGACATGCCGGAGGAAGCTTTCCGTGTGCACGGCCTGTCGGCGGAATTCCTGTCCGACAAGCCCTTGTTCGAACATGTTGCCGACGAGTTTCTGGAATTTGTCGGCGAGGCCACGCTGGTGATCCACAACGCGGCCTTCGACATGGGGTTTATCAACGAAGAACTGAAACGCGCCGGACGGCGGACCATCCCCAACAGCCAAGTCCTCGACACGCTGGACCTTGCCCGCCGCAGGCACCCGACCGGCCCGAACTCCCTCGATGCGCTCTGCTCGCGCTATGGCATCGACAATTCCAAGCGCGTCAAGCACGGCGCGCTTCTCGACGCTGAAATCCTGGCGGAAGTCTATCTGGAGCTGATCGGCGGCCGCCAGACCGCGCTTGGTTTGCTGCACGACGAAGAGGAAGATGTTTCCGGCGGAGCCGGCTTCGAACCCGGTGAACTCGGCAGCTTCAACGCCCGGCCCCGCCCCGTTCAGCTTCAACGTCCGCTCTCGCAGAGCGAACTGGAAGCGCACAAGGCCTTCATCTCCGGCATGGGTGACAGCGCGATCTGGGCGAAATACGGCAGCTGAGGTCTGCGGACAGTCGTTCGGCAAGCGCCCTAAAGGAACCGGAGCAGGAGCCCCGGTTCATGGAATTCGAACATATCCGGCCATGACGGCCGGGATGACCCATCAAAGCATCGACGGCAGGACGCGGTCCGGTGGACGGTGGCCGTCCATGAAGGTCTTGATGTTGATGATGACCTTCTCGCCCATCTCGATACGGCCTTCGATGGTGGCCGAGCCCATGTGCGGCAGCAGCAGCACGTTTTCCAGTTTTTCCAGCTTCGGATTGACCGCCGGTTCGTGTTCGAACACGTCGAGGCCCGCGCCGGCGAGCTCTCCGGCTTCCAGCAGACGGATCAGCGCGTTCTCGTCGATGACCTCGCCGCGGGCGGTGTTGACGATATAGGCGTCCTTCTTCATCAGCTTCAGGCGCCGGGCGGACAGGAGGTGGAAGGTCGCCGGGGTGTGCGGGCAATGGATGGAAACGACGTCCATGCGCGCCAGCATCTGGTCAAGGCTGTCCCAGTAGGTCGCTTCCAGCTCTTCTTCCACGCTTTCTGAAACGCGGCGGCGATTGTGATAGTGGATCGACATGCCGAAGGCCTTTGCCCGGCGGGCAACGGCCTGGCCGATGCGGCCCATGCCGATGATGCCGAGGCGCTTGCCCCAGATCCGGTGGCCGAGCATCCAGGTGGGCGACCAGCCGGCCCAGTTGCCCTCTTCCAGCGCCTTGATGCCTGAGGCAAGACGCCGCGGCACGGCCAGCATCAGGGCCATGGTCATGTCGGCGGTATCTTCCGTCAGCACGCCGGGCGTGTTGGTGACGTTGATGCCGCGGTTGTTGGCGGTGACGACGTCGATGTTGTCGACGCCGTTGCCGAAGTTGGCGATGAGTCTGAGGTTCGGGCCGGCCTGAGACAGAACGGACGAATCAATCCGGTCGGTCACGGTAGGCACGAGCACGTCGGCTGTTCTGACGGCTTCCACCAGTTCCGCCTGACTAAAGGGCCTGTCGTGTTCATTTAGACGCGTTTCGAAAAGTTCGCGCATCCTTGTTTCGACGACGTCCGGGAGTTTCCGGGTTACGACGACGACAGGCTTCTTTTTCGCCATACCAACTGCCTTTCGCGCTTCGTTGAAGCTTTGTTAACCCCAACGGTTTCACCTTGACGCTGCGCGTTGCGCGAGCGGAAGACACCTCACCCATTCCTTACCAGATGGTCCGCCAGAAACAAGGGACCAGAAACAAGGGATCGGTTTCAATCGCTGTGCATTGCCAGCCTGTCAGAACCGGCCCGCTGGTTTTCTTGCCGGTTTTTAGGTACAGGTTTGCCTCAAGTTAACCATCAAGAACAGTTGGACAACTGGACAATATGGCTCGTTCGATCCCAGGCGCCCGCCTTTTCACCCGTCTCCTTGCCCGCCTTGTCGTGTGCGTCGCCGCGCTCCTCGCCGGTTCCGGCACCACGTTGCTTCCGGCTTCGGCACAGGGAACGTCGACCGGAGCGAGCGGGCTTCCCGTTCCCCGCTTCGTCAGCCTGAAGTCGGACAGGGTGAATGTTCGTGTCGGTCCGTCGAGAGAATACAACATTGCCTGGACATTCGTTCACACCGGTCTGCCGGTGGAGATCATCGCCGAATTCGAGAACTGGCGCCAGATCCGCGATTGGGAGGGCAAACAGGGCTGGGTGTTCCACTCATTGCTGTCGGGGCGTCGCACCGCGCTGATCACGCCCTGGGAAAAGAGCGACCGCACGCCGCTGCGCGCCCGCTCGCGCTCGGATGCCGACATCGTCGCGGAACTCGAACCCTATGTCCTGACCACCGTTTCCGAATGTGCCGGCGGCTGGTGCAAGGTGAACGGCGATAACTACGAGGGCTGGCTCGACCAGACCCGCCTGTTCGGGGTCTATCCGGACGAGCTGATCGACAACTGATCCGGATATTTCGCCTTTCCGGCAAGCAGGACCTGCAAATCGCGCCTTTCAGCTGAAACACGAACACCCTCATCCTGAGGAGGACCGGCAGGTCTGTCTCGAAGGATGGGATGCTTGTTCGGAGTTTGCCGCCCATCCTTCGAGACAGCGCTTCGCGCTTCCTCAGGATGAGGAGGAATTGAGTGGAATTCAGAAACAAAAAAGGCGGCCGGTTGGCCGCCTTGTTCGAATTCAAGAAGTTCGCAAAGACCTCAGTCCACCTTAATTTCCTGAACCTTCAGTTCTTCAAGGCGCGGCATCGACATGATGTTGTAGCCGCTGTCGACGAAATGCACCTCGCCGGTAACGCCGCCGGACAGGTCCGACAGCAGGTAGAGACCCGTTCCGCCGATTTCCTCCAGGGACACCGTGCGGCAAAGCGGCGAGTTCCGTTTCTGGAAGTTGAACATCAACCGTGCATCGGAGACGCCGGATCCTGCCAGCGTACGCACCGGACCGGCCGAAATCGCGTTGACGCGGATGTTCTGCTCGCCGTAGTCGACCGCCAGATAGCGGACGGAGGATTCCAGTGCCGCCTTGGCAACACCCATGACGTTGTAGTTCGGCATGACCTTGGTGGAGCCGCCATAGGTCAGGGTCACCATGGAACCGCCGTTCGTCATCAGCTCGGCCGCACGCTTGGCGATCTCCGTGAAGGAGAAGCAGGAGATCAGCATGGTGCGGGTGAAGTTTTCCCGCGTCGTGTCGGCATATTTGCCGCGCAGCTCCGACTTGTCGGAAAAGGCGATCGCATGGACCAGGAAATCGATGCTGCCCCATTCCTGCTTCAGCGTGCCGAAGACGTCGTCGACGGACCGCGTGTCTTCCACGTCGCACGGCAGCAGAAGCTTGGAGCCGACGGAATCGGCCAGCGGCTTGGTGCGCTTGCCGAACGCTTCGCCCTGATAGGTGAAGGCCAGTTCCGCGCCATGTTCCGCAAGGGTCTTGGCAATACCCCATGCAATCGAATGATCGTTGGCAACGCCCATGATCAGGCCGCGTTTGCCTTTCATCAGATCAGACATTCAAAACTCCTCAGCCGTGGTAGCGCGACAGCGCGAGGGAGGCATTGGTGCCGCCGAAACCGAAGCTGTTGGAGAGCACGGTGTCCAGCCCGGCATTGTCAACACGTTCGGTGACGATCTCGCCCGGCTTCAGGGCCGGATCGAGCTCGGTGATGTTGGCGGATGCCGTGATGAAATCGTTCTGCAGCATGAGCAGGCAGTAGATGGCTTCCTGCACGCCGGTTGCGCCGAGGCTGTGGCCGGTCAGCGACTTGGTCGAGGAGGCCGGCGGCTGGTTTTCGCCGAAGACGCGGCGGATGGCCTCGATTTCACCGATATCGCCCACCGGGGTCGAGGTGCCGTGCGTGTTGATGTAATCGACCTTGCGATCGCCCAGGGTCGAGATGGCAAGGCGCATGCAGCGCTCGCCGCCTTCGCCGGAAGGAGCCACCATGTCGTAGCCGTCGGAGTTGGCGGCATAGCCGGTCACTTCGGCATAGATCTTGGCGCCACGGGCCTTGGCGTGTTCCAGTTCTTCCAGAACCACGACGCCGCCGCCGCCGGCGATGACGAAGCCGTCGCGGGTGGCGTCATAGGCGCGAGCGGCCGTCTGCGGCGTGTCATTGTATTTGGAGGACATGGCGCCCATGGCGTCGAAGAGGCAGGACAGGGTCCAGTCGAGTTCCTCGCCGCCGCCGGCGAACATCACGTCCTGCTTGCCGAACTGGATCTGTTCGGTCGCAGCGCCGATGCAGTGCGCCGAGGTCGAGCAGGCGGAGGTGATGGAATAGTTGATGCCCTTGATCTTGAACGGGGTCGCAAGGCAGGCCGAGTTGGTGGAGCTCATGCCGCGCGTCACCATGAACGGGCCCATGCGCTTCGGCGAGCCTTTTTCCAGGACGATCTGGTGGGCCTGGAACAGGTTCTTGGTGGACGGACCGCCGGAGCCCATGATCAGGCCGGTGCGGGGGTTGGAAACGTCGTTTTCCTCCAGCCCGCTGTCGGCGATCGCCTGCTCCATGGCGATGAAGTTGTAGGCCGCGCCATCGCCCATGAAACGGAGCTGGCGCTTGTCGATCAAGGCCGGGATGTCGACGTCGGGTTTCCCGTGAACCTGGCTCCTGAAGCCGTGTTCGGCATAGTCCGGGGCAAAGCTGATGCCGGATTTGCCTTCTTTCAGGCTTGCAAGCACTTCCTGGACGTTCGCTCCGATGGACGACACGATTCCGATGCCGGTGACGACAACGCGTCTCATGGCGGTCTCCTGTTTTTCAGTCAGGTGGGGCAAGGCACCGCAAGTCGAGCGGTGGTCTGCCTCCTCATAGATAATGCGCAAACCGGCGCTTCCAGTAAAAAAGAAGCGCCGGTCCTTGAATTCGAACTTCCGAAAAGGGCGTCAGGTCTTGGCCAGACCCACGCGCAAGTCGGTTGCCTTGTAGATCTGTTCCCCGTCGGCCTTCAGCCAGCCGTCGGCGATGCCGAGCACCAGCCGGCCTTTCATGATCCGTTTGAAGTCGACGCCGTATTCGACCAGTTTCACGTCCGGCGTGACCATTCCCTTGAACTTGATTTCGCCGGTGGACAGAGCCATGCCCTTGCCTTCCAGGCCGAGCCAGCCGAGGAAGAACCCGGTCAGCTGCCACATGGCGTCGAGACCCAGGCAGCCCGGCATCACGGGGTTGCCCTGGAAGTGGCAGGGGAAGAACCAGAGATCCGGTTTGATATCGAATTCGGCGCGGGCATATCCCTTGTCGTATTCGCCGCCGGTTTCGGAAATTTCCGTGATCCGGTCGAACATCAGCATCGGAGGCAGTGGCAACTGGGCATTGCCAGGGCCGAAAAGCTCGCCGCGGCCGCAGGCGAGAAGAGCTTCATAGTCGTAGCTGGAGCGGCGCTCGGTCATTCAAGGTCCGTTTTGTCTTCTTCCCGGCTCCCGAAAAACGTGGAACGGGTTTGTTTTATGGTTCGTTTATGGCGTCTTCGTAACACAGGGGAACCCCAACCGAAAGATGTCACTTGCGCGAAGTTGCGCGCCATTTCCGCAGTTTTTGAAAGATTTGCGACAAATTGCGGCATGAACGGACGGGTGAGGCAAATTTGCCGGTTGCGTTTAAAACTTGCATCCTGGGTACAAGAAATGGCAGATATAAGCCGTTATCGCGGAATTCGATGCTGGCGGTCGCCGGATTAAAACTTGGAATGCCGTTGCGAAACCCGGAATTAGACTTGGAACACGGTGGAATGACGACACACATGGCGACGGAAATGGCCGGCAAGGATGTGACCGACATGCTGCGGACTGCAGGTCTGCGTCCGACGCGCCAACGTGTCTCGCTGGCCGAGCTGCTCTATTCCCGCGGCGACCGGCATGTTTCCGCCGAACTGCTCCATGAGGAAGCCGTTGCGGCGGACGTTCCCGTGTCCCTTGCCACGGTCTACAACACCTTGCACCAGTTCACCGAGGCGGGGCTTCTGCGCGAAGTCGCGATCGAAGGCAACAAGACCTATTTCGACACCAAGGTCTCCGACCACCATCACTTCTTCATCGAGGGTGAAAATCGCGTGATCGACATACCGGGCGAAGGGGTCGGCATCGGCCGGCTGCCGGAAATTCCCGAAGGCATGGAAGTGGTTCGTGTCGACGTCGTCGTCCGGGTGCGCGAAAAGCGCTGATCCGGCCTAAAGGTCCCCCGAAGTCCCTGCTCCTGAATTCCAGAAATAGTAATTGGAGGTCGTTGCGAAAGCAGCCAGGTACCGCTGGCCGTTCGCCTCGAAGCCGATCTTCGTCAAAAGGTTGCCGGAGCGGGTGTTTTCCGGATCGGCGATCGCGCACAGAGCGCCGAGCTTGAGATCCTTGCGGACGAAATCGAGGACGGCAAGGCCGGCCTCCCGCCCGTATCCCTTGCCGCGATGCTCTTCCAGAAACGCGAACCCGAGATCCGGACAGTCGAGCTCCTCGCGCACGACGAGCCCGCAGACGCCGATCGGCTCGCCGGTTTCCTTCAGCTCGACAAGCCACAGCCCGAACCCCTGTTCGGCGAAGCGCGGCAGGGTCTTTGTCCTGATGTGCTCCGCTGCCTCCTCGTTGGTCCGGATGCCATGGTCGCGGATGAAGCGGATATAGTCAGGTTCGTTCATCAGCCGGAGATAAAAGGACGCATCTCCTTCGTTCGGCTGCCGGAAGCGCAGCCTTTCGCTGGCTGGACAGGACCTGGCGGGACTGGTCAAGAGGCTGTTTCCTTCTCGATTTGCGCTCTCGTTCTCACCGCAATGTCCGGGATGGCGTCGAACGGTTCCCTTTCCGGGCTCTTGCACAGGTCGTAGATGACGCAGCGCCTGCATTCGGGCTTCCGGGCCTTGCAGATGTAGCGGCCATGCAGGATCAGCCAGTGATGGGCATGCAGGGCAAATTCCTTCGGAACCGCCTTTTCCATCGCCTTTTCGACGTCGAGCGGTGTCTTGCCGGGGGCGATGCCGATCCTGTTTCCGAGCCTGAAGAGGTGGGTGTCGACGGCAATCGTCGGATGACCGAAGAAGATGTTGAGGACCACATTGGCCGTCTTGCGGCCGACGCCCGGAAGCTTTTCCAGCGCCTCCCGGTCTTCCGGAACCTCGCCGCCATGATCGCGGATAAGCTGCTCCGACAGGAGGATCACGTTCCTGGCCTTGTTCTTGTAGAGCCCGATCGTCTTGACTTCCTCCCGGACCCTGTCTTCGCCCAGCGCGACCATCTTTTCCGGCGTGTCGGCGATCTGGAACAGGTGTCTCGTTGCCCGGTTCACACCGACGTCGGTCGCCTGGGCCGACAGAACGACGGCCACCAGCAGCGTATAGGCGTTGACGTAGTCCAGCTCGCCCTTGGGTTCCGGATTGTCCGCATGGAACCTTTGAAAGATCGCATAGGTCTCGGCCTTGCTGTAGCGCGAGCGCTTCAGCACCTTGCCGGGATTGTCGACCGACGGCGACGGTTTTCGGGTTTTTCCGGCGGGTTTGGCGGAACGGGCGGCCGCCTTTCCGGAGGGGGGACTCTTTGCTTGCTTCATCATCCTTCTATATTCTGAGCTTATGAGCGAGAACAATCCGAAAGCCGACCGGAAAGGCGAAATGACGGATCCGGACCGGCCATTTTTTTCCGCGGTTCTGACCCCTCACCGGTCGCTGGGGCCGAAGGGATTCCTCATCCTCATGTGCATTTTCGGCGCGGTCTGTTTTTGCGCCGGCATCCTGTTCCTCAGTATCGGGGCATGGCCGGTTTTCGGCTTTTTCGGGCTGGACATCGCCCTACTGTGGTTTGCCTTCCAGCTGAATTACCGGTCCGCCCGAACCTTCGAGGAAGTGATCGTCTCCCGATATGAAATCCTCATTCGCAAGGTCGGCCCCGGCAGGAAATTTCAGGAATACCACTTCAATCCGTTCTGGGTGCGTCTGACGGTGAACCGGCTGGAGGACGAAGGCGTCGTCAAGGTGTCGCTCGTCAGCCGGGGAGAAACGATCGATCTCGGTAATTTCCTGAACCCGGATGATCGCACCAGCTTCGCCGGCGCCATGGCAAATGCCCTTTCCATCGCCAAGGCGGGCGGCATCTAAATGGCGTCTTCGACAGGCCGGGGCTGAACCCGCAAGGTGGCAACCAGCACGGCCAGCGCAAAGATCGACGAGAGCGCGGCGGTAAAGAGGACGGTCTGGAAACTGGTGGCGCTTGCAATGAACCCCATGGAAACGCTGCCGATCAGACCGCCAAGAAACAGGCTGTTCATGTAGACCGCCGTTGCCCGGCCCGGCCGGTCCGGCGCGAAACTCTGAACGAAGCTGATCGCAACGCCTGCAAAGAGCCCATAGTAGGTGCCTTCCAGGGTGGCGACCGCCAGAACTTGCCAGACCGCGGTCACCTGGGAGAACAGGACCATGCTTGTCGCCGCAAGGCAGGCGGCAAGCATCAGCACCTGACGCGTGCCGATTCGTTCCGACAGGCGGACGGAGCCGAAGATGACAAAGACTTCCAGAAGGCATTTGACCGACAGGGAGAGACCCGGCGTAGATCCGGGAAGGCTCATTTCCCGAACGAAAAACATCGGCATGGAGGACACAAACAGCGAATTGGTGACGACGAAGCCGAGACAGGTCAGTCCCGCAATCGCCAGACCCCAATTGATTGGCTCCCTGCCAACCGACTTTTTCCTGGGCCGTTCGGACCGAAACCCCTTGGGAATGGCCGCGTACCAGAGCACCAGATACACCAGGCCGACCCCGAGAGCGCCGGTAAACGCGGATGAAAACCCGTATTGCGCCACGACCGAGAAGGACAGCGCTGGGCCGATCATCCAGGCAAGTGAAATGGTCATGCGCAGCCAGGAATTGTAGCGGGCGATGTCCAGTCCGTTCTGGTCGGCGTAAATGCGTCCCGACGTAAAAATGACGCCGGATCCCATGTTGGCGAGGCTCATGAGCGGCGCGATCATGAGAGACAGCATCAGCAGGCTGGTAACCTGCGTCAGAAGCGACGACACCGCCATGAATGCGCCGACGGAAATCAGCAGCAGGCGCTTGACCGGATAACCGTTATCGAGTCGTTCCCCGGCCCATCGGTTGGCAACGAGCGTCAGCGGCAGCACGAGCCCGGTATAAAACCCGACCTGCCAGGGCTCGGCCCCGAGGCCTTCGACAATGAAATAGCTCATCATCGGAATGATCGCCGACACGCCGAGGCTGTTGCAGAACTGAAGCAGCAATATCAGCAACGCCTGACGCGGCAGTTGCACCAGGTAACTCATGTTGGAACGCCGGAGAAAGTCGGGTTTCAGAAAGGGTACCTAGCCTAGTCCCGTTGCTCCGCCGCGTCACGGGCTTTTTGAGGAACCGCAATCAAAGGCTGTGTTCGGCTGCGGCTTGCCTCATTTTCGGAGCAGGCGGCCCATCCTTCGAGACAGCGCTTCGCACTTCCTCAGGATGAGGTCGGTTTGGTGTCAGGCGAAAGATGCGCAACACCAAAATCCTCATCCTGAGGAGGACCGAAAGGTCCGTCTCGAAGGATGGGCCGCGGATTCCAGCGCACGAACAATAAATTGTCCGTACCTCGTCAGCTCTCCCGGCCCGCCTGGAGCGTCTTCAGCCGGTAAAGCGCCTCGAGCGCCTCGCGCGGCGTCATGTCGTCCGGGTTGAAATCCTCGAGGGCCTCGAGGACGGGATCCGGTTCCGCTGCGGCGTGGGACGTGCTGGGCCTTGCGGGTGCCAGGCTGGCAAATAGCGGCAGCTCGTCGATCAGGCTTTCGGCCGGCGACCGCCGGTCCTGCTCCTCCAGCTGGCTCAGCACCTGACGGGAGCGCTCGACCACCGTTGCCGGAAGCCCGGCGAGTTTCGCCACCTGAATGCCGTAGGACCGGTCCGCGGCACCCGGCACGATCTCATGCAGGAAGATGACGTCGCCCTTCCATTCCTTGACCGAGACGGTGGCGTTGGAAAGGCGTTCCAGTTTCGCCGACAGCGCGGTCAGCTCATGGTAATGGGTCGCAAACAGCGCCCGTGACCGGTTGACCTCATGCAGATGTTCGATCGTCGCCCAGGCAATCGACAGCCCGTCGAATGTCGCCGTGCCCCGGCCGATTTCGTCGAGGATCACCAGCGACCGGTCGCCCGCCTGGTTGAGGATTGCCGCCGTCTCGACCATTTCCACCATGAAGGTGGACCGGCCGCGGGCCAGGTCGTCGGCGGCGCCGACACGGGAGAACAGCCGGTCGACCACGCCGATATGTGCCTCCGCGGCTGGAACGAAGGACCCCATCTGGGCGAGGACCGCGATCAGCGCGTTCTGGCGCAGGAACGTCGATTTGCCGGCCATGTTCGGACCGGTGATCAGCCAGATGTGGCCGATGTCCTCATCCGTGTCCGGGCCGAGATTGGCATCATTGGCAACGAAACTGTCGCCGCCCGATTTCTTCAGCGCTCGTTCCACGACCGGATGGCGGCCGCCCCTGATGTCGAAGGCGCGGCTGTCGTCCACGTGCGGGCGCACATAGTTTTCGTCTTGGGCGAGCTTTGCGAGCGCGGCCGACACATCAAGGATCGACAGGCCTTGCGCGGCGGCCTTGATGGCCTCGCCCCCAGCGATGATTGCCTGGGCAAGCCGCTCGAAAATTTCCAGTTCGATGGCGAGCGAGCGTTCACCTGCGCTGGCGATCTTCGATTCCAGATCCGCCAGTTCCGTGGTGGTGAAGCGCATGGCACCCGCCATGGTCTGGCGGTGGATGAAGCGGCCCGGATCCGAGGTCAGCTTTTCCGCCTGTGCGGTTGGCGTCTCGATGAACCAGCCTAGCACGTTGTTATGCTTGATCTTCAGCGACCTGAGGCCGAGTTCTTCCGCATAGTCTGCCTGAAGCTTCGCGATGACCTTTCGGCTTTCGTCGCGCAGCGAGCGCAATTCGTCGAGATCGGCATTATAGCCGGAGGCAACGAAGCCGCCGTCCCGCTTCAGAAGCGGCGGGTCCTGCGAGAGTGCCGTCACCAGCTCCATGCCGAGGTCGTGCGGGGCTTGTTCGAGGCTCGACCGGGCGGCAGCGATTTCCGCCGGGATCGCTCCGGTCGTCGAGCCGGTCTGGTCGAGCACCGCCCGGGCAGCCGCAAGGCCCTGTGCAATGGAGAGAATATCGCGCGGTCCGCCCCGGTTGAGCGCGATGCGCGACAGGGCGCGGGCCATATCCGGCGCGCCCTTCAAGGTCTGGCGCAGTCCTTCCCGCATGATTTCGTTTTCAAGGAAAAAGTCCACCGCGTCGTGCCGGTGGCCGATGGCGTCCACGTTGACGAGCGGCCCGGCAAGGCGGCTGGCCAAAAGGCGCGAACCGCTGCCTGTCACCGTCCGGTCGATGGTCGCCAGCAGCGAGCCCTGTTTTTCGCCGGAAAGCGTGCGGGAAAGTTCCAGATTGGCGCGGGTGGCCGGATCGATCAGCATCCGACCCACCCCGGCCTCGCGAACGGGCGGGTCCAGCGGCGGACGCTCGCCGAGCTGGGTCTTCTCCACATACGCAAGGATGCCGGCGGCCGCCGAAAGCTCCGCCCGGCTGAAGGTACCGAAGCCGTCGAGTGTCTTGACGCCGAAATAATGCGCCAGCCGGTCGGCGGCCGTGGAACTGTCGAAAAACGCGCGCGGCACAGGCGACAGCGCGCCGCCCGCCTGTTCGGCTGTCAGTCGCAGCTCGCTTTCCTGAAGCAGATTGTCCGAAAGGATCAGTTCGCGCGGGCTGACCTGCGCCAGATCGGCGGCAAGGCGCTGGTGATCCGTTTCGGAGACCTGGAAGGAGCCGGTGGACATGTCGATCCAGGCAAGACCATAGACCGCATCGCCTTCGAGAGACCCGCCCCTCAGCCGCGTCAGCGCCATCAGGAAGTTGTTCGCGCCGGCATCCAGAAGCCGCTCTTCGGTCAGGGTTCCGGGCGTGACGAGCCGCACGACGTCCCGGCGGACCACCGATTTCGAGCCGCGCTTCTTGGCTTCCACCGGATCTTCCGTCTGCTCGCACACAGAGACCCGGTGGCCCTTGGCGATCAGCTTCTGCAGGTAGTCGTCGGCGGCATGCACCGGCACGCCGCACATCGGGATGTCTTCTCCCAGATGCTTGCCGCGCTTGGTCAGCGTGATGCCGAGTGCCTGCGAGGCGATTTCGGCGTCCTCGAAAAACAGCTCGTAGAAATCGCCCATCCGGTAGAACAGCAGGCTGTCCGGATTGGCCGTCTTGATCTCGATGTATTGAGCCATCATCGGCGTGACCTTGGTGTCCGCCTGGGCCGTTGTCTGCGCGATTTGTCCACTCATGACCGATACGTAGATCAACCTGCATTTAAGTGGAAGCGCCTCAGCGCAGATAAGTTGATCGATCCAAAAGAGAAAATGCGGCCCATATTCGCTTGGCCGCGTTGAAGGTGTTCCACCAAGAGCTTAGGCCATCTTGGCTTGAGGCTTCATTTTCCAGCGGATAAGGTCGATCAGCACGACACTCTAGATCGTGATCGAGAGGAAACGCCCGCATCATGTCCGCCGACAAGAACCCGTCCAAACCGAAAGTCAGCTTCACCGACCAGGAAGCGCTTCAATTCCACCAGGAAGGCCGGCCCGGCAAGCTGGAAATCACGCCGACCAAGCCGATGGCGACGCAACGCGACCTGTCGCTTGCCTACTCCCCCGGCGTGGCGGTTCCTGTCAATGCGATCGCCGAGGATCCGAGCCGGGCCTATGACTACACCACCAAGGGCAACATGGTGGCCGTGATCACCAACGGGACCGCCATCCTGGGTCTCGGCAATCTTGGCGCGCTGGCCTCCAAGCCGGTCATGGAAGGCAAGGCGGTCCTGTTCAAGCGTTTCGCCGACGTCGACTCCATCGATTTGGAGGTCGACACCCAGGACGTCGAGGAATTCGTCAATTCGGTCCGCTATCTCGGCCCCTCCTTCGGCGGCATCAACCTGGAGGACATCAAGGCGCCGGAATGCTTCATGATCGAGGCGCGGCTGCGCGAACTGATGGACATCCCGGTCTTCCACGACGACCAGCACGGCACGGCGATCATCGCCGCCGCAGGTCTCATCAATGCCCTGCATTTGACCGGGCGGGACATGAAGGACACCAGGGTGGTCTGCAACGGTGCGGGCGCAGCCGGCATCGCGTGCATCGAGCTCATCAAGTCCATGGGCATTCCCCACGAGAACGTCACCCTCTGCGACACCAAGGGCGTCATCTACAAGGGCCGCGAGGAGGGCATGAACCAGTGGAAGTCAGCCCACGCGGTCGAGACCAAGGCACGCACGCTCTATGACGCGATGAAAGGTGCGGATGTCTTCTTCGGTGTGTCGGCAAAGGGCGCATTGACCCCGGACATGTTGCGGGTGATGGCGCCGAACCCGATCATCTTCGCCATGGCCAATCCGGATCCGGAGATCACGCCGGAGGAAGCGGCTGCGGTGCGCGACGATGCCATCGTGGCGACCGGCCGCTCCGACTATCCCAACCAGGTCAACAACGTTCTCGGCTTTCCCTATATCTTCCGCGGCGCGCTGGACGTTCAGGCCGTCACGATCAACGACGACATGAAGGTTGCCTGCGCCAATGCGCTTGCCGACCTTGCCCGCGAAGAGGTGCCGGACGAGGTGGCCGCCGCCTATCGCGGCAACCGGCCGAAGTTCGGTCCGGAATACATCATCCCGGTGCCGTTCGATCCCCGGCTGATTCACACGATCCCGCCGGCGGTTGCCCAGGCGGCGATGGATTCCGGCGTTGCCCGGCGGCCGATCGTCGACATGGAAGCCTACAAGAACCAGTTGTCCTCCCGGCTCGATCCGGTGGCCGGCACCCTCCAGCGCATCTTCACCAAGGTCCGCCGCCAGCCGAAACGGGTGGTGTTCGCGGAGGGCGAAGAAGAGCCGGTGATCCGCGCCGCCGCAAGCTTTGTCTCGCAGGGCCTCGGCGAGGCGATCCTCATTGGCCGGGAAGACGAGATCAAATCGATGGCCGAGCATGCGGGCGTCGACATCAACCGCTCCGGCATCACCATCCAGAACGCGCGGCTTTCCAACCGCAATGCCGACTACGCCCACTATCTTTACGGCCGCCTGCAGCGCAATGGCTACCTGCTGCGCGACTGCCAGCGCATGGTCAACAACGACCGCAACTACTGGGGCGCGATCATGGTGGCACGGGGCGATGCCGACGCCATGGTCACGGGCCTGACCCGCAACTATTCGGTGGCCCTCGACACGGTGAAGGCCACCATCGACCCGAAACCGGGCCATCGCGTCATCGGTGTCACCCTGGCGCTCGCCCGCGGCCGCACGGTGCTGATCGCCGATACGGCGGTGATCGACATGCCGACCTCGGAGGAGCTCGCCGACATCGCCGAGGAATCAGCCCATGTCGCGCGCAAGCTCGGCTACGAGCCGCGGGTTGCCATGCTCGCCTATTCCACCTTCGGGCATCCGAAGGGCGAGCGGTCGGAAAAGGTCATCCAGGCGGTGAAGATCCTGGACCGGCGCCGGGTCGATTTCGAATACGATGGCGAAATGGCCGCCGACATCGCGCTGAACGTGGACCGCATGGCCGCCTATCCGTTCTGCCGCCTGTCCGGCCCGGCCAACGTCCTCGTCATGCCCGCCTTCCACTCCGCCTCCATCTCCACCAAGATGCTGCAGGAACTGGGCGGCGCCACCGTCATCGGTCCGCTCCTGGTCGGCTTCGACAAGCCCATCCAGATCGTGCCCCAGGGCGCCAAGGACAGCGACATCGTCAACATGGCGGCGATCGCGGCGTTCAATGTGACGTGACGGGATGAGGGGTCGGGGTAGAAGGAACTAGCTATCGTGGTTCTCCACTCCCGGCTCGTCGCTTCGCTTGGCCGGGATGACGATGGAGGGTTTGACGATCGGACGGTCGTTCAAAAACCATTCCCCTTTTGACAAACCCTGTTTCAGGCGCGATACCTCGGACCCATGTCGAATGTAAAAGTCAAAATCTGCGGTCTCAGCACCGAGGAGACCATGGAAGCCGCGCTGGAGGCGGGGGCGGATTTCGTCGGGCTTATGTTCTTTCCGAAAAGCCCGCGTCACGTTTCCCTGAGCGATGCCTGCAAGCTGGCCGACATGGCCCGCGGCCGGGCGGAGATCGTCGCGGTGACCGTCGATATGGATCTCGACGGCCTGTCGCGGATCAAGGAAGTCGTGAACCCCGACATTTTCCAGCTTCACGGCAGCGAGCCGCCGGAAGCCTGCGCCGCCACCAAGGTGATGCAGAAGACCAGGATCATGAAGGCGGTTTCGATCTCCGAGAAGGCGGATCTGGAGAAGGCGCATTATTACGCCGCCGTCGCTGACTGGATCCTGTTCGACGCCAAGCCGCCGAAGGATTCCGAGATTCCCGGCGGAAACGGCATTGCCTACGACTGGACCCTTCTGAAAGATCTTGACCTCGGGAAGCCCTTCATGCTTTCCGGGGGGCTGGATCCGTCGAACGTTGCCGAGGCGATCCGCGTCAGCGGAACGAAGGCAGTGGACGTCTCCTCCGGTGTCGAGCGGGAGCGGGGCGTCAAGGACAGCAATCTTATTCGCAGCTTTATGGCGGCGGTCAGAGGGGCCTGATATTCGGGCTCCCCGTTATCCGGGCTCAAGGAGTATACGCGTGAACGACATGGCGAACAGCATCCGGACCGGTCCGGACGATCGCGGGCATTTCGGCATTTTCGGCGGACGCTATGTCGCCGAAACCCTGATGCCGCTGATCCTGGACCTGGAGCAGCATTACAAGGACGCCAAGAACGATCCGGCCTTCCACGCCGAGATCGAAACGCTGAACAAGCATTATACCGGCCGTCCCTCGCCGCTCTATTTCGCCGAACGTCTGACGCAGGAACTCGGCGGCGCGAAGATCTACTTCAAGCGTGACGAGCTCAACCACACCGGCTCCCACAAGATCAACAACTGCCTCGGGCAGATCCTGCTCGCCAAGCGCATGGGCAAGACCCGCATCATCGCGGAAACCGGCGCCGGCCAGCATGGCGTCGCGACCGCCACGGTCTGCGCCCGCTTCGGACTGCCCTGCGTGGTCTACATGGGCAAGACGGATGTCGAGCGGCAGAAGCCGAACGTCTTCCGCATGAAACTGCTGGGCGCCGAGATCGTCCCGGTGACCGCCGGTGCCGGCACGTTGAAGGATGCCATGAACGAGGCGCTGCGTGACTGGGTCACCAACGTCGAGGACACCTACTACCTGATCGGCACCGCCGCCGGTCCGCATCCCTATCCGGAAATGGTGCGCGACTTCCAGTCGGTGATCGGCAAGGAACTGCGCGAACAGATGATGGAAGCCGAAGGCCGCCTGCCGGACGCTCTCGTTGCGGCCGTCGGCGGCGGCTCCAATGCCATCGGCCTGTTCCACCCCTTCCTCGATGACAAGGATGTCAAGATTTACGGCGTCGAAGCCGGTGGCCGCGGCCTTGAAGGCGTCGAGCATTGCGCGTCGCTTACGGCCGGCAAACCGGGCGTTCTCCATGGCAACCGGACCTATCTGCTGCAGAACGAGGACGGCCAGATCCTGGAAGGCCATTCGATTTCGGCCGGCCTCGACTATCCGGGAATCGGTCCGGAGCATTCCTGGCTGAAGGAAATCGGCCGTGTGGAATACGTGCCGATCATGGACAACGAAGCCCTTGACGCCTTCCAGATGCTGACCCGGGTGGAAGGCATCATCCCGGCGCTCGAGCCGTCCCATGCGCTGGCCTATGTCGTCAAGCTGGCCCCAACAATGGACAAGGACCAGATCATCGTCATGAACCTGTGCGGTCGCGGTGACAAGGACGTCTTCACTGTCGGCCAGATGCTGGGCTTCGATCTCTGACGAAGTCCTGACTGTCATTTGAATGAAGCCGCGTGCCGCAAGGTGCGCGGCTTTTTCGTTGCTTTGTCTCAGTGTCACCCAGGGCGAACGAAGTGAGATCCGGGGCCCATTCATTTCCAGAGCGGAAGACATCAGGTGCGGGGCCGGTGTGATCGCGCTGTGGCTGGGGCAAGGGGCAACGCGAGCAGGACCCGGATCTGCGCCGCCGCTTGTCCAGGGTGACAGCCTCCCGTTAACCAGCCCGTCATCTTCGGAAAGGCAGCAATGCATTCTTGTCTGTTGTGCGCTTCGGCAGAAGGACTAAATGAGTGGTCGCAGAATGCAACACGGCCAGAGCGCCATCTGACCATTCCAAAGGAATACCGAAATGTCTCTCGATCTGCTCACCGGTTTTGTACGCGACTTCCGCGCGGCCCGCAGGGTCGCAAGCGATATCGAGCGCATGAATCACATGAATGAAGCAGAACTCGCCGATCTCGGCCTGCTGCGCAGCGATATTGCCAGCCACGCCTTCAGGAAGCATTTCAGAAACCGTTGAGCGACTGACCGCGCGAAATGCCCTCTCCAACAGGGGGCAGCAAAGCGAGAAACAATGAAGCCGCGTACCAGGGGTGCGCGGCCTTATTTTTTTGTCCCGTCTGTTTCAAGAAGGGTTTCAAGAAGCTTCTGCCTTCCGCGGGCGTCGAGATATCTTGCCTGTTGTGGCAGAACCGGAGCAATCCTTGCGGTGTCACCCCGTGGCCGCTTCGGGCGCGGCACGATACCGATGTTCAATTCCTTCACGCGCCGCCACAGTCTTTCGCCGAACGGGGGCGGGGCGGGTTCAAACAGGGAGTGGGCCATTTACAGCTTCTTGTTTAGTTTGTTGGCTATGCAATTTCTTCAAAATAAGCGCACGGAGTGCATATCTCCAGCAAGGAATACTGCGTATCTCACAATGCAGCCATGCAAAATAAGCAGACCTGATCTGCGCGAGCGCCTATTGCTGCACTGCAAAATAGACCTAAATTCCCGACGCGGCGTGAGTCCGCGCATCGAGATGAGTCTGTTTTCTGGTTGTTGAAATGAGTTCCTTGCAAGCCCTGTTGTTGAGCGCGCCTTCCGCAGCTCCTCTTTCGACCGTGTTCCGCGGTCCGGGCGGCTCGTTTTCGCGCACCGGCCGCTGCCGCCCCATCCGCAGCGAGCACGTCTACCGCAGCGACGCGGACTTCCGTGCCATCGGTCTGATCGACTACCCGAGCCGGTAGGCCGTTTCCGTCCGGGGGCTCTCTCTCCTGCCGTTTTCGCATTGATTGATTGACATTGCAGGCAATGCCCCCGTACATCCGCAGGAACGAAAAGGCCTGTGTGATTGGGAACGGGCGCAACAAGGGTAGCAGCGAATGACGGAAACGCGTATCGACCGCCGTTTTAAAGCCTGTGCGGAGGCCGGACGGCCGGCTCTGGTCACCTTTATCACCGCAGGCGATCCTGATCTTGCCACCTCGCAAGCCGTCCTGAACGCCCTGCCCGCGGCCGGTGCCGATGTCATCGAACTCGGCATGCCCTTCTCCGACCCGATGGCCGAGGGCATTCCGATCCAGCTGGCGAACCAGCGCGCGCTTGCCGCCGGCCAGACCATGGAAAAGACCCTGGACATGGTGCGTGCGTTCCGCAAGCAGGACAATGACACGCCGATCATCCTGATGGGCTACTACAACCCGATCTATGTGCGCGACCCGAAGACCTTCGTTCAGGTCGCCAGGGAGGCCGGCGTCGACGGCTTGATCATCGTGGATATTCCGGCCGAGGCGGACGACGAGCTGTGCATTCCCGCGCTGGAAGCCGGTCTCAATTTCATCCGCCTGGCAACGCCCACCACCGACGACAAGCGGCTTCCGGCCGTTCTGGCCAACACCTCGGGTTTCGTCTATTACGTCTCCGTGACGGGCATTACCGGTGCCGATATCGCCGATACGGGCCGTGTCACGGCGGCGGTCAACCGCATCAAGAGCCATACGAGCCTGCCGGTTGCGGTCGGCTTCGGCGTCAAGACGGCGGATCAGGCAGCGGTAATCGGCAAGGATGCGGACGGCGTGGTGGTCGGCTCCGTGCTGGTGAACGCTATCCGCGACAGCCTGGACGAAGCGGGCAAGGCGACGGACCGGACCGTTCAGGCGGTTGCCGATGTTGTCGCGGAACTCGCCTCCGGCTGCGCAAGGGCGCGGACGGCCTGATACGGCCCGTCCGAGTTGAAGGATTTGCGGCGGACCCCATATCTCCGCCTGTTGATAACAAGTAGTGGGACACGTCTGTCGTGAACTGGATCAACTCTCTCGTACGCCCGAAGATCCGGGATCTTTGGAAGAAGCGTGAAGTTCCGGAGAATCTCTGGATCAAGGACCCGGAAACCGGGGAAATGGTGTTTCACCGGGACCTGGAAGCCAATCTCTGGGTCATTCCGAATTCCGGCCATCACATGCGCATTCCGGCGCGCCGGCGTCTTGAATCCTTCTTCGACGACGGCAAGTACACCCGCATCGACATTCCGGAAGTCCATGCCGACCCGCTGAAGTTCCGCGACAACAAGCGCTATACGGACCGGCTGAAGGAAGCCCGCTCCAAGACCGGCGAGGAAGAAGCCGTTCATGTCGCCCAGGGCAAGGTCAACGGCATGGTGATCACCACCGCCGTCCAGGACTTTTCCTTTGTCGGCGGATCGCTCGGCATGGCGGTCGGCGAGGCCATTCTGGCCGGCATGATGAAGGCCGTCGAGGACAAGACGCCGTTCGTGATGTTCGCCGCTTCCGGCGGCGCGCGCATGCAGGAAGGAATTCTGTCCCTGATGCAGATGCCGCGCACCACCGTCGGCATTCAGATGCTGCGCGAAGCGGGCCTGCCCTATATCGTCGTCCTGACCAACCCGACCACCGGGGGCGTCTCGGCCTCCTACGCCATGCTGGGAGACATCCAGATCGCCGAGCCCGGCGCGCAGATCGGCTTTGCCGGCCGCCGCGTGATCGAGCAGACGGTGCGCGAAAAGCTCCCCGACGATTTCCAGACCGCGGAATATCTCCTCGAGCACGGCATGATCGACATGGTGGTCTCGCGCCTGGAGATGAAGGACACCATTTCCCGGATCTGCGGCATCCTGATGAAGCGCGAGGTCGAGCTGCCGCATGTGGCTCTCGAAGCGCCGAAGCAGCCAGAAACCGAAAAAGAGTCCGAAAAGGCAAACGAGTCGGCCGGCCAGGCCTGACGGTTACCTGAAAACGTCGCAAAAGCGGCAACTCGCGACATTTATGAGCCGTCCGCTTGTCAGGCGAACGGCCATATCCTAAAGGCGTATGGCGTACCTGATGGTCGTACGCTGAATAGGAACGCTGGGACCCTGCGGAGGGCGCCTTGGATCAGATCACCAGAATTCTCGACAGGCTGCTTGCCTTGCACCCGAAGGAGATCGACCTCTCGCTCGGGCGCATGCACCGGCTGCTGTCGGCTCTCGGACATCCGGAAAAACGGCTGCCGCCGGTCATCCATGTTGCCGGAACCAACGGCAAGGGCTCCGTGACCGCCACCTTGCGCGCGGTTCTCGAGGCATCCGGGAAGCGCTGCCACGTCTATACCTCTCCGCATCTCGTTTTCTTCAACGAGCGCATCCGTCTCGGCACGGATGGAAAGTTTGTCTCCGATGCGCTGCTGTACGATGTGCTGCATCGGTGCGAGGAGGCCAATGCCGGCGAGGAAATCACCTTCTTCGAGATCACGACGGCGGCGGCGCTTCTGCTTTTCGCCGAACAGCCCGCGGATATCCTGCTGCTGGAAGTGGGGCTCGGCGGACGCCTCGACGCGACCAATGTCATCGACCGTCCGCTCGTGAGCGTCATCACCCAGGTGTCGCTGGACCACGAAAAGTTTCTGGGCGACAGCGTGGCCGATATCGCCGCGGAGAAGGCCGGGATCATCAAACCGGGCGTGCCGGTGATCAGCGCCGCCCAGGACGACGATGCCCTGCCGGTGATCGAACGGCAGGCAGCGCGCAACCGCGCGCCGCTGAAACTGTTCGGCCGGGACTTTGTCGCCCAGGAGGACCAGGGCCGGCTGGCGTTCCAGGACGACGAGGAACTGATCGACCTGCCGCTTCCCGTTCTCAACGGCCGCCACCAGTTCGCCAACGCCGCCATGGCCCTCGCTGCGCTGAAGGCCGCGGGTCTCCTGCCGGAAGAAAGCGTGATCGCCCGGGGCCTGAAATCGGTCAACTGGCCCGGCCGGCTTCAGCCCTTCACCCATGGCGCGCTGCTGGATTTGTGCCCGCAAGGGGCGGAAGTCTGGGTCGACGGCGGCCACAACCCGGGTGCGGGCATCTACATCGCCGAATTCATGGGCGAACAGGAGGAGCGCAGCCCCCGCCCGCTCTATCTCGTGTCCGGCATGCTGTCGACCAAGGATCCGATCGGCTTCTTCCGTCCGTTCCAGGGGCTTGCCCGCCACGTCGGCACCGTGCCGATTTCCTCGACCGTTTCGGCAAGGACCCCGGAAGACCTCGCGGATCTTGCCCGCTGCGCCGGGCTGGAAGCAACGCCGTTTCAGTCACTGGACGCAGCCTTGGCAGATGTGGCAGCTTGTGCGGCGAAAGATGGCGAGCCGCCCAGAATCCTGATCTGCGGTTCGCTTTATCTTGCCGGTGAAGCGTTGGCACGGAACGGAATGGCTCCGGACTGAGGATTTCGCCGGCTTCTTCCTGAAGGAGACCGGTTTCGTGCATCCATCGTTCAAAGTGCCGGCCTGGACTGCCGGTACTGTTCTGGCCCTTTTTCTGGCCACCGTTCAGGCAAACCCGGCGCTTGCGCTTTCCGAACAGTATGAGACCCCGCCCGAGCAGGATCCCGCCGTCATTCTGGACGGCAAGCAGCTCGGCCCCGGCTATGCGGTCATGGCACCGGTTCGTGGCGACGGCTTTCTGCGGATCTACCAGGTCCAGACCGATCTCGGCGTCGAACAGATCGAGGGCGACGGCCTGCTGCAGC